>JANNFI010000064.1:0-86296 GCA_031379665.1 Ignavibacteria bacterium
GCCTACGACCAGGAGGACATCACGGCCGGGTTCGGCGTGAAACTCAACTCCCTGGGGATCAACAGCACCCTCGATTACGCCTACAACAACTTCACGTACCTCCCGGGAACCCATACCATCACCTTCGAGGTGATGTTCTAACAACGACGCACGATGACGGTTATTTCACTGGAGAATTTCATGCTCAACCGAACGATCTACGCAGGAGCCCTCGCGGCGGTGGTCATCATGACCTTGTCGGGATGCAGTCTTGTCACCCCGCCGCCGTCAGAGAAAACCCGGCCCCTGGGCGAAGACCTGATCATCAACGAGGTCTTCACGCTGCCGCCGGATAAATACTACGCGTACTCCTGGATCGAACTCTACAACCCCACGAACAAGACGATCCAGTGGTTCGACGAATCGTACCCGGCGAGCCTGAACGTCGTGGGCGACAACGGCACGTTCCTGCAGACGGAGAACGACGGCGCCGACTGGATCATCCCGACCTCCGTCCCGGCGCAGGACCTGAACGCGCTCGACTTCCCCTATCCGGATACCGGTTACGTGGGCGGTGACAACGGCGCGATGTTCCGCGCAGTGAGGGTGGGAGTATCGTACGATTTCATCCCCGTGACGGCGCCGGCAACCTGCGACATCAACAGCATCTCCTCCATTCCGCTGACCGTGTCGGGGTTCGCCGCCGGAGACTGCGGGACGATCCTTCGTACGACGACGCGGGGTCGATCGTGGGTCTCGCAGAATTCCCGCACCACGAAGAACATCAATTCGATCAAGATGGCGACGGTCTCGAAGATTTTCGCCTGCGGCGATTCCGGCCTGATCCTGCGTTCATTCAGTTCCGGTACCTGGGACGCGCTCCCTATCGGCGCCGCATACAACGCGACGAATTTCAATACGATCGGCATCAGCGGTTCGGTCGGGGACACGGCCTGGGTCGCTGGTGAGAATGGAACGATCCTCCTCTCCAGGAACGCGGGCAACCCCAGTACCACCTGGACCACCGACACCACCAACACCACCGTCACGCTGCGCGGCAGCCATTTCCTCGCGGGTACCACGCTGGCCTGGGTGGTGGGCGACAGTGGCACGATCCTCCATAAGAGCGTCACCGGAAGGGCCTGGGCGAAACAGACCAGCGGTACGACGGCGAGCCTGCGTTCGGTGGTCTTCATCGATTCGCGCAGGGGGTGGATTACAGGGGAGAACGGACTTATGCTGATGACCACGAACGGCGGGAGGCGGTGGACTGCCCTGAACAGCGGATCCTCGGTGACACTCAACGCCGCCGTCACCCTGCCGTTGAATGTCCGCATCCTCGACCGGTACGTCGTGCAGATGTACGCGCAGCGCAAGGAATTCTTCTTCGACCTCACGACGGGGACGATCAATTTCGATTACATCGTGAAGACGGATACCGGGTACATCTACTACGATCCGGAAATCCTGTTCCAACAGGCGGGGGGCGATCGGCCGGCCGACATCCCGCCGAACGGATTCGTGATCGTCAACAGCGACAGCGGTCGTTTCAATGAACACACCGACATCGGTCCCGGGAAGACGAATATCCTGAACTTCTCGATTGGTTTCTACTATGACTCAACCACGGTGTTCGGCGTGAGGCCGGTGCTCTGGGACCTGCTGGAAGCGGGTGAAGTCCGCCTGATCAGGCAGTTCTTCAAGACCCGCATCGCCAACGGTGAGCTCCTCGGGATCTCGACCCAAACGGTCGACGTCGTGCGGTGGGGCGGGTTTATGCCGACCCTTGCCGATCTCCCGAACGATCCGGTCTCGGGAACCCCGGACGCGGCGCTGCTCTATCCCCAGAACCAGCCCGCGGGGTTCATACCCGAATGGTGGTCGCTTTCACGCTATGGCAACGACGTGGGCACGTCGCTCGATCTCCAGAACACGTACAATTCGTTTTATATGTCGAACAGGCCTGTCCCCGGTTATTACAGCCAGATCAGCAAGTAAGGGAATCCCGCCGGAGCGGGAAATGGCGAGGCCGGATCCTTACGGACCCGGCCTTCGTCGTTTCGGAGGGGGGAGCATCGTGTGCTGAAGGTGGGAATTGAACCCACACCCGGGGTAAGCCGGACTGGATTTTGAGTCCAGCGCGTCTGCCAGTTCCGCCACTTCAGCCGGTCGGGAGGTCGCCCCGGCGATGTACTGCGCGGGAGGCTTGGCGCGGATAATATACGGAATGGGGAGGGATTTTCAAACGCAATGCGATGGAACCGTCTTGAGATTCGTGATGTGACTTGGGGTGACCACCCCTTGATCGACCGCGATTATTTTATTACGTTTTCTACCTGTGGGCGGCTCGCGATATGCCCGCCGAACGGATCACAACAGACCGCCACTCGATGAAACGATGCCAGCTGCTCTTCTTCCTGTTCCTGGCTCACGCGGCCTTCGGTGCCGGGGGAGCCGGCGCGCAGCAAGACGACCCCATCGGAAAACTATTTTCCGACGGGCTCTCTGAATTTCGCGCCGCAAGGTACGGTTCGGCCGCCGCCGCGTTCAGCGCGGTTGTCGATGCCCCGGGGCGCAATCCGAGGGTCACGGCCGCGCTGGTGATGGCCGCCAAATCGGAGTACCGGGCGGGCCGGTTCGAACCGGCGCTCGACCGGGCACGGACCCTCCTCGACAGGTTTCCCCGCTCGGCCTACGCTGACGAGGCGCTCTATGTCGCCGCCCTGAGCGAGTTCCGCATGGGGAACCACGACCTTGCCGCCTCGACCAGCGTCGACCTGCTCAGGCTCCATCCGACGTCGGCGCTTTCCGGGCGCGCGTGGGATCTCTTTGGAGTGATTGCGTCCGCACATCTGCCGCTTTCGGAGCTCAAGCGACTGACTGCTGTAGCGCTTCCTGCAGGGCTCCATACCACCGCGGCATTCGCCCTGGCGAACGCATACGTCCGCCGTGGAGAAGACACCCTCGCCCTGAGGGTGCTCGAAAACCTCCGCAGCCACCCGGACGCCGCAGGCTCCATTCCGGAGATCGACGCGATGCTCGAGGACATTGCGGCCGGTGAGGGAATCCAGGTCGCGGCACTCCTCCCGTTGATGGCGGAAAACCCGGATTCGGACATTGGTCGGATCGGAAGGGATTTGCTTGACGGCATCAGGTTCGCGGCCGAGGGCCACAATGCGGGGGTCTCGCGCGGGCGACGCGTGGAAATACTGGTGAGAGACACAGGCAGGGACACCGCGAAGTCGGCCGCACTGGTGCGTGAATTGGCGGTATCAACGAAGGTGAGGGTCCTGATCGGGCCGGTCTTCAGCGACATCTTCGCGGCCGCGTCGGTCGAGGCAAACTCACTCCGGCTCCCAATCATCTCGCCGACGGCCACCGCCGACAGGCTCGCCGCCGTCGGTCCGTTCATCTTCCAGGCGAACCCCGACAATGCCATGCGCGGCCGGGCTGCCGCGCAGTATGCGGTCAACGATCTGCGTATGTCCTCGTTCGCGGTGCTGGCATCAGACGAACCGGTCGGTCGTTCGCACGCCGAGGCGTTCGTGAAGGAGGCGGAAGCGCTCGGCGCCACGGTGTACTGTTCCGTGTATTTCCCACCCGAAGCGACCGATCTGCGCGACGCGTTTTATTCCGTTCGACGGGCGGTGATGGCCCAGGGGACGATGGTTCACCGGTCCGACCTCCTGAAACCCGAGTTCCGTTCCGCCCTCGGGGCGTTCGGCATCGACAGCTCCCTCGCCGCCGGCGATTCGTCCACCGATCCGTTCGTGAGCGTCACCACCCTGTTCGGACTCCGTGGTTATGCTGTCGCCGAATCGCTCGGCCTGCCGATCGCCTCGGCGGACACCACCGCGGAAGAGACCGACGTACCGATGGTCTCAGCGGATGGAATCTTCGTGGCCCTCGGCGACCCGGGCCAGCTCGACTACGTTGCACCGCAATTGAATTATTTCAACATCCGCGCACAGGTCCTTGGCAACAACGAGTGGTTCGATCCGGACCGGCTCCGGGACAATCGGGAATCGGTGGAGGGGGTCCGTTTCGTCTCTGATTCGCGTTTCCCCCTGGTTGACTCCCCGATGGTGGCGTTTTCCAACGCCTTTGAGGGAGGGATCGGGAGGAAGCCGACGAAATTCACGCTGTACGGATACGACGCCATGAACCTCGTCCTGGAGCAGGTCCGCTCGGGCGCCCGGTCCAGGAGCGAGATCGCGGCCAGACTCGGAGTCGTCACCGGCTACAAGGGCCTGCACTCCGACATCACCCTCAGCGGCGGCCGGGTCAACCGATATCTGGATGTCATGGAATACTCCCGAGGGGCGATCCGCCGCGTCGGCTCCGTGACCGTCGGAGAACATTGATCCGTCCGACTGACAAGCGCGGCCTGTCGCCGGATGGATCACCCCCGAGGTTGCGGATTTCCGAATGGCACCCCTCCGAGCGGCCTCGGGAAAAAGTCCTTGCCCGCGGGGTCGGTGAACTCTCTGATGCGGAACTGCTCGCCCTCGTGATCCGCAACGGGACGAGAGGTGCGACGGCGATCGATCTGGCGAGGTCCCTGATCGACGAGTTCGGAGACCTTTCCCGCCTGGCGACCAGGAACGTTCGGGAGATCGGCCGCATCCGGGGGATGGGGCCGACGAAATCGGTCGGAATCGTCGCCGCCCTCGAACTCGGCCGCCGCGCCGCCGCCGGGGGCGGGGGCGAAAAAACTTCAGTCTCGTCGCCGCGGGACATCGTCCGCCGCTACGGCCCGACCCTGAGGCACCTGAAACAGGAGGTCTTCAAGGTCATCCTCCTCGACAGCGCGAACCACCTGCTCCGCGACGTCACCATCACCACCGGAATTCTGAATTCTTCACTTGTCCATCCCCGTGAGGTGTTTCAGCCCGCGATCCTCGAGCCGGCCGCAGGCATCATCCTGCTTCACAACCACCCCAGCGGCAATCCTGAGCCGAGCGGCGAGGACATTCGGATTACGCGACAGCTCTCGGAGGCCGGAAAGATCCTGGGGATTCCCGTCCACGACCACGTCATCATCGCGGGACACGATTTCACCAGTATGGCCGAAAAGGGGCTTCTCTGAGGGTAGGTTTCAGTAGAAATGGCGTAAATAGCGTCCAATAACAGGAATGCTTGACAAAGTCGTGATTTTTTCATATACTTCCGCCGTCAAAACGACAAGAGTTTAGAATACGCGTTCAACGGAATCTACCATAATCAGGAGAGTGATATGCAACGCATTCAAGGATTGATCAAAACGCTGACAGGGACGCTATTCCTGTTGGTGGCTTTGGTGCTTACGAGCTGCTCCAGCGGGCCCTCAGCGGAAGACCTCAAGGCGCTGAGCGATTTAAAGGCTGAAGTTACGGCGATGGAGAAGACCTCAGCTGACAGGCAGAAGGAACTGGCGAATCTCGAACGGCAGCTCGCGGAACAGAACGGCAAGCTACAGCAGTGCCAGTCCGATCAGGAAGCCGTCAAGAAAGCGCTGGGTGGCCAATGACAACGACCCTGAAGACTCTCATGATGCTCCTCGTCGCGTTCGCCATCGCCGTTCCGGAGATCGCGTTCGCCCAGGAGGAGATGACGAAAGACCAGTGGCAGGCTGAAATGACCCGCCTGACCACCCGGAAAGCTGAACTCACGACGCAGATGACCAAGCTCGACGGCGACATCACCGCGATGAAGGCCGGGAACGAGAAGGCTACGACGGATGTCCGCGCCTGTGAGGATGCTCTCTACGCCATGCTCGGCGTGACTCGTTCAGACGTTGAAGCCTTCGACAAGGAACTGGGGACGATGGAATCGCGCGTCGCCGAGCTCCAGAGGATGTCGGACGCTGAGCTGCTCAACCACCGGGACGAAATCATCGCGTTGGACGCCCGTCTCGCTGAAATGTCGAAGAGCAAGATCGCCCTGATCCCCCGTTACGGCAACCGCGTCTCGGGCCTGCAGGCGAAGGTCGCATCCCTGATGAAGAGCCTCCAGAGGGAGAAAACGTACACGGTCGGCACCTGGTCGCAAAACCGGGACTGTCTCTGGAACATCGCCAAGAAGCCGGATATGTACAACAACGCGTGGCTCTGGCCCAAAATCTGGCAGAGCAACCGCGACATGATCAAGGACCCCGACGTCATCCAGCCGGCGTGGATCCTCAAGATCCCCGACGGGACCGAACTCTCGAAGGATGAACAGTCGGCCGCAAACAAGTATTACCGGTCGAAGGCCGCGGCGGAACCGAACTTGATTCCGTAACCGACGGAGCCGTCCAGTGCATCGTTCTCTCCGTTGAGAGAATTCGGTACGATACCCAGGCAAGCCCTTCACGCCGCACTCCGGCGTGGAGGGCTTTGCCATTTTGCCACCAGCAACCGCTTTTTTTCCCTTGGTCTCTAAGAAGATAAGCGCGGAAGGCGTCGATATACTCAGGCTGCTCGGGCTCAACGACGCCAACCTCCGGTTCATCGAGGGTCGTTTCGACGCCTCCATCACGGCGCGCGGGTCCCAGATCTCCCTCCGGGGGACTCAGAAGGAGGTCGACGCGCTCGAGAAAATCTTCCGGGAGCTGATCTACATCCTCTCGAAGAACGGTGGCCTGACGATGAACGACATCGGCACGGTCATAGACCTGGTGACCGTCAACGGTGGGCCGGCTATCCCCCGCGAGGCGATGTCGCAGGTAGGGGAGGAGGGGATGGACACTGCCGTCCTCTTCACGAGGAATGGCATCATCCGGGCGAAGACACCCGGGCAGAGGGAGTTCATCAGGGCGGTCAGAAACAACGACATCGTGTTCGCGATCGGGCCCGCGGGGACGGGGAAGACCTACCTGGCGGTCGCGATGGCCATGGCCGCGCTCAAAAACCGTGATGTGGTCAAGATCATCCTCACGCGACCGGCGGTTGAGGCGGGGGAAAGCCTGGGGTTCCTCCCGGGAGACCTCAAGGACAAGATCGACCCGTATCTCCGCCCGCTCTACGACGCCCTCGACGACATGATCCAGCCTGACAAGCTCAAGACCTACATCGAGCGAAACGTCATCGAGGTGGTCCCGCTCGCCTATATGCGCGGCCGGACGCTCAACAACGCCTGCGTCATCCTGGACGAGGCCCAGAATGCGTCGGCCATGCAGATGAAGATGTTCCTGACGCGGCTCGGGGTGAATTCCAAGTCGATCATCACCGGCGACGTCACGCAGATCGACCTGCCGTTGAAGACGGTGTCAGGCCTGGTGCAGATCCAGGAGATCCTGCGGGGAATCAGGGGGATTGAGTTCTGTTACTTTAACAGGAACGACGTCGTTCGCCACCGCCTCGTCATGGAGATCATCGACGCCTACGACAAATTCCGGGAGGGCGAGGGCTTGCCGGAGCCAGCTCCCGACTCAGGGCGGAAACGCAGGCCGTGACGGGGGTCAGGGTGCCGTCTTTGATTCGTTCCAGAGCGCATCCATCTCCGCGAGGGTGGCATCGTGGGGCCTCCTTCCGCCGGCTTTCAGCGCCGCTTCGATGTAGTTGAACCGTTTCTTGAATTTTCTCACCGCGTACCGGAGGGATTCCTCCGGGTCCACCTTCAGGAATCTCGCGTAGTTCACCATCGCGAAGAGGAGGTCGCCGAACTCCTCGCGTATCCCGTCCACGTTCCCCTCGGCCACCTCCTTGCGCAATTCGGCCGTTTCCTCCTCAACCTTCTTCCAGACGTCTTCCGAATGTTCCCAGTCGAAACCGGTGGATGACGCCTTCTCCTGCACCCGCCCGGCGTGCATCAGGGCGGGGAGGTGGGGAGGGAGCCCGTCGAGCACAGACTCCCGGCCATCCCGCATCTTGAGACGTTCCCAGTTCTCCTTCACCTCGGCAGCCCCCCCCGAGACGACCGTGTCGCCGAAGATATGGGGGTGACGGGAGATCAACTTATTGCTGAGGTTGTCCGCGACGTCCGCGAGGCGGAAGTCTCCGCGTTCTTCCGCGATGTTCGAGTGGAACAGGACCTGCAGCAGGAGGTCGCCGAGTTCGTCCCGGAGCTGCTCGGGTTTTCCGCTCTCTATCGCGTCCACTACCTCGTACGATTCCTCGATGAGGTGCGCCGCGAGCGATTCGTGCGTCTGGTCGCGGTCCCAGGGGCACTCCTTCCTGAGTCGCTTTGTGAGCTCGTCGAGGCGCGTTAGATTCTCCATCGGTGGGTTCTCCTCTTCAGTCCGCACCAATATACGGGAATCGATCGTGCGCCACAATGCCCGGGCGACCGCGGACGAGAGTTCCAGCGCCCGGCCCGAAGGTTTGATATCGGACCGATTTTCTTTATATATTTCGGTCGAACGTCAACCCGACCACCACAAAGCTCCCCCGGATTTTCAGATGATTTTCAGATGATTAACAGATGATGAAACGAAGACTCTTCACCCCCGGACCCACTCCAGTTCCGGAGCGGGTCCTGCTCAGGATGGCCGAGCCGATCATCCACCACCGGAAGGCCGAATACCGCGAGATCGCCGCCCGCGTCAACGCCAACCTCCGGACCCTCTTTCAGACCGCCCGTCCCGTCCTCACGCTGACCTGCTCGGGAACGGGCGCGGTCGAAGCCTCGTTCGTCAACCTGTTCTCGCCTGGCGACAAGATCGTATCCATCAACGGCGGAAAGTTCGGGGAACGCTGGGTGAAACTGTCGCGCGCCTTCGGGCTCAACGCCGTCGACGCGAGCGTGGAGTGGGGGAAGACGATGACGCCGGCCGGGCTGGCCGGAATCCTCCTGGCGCATCCTGACGCAAAAGCGGTCTACATTACGCAAAGCGAGACCTCGACAGGCACGTTTTTCGATGTCGAGGCGCTCGCGGCGACGGTCCGTGAACAGTCATCGGCGCTCGTCTGCGTCGATGCGATCTCCGCGATGGGCGCGCACGAGCTCCGTTTCGACCGTTGGGGCGTCGACGTCTGCGTCACCGGTTCGCAGAAGGGGTTGATGGTCCCGCCCGGACTGGCGTTCATCGCCCTGAGCGAGCGGGCGGAGAGCGCGATGCAGCACTCCACGCTGCCGCGGTATTATTTCGACCTCAGGAAGGCCCTCGACACTCACGCCACGAACGATACACCCTGGACGCCCGCCGTATCCCTGGTGACGGGGCTCGACCTCGCGCTTCAGGCCATCCTCGCCGAGGGGATGGAACAGGTCTGGGCGCGGCACCTGAGGCTCGCCTCAGCGCTCAGGGCAGGCGTCATCGCGATGGGGCTCGACCTCGCCTCGGAACAGCCGTCCGCCGCAGTCACCGCCGTTCGGCTGCCTGAAAGCCTCGACTGGAGGGTGTTCAACAGGACGCTGGAGGATGTCTACGGGGTGGTCGCGGCGGGAGGCCAGGGGGCCTGGAAGGGGCGCGTGTTCCGGATCTCGCATCTCGGTTACTATGATGAACTGGACATGGTGACCGTCGCCGCGGCGCTCGAGCGAGCACTGTCGGATTCCGGATTCCGGGTGCCGCCGGGGGCGGGGGTGACGGCCGTCCAGGGGTGTTATGCCCTGGCGTAGCCGATGACCGCACAGGTCCGCATATTCATCGCCGACGCCGTCGACGAAAAGGCGCGAGAAGTCTTCGCCGCCGAGGGTTTCGATGTCACCTACCAGCCCGAGGTCAGCCTGGAAGCGCTCCTGGCATCCATCGGGGAATACGCCGCGCTGGTCGTCAGGAGCCGGACCACCGTGACCGCCGCGGTCCTCGCGGCGGGACGGTCGCTGCGTGTCGTCGGTAGAGCGGGCGCCGGCGTGGACAACATCGACCTGGAGGAGGCCACCCGACGCGGGGTCGTGGTGATGAACACCCCGGGGGGCAACACCGTCTCCACCGCGGAGCATACGATCGCGATGATGCTCGCCCTCGCGCGGAACATACCCGCCGCCGACCGGAGCGTCCGTGCGATGGAATGGAAGCGAAAGGAGTTCGTCGGGACTGAAGTCTCCGGAAAAACGCTGGGGCTGATCGGGCTCGGGAAGGTCGGGCTGGAAGTCGCGAGGAGGGCGGCGGCGTTCGGAATGAGGGTGCTCGCTTATGACCCCCTGGTCTCGGACGAAGCGGCGCGGAAACTCGGCGTGGAACCGTCGGGCCTTCCGGAGCTCTACCGGTGCGCCGACTTCATATCCCTCCATACGCCCCTCACGCCCGAGACCAGGAATCTCATCGACCTCGACACTCTGCGGCAGTGCCGTCGGGGCGTTCGAATCATCAACTGTGCCCGGGGCGGAATCCTGAACCAGCGGGACCTCCTGATCGCGCTCGACGAGGGGATCGTTGCAGGCGCCGCGCTCGACGTGTTCGAGGAGGAACCCCCCACCGACCGCGCGCTGGTCACCCACCCCCGGATCGTCTGCACCCCCCACCTGGGGGCGTCCACCGGCGAGGCGCAGGAGAAGGTGGCGATCCAAATCGCTCGCCAGGTCTCAGACTATCTGATGGAACGGAACGTCGTCGGTTCGGTGAACGCCGACGTGATCCGCTCCTCGATGAGGAAGGAGCTTGCTCCGATCCTCATCCTCTCCGAAAAGATGGGCCGGCTCATCGCTCAGCTCCACCCGGGTCCGGTGACCGGCGTAAAGCTCGCGCTGAGGGGCAGCGTTCCGGATGATTCGAAGGACGTCACCCTCGCCGCGTTCCTGAAAGGGTTGCTCGCATCGATGCTCTCGGAATCGGTGAATTACATCAACGCCTCGCTTCTCTCCCGCGAGCGGGGACTCTCGACACTCGCACTCCTCGAACCGGGGCCGGGCCGCTACCCGCTCGAGCTCGTTGCGGAATGCGCCGTTCAATCGGGGAGCAGGCTGGTTGCCGGAACGGTTTTCGGAGCGAGCGATGTTAGAATTACAGGGCTCGACGGTTATCACTTCGAGGCGAAACCTGAAGGCCACCTCCTCATCTATTACAATACCGACAAACCTGGTATGCTCGCACGCGTCAGCGCCATCCTCGCCCAAGCTTCCGTCAACATCTCGGACCTTTCCCTCGGCAGGCTCAAGCCCGGGGAAAAAGCCCTCACGGTGATCTCGACGGACGGACCCGTCCTACCCGAAATATTACGTGAAATTGCCCGTATTCAGGGGGTGTCCGATGTTCGTACGGTTTTGCTCTAAAAGGTGGTCATTTTATCCGATTATACTTGACAACCAAAAAACCCTTTATTATATTGCCGGCAGTTATGAATCACTCTCTCAATCAACACTTTAACCCGGTCGAAGGAAATATTTATTGATTCTTTGAGATAACTTTCCAGGGAATTCCTTCGATTTCAATCCTCCCTCCGCATCCGGTGGGAGTTGGCTCCGTGATTGGACCCGGCGGTCCGCTTCGCACGCAGGTGAGGCCATGCAATCACACTCAATCAATCCTGAAAGGTGCAGCGATGCTAACCCGACTCACACTCATAGGCACTCTTCTCCTTCTTCCGGCGCTCGTACTCGCGCAGGGAACAGGTAAGGTCAAGGGGACCGTCACCGATCAGGCCAGCAACGAAGTGCTGATCGGCGCGAGCGTTTCGATCGAGGGGACGTCCCTCGGCGCCGCGACAGACATCGACGGCAACTACGTCATCCAGAACGTACCTGCCGGCGTCCATACCGTGCGCTCGAGTTACGTCGGATACCAGGTCGTCTCGGTCAGCAACATCAGGGTGAACTCCGGGCTGACCACCGACCTCAACATCGGCCTGACGAGCGAGGAATTGCAGCTGCAGCCGGTGGAGATCGTCGCCGAGCGCCCGCTCGTGAACAAGAGCGCGACGAACGCCGTCCGCATCACGACCGGTGAAGACATCGCGAACCTGCCGGTCCGGGGCGTGAACAATATCATCGCCCTCTCTCCGGGCGTGGTCCTCCAGGATAACACCGTGTTCATCCGCGGCGGCCGCCAGGACGAGGTCGGGTTCTACCTCGAGGGTGTGCCGATCACGAACAAGTTCGTTGGCGGGAGGGCCGTGACCCTGGTCCAGGATGCGATCGAGGAAATCCAGGTCCAGGCCGGCGGCTACAACGCCGAATTCGGCGGAGCCAACTCGGGCATCATCCAGACGCAGCTGAAGTCGGGCACCTCGGACTGGAAGGCGAGCGCGCAGTACTCGACCGACAACGTCGGCTTCAAGAGCACCGAGGACCTCTTTGCGAGCAAGAAGACGCTTGGGACCTACTCGTACGGATTCAACGAGTTCACAGGTACGCTGAGCGGCCCGCTGCTCAACGAGAAACTCAAATTCTTCGGACTCTTCAATTACGGGTTCAACAGGGACCAGACCCCACAGCCGTACCCGGGCATCAGCCTCGGTGTCATCTCGGATCCGGTCACCGGCGATTCGATTGACCTGCAGTACCCGGCCGGGCCAGTCTACGGCAACTCCCTGGAACAGTACACCTATACCGGTACGCTGACCCTGGACCTCCAACCGGTACAGGTCCGGTTCGGGGGCACCTACACGAACGGCACCAACTTCAACGCCTTCAGCGCAGCGCGCGTGACGGGCAACATCGCAAACGTCCTGAACACCGGCAGGATCGAGCAAATCGAGACCGGCAACGGCGCCTACAACGTCAAACTCACCCATCTCATCGATCCAAACACGTACTATGACGTCAACATCGGTTATTTCCGCCAATCGTCGAGCACGTTCGACCCGCTCATGGGCGACGATTTTATGCACTACGGTGACAGCGCGGCGAACGCCGCGTTAGGCGTCACCAATTTCGCGGCCGCCTACCTCCGGCCGGACAAGATCGACATCTTCACGTTCTCCTTTAACGCCCCGGGCGACCCGGTGGCCGATTACGTCAAGTTCCGGAGGGAGAATTTCACCATCTCGGGCGGCCTCACCTCCCAGATGGACCAGCACTCGATCAAGGTCGGCGGCGAATACCAGCGCTACACGTTCAGGAACTACAGCTTCGGCAATGAGGGCGCGTTCGCCATCGCCGGACTGGTCGCGGGGCTGGACCCGAACCTCACCGGATCGGCCTACACCGAAGCGGTCCGACAGATACTGATTACACGCGGCGTCAACAACTTCGGGTACGACGAATTCGGGGCCGAGGCGGACGACGGCAGCAGCAGCTTCTTCGATATGTTCGACGTCTATCCGGAAGGCGGGCTCTTCAGGGCGAAACACCCGGTGTTCGCGGCCCTCTACCTCCAGGACAAGATTGAGTTCAAGGACCTGGTGTTGAACCTCGGCCTGCGGTACGATTACATCAACAGCGACAGCTACGCATTCATCAACCCCGAGCATCCGGAAGATGCGATCAACAAGTCGACCAACCAGTTCGACATCAATGGTATGTACAAGGTGACCCCGTACAAGGCCGTCAGCCCGAGGATCGGCATGGCGTTTCCTGTCACCGACCAGACCGTCTTCCACGCGCAGTTCGGCAAGTTCGTCCAGCAATCGAGGCTCCGGGACATCTACCAGGGCTACTACGCCACCGGCGCGAATCTCGGCGGCGGTTTCTTCATCCCGGCCCCGGTCGGTTTCGATGTACGACCGACCCGCACGACGCAGTATGAAATCGGCTTCACGCAGCAGATCAGCGATTTCGCGTCGTTCGACATCACCGGGTATTATAAAGACATCCAGGATCAGATCGTCTACGATCAACAGAGAACCGTCAACTCACAATTCGGATCGTATTTCATCCTGAGGAACGGCGATTTCGCGACCACCAAGGGCGTCGAGATGACCTTCAACATGCGCCGGACCAGGAGGGTGCAACTCAACGCCTCGCTCTCATTCAACGATGCGCAGGGGACCGGATCGTTCCCGAACTCCAACCGGGGCATCGTCGGCGCTCCGCTCGACGGCGTGACCGTATTCACCCCGCAATACGTGACGCCGTTGGAATTCAACAACGCCATCCGCGGCAACATCAACCTCGACTACCATTTCGGGAAAAACGACGGGCCCCCGATCCTCCAGGAGTTCGGAGGCGCCCTGTTGATGAGCTTCAACAGCGGACACCCGTTCACGATGGGCATCGGCGGGGCGGACCTCGAGGGCGACGCACGTGACCGCCAACCGACCCAGCCCCTGAACTCGTCGTCGACCCCGTGGTATTTCCAGACCGACCTCAGGATCGACAAGAGCTTCAGCCTTTTCGAGAAACTGAGCGCCACCATCTATTTTATGGTGACGAACCTGTTCGACTCGAAGAACGTCACAAACGTTTTCCTGCGGACCGGTACGACCGACGACGACGGCTACCTCAGCGATCCCGCGCTCGGGGGACAGCTCGTTCAGACGTACGGACAGGATTATGCGGACATGTATCGGGCCGTCAACATCGATTACTACGAACAGTACCAGAATGCGGGCGGACTGAATACCGTGCCGTTCTTCTACGGTCCGCCGCGCCAGATCCGGCTCGGCGTCCGTCTGGAATATTAATTTGATCCCTCGACGACTCTCCACACAAAACAGGAGCGAACGAATATGAAACTCACACTGTCCACGACTCTCGCCGTCGCGCTGAGCCTCTGCCTCCTGACCCCCGATGCGGCCAACGCCGCCGGTGGCGACAAGCAGGCGAAGCAGAAAGTCTCCACGCCGACGGGATCACCCGTCAGGGCGTATCTGAATATCAACGACATCTCGACGGTGTTCAAGAATACGGGCATCTCCGACATCGACGCGCAGGAGGCCAACTCCGGACTCGTGTATCCGAAAGGATCGAGGAAAACGGCCGTCTTTCAATCGGGGTTCCTCTGGGGTGGGAAGGCCGAGGGCGAGGTGCGGGTCGGCGGCACCGCCTACCGCGAAGGTTTGCAGGGCGGGAAAATCCTGAGCCCCGGGGTTGCCGAAAGCCCGGACCTCCCGAAAAACAGGATCTATCGCGTGAGGCCGGACGAACATCCGGGATCGGAGTTCGACGCTAATGTGTCGGGGGAAGCCACCGACGAGGGAATATCGGAGGCCGCAGTCCGCGCTCAATATGAATCCGACTGGTCTGAGTGGCCGGCAACCGACGGCGCTCCGTTCACGGACGTCGACAACAGTGGGACCTATGACCCCGACATCGACATTCCGGGCGTCCCCGGCGCCGACCAGACGATCTGGTTCGTCGCCAACGATCTCGACGCGAACCGTACGACCAACCTGTATGGCTCGAACCCGATCGGCCTCGAGATGCAGACAACGGTCTGGGCATACGCACAGCAGGGTGCCCTCGGCAGCATGTTCTTCAGGAAGTACGTCATCATCAACAAGAGCCTGGGCGACATCGACAGCATGTACGTCTCAATGTGGTCGGACCCGGATCTCGGGAATTCCACCGATGATTACGCCGGCTGCGATACCACCCTGAGCCTCGGCTTCGTTTACAACGCCAACGCCACTGACGCAACCTACAACCCTCTTCCGCCGCCGGCGGTCGGGTTCGACTTCTTCCAGGGGCCGCTGGTGGATGCCCCCGGTGAGACCGGGATCTCGAACGGCCAGGTGGTCGCCGACAAGAAGAACCTCCCGATGACGGCGTTCTACTACTTCGCTCGCGGCGACGCATCGGTCACCGACCCGACGCAGGGTTCCTACGAAGGCACCACGCAGTTCTACAATTTCTTCCAGGGCAAAATCGGGAAGACGGGGGCCTACTTCGAAGACCCATCGACGAACCTCTCGACGACCTACGCGCTGGCCGGCGATCCGCAGACACGCACGGGCTGGCTCGACGGGGATCTGCTCCCCGCAAGCGATCGTCGTATCGGTCTGGCGTCCGGTCCGTTCACGATGGCCGCCGGCGATACTCAGGAAATCGTGGTCGCCGAGATTGTGGCGGGGGCCATTCCCGGCGTCGATAGAATTTCCGCCATCGGACTTCTCAAATTCTACGATGCGCAGGCACAGCTCGCCTACGACAATTTCTTTGATCTGCCGACGCCGCCTCCGGCGCCAGAAGTGACCGTAACGGAGCTCGACAGGGAGATCTTAATCGACTGGTCCAAGAACAACGCCCAGGTGGTCGGTACGGAATCGTCAGTCATCAAGGAGTACGCGTTTCAGGGGTATAACATTTATCAGCTCCCGTCGGCCTCGGCGACCGTTGCCGAAGGCGTCAGGGTCGCGACGTTCGACGTCAACGACGGGATAGGAAAGATCTTTGACCAGGTGTTCGACCCGAATACCGGATCCGTCATTAGCGTGCCGGTGCAGTTCGGCAACGACACCTACATCCAGCGGTTCATCTCGATCGATCAGGACGCGATTAAGCAGGTGCCTCTCGTCAACGGCATCAGGTATTATTTCGCAGTCACCGCATATAATTATAACCCTGACCTACTCGCGGTGCCGAACAATCTTGAAAACCCCCTGAGGATACTCACCGTAACGCCGCATTCCCTCAACCCCGGCGTTTCGCTCGGCGAGGGAAACGGCGGTTCGGTCGCACTCGTGCACAACGGCACGGCGGACGGCACAGTCTCCGTCACCGTCGTCGATCCCGCGGCGACAACGGGGAATGACTACGAGGTTTTCTTCAGCCAGACTGAGGAGATCCGCGACGCAAACGGGGACTGGGTGCCCTCGAGCATCATCAGCGCCCGGTCGACGTCTCTCCGCGGTCCCGACACCGTCGTCAATTCGACGATCGACATCAGCGGTGTCTACGGAACTGTGGCCGGCCAGCTACAGCTCCACTGCGCGCTTACGGTCGAGTCACCCGAAGGCGCGTGGGTCGACGGTCTTGTCATGACCTTTCCATCGGGAGTCACGATCCTGAGCGCTCCATCCTTCGAGGCCGGCGGAGGCACCATCTTCCCGACCATCGTTGGGAACGAGATCCGGATGGGTCTCATCGGCCACGAATACACCGAGAACGGCATCTTCCACGGCGGAGAAGAGTGGGACATCCTGGTCCTGGCCCCGTTGCCGCTTCCTGTCGACTGGCAGGTCTTCGACGACGGATACCTCGGCACGCCGCTCGACGCCCAGGGGACGACGACGGTCACGACGGTCGGCAGTATCGCAAGAACGGCGAAGTACTGGAACCTGAGAAACGTCACCACGAACACCGTCCTGCTGACGGATCAGTCTGTCCTCAACGGAAGCGACGTTTTCCCGGACAGAGACGACATCCCGACCAACCCGGGTCTCCCTGCGGCCCCGATCGTGGAAGGCTTCCAGACGACACTGAACGTGAATTACGCCGCCCCGCTTACATTCTTCAAAATATCAGTCAACGGCGCACAGATCCCGATCGCGGAAGGGTCAGCGGGCGCGCCGGGTCAACGCTGGACAGGGAGCAATTTCTCGGTGACCGACTTTACGTACTTCGGTAATGGTACCGGCACCTCGAATGAGGCCACCGGCTACGGCTCGCTCTCGGTGAATGACCTCCAACAGGATTATGAATTCCGTTGGACGGGAGTCGAAGGCGATTCGGTAATCGGCGCGCAGACCGTCAGGGTAATCAAGTCCGGCGGTTCTATGGCGACGCTCTACGGGGCGAGGTTGTTCAGCATCGCGAACCATCCGCTGAACCCGAGCCCGGGATCCACAACGCCTTTCCTGGTCAGGATACCGTTCGAGATCTGGAACAAGGACAAGAACATCCAGATCAACTACGAATTCTATGACCGGCAGCAAACTGCTCCCGCGGCGAACGGGTTCTACGTCTGGAACCCCAATGCCCGCGTCTACGCCCAGATCCTCGATACCCCGTACGACCCGGCTCACGTGGCCGACGGCTCGACGGGGGGAGCCGATGGCGCCTCCTACACCTGGAACAACGTCTGGTATCAGTCGAACTGGACGGTCGGAGACGTGGTCGAATGGGATTACGTCAACCCGATCCAGATCGGCGTCGATACGTACAACTTCACGACGACGGCGCCGGCGTACTCGAGCGACGTCGCCAGGAGCCAGGTCGACCAGATCAACGTGTTCCCAAACCCGTACTTCGGAGTGAACTCTGAAGAACTCAACAAGTACCAGCGGTTCGTGACCTTCACGCACCTGCCGGAACGGGCGACCATCAGGGTCTTCAACCTGGCGGGGGTCCTCGTGAGAACCCTCGAGAAGGACGACACCGGGCAATTCCAACGTTGGGACCTATCGAACGAGTCCGGGCTCCCCGTGGCCAGCGGCCTCTACATCGCCTACATCGACTTGCCCAGCCTCGGGAGCACCAAGGTGGTGAAGCTCTCGGTGATCCAGGAACGCCAGATCCTCGACCGATTTTAAATGATGACCTTACTGCAAAGGAGCATACAATGAAACGACTACTCGGTGTTTTGATCGTTGTGACCCTGGTCCTCGTGACGTTGCACGAAGGCATCGCCGGCGCCGGAAACCGGACCGGAACCGGGGGGGCGTCACAGCTGCTCGTCCCCGTCGGTGCGAGAGACCTCGCGATGGGCGGTTCGACGATCGCCACCACGAAGGGGATCGAGTCGCTCTTCTGGAACCCCGCGGGGGTTGCCAAGACGGAGAACGGCGCGAACCTGATCTTCTCGCATATGTCCTATATCGCGGACATCGGCGTGGAGTACGGCGCGGTCTCCGGGCGGTTCGGCGACCTGGGCACGTTCGCCCTCAGCGTGAAATCGCTGTCGGTCGGTGAGATCGCGGTGACGACCACGGACAACCCGGACGGTACCGGCCAGAATTACACTCCCCAGTTCTTCACCGCTGGCATCACCTATTCGCGGATGCTCAGTGACCGGATCGCCGTCGGGGTGACAACCAACATCATCTCGGAACAGCTATCGGATGTCAGCGCCTCTGGCTTCGCGTTCAACGTTGGGGTCATCTACGACAACCTGGCCGACTTCACGGGCCTCAGCCTCGGGGTGGTCGTCAAGAACATCGGCCCTCAGATGCAATATGACGGACCGGCCCTCTACCAGGTTGGCGATGTGGACGGCCAGAACAGGCCTCCGCAATACCTGAAAATCGAAACAGCACCGTTCGAGCTCCCGGCGTCGATCGAGATCGGGTTAGGTTACCGATCCACCGTAAGTGAGAACGCCGACCTGCTCTTCTCCGGCTCGTTCCAGAGCAACAATTTCTCTGACGACGAATATCGCCTCGGGATGGAAGCCACGCTGAACAAAATGTTCTTCATCCGCGGTGGCGGCTCCTTCGCCCCGAGCATTCCGGACGACTCGGAATACATCTACGGATTTTCCGTCGGTGGTGGCATTCAGTACGACCTCGGCGACGCCAACATCGCCGTGGATTACGCCTTCAGGGACGCTGAATTCTTCTCGGGAAACCACGTCATTGCGGTGCGCCTCGGGTTCTAGGCGCCGGAGAGCGCTTCAGGTCGTCACGGTAATCGCTGCCCTTTTTACGGGCGGCGATTATTGTTTTTGTGACCCCCCGGCGGATTCGGTGATGGTCCTGCGCGGTGTCAGGGGTGCCACGGCCTTCTGCGTATCATCCCCGGGAACCGTCTATGTCCTGGAGGCCGGCCATGACCGTCTGGTCCGGCTTTCGGCCTCGGGCGAGAAACCGGTTGAGACGGGCGGTTTCGGTTGGGGCGTTGACGGCTTCGACAGACCCAGCGACATCGCCGCGTTGAATGACTTCGAAATATTCGTCTCCGACCTCGGCAACGACCGGATCGTCCGCCTGGACAGAACGCTCGGGCTGACCTCAGTCTTTGAAACACGGTCGGAAAATGTTACCTTCAGATTCCCCCTGAGTGTCGCCGTTACGGAATTTGGAAAACTTCTCATCGTGGACGGGGAATACGGGCGGATCATCGAACTGGGGAAGGACGACCGGGTGTCGACGATATTCGGCGGGACCGGCACCGGGCACGGATTTTTACGCAAGCCGGTGAAGGTCCGCAGTGACGGGAACGCCCGAGTCCTGGTCAGGGATGAAAGCGGAATTGTCGCCTTCGACACCTACGGGAAGCATCTCCGGACGCTCGGGAGCGGCCTCACCGGGGGTTTCATCGCATTCGACGTGCTCGGGGATGGGCTCGTCCTGCTCGATACCGGCAGAGTGAGGGCACTGTCAGCGACGGGTGAATTCCGGTGGGAAGCAAAACTCCCCGGCGTAGCGGTCGGCGAACCAGGTGTCCCGGTCGACATCCGGTCAGATGGGACCTGGACCTACGTCCTTTATCCGGACAGGGTGGTAAGACTTCACGCACCCCCACCCGAAGAACGAAAGCGGTAATGGGGTAGGTGCCCGATTGCACCCGTCCATGGCGGAATGTATGTTACACATCACATCACTTACTACGGAGCAGCAATGGCTGGAAAAAGTCTCAACAAGGTCATCCTCATCGGCAACCTCGGCAAGGACCCCGAGGTGAGTTATCTCGGTTCCGGCGTTCCGGTGGCGAAGTTTTCGATTGCCACCAGCGAACGGTGGAAGGACGCCGAAGGCAACCCTCAGGAAAAGACCGAATGGCACAACATCGTCGCCTGGAGGAAGCTGGCTGAAATCTGCGGCCAGTACCTCAAGAAGGGTGGCAAGGTCTACATCGAAGGTAAACTGCAGACGAGGTCGTGGGACGACAAGAACACCGGTGTTAAAAAATACATGACCGAAATCGTGGTGGATGATATGATCATGCTCGATTCAAAGGGCCAGGGCGCCGAGAACTCCGCCGTCACTGCGGAGGCCGGGGGACCCGCGATCTCCGGACCCTCAGACACGGACCTCCCGTTCTAAGGAGCCCCACGGGGAGGCAACCGTCCAAGCACGCCTCCCATGGACCGGCGTTGACGATCACACCCAAATATCCATGATTCCCCTGATCCGGGCCTGCTGCTTTCCGGTCATCCTTTCCGTCGTTTTCCTTGCGGGCGGGTGTACGACCGCCGAGCTTTCCTCCGGTTCCAGGAACGGGATGGTCGTGACCGGCGACAGCATCGCTTCGGCGGTCGGTCTCGCTGTACTCGAAGGGGGTGGGAACGCCGTCGATGCCGCCGTAGCGGTGGGGTTCGCGCTCGCGGTGACCTACCCCGAGGCGGGAAACCTCGGCGGAGGAGGGTTCATGGTCTTGCGTGAGCCGGATGGCACATCGCATTCGATCGACTTCCGCGAAATGGCGCCCAGGCGTTCCACCCTCGGAATGTACGCCGGTAGGCCTGACGCCAGCGTGGACGGCTGCCTGGCCGCCGCCGTACCTGGCACTGTCGCGGGTCTCCTGAGTGCGCTCGAACGGTACGGCACACGGCAGAGGGGAGATATCCTTGACCCGGCGATCGAACTTGCCGAGAAGGGTATCCGGGTTGACGCAAACCTCGCCGCCGGGCTCGCAGAATACCGGGAATCGCTCGGGCGGTATCCTTCCACCAAAAAGATCTTCTTCCGCGACGACCGGCCGCTCACCGAGGGCGCGCTCCTTATTCAACCCGACCTCGCCGCTACCCTCCGCCGAATCGCTGATTCGGGACGGGCGGGGTTTTACTCGGGCCCCACGGCATCGATCATCGCCCGGTATATGGCCGCGAACGGAGGGCTCATCGATGATTCCGACCTGGTCGCCTATCGCGCGGTTGTGCGACCGACCCTGAGAGGGGAGTACCGCGGGTATGTGATCGACTTGATGGGGCCCCCAAGTTCCGGCGGAATATGTATCCTCACTTCGTTGTCGATTCTCGAACCGTATGACCTCCGGTCGCTCGGATTCGGCACGGCGCAATCGGTCCATCTCACGGCCGAGGCGATGAAACGATCGTTCAGCCTGCGCGCCGCGTACCTCGGGGATCCCGATTTCGTGGACATCGATGTGGGGGAACTCCTGCGGGCTGTGAAAGACCCCAGCGGGTCGCGCGCGATAGATCCCGCCCGGGCCGTACCCGCGGATTCGATCAGCGGGTACCCGGGGATAGCGCGAGAAGGCTCGCAGACAACGCACTATTCGGTCATCGACCGCCGGGGGATGGCCGTCGCCGTCACGTACACGATCAACGACCTCTTCGGCAACAAAGAGGTTGTCGATGGCGCAGGATTCTTCCTTAATGACGAGATGGACGATTTCGTGACGCTCCACGGTGAACCCAATATGTACGGACTCGTGGGCGGAACCGAGAACATGATCGCCCCGGGCAAACGCCCCCTCAGCTCGATGTCGCCGACGATCGTCTCGAAGGACGGGAAGCCGGTCCTCATCCTCGGGGCGAGGGGTGGTGCCAAGATCATCAGCGCCGTGCTCAACGCAATCATCAACCTGATAGACCACGATCTCCCCGCACTCGAGGCCGTCAACGCGGGGCGTTTCCATCACCAATGGAAACCCGATACCCTGGTCTTCGAAGCGGGCACCTTCGGAGCAGAGCTCCAGG
Organism: Ignavibacteria bacterium; assembly: GCA_031379665.1. GTDB lineage: Bacteria > Bacteroidota > Ignavibacteria > UBA10030 > SZUA-254 > SZUA-254. The sequence goes on from JANNFI010000064.1 coordinate 22,244, forward strand.
CCGAACTCGCGGGTCGCGGGCACAATCTTCGGGAAACACCTTCTGCGATGGGAGCGATCGAGGCCATCTACGTCGATCCCCGGACCGGGTTATACTTCGGAATCCCGGACCGCCGGGACGGCGGGAGTGCCGCCGGGTACTGACCCGCACTTGATTTTTCGGTGTTGCCGTCCTATATTGTTCCATTCGTTCTTTATCATATTCAACAGCGGTATACCCGACGGTCATCCGTCGGGTTGGGAATCCCGTGAGGCGGCCTGAGGCCGTCAATTCGGGAGCTGCCCCGCAACTGTGATCCCTTCCGCGCCGCGGAAGTATCCTTCGCCACGTTCCACGTCACTCCGGGTCGACCCGGGGGAAGACCGGCGGAGGATGGGAAAGCCAGGAGACCGACCGCTCGTGTTCACTTACGATCCTTCGCGGGAAGGTTTCGCCGATCTGTTTCTTGCCTCTTCATAGCATGATCCCCGGCCGTTTCCGCGACGGTCCGGGGATTTTTCGTTTATGCACCTGCTCCTTCGACATCTCACGATGATGGTCGTACCCTCGCTTCCGCTTCTGGCCGGACCGTCCCGCCACGCGACCGATGACCGGCAGGACTCCGTCAGGCTCTACCGGTATGACGAGGTCGTCGTTTCGGCTGAGCGCTACCCGCTGTCCGCGGGTAAAGCAGGAGCCGTGACCCACTCCGTGCGGCCATCCGGTTCGTCGCGATTCGGTGGTCCGGGGGAATCGCTCGCCGGGGTACGAAACCTCTCCATCCTCAGGTATGGCGGAGGGATGTCGCTCCAGACCCTTTCGATCAGGGGAATGGGCTCAGAGCATACGCTGGTGCTCTGGAACGGGCTGCCGGCGGGAAACCTCCAGACGGGAGTGTCCGACCTCAACCTCTTCAGCGCGGCAGACCTCGAAGAAATCGAGGTCGTGCCCGGCGGCGCCTCAGCCCTGCACGGGAGCGGAGCCGTGGGAGGTGTGGTGAATATGATCCCATCGATTCCGTACGAGACGACCCCGCGCCTCGAGTTGAGCGCCTGGGCGGGATCGTTCGAAGAAAACGGTTTTTCACTCCGCACGATGGTACAACCCCTCCCGGCCCTCGGACTCTCGATCAGGGCCGGCCGTTCGCGGTCCCGCGGAGACTTCCCGTTCCACGATCCCGTCACCGGCGCTGAGGCAATCCGGTCCAACAGCGATTTTCTCACCCAGTCGGTGAGCGCCGCCGCCGGACTGATTGACGGGGATTCGAACCGCTTCGCCCTCGTACTCAACGGCCTCTCCCTCGACCAGGGGACGCCCGGACCCTGGCTGGGTGGCACAGCGAGCTCGACGGCCCGAAGGAACGATCGGCGGTACCTTGCGGCGCTCTCGTTCGAACATACCCCTTCCGGTCCGGTCAACGCGACCGCGACCGCGATCTACGACGCTCAGTATGAACGGTTCCTCGACACCGAGGGGCCGTACCCCGCAGACAATCACTACCGGACGACATCGGTTGGCGCCTCCGCTCAGGTACGCCTCCAGCCGGCCCCGTCGTGGCTCTTCCTGGCCGGATCGGACCTGAACCTCGCCTGGGCGGGGGGAAACGCCGTCGATAAGACGAGGAAACGGGGAATGGCGGCGCTCTCCGCGTCAGCTTCCTGGACATTTTCGATCGGGGATGGAATAGCTACGATGATCACGCCCTCCGGCCGGGTGGAAGCAAGTTCGGCGTTCGACCCACACTTCAGCCCGAAGCTCGGCTTAAATGTCGAAGCGGAGGGGGGCGGGCACTCGGCGAGGATTCACTCCACCGTCGGTTCGGGAAGGCGGAACCCCACGATGAATGAGCTCTACTACTCGGGGGAGGGAGGCATCGGAAATCCGGATATCAGGGGAGAATCCTCGGTCAGCCTTGATGCCGGATTCGGGGGGAGGCTTGATTTCCTGGGGGGACTGGAGGGGGACGTCACCTGGTACTTGATCGACATGGATGACCGGATCCAATGGATCCCGACGGTGAACCCCAGGGTGTGGTCACCCCGGAACATCGGGACGAGCAGGTCGACGGGGTGGGAGTTTGGAGGGGAGTTTGTCGTCTTTCCCGGGACACTCCGGATCCTTGGAAATTATTCAACAATCAGCGCGAAGAGGGGGGTCGCAAACGATGATAGATCAATACGTTACGATAAACAGCTGACCTATATCCCTCTGGATAAGGGGTCGCTCGACGTCGTTTTCGAGAGTGAGACCTCGGTCGCCTGGCTGCGGTCGTTCAAACTCAGACTGGGGATCCTCTACCTGGGGGAGAGGTACATTCTGGACGATAACTCGGAATCCCTTCCTTCCCACCTCACATTCGACGGCTCCGCATCCTTCGAAATTCCGATCTCCGGGGGTGGGCTCCTGATGCATTATTCGGCCGTGAATATGACAGGCGTTAATTACGAAGTGATGCCCGGATATCCGATGCCGTTGTTTAACCATAACCTGACAATTACATATAAAATAATCATTTAAGAGGCTCCAGATGAAACTGATCAACGTTGTTGTGTTCGTCGCCGTGTTTACTGTAATGGTTGGATGCAGGGAGGCCGGCGTGAATGGACCTGGAACCCGCAACCCCGGGTCTGGCACCTACGTGGTGAACGAAGGCGGTTTCGCCGGGGGAGGAAACCTCAGCTTTTTCGACCCGGCGGCGGGAACCATCGTCAACGACGTGGTAGTAAACGCCGATAACTGGCTCTTTCCCAACGACATTTACTTTTTCGATGGCAAAATGTACGTCGCGGTGAACGGAATGGATAGGATCGATGTGCTCGATCCGGCGAACGATTCAGTCCTTGGTTCAATCACGTTTCCGGTGGGAAGGGGGCCGGGATTCCTGGTGGAGAGCGGGAGCGTCCTGTACAGCGCCAATTATGACGGCACCGTATCCGTCATCGACCCGACGGCCGATTCGATCCTTGGGAGTTCCGCCCGGGTCGTCGGTTTCCCGGGGGACATCATCGTCGCCCAGGGGAAAATCTTCGTTTCCGATCTCGGCGCCTGGCCTGACACGGGGAAAAGCATCAAGGTGCTGGACGGCACCACGCTGGCGCTCATCGATTCGGTCGTGACGGGCGGGGCTCCGGCGCGAATGGTGACCTCGTCCGGGAAGCTCTATGTCGGCACGTCGGTTTCGGGAAAGGTGTGGAGGGTGGACCCCGGGACGCTGGCTGTCGAAGATTCGTGCGATGTTGGGGCGGCCCCCGGCGACCTGGCCGCCGACGGGATTTACCTGTATGTGCTCACGGCGGACGGCGTAGAGCGGATTCCCTTGAACGGTTTTGAACGGGATGCGACCCCACTGATCACGAGGACCGGCGGAATCTTCAATTACGCGATGGACCGCGACGACGCCACGGGTGAACTATATGTATCCACGATCGTGACGGCGGGCGGGTCAGGGGAAATCGCAGTGTTTACCTCTTCCGGGATCGCCGTCCAGGCAGCGACGCAATCCGGGATTTTCCCGGGTGCCTTCGGATTTTACCGGGCGGACCTGCGCTGACGATTCCGGCGCGGGATCTGTCGCTCCCCCGGACCGGGAGAGTTGCGCAGAATCGAATTAATGAGTATAATCAACTGTGAAACCGCATTTTGACGGTCGGCGGTTTTCCCGAAACATCGAAATAGCCCATAGAACGGAGAAGCATTCAATGATCCGCACCCTCTTCCTGATCGCCCTGGCCGCGCTCGCTGTCGTATCGCGGCTCATCCCGCATCCTATGAACTTCGCCCCGGTGGCTGCCCTCGCGCTGTTCGGCGGCGCGTACTTTGACCGGCGCTTCGCATTCATCCTCCCGTTCGCGGTGCTCCTGGTGAGCGACGCGTTCCTCGGTTTCTACGACGGGGTCGCCTGGGTCTACGCGAGCTTTTTCCTCGTCGGCCTCATCGGATGGCGTCTCCGCGGTCCGAAAACCGTCGGCGCTACGGCGGTTGCGACCCTCTCCGGTTCGGTCCTGTTCTTCATCGTGACGAATTTCGGAGTCTGGCTCGCCGGGACGTTGTATACACTTGATTTTCAGGGCCTGATCACCTGCTACATAGCGGCGATACCGTTTTTCCGCAACACCCTGGCCGGTGACGCATTCTACGTGGCGGTACTCTTCGGCCTCACCGAACTCGCCGCCAGGAGGGTCCCGGCGCTCCGGGTACCCGTCACGACGATCGGAAACTGATCGACCCCCGAAGGCCGGCATGTCCGGCCTTCGTCGCACGCAGAGCTCACCGATGACCGCAAAACTCGTACTCGAAAACGGACTCGTCTTCGAAGGCCCATCGTTCGGCGCCGACACCGAGGCGTACGGCGAGATCGTCTTCAACACCAGCCTCACCGGATACCAGGAGGTCATCACCGACCCGTCCTACTGCGCTCAGATCGTGACGATGACCAACCCCCTCATCGGTAACTACGGCGTCAACGACGACGACCTCGAATCGTCGCATCCCCGTGTCGCCGGTTTCGTGGTCCGGGAGTATTCGGAAATCTACAGCAACCACAGGGCCACGGGCAGCCTCGGCGCCTGGCTCCGGCAACACAACATTCCGGCGATCCAGGGAATCGACACCAGGATGCTGACCCGCGTGATCCGCACGTCGGGCGCGATGCGCGCCGTCCTCAGCGCCACCGGCGCCGGCGATGCGGTCTTGCTCGAAAAAGTGAGGGCCACCCCGACGATGTCCGGGCTCGACCTCGCGCGCGAGGTGACCTGTGCCGAACCGTACACCTGGGATACGCTCGATACGACCCCGTACGCCCTTGGCCGGGGGGAAGGGGCGACGCACCACCGGGAACCCCACGTCGTGGTGTACGACTACGGGATCAAGCGGAACATCCTCCGGCGGCTGAGGAGCCACGGTTGCAGGCTCACCGTCGTGCCGGCGTCGTTTCCCGCCACCGACGTGCTTGCGATGAACCCTGACGGCATTTTTCTCTCGAACGGACCGGGTGATCCCGAAGCCGTAGGCTATGGAATCGAGAACATCCGTACGCTCCTGGGGAGGAAACCGATCTTCGGTATCTGCCTCGGTCACCAGCTCCTCGCCCTCGCGCTGGGAGGCAGGACCTACAAGCTCAAGTTCGGCCACCGCGGGGCGAACCATCCGGTGAAAAACCTCGTCACCAGCGAAATCGAAATCACATCGCAGAACCACGGGTTCGCGGTCGACCCGGACTCCCTCGACGCCGCCGAGGTCGAAATCACCCACGTCAATCTCAACGACGGGACGAATGAGGGGTTCCGCCACCGGCATCTCCCCGTGTTTTCGGTCCAGTACCATCCCGAGGCATCGCCGGGGCCGCACGACAGCGATTACCTCTTCCGCCAGTTCTCCAGGATGCTCGCCGATCACGCTGCGGTCAGCGCCTTGTGAATACCCTGTGAAATACCCTTGACCATGCGGATACCAATCGCCAGGATGCCCGGATCCGGGACAGACGTTCCCCTCCCGGCGTACGCGACGGAGGGTTCCTCCGGTATGGACCTTCGCGCCGTTATCGGCGCGACGCTGACGCTTCTCCCGGGCGAGACACATCTGGTGCCCTGCGGGATCATGATCGCCATCCCCGAAGGATTCGAAGGGCAGGTTCGTCCGAGGAGCGGCCTTGCGGCGAAGCACGGGATCGGGGTGCTCAATGCCCCCGGCACGATCGACTCGGATTACCGGGGGGAAGTCAAGATCATCCTCACCAATTTCGGAAAAGTCCCGTTCCCGATCACCCGCGGCGACAGGATCGCGCAGCTCGTCATTGCGCCGGTCGCAAGGGCGGAGTGGGAGGAATCGGCTGACCTCGGGGGGACCGGCAGGGGCTCCGGGGGCTTCGGCCACACCGGGAAATAGGCTGCGATGGCACCCGCCGGATTGCTCTACCTCGTTTCGACGCCGATCGGGAACCCCGAGGACATCACCCACCGCGCGCTGCGCATACTCACCGAATCGGATGTCATCGTCTGCGAGGAACGGAAGGAAGGTGAGCGACTCCTTGCCCGCTACGCCATCCGCGGAAAAGCCGTCGAGCTGTTGAACGAGCACAACGAAGCGGCGGCCTCCTGGCACATACTGGAACACCTCCGGGGCGGTCGGAACGTCGCCGTCGTCTCCGATGCCGGCACTCCGGTCTTCTCCGACCCCGGCCGGATCCTCGTTCAGCGAGCGATCGAAGCCGGCATCATCATCATCCCCGTCCCCGGCGCCTCCTCGCTCCTGCCGGCCCTCACCGTCAGCGGGTTCCCTCTCGATAGTTTCGTGTTCTGCGGTTTCCTCTCGCCGAAATCGAACCGGCGGCGGACGGAACTCCACGCACTTCGGCAGGAAAAACGGACGATGATCCTGATGGACACGCCCTACCGGCTCGCCGCCCTCCTCAAGGACGTCGCGGAAGTGCTGGGGGGGGAGCGACGGGTCTGCGTCGCCTTCAACCTCACGATGAGCGACGAGACTATTTACCGGGGGAGCGCCGCCGAACTCTCGGCTGTCGCGTCGAAGAAGAACCTGAAGGGTGAATTCGTCCTCGTCGTGGAGGGGCGTCCCCGATGATCGCCTCGCGGCCCACGTGCCGGCTCACCCGGGCGCCCCGGGAGGTTTGCATCTCCATCGTCGAATCTCTATATTTTTTCTGAACGCCTCTCATGGAAATCCTTCAAAAACAATTCCGGGCCCCCGAGCTCTACGGCAATTTCTGGATAAACTCCGAACCCGTCCCGATCTCCTCCCTCCAGGGTTCCGTCGCACTCGTCGAATTCTGGGACTACACCTCTCAGGCCTGGGTCCGCGGCGCCCCCTACGTCCGGGAGTGGGAACGACGCTACCGCGATAGCGGCCTGGTGGTGATCGGGGTGCATACCCCGCGATTCCCCTTCGGGCGTGATCCCGGGCGGGTCCGGAAGGCTGTAGAAACATTCGGCGTCAAATATCCGGTCTTGATGGACAATGATTTCCTCGTCTGGGGCGCCTACCGATCGACCGCCTGGCCCACGAAATATCTCGTCGACAAGAACGGTTTCATGCGCTACGTCCACGGCGGGGAGGGGTCCTACCAGAATTTCGAGCAGTCGATACAGTCGCTCCTCCACGAAATAGGATACCAGCCCGACATTCCGTCGTTGATGGAACCTGTCCGTGACATCGACCGGCCGGGGGCGTTCTGCTTCCGGGCTACCCCGGAAATCCTCGCGGGGTGGCAGAGGGGCACCATCGGCAACATCGAGGGCTTCGCGCCCGAGTCGACCATCCGCTATGCGGACCCCGGGGTCTACGTCGAGGGGAGGATTTACCTCGACGGTGTCTGGAGCACCCACCGCTCCCACATCCGCCTGAGCGAGCCCGAAGGGGGGAGCGGCAGCCTCACCATCCGGTACCAGGCGAAGGAAGTCGCCATCGTGCTCGAACCGGAAGGCGAAAAGAATTTCCAGGTGTTCGTCCGTCAGGACGGCCAGCACCTCGACCCGACGAATTCAGGGGAGGATGTCTTCGCCGACGTCGAGGGGAGGAGTTTCCTGAGGGTCGACGAGGCGCGGCTCTTCCGCGTGGTCAACAACCCGGAATATGGGGAGCACACGCTGACACTCACTTCGCGGTCGAACGGACTCTCACTCTACTGCGTATCGTTCGGCTCCTGCGTCATCCCCGAAATGATTTCCTGACCCGCCCCGCACCCCCCGTTTTTATTTTACCTGAATCCCTGCTATCTTTGATCCTATGACAGGATTCAAAGACCTTCTCCGCAAGAAAATCGTCGTATTTGACGGTGCTATGGGCACAAGCATTCAGACGCAGAACCCGAGCGCCGACGATTACGGCGGTGAACGGTATGCCGGATGCAACGAGTATCTTGTCATCAGCCGCCCTGAGATCGTCAGGAACGTCCACGCCGGTTTCCTGGAGGCCGGGGCCGACGTGATCGAGACCGACACCTTTGGCGCGACGTCGGTGGTCCTCGCGGAGTACGGCCTTGAGGGCAGGGTGTTCGAACTCAACCGGGCGGCGGCGGCGCTCGCCCGGGAGGTCGCCGACCAGTTTACGACCCCATCGCGGCCGAGGTTCGTCGCGGGGTCGATGGGCCCCACCACGAAGCTCCCGACGCTCGGCCACATCACCTTCAGCGCCCTCGAGCAGGCATTCTACGACCAGGCCCGCGGCCTGGCGGAAGGGGGCGTCGACCTCTTCGTCATCGAAACGTGCCAGGACATCCTGCAGGCGAAGGGGGCGCTGGCCGGGGTCAAACGATATTTCTCCGACGCGGGAAAAGTCCTCCCGGTGATCGTCTCGGTCACCGTCGAGCAGGCCGGTACGATGCTTCTGGGAACGGAAATCGCCGCGGCGCTGACTGCGCTCGAACCGTTCCAACCCGACATGATCGGGATGAACTGCGCCACCGGCCCGAAGGAGATGTCGGAGAGCATCCGCCACCTCTGCCGCCACAGTCCGGTCCCCGTCTTCGTGATGCCGAATGCCGGGATCCCCGAGAACGTTGGCGGGCTGGCGCACTACCACCTGACACCCGACGAACTTGTCCGGTACCTCCACCATTTCGTGACCGACCTCGGCGTCTCCGCCGTCGGGGGATGCTGCGGGACCACCCCGGAGCACATCAGGGCACTGGTGGCATCGGTGGGTTCCCTCGCGCCGCCCGACCGGGTCTGGACCCCTGCGCCCGGGTGCTCGAGCCTCTACCAGCACGTGCCGTACCGCACGGCGCCCGCGCCCACCCTCATTGGCGAGCGCACCAACGCGAACGGCAGCCGAAAATTCCGAGACCTCCTGGCGGCCGAAGACTGGGAGGCGATGACGGCGATGGGGAAGGAACAGGCGAAGGAGGGGGCCCACCTCCTGGACGTCTGCGTGGCGTTCGTCGGGAGGGACGAGGCCCGCGACATGAAGGAATACGTCCCCCGGCTCAACACGCAGGTCACGCTTCCGCTGATGATCGACTCGACCGAACCTCCGGTCATCGAGGAAGCTTTGATGCGCATCTCGGGCAAGGCCGTCGTCAATTCGATCAACTTCGAGGACGGCGGTGAACGTCTGCACAAGGTCCTGGGGCTCTGCCGGAAGTACGGCGCAGCGGTGGTCGCGCTGACGATTGACGAAGAGGGGATGGCGAAATCGGTGGAACGCAAGGTCGCGATCGCCAGCCGGATCCTTGAAATAGCCACCGGGACCTACGGGATGCGGGAGAGCGACGTCATCTTCGATCCCCTGACGTTCACGCTCGGATCCGGGGACCCGGAATTCCGCGAGGCCGGCCTCCACACTCTCAACGGCATTCGCGAAATCAAACGGCTCCACCCCGAGGTCCAGACGAGCCTCGGGGTGAGCAACATCTCCTTCGGCCTCTCCCCGGGTACCCGCCACGCCCTCAACAGCGTCTTCCTCCATTATGCCATCGAGGCCGGGCTTGATATGGCGATCGTCCACGCATCGAAAATCCTTCCCCTCTACCGGATCCCGGAAGAGGCGCGCGAGGTCTGTCGCAGGCTCATCTTCAACGAACACCCGGGGGGAGAGGACCCGCTCAAGCGGCTCCTCACGTTGTTCTCCACCGGAACGGCAGCCGTGCGTCCGGTACAGTCCGCCGACACCCCCGTGGAGGAGCGCCTGAAACGGCGGATCATCGATGGCGACAAGGTCGGGTTGAAGGAGGATCTGGACTCAGCACTGAAAACGAATTCGGCCCTCGACATTATTAACGTCATCCTCCTTGACGGGATGAAAACCGTCGGCGAGCTTTTCGGGAGCGGACAAATGCAGCTGCCGTTCGTCCTGCAGTCCGCGGAAGTGATGAAGACCGCAGTCGCCTACCTTGAGCAATTCATGGACAAGGCCGAGGCGACGTCCAAGGGCACCATCGTCCTGGCGACGGTGAAGGGCGACGTCCACGACATCGGGAAGAACCTCGTGGACATCATCCTGACGAACAACGGCTACAAAGTGATCAACCTCGGCATCCAGTGCGCGCTCGAGAAGATGCTCCAGGCCTGGCGAGACCACGGGGCGGACGCGATCGGGATGTCCGGGCTCCTGGTGAAGTCCACCCTCATTATGAAGGAAAACCTCGAGGTGCTCAGGGAGAGGGACCTCGCCATCCCGGTGATCCTCGGCGGAGCCGCCCTCACCCGCCGGTACGTGGAATCGGACCTGAACGCGATCCATCCGGGGAGGGTGTTCTACGCCCGCGACGCATTCGACGGCCTCAGGTTGATGGAGCGGATCGGGGCCGGGCTCGAAACGCCGGCGCCTGCCGGTGGGACGGTGGACGACGCGGCAAGTGTTGCGGCGGCGGAGAGTGACGACCCCGGGACCGGATACGAGGCGAAAATCATGCTGGCAACGACCGACGTCGACGCGACGGTCCCCGTCAGGGTGCTCCGGCAGGCCACGATCCCCTCGGTGCCGTTCTTCGGGACGAAGGTAGTCCGGGACATTCCCCTGCGGGAGGTATACCGCTATATCAATGAGATCGCGCTCATCCGCGGTCAATGGCAGGTGAAAAAGGGAAAACTGTCGCCGGATGAATACCGGCGGATCCTCGATGAAAAAATCCATCCGGCGCTACGGCAACTGCAGGAGGAGGCGGAGCGCGAACGGCTGCTCCGTCCCGACGTCGTGTACGGGTATTATCCCTGTCGCTCCGAAGGCGACGACCTCGTCGTCTTCGCGCCCGACGGGAACACCGACCCGTCAGAACCTTGGGATCCGGGACGGGGCGCTCCGCTGAAGGAAGTCGTCCGGTTCACGTTTCCGCGGCAACAGAAGGACCGTCGGCTGAACATCGCCGATTTTTTCATCCCGGGCGCGGGCGGCGAGTACGACGTCCTCGGTATCCAGCTTGTCACCGTCGGGTTGAGGGCGTCGGAACACGCGAAGTCCCTCTTCGACTCGAACCGCTACCAGGAATACCTCTATTTCCACGGCCTGAGCGTGGAGACGGCCGAGGGTCTGGCGGAGTACTGGCACAAAGTCGTCCGGGGTGAAATGGGTATCGGTGGGGAGGACGCCCCGGAGATCAAGAAGCTGTTCGGTCAGAAGTACAGGGGATCCCGGTACAGTTTTGGATACCCAGCCTGTCCGGCGCTGGAGGACCAGGAAAAGCTGTTCGTCCTGCTCAAACCGGAGAGGATCGGGGTATCGCTGACGGAAGAGTTTCAGCTGGTCCCGGAACAATCAACCACCGCCATCATCGTCCATCACCCGGATGCGCGGTATTTCACCATTTGAGGGGCCCCTATAGGCTTTGGAAAATCCATGGGATTTCCCTATAATTTAATGAAGACGGTCGATAACGCTGAGTTTTACCGGGGGATCGAGGAATTCAACGGCGGACGGTATTTCGAATGCCACGACACCCTCGAAGCGCTCTGGGTGCTCACCTCAGGAGAGGAGAGACGATTTCTCCAGGGTTTGATCCAGGTCTCGGTGGGTTTCTACCACTTCTTCAACGCGAACCACAGCGGGGCGTTGAGCCAGTGGGGGAAGGGGACCGGTAAACTGCGGGAGTTCGCGCCCGCGTACGCGGGGATCGATATCGACGCGTTGCTCCGGAGCATTAGTGACTGGACGGCGGTTGCGTCGAGAGCGCTCTTCGGGGAGATCGTCCCGACGGATAATTTGAAAACACCAACTTTAGACATTCACCACAACAGTTAACGGAGAGAACCATGGCCACAATGATCACGGAAGAGTGCATCAATTGCGGGGCGTGCGAGCCCGAATGCCCGAACACCGCAATCTATGCCGGGGGCGTCAATTGGGATATGAACGGCGCGTCCAACCCGGCCCTCTCGGCGGAATTTTACTATATCGTCCCCGAGAAGTGCACGGAATGCGTCGGGCACTTCGATCAGGAACAGTGCGCGGCGGTCTGCCCGGTCGATTGCTGCGTGGCGGACCCCAACAGGGTGGAACCCGAAGAAGATCTTTATGTCAGGGCGAAGCAGCTCCATCCCTCGAAGGAGTTCGCTGAACTCTCCGCCACCACCTCACACTTCAGAAAATAAGTCCCGGACATCACGGGAGCGAGGTCGGTTGGACCGGGGGTTCAACCGACCTTTTTCATTACAATGAAGATAGGCCCGTACACCATCGATCCGGTCGAGACCGGACGGTTCGCCCTCGACGGCGGCGCCATGTTCGGGGTCGTCCCCAAACCCCTCTGGAGCAGGACGAACCCGTCCGATGACCGCAACAGGATTACGCTGGCCGCGCGGGCGCTCCTGCTGCGCGACGGCAGGCGCACCATCCTCGTGGACAACGGCAACGGGTCTAAATTCAACGACAAGCTTCGTGACATCTACCGCCTCGACACCACCGGCTCGGAGCTACGCTCGTCACTCGCGTCGCTCGGCGTCACGCCGGAAGCCGTCACCGACGTGATCCTGACCCATCTCCACTTCGACCACGCCGGCGGATCGACGCTCCTCGTGAACGGGAAGGCCGTCCCCGCGTTCCCCAACGCGAAATATTATGTCCAGCAGGAGCACTGGATGCAGGCGATGAATCCAACCCCGAAGGACCGCGCGAGCTTCTTCCCCGACGACTTCCTGCCGCTGAAGGAAGCCGGCGTCCTGGAGTTCACCGACGGCGAAGGAGAACTCTTCCCCGGGGTCAGCGTCCTCGTGATGAACGGACATACGGCCGCGCAACAACTCCCGCTGATCTCCGACGGGACGACAACCCTTTTATTCTGCTGCGACCTTTTCCCCACCACCGCCCACCTCCCGCTGCCGTACGTAATGGCGTACGACCTCCGGCCCCTGACGACGCTCTCGGAGAAGGAAACAGTCCTTGAGCGGGCCGCGGCGGAGAAATGGGTGCTTTTCTTCGAACACGACCCCGACACCGTTGCCTGCACCGTCAAGCGGGGCGAGAAGGGGATCGGGATCGATACACCCGTCCGAATCGGGTGAACCGGGAACACCCGTTGCACAGCCAACGCTCCATCCGCGTCGCTTCGACTCACGACCTCGCCCGCGGACTTCAGCACCGGGTGCGGACGGAGGGATTTGACCTGTTCCTGGTGATGGTCGATGGGGTGGTGTATGCCTGCGACAACACCTGCGCACACCAGCATTTCGCCGAGCTCCACATCGGGAGGCTCAGCGGATGCCTGGTCACCTGCCCCAGGCACGGTTGGACATACGACATCCGGACGGGCGATTCGACCACCGGAGAGGGCCGAATCGGGACGTACCCGGTTTCGGTCCGGGGCGACGACGTGTTCGTCGACCTTCCATAATGCTGGTCAGCGCCACAACAGGGACGGGGCCGAAAGGATGAACGATCTCAAGGACTACATTCGTCGACACTCGCGCGAGCTCGGTATCGACATGGTGGGTTTCGCGGCGGTTGAGGATCGCGGCCCGGAGGGAGACAGGCTGGCGCAGTGGCTCTCGGAAGGGTGCCACGGGACGATGGCGTGGATGGAAAAAAACCGTGAACGCCGTTCCGACCCGGGGCTCCTCCTCGACGGAGTCAGGACCATCGTTTCGGTGGGGCTCAATTACCAGACACCGCACGCTCATCCCGACACCCCTGGGACGGGAAAAGTATCGCGGTACGCGTGGGGCGATGATTACCACGAGGTCCTCGGCCGAAGGCTCGACGCTCTCCTGGCGGGAATACGGGACCGTTTCCCTGAAGTTCAGGGGAAGGTGTACGTCGATACCGGTCCGGTGATGGAGAAGGCGTGGGCGCAGCGCGCGGGCCTCGGGTGGCAGGGGAAACACACGAACCTCATCTCGCGGGAACACGGGTCGTGGCTCTTCCTCGGAGAGATCCTCCTGACCGCGGAAATCGAACCGGACGTCCCCGAGACCGACCACTGCGGGAATTGCACGCTCTGCATCGAGGCCTGCCCGACCGGAGCGATCACCGGGCCGTACCTGCTCGACGCCCGGCTCTGCATCTCGTACGTCACCATCGAACACCGGGGCCCGATCCCCGACGATGTCACCGGCCGGCTCGATGGATGGCTTTACGGGTGCGACGTGTGCCAGGACGTCTGCCCGTGGAACGAACGCGCGGCGGACTGCGGCGAACCGGCCTTCGAACCGCGGAAGGGCAACGTGGCCCGGGACCTCAAAGAGGTCCTGGCGATGAGCGCCGAAGAGTTCCGATCGGCGTTCAGGAAGAGCCCCATTCGGCGGGCGAAGCTCGAAGGCCTCAAGCGCACGGCGCTCTCGCTGCTCGAGGCCGGACGACAAACCGAACAGACCAACAAGGAAGACAATGGAACATAAGCACAGCGTCCTCATCATCGGCTCCGGCCCGGCGGGACTCACAGCGGCGCTCTACGCCGCGCGCGCAAATTTCAAGCCCGTGGTCTTCGAGGGCATCCAGCCAGGGGGTCAGCTCACCATCACCACCGACGTCGAAAATTACCCCGGCTTCCCTGATGGGATCCTGGGCCCACAGTTGATGGACCTCTTCAGGAAACAGGCGCAACGGTTCGACGCGAAGATGCTCTTCCAGGACGTCACGAAGGTCGATTTCGGGTCCCGGCCGTTCAGGATATGGTCGAACGACGAACTACACCTTGCTGACTCGGTCATCATCGCCACCGGCGCGTCCGCGAAGTGGCTTGGGATCCCGTCCGAACAACGATATATGGGTCACGGGGTCTCAGCCTGCGCCACCTGCGACGGGTTCTTCTTCCGGGGGCTCGAGGTCGCCGTGGTCGGGGGGGGCGACACGGCGATGGAAGAGGCGAATTTCCTCACCCGATTCGCGACGAAGGTCACCATCATCCACCGGCGGGACCGGTTGCGGGCGTCGAAGATCATGCAGGACCGGACCCTCGCCAACCCGAAGATCGCCGTGATGTACGACTCGATGATCGAGGAGATCGTCGGGAAGGAAGAGAACGGCAGGAAGGGTGTGACCGGGATGAGGGTCAGGAACGTCAGGACCGGGTCGATCGCCGAAGTCCGGACCGACGGGGTCTTCATGGGTATCGGCCATCAACCGAACACACGGCTCTTCAACGGGCAGATCGACCTCACCGAGGGCGGGTACATCGCCGTGGCGGCGGGAACGACAAGGACGAACATCCCGGGCGTATTCGCCGCGGGCGACGTCGCCGATCCGTCCTACCGACAGGCCGTCACCGCCGCGGGAACCGGGTGCATGGCCGCAATGGACGCCGAACGATTCCTGGAATCGTCTCACTGACAGGGCATCGCATTCTGTCATGTAGTAATGGCGCGATCTTGCCATCGTGTCGGCCCAGCCTGAAATATTGAATCCAATCGACTGTCACTCTGTCAAGCGACGACGGGGGTGAACCTCCCGGCGGCGCGCTGTTGCGCTCTGGCCGCTCTGGCACAGGAGTTGTGATTGATATCATCAGAGCACGGACACAATCAGTCAACGACAACCTCAAACATAAAAGGAGTCTGAGAATATGACAGTCATCCATTGCACACCGGTTCGTGACGTTCGGCGCTGGACGCCCGTCACTGACCTCACGGCGGAAATCCAAAAGATGGAGAAGGATTTCGACCGGATCTTCGATCGTACCACCGGCGCCCTTGGCGCCGACGTCCGCACTGACGCGATTAGTCCCAGGCTGGACGTCACCGAGAACGAGGACGGGTTCACCATACAGGTCGAGTTGCCCGGCGTCGAGAAAAAGGACGTGAAAATCACGGTGACCAACGGCGTCCTCTCCGTCAGCGGGGAGAAAAAGCCGCACAACGAAGGGAAGGGGGTTACCCTCCACAGGGCCGAGAGGTCGTTCGGCACCTTCGAACGCTCCTTCACACTGCCGCCGGCGGCACAGAGCGATAAGATCGGGGCGACATTTTCCAACGGAGTCCTCACTCTTACCGTCCCCAAGCCGGAACAGGCGAAACCACGTGAAATCGAAGTCACAGTGAAATAATCGCCCCACCCGACGGCCCCCCGGGCGCACCGGCCCACGATGCCGGTGCGCCTTTTGTATTTTCCGGATGCCAAAATGCCCGTTGATGCGCGCAAAACGAGATGTTGACTTTTGGCGTGCATTTTCGTATAATTAGGCGAATTTTAAACAGGTTATAGGTATCGTTTCATGAATAGAATTCGATGAAATCCGGATACCTTGAGAAAATCGATAAAGTTGGCCGATCCATTATACCTCTGCACGACGCGCGACTGCAGTGCGCTTCCTCAGTCCTTTCTGACGGGCATTCGTACGTCAGCCTCGAAGGCGGATCATGTTACATCACCTAAGGAGAGATAACGTTGACAAAAGCCGACATTGTTGATCATATTGCTTCGGGGACCGGTTTGACGAAGGTCGAAACAGAGGCGGTGGTGGATGGTTTCATCCAGACCGTGATCGAAGCCCTGAAGGAAGGGAAGAACATCGAGATCAGGGGCTTTGGAAGTTTCAAGACAAAGAAACGGAAGGCAAGGATCGCACGGAATCCCCGGACCGGCGCGCAGGTCCAGGTCGACGAACATTTCGTTCCTTTTTTCAAGGTCTCGAAGGAATTGAAATCGACGGTCAACCTGAACCTGAAGAGGAAACAGCCCTCCGTCGGTTGACTCCCACCCGTGACGACCACTCGAATCTGTTCATCCTGCGGCGCCAGCCTCGAATCCAGCGACCGGTTCTGCCCTTTCTGCGGGAGGGCCGCCGAACCGGTGACCGGAACCGGTGACAACACCGGCCTGGCGGCTGCGATGATGGCAGCCTGCCCGATGTGCGGGCAAATGAACCCCCTTTCCTCGGCGACGTGCGCCACGTGCGGCGCAAAAATCGGTCATGCCGTCCGGCCGCCCGATACAGTCCGCGCAACGAAAGACGTCCCACAGGGCATCGGGACGGTTCAGAGCTGGAAATTCACGCTCGGGGTAGGGGCGCTTCTGGTCATCGCGCTGGTGATCGTGGTATCGTCGGGCAAAGAATCGGTACCGACGGCAGTGCAGGAGACGGCCCAGAATGATCCCCACGATCCGGGGATGATGCAACGGATCAAGGAGCTTCAGGCTCACATCGAGGAACATCCGGACGACCCTGAGGCCCTGCTCGAGTTCGCCAATATGCTCTACGATGTCCGGTTCTTCGACCGCGCTGCGACGATGTACGAGCGCCATCTCACGCTCAACCCGTCGAACGCCGACGCGCGGGTCGACCTTGGCACATCCTACTTCCAGCTGTCGTTCAGCGACAGCGCCCGGAAGGTCGAACTGATTTCCCGGGCCGAAACCTGTTTCCTCGAGGCGATCGAAACGAAACCCAAACACCAGCTGGCCCATTTCAATCTCGGCATCATCCATCTCCACCGCGGCGACATGGATGGTGCGAATATATGGCTCCGGAAATCGGTGGCCATCGACCCCAGCTCGGAAGCCGCCCAACGAGCCCAGCAGTTGCTTTCCCAACACGTCAAGAACAATCCATCATAACCAGAGGAACGAGAGATGCCCAGTGGCAAGAAACGATTGAGAAAAAAAATGGCGACCCACAAGCGGAAAAAACGGCTTCGTAAGATGCGGCACAAGAAGAAAAACCGTTAGGTGACCGCGGCGGGCCCGGCGTTCCGGGACCCGTCCACGGCATACCCCGGGAATGGGGGTCGGGGTCACGTCCGCGACGAGCCCCGTTCTCGTTTCGACCGTACTGATCAACACCTGCGTACCCTCCAGGCAATTGGAGCACCAGGCGACCCGCGCAACGCCGGCTTCAGGCGTCGTTTACTTGATTATTTGGGCCAATCTTTTTACTTTGAATCGAGTCATTCACTCATCCATATACTCCAGTGGCCTCGGAAGGGGGATCTACCATGTCGAAGGAAAATAGCGGACTCGCCAAGGGCCTGTTCATCGGGTTCCTGGTGGGAGGAATCGCGGGCGCCGTCGCCGCCCTGTTGTATGCTCCGAAGAGCGGCAAGGAATAGAGGAGCGACATCAAGAAAAAAACCGAAGAACTCACAGGCGACGTCGGCGAATACCTGCGATCGACAGGGAGCAGGACGACCGAAATGGTGAATCGCGGCAAACACCGCTCCGACGAGATCATCGCCTCGGCGCGCGAGAAAGCCGACCATATCATGGACGACGCCGAGAAGGTCCTCACCGACATCCGCTCGAGGGCCGCTTCCGAGCCGGGGAAAATGAAGAGCGCCGTGCGCGCCGGAATGGATGCGTACAAGTCCGAAAAAGAACGGGGAGCCTGAGCGCCCCCGGGCCTGCTGACCATATCAGGAGAAGGTAAACCATGGAAGGATTTGCCACCGTCGTCCAGGTCCTGTCCGACCTCGCTGTGATCGCACTTTGCGTCTTTCTCGTGGTCTTCCTGGTCCGCCTGAAGACAGCCCTCGGGGTGCTGGAACGGGAGATCCGGGAATTGAGCGCACGCACCCTCCCGGTTCTGGACAACCTCGAAGTCATTACCGACAAGATCAGGAACGTCGCGGAAAACATCAATGACCAGGTCGAACTGGTCAGAGATTCGATCAACACCGTGAGGGAAATAGCAAACAACGTCGTCGATTTCGAACGCCGGATCCAGGCGCGGATCGAAGAACCGCTCCTGGAATCCATCGGCACCATCGCCGCCGTCGTCAAGGGATTGAGGGCGTTCTTCGTCCGTCTCAAGGCCTGACGCCGCCCTCCGCCCACCCGCTCCCAGCCGGTCAGGCCCGGGGGTGTGACACCGTTTGATCAGATGCGCGACGACCACCCCGGTTCGTCTCACCACCTTCGCTGAGGACCGACCATATGAAAGAATATCACCCCGACAACATTCGTAACCTCGCCTTGATCGGGCACGGCGGCTCGGGAAAGACCTCATTCTCTGAGGCGGTCTGCTTCTGCGCAGGATCCACAACGCGGCTCGGCAGGACCGAGGAGGGAAACACGGTCTCCGACTACCATCCCGATGAAATCGAACGCCAGATTTCCATCAACTCCGCGGTCATCTCCAACGAGTGGCACGGTTATAAGATCAACCTGATCGACACCCCGGGGTATACCGATTTCACGGGCGAAGTGAAGGCGAGTCTCCGCGTCACGGACACAGCCCTCATCTTCCTGAAGGGAGTGGAGGGCGCCGAGGTGGGGACGGAGATTGTCTGGGGGTACACCAGGGAGATGAGAATCCCTTCCTGTTTCGTCGTGGCCAAACTCGACAATGAGAACGCGGACTTCGACCATGTCGTGGCCCAGGCCAGGGAGCGATTCTCTCACGACGTCATCCCGGTCCATTTCCCTGCTGCCGTCGGCGATGGCTTCGGGGCGATCGTGGACGTCCTGAGGATGAAACTCTTCACCTTTGCGCGGGATGGGAAGGGAAAACCTGTCGAGGCGGAGATTCCGGACGCGTTGAAGCAAAAAGCGGCGGAGATGCGTGAACACCTGGTCGAGCAGATCGCTGAGACCGATGAAAAACTCCTCGATGCATTCTTCTCGGGCGGCACGCTCACCGACGACCAGCTCAGGAACGGGCTGAAAGCCGGGATCCGCAACAGGAAGATATTCCCTCTCCTCTGTGCGTCAGGAACGCTGAACACGGGGGTCTCGCTCGTGCTCGACTTCTGCGCGGAGTACGCGCCAGCGCCGAACCAGGTGGAGATCCCGATCGGGTTCGCGCCGGGCACAGACCACCAGAAGGAGATCCCCGTGAGGTGCGACCCCGCCGGGCAGCCGACGATGTTCGTCTTCAAGACTGTCGCCGAACCCCACGTGGGGGAACTTTCGTTCTTCAGAGTCTACTCGGGGGCCGTGGCTCCCGGGATGGATATGATCAACGACACGAACGGCAAGAACGAACGCCTCGCCCAGATCTTCGTGATGCGCGGGAAAGAACGGAAGGACATCGGGAAGCTGATGGCCGGAGATTTCGGGGCCGTCGTGAAACTCAAGGACACCCATACCAACAATACGCTCAGCAGCAAGGCCTTCCCCGTCGTCATGGCACCAATCGCCTTCCCCGAACCGGTCATCTCGATGTCGCTCGTGGCGAAGACGAAGGGCGACGAGGACAGGATCTCGACCGGCCTCCATTCCCTCCACGAGGAAGACCCCACGTTCGTGGTGAAGGTCGACGGGGAACTACACCAGACCGTCATCAGCGGGCAGGGCGAGCTCCACCTGGAGATCATCGTGCGGAGGCTCAAGGCGAAGTACGGCGTTGAGGTAGATATGGTCGAGCCGAAGATCCCCTACCGTGAAACGATCAAAGGCCGGGTGAACGAGGTCGAGTACAAGCACAAGAAGCAGACCGGTGGGCGCGGCCAGTTCGGGCATGTCTGGATCAAGATCGAACCGTTGCCGCACGGGGGAGGGTTCGAATTCGAAGATGCCGTCGTCGGCGGCGTGGTCCCCACGAGGTTCGTTCCCGCGGTGCAAAAGGGGATTGTCGAGGCGCTGGAAACCGGCGTCGTGGCGGGGTACAAGGTCGTGGACGTGCGGGTGACGTTGTTCGACGGCTCCTACCACGACGTGGATTCGGACGATCACTCATTCAAGATCGCGGGCCGGATGGCGTTTAAGAAGGGATTCAAGGAAGCCCGCCCAATCCTCCTGGAACCGATTTATGAAATGGAAGTCCGGGTACCTGACGACTACCTGGGGGACGTCATGGGGGACATCTCAAGCCGCCGGGGCAAAATCCTCGGGATGGACTCGGACGGGACCACCCAGATCATCCGGGCCAATGTTCCGCTCAAGGAACTCTTCAGGTATTCGACCACCCTCCGGTCGATGACACAGGGCCGGGGCATCCATAAGCAGAAGTTCGGCCACTACGAGGAAATGCCGCGCGAAGTCGCCGAAAAAATCATTTCGGACCACTCGAAACATAAGGTGGAGGAGGAAGCCTGACCGGCGGGGGGGGACGGGAGCCCCGATGAAGAAACTGCATTCGCCCTGGAGGTCGGCTTACATCCAGTCTTTCAAGACCCCGGGAAAAAAAGGTCGATGCGTCCTGTGCGCCGCGTTCCGGACGAAGAGGGACGACAGGGACTACGTCGTGGCGAGGGGAAAACACTCCTTCGTCCTGCTTAACCTCTATCCATACAACAGCGGCCACTGCATGATCGTCCCGAACCGCCACGTCGCCCGGCTCGACGCGCTCACCGGTGCGGAATATTCCGAGATGTTCCGGTACATCAGGAAAGTGATCGCGGGGCTGGAGAATGTGTCGGCGCCCGAGGGGTTCAACGTCGGTTCGAATTTCGGCCGGACAGCCGGTGCCGGAATCGATGACCATATCCATTTCCACGTCGTCCCGAGGTGGAACGGCGACACCAACTTCATGCCGGTCCTGGCAGATACCAAGGTGATCTCCGAGGAGATGGCCCTCACCTGGGAGAAATTACGGAAGGCCTTACAGAAGCGTTGAGGGGCGGGCGGACGGGCAGAGTCGGCTGACAGCGCAGGAGCCGCAGAGCGGCTTCCTCGCCCTGCAGACGTTCCTGCCGTGGAGGATGAGCAGGTGCGGGACCAGGATCCAGTCCCGTCGGGGAACGATCCCCATCAGGTCGAGTTCGATTTTCTCCGGCGTCGACGAGTGCGAAAGTTTCATCAGGCCAGAGAGCCGTTTCACGTGGGTGTCCACGACGACACCCTCCGCCATTCCGAAAGCGCTCCCCAACACGACGTTCGCCGTTTTCCTTCCGACCCCGGGGAGCCTCACCAGCTCTTCCATCGTCCGGGGCACCTCCCCTGCGTGGCGCTGTTCGATCTCACGACAACAGTTGATGATGTTGTTCGACTTCGCCCTGTAAAACCCGGTCGACCTGACGATCGACTCGAGCTCGGCCAGGTCAGCCCCGGCGAAGTCGCTCGCCGTCGCGTACCGACGGAAGAGCCCGGGAGTCACCTTGTTCACGCGCACGTCGGTGCACTGGGCCGAGAGGATCGTCGCCACCAGTAACTGGAGCGGGTTTTTATGGATGAGCGCCGTCTGTGCCTCAGGGTAGCAGGTCCGGAGCCGGGAAACAATTTTCCGTGCCCGTGCGAGTGTTTCCTTTTGTGATTCCCTCATCTTTTCCCCAATATGCGCGCTACTTCGGCCGTCGGACGGGTGTTCAGGACGTCTCCCGGTGCGAGCCATCCCTTCCTTGCGACGTTGATCCCGAACGCCACGTCCCCGAGGCCGGTCGTGGAATGCGCGTCCGGATTGATCGCGATCAACACCCCTTTTTCCTTCGCATACCGACAGAACGTCCAGTCCAGGTCGAGGCGGCGCGGATTGGCGTTGATCTCTATTATCTTTCCGTGATCAGACGCGGCATCGATGACTTCCCGCAGGTTGAGGGGGTATCCTTCCCGTTCGAGCAGCAGCCTGCCCGTGGGATGGCCGAGCATGGTCACGTGAGGGTTCCTCAGAGCCCGGATGACCCGGGCCGTCGCCTCCTTTTCAGTCATTTTGAACCGGCTGTGGATTGACGCGACGACGTAATCGAACCGTTCGAGGACCCTTTCGCTCCAGTCGAGCGACCCGTCGCTGAGGATGTCCACCTCCGTGCCGGAGAAGACCCTGAACCCCCTGAGGCGGCCGTTCAGGGAACTGATCTCATCGAGTTGCCGCATCACGTCCTTCTCCTTCAGGCCGCCGGCATAAACCGCCGCCTTGCTGTGGTCGGCGATACCCAGGTATTTCCACTTTAGGTCAATGGCCGCATCCACCATCTCTTGAAGGGTGTTACGTCCGTCGCTGTATGTGGTATGACAGTGAAAAGTTCCCTGAATGTCCGAGATCGAAACGAGCTCCGGTAGTTCGTCCCGAAGTGCGCTCTCGATCTCGCCCGAGGCCTCGCGTAATTCGGGTGGGATATGGGCCAGGCCGAGCGCCCCGTAGACCTCCGCCTCGTCCCGGCAGGAGGGTGGCGATTTTCGTTGCGATTTCCGGGCCTTGCCCGGCGTGGGCGAGAACCCGTATTCGTTCATCGTCCAGCCGAGTTCGACCGCCCGGCGCCGAAGTTCCACGTTATGCTCCTTGCTCCCGGTGAAATACTGCAGGGCGAAGGGATATTCCTGCACTTCCACCACCCGGAGGTCGCACTGGATGCCCGACCGGAGCAGAACGCTCGCTTTCGTGGGACCGGATGCGAGGATCGAGGCGACATCAGGATGCGCAACGAACCGGCTGATGATCCCGGCGGCCTTTTTCGCCGTTGCCCCCGCCAGAACGTCGACGTCTCCGATGACTTCTTTCTTCCTCCTCAGGCTCCCGGCGACATCGCACGACTTCACGCCGGGGAGCGACGAAACGTACGCCACCATCGCCGCGGCCACGGCCACCGCCGCCGGGTAGAGGTACTTGCCGCTGCTCTTCTCGAGCAGGGCGAGGCCGGCGAGGATGTTCTCCGCGCTCTTCTTCCCGAAGCCATCCAGTGAGGCAAGCATTCCGGCTTCCGCAGCTTCCTTCAGGCGTACGGGGGAGTCGATGCCGAGCCGGTCGTGCAGGGCTTTGACCTTTTTCGGCCCGAGTCCCTGGATCTTGAGAAGATCGAGGAGGCCGGACGGCACGGACTTCCGGAGCCGTTCATGCTCGTCCGAGGTACCGTTGATGGCGAGGTCGGCCACGATCGGCGCGAGGCCCTTTCCGATGCCAGGGATCCCGGTAAGGGTGCCGGCGACCGCGGCGGCGCGGATGTCGGCGGACGAACCGCCGAGGACGCGGGCCGCGTTATGGAAGGCCCTGCATTTGAACGGATTTTCACCGACGAGTTCGAGGATGGTGCCCATTTCCACGAGGATGTCGGCGATTTCCCTGTTGGTCATCTCCCCGAAGTCAGGCGGTGAGTCGATCAGGTGTCGAGGGAGTGCAACGGGGCGGGCGAGGTTTCGTCCGGTTCGTGCAAACGGACCGACCCATCCGGCCTGGTCTCGATACCCGGGTTGAGATCGAGCCGACGGATGTAATCCACCAGAGGCGCATATTCGGTGAACCGCATCAGTTCCTGCCGCACCTTCGCGATCCACGGGAGGCCCCTCAGGTAGCCGCTGTAATGTTTCCTGAACTCGGTCACCCCGGACCGTTCGCCCTTATGGATGACGGAGAGCTCCAGATGTTGGAGAAGGAGCTCGATCCGTTCCGCGAACGTGGGAGGGGGGAGGAGGGCGCCCGTGGAGAGGTATGCCTTGATCTCCCTGAAGATCCAGGGATTGTTGACGGCGCCCCTGGCCACCATCACGCCGTCGCACCCGGTGGTGTCGAAAACTTTTTTTGCGATCTCGGGGGTATCGATGCCGCCGTTCACGACGACGGGGATCGAAACGGCCTGTCGGACAGCCGGAATGTGGCTGTAATCGGGTTCCCCGGAATGCCCCTGGGCGCGAGTCCTGCAATGGATGGTGATAGCCTTAGCTCCGGCGTCCTCGACCATTCTCGCGACATCGGCGATGATAATCGAACTATCATCCCACCCGAGACGGGTCTTCACCGTGACCGGCCGGTCGGTCGAGCGCACCACGGATTCGATGATCCGGCGCATTTTCGGGAGGTCCCGGAGGAGGCCCGCCCCGGCGCCGTGCCCTGCGACGTTCTTCACCCAGCAGCCACAATTGATGTCGATGAGGTCGGGTGCCAGGGCTGAGGCGATCTTCGCCGCGCCTTCCATCGAGAGATCGGTCCCGCCATAAATTTGGATCCCGAACGGACGTTCCTCCTCGAGGAACCGCATCTTGGAGTGCGTTTTCCCAGATTGGCGCACCAATCCCTCCGAATTGACGAACTCGGTAAACATCAGGTCGGCCCCCAGCCGCTTGCAGATAAGGCGGAAGGGGATGTCCGTGACGTCCTCCATTGGGGCGAGAATGATAGCGTTCTGTATCTGGATGGTACCGATTTGCATAGATTTTGAATGGATTTTGTATCGATGCGTACAATAAACTATTGAAAACCCCTCACGAATGCAAACAAAAGGGCCCGGAACGAATGTCCCGGGCCCTTGTGAAGAAGGTGTATCGATCCCGCCGGAATCACTTCATCAACAGGACCTTCTGTGAGGCTGCGAATTCCCCCGCCTTCATCCGGATGACGTACATACCGGTGGGGACGCTCATCCCGTTACCGTCGCGACCGTCCCACTCGAGCGTGAGCGAACCGGCGGCCCGGACCCCGCTCGTCAACGTCGAAACGAGGCGCCCGAGGATGTCGTAGACGGCGACGTTGACGTCGGACGTGACCGGTATGTCGACCTGCACGTGCGTCACCGGGTTGAACGGGTTCGGATAATTCCGACCGAGGGCAAATGTCCCGGGCAGGGTGGAGGCATCCCCGGATATCGTCAGCGTCAGGCCGGCCCCAGAGGCGGCGTCCCTGATCGTCATCGAACCCGTACCGTCGATCAGGCGCCCGGAACCGGCGGTGCCGGTGCCGATGGACAGTTTCCGGCCGTCGGCGGGAAGGTTGACAATTTCCCAACTCACGGCGAGCGGGTAGGCCGCGCCCTGGATGTTGATGGGATTGTTGAGTGTGGCGTTCCCGTCGGCCTCGCCCCAGGTTTCAAGTGACCGCTGTGAGCTGAACCTGACATCGAAGGCCCCGGCCGGGGGAACGGGCGGAAGCTCGAAGAATTCCGGCTCCCTGCCGACCGACGACCGCTCGGCGACGTAGAGCGTCCGGGAGTGGCCTGCCGCGTCTTTCACGCTGATGCGGTTCATCGACAGCAGGTCGAAGGGTGCCGCGACCTCCTTCGGGGCCGCAGCCGAATTCGCGGTCAGGTCGAGTGTGCCTGCACCGTTTACCTTGACCCAGTATCCGTGTCCGGGTTGGATCGAGGGGGCGACGTAATACCCCGACGAGCCGTATCCGTAGAAGGGCGATACGATACTCGTCCCGGTCGGGACGATATCCGCGCTGCCGACATACCCCGACGGTCCACCGATCAGGTTCCACTTGTCCTGGACCGTCGCGACCACCGCCGTGTCGAAGGTGGCGGGGGATGCGCCGGCGGCACCCGCGTCGTTGAATTTCACCCAGTAACCCTTGCCCTTGACGAGCGGGTCTGCCGATACGTAGCCGGCGGCGTACTCGTAGGCGGGAGAGACAGCCGTCGGGAAGAGCGCCGCCTTTCCGTAATCCGCGTCGTTGGGCGTCGCGGAGACCGCGAGGATGTTCCAGCCGTCGAGCGTGACGGTCGCAATGTTGGGATTGAGCCTGACGCACCAGTTGTCGCGCGGTTTCGTCTCATACGGGTAGGTGTTTCGGTTCACGAAGATCCATCCCGGGACCGGCCCTGAGTTCTCGTTGGAATCCGCCTGCATCCCGACGAGGGCCAGCGAGTCGAGGCCGGTCGTACCGACGCTCTCGTACTGGTATTCGATGCTGCCGTCGCAGCGGTTCAGGACAACACGAAAGGTCGTGATGTCTTGCGTCGATCCTTCGGTGACGAATGCCCCGATCGAATCCCACTGCACGATGAACTGGCAGGGGTTCGCGTTGTTGCCGTAGAGGATCCGTCCGTAGGTCGCAGCCGTGTCGCCGATGATGAAATCAGCCCAGAAGGGCGCGATGAACATCCCCGGCATGTTGCCGGCATCGGCGGTGTCGCTCCTGCCCGATTTCTGCGCGTCGGGGAAGTCCCAAAACGTCGTCGCAAAGCCGTTGGCGTTCACGTCGAGCGTGTCGGTTGGGGATTTACTCAGGGCGATGGCGCCGTTCACGCCCACCCAGGCGTAACGAAAGGTATCGGCGAACACGGTGAAGTTCGTGCCCATATCGAATGGGCCGGCCGTTCCGTCGTCCTTCGGGGCCGTTCCGGATCCGGAATACGGCGGCACGAAAAACGCCGACGTGTCGATCGATGTTCCTGACGCCGAGATGTCATCGATCGAGCAGACCCCGCCGGTGTCGGCGGTGTACCACTCGGTCGCGAGGGAGACGATTCTGTAAGTGTTCGGAGCGGTGGAGTCGGTGAAACCGTTGGAATCGGCCGCGACGTACTTATACGTGACCACGTCACCGACGGCCCCACCGGGGATCGAACCTTCCCAAATGTCGGTGCCGAGGTATGTCATCGGAAGGTCGCCCTGGACCACATTGTTGAGGGAATAGCGGATCCTCGCGTCCTCAACCCCGGCCAGGAGTGCATCCTCCGGATTGCAATCCACGATCGTGGCCTGGAGGGGCTGCGGCGCGGTCGACAGCGTATTCTCGACGTCGGTAAAGTCGCTGAACGTTGGCGGGATGTTGGTCGTGACGGTCATCGAGTACCAGAAGAGGATGTTGAAATCACCCCTCGCAACCCACCCCGGGCACGTGAAGCCCGGTTGAATCTCGACGATATGTTCGTAGAATTTCCAGTTATGTGTGGCGAGCGAATCGGTTTCGGCCATGGCAAAGAAACCGGTGGAGACCTCCTCGGCCTGCGGGACGTGGGGTCCATAGACGCGGATGGTGATGAAGAACGGATCACCGACGGCGATGCTCGGCTCGCCCAGGACGCCGAGGTTGTATGAGTTTATAGCGTTCGCCTGTACGACGGCGGGGACCCCGCCAAAACCCCAGATTTCCTCGCCCATAGGTGTGAAAGAGGGAGTCGCCCCTGGAACGGTGGAAAACCAGGTCGTATCGGTGGCATCCTCCGGAAATGCTGCGACCCCATTGTCGAGGTCGTTGGTGTTGATGAAATATCCCCAGCATTGCCGCCCTGGTTTCGGGTATCCGTTATATCCCGGGCCGCTCCCGGGATAGATGTTCGATTCGAAGAGGCGGAGTGTAACCGTGGAATCAAGCGATCCGACGCCCGAGGCCCACCAGAAGATGGAATCGATGGTTCCGCTTGCGGGGGCGATGTACCACATCGCCATGATGTCCTGGTGGAAGCCGATATGGTTGGTGGTGGGGTTCGGGTTCTGCGCGGCCGTGAAGCCGAATGTGGCCTTGTCGGTGCAGACCATCGTCGACGAGCTTTGCTTCTGCATCGACCGCTTGAGAATATCCGCCGCACCCTCGTTTTTTCCGATCGGGATGGCGTCGCCGTACGGGGAAACAAGCACCCGTTTCTGGGCGAACGACGTCGCCGCGAAGAGCATCAATATCAGAACCAACTTTTTCATGTTGACCCTTTCGTGTATAGTGGGGACGGGGAGGACAGCTAGTCACCCCATTATCGCTTTTTTCAGAGACATAATCAATGTTCGGTTTGATTTGCATCGGCGATCAGGCCAACCCCGAGTCAGGCCCCGGTTTTACCGATTAACGGTTGACCGGGAATTCGATCCGGGCCCGGACTTTTTTCACGATTTTTCGCGTATGAGGGATGTATCGAAAGATATCCCTGAGAATATCTGGCCGGTCGCTCGCAGCCCTGGACATTAGTAACCTGATAGCGCTGAAGGATGGGGACTCGAAAAGAACGGGTTTCCCCAGGCCAGACGCGATGGCGACCCTGCCAATCCATTGTGTGATGAAAAGCGTCGAAGCTATAGTCGTATCGTGTGTTATGGCGTTCGTTTCAATAATTTTCAAGCCAAGTGCTTTCAGCGTGACGAGTACCCGGCGATGGCACGCATCGGACGTCCGGCCGCGACAGACGACGACGGTATGCCCCTTGTGGGATTTCTTCGTGCTGTCAGGCCCGAACAACGGGTGGAGGCCGGTGAATGAGACCGATGAGGGCAGGTTCGATTTCATCCACCGAAGAGGCTTTTCCTTCACGGCGGAAAGATCAGCGACAAATGCCCCCGGAGCGATCCTGCTTCCATGGCTGCGCAGAAAACCCTCCAAACGGTGGACCGGCAGTGCCAGGAGGACGATGGAGTACCTCGGGATCTCAGCTGTTCCCGCACGACGGATTCCGCGTCCGAAAGTGATCGTACGCCGAACATCAAGAGCGTGCACCTCGAACCGGCGGCTCAGGATGGCCGCGGCGAGACGGCCAAACCTCCCATATCCCACGACCAGGATGGGGGTTCGTTTCATCGCTTCTGGATCCCTTTCGCGTGACGGAAGATCTCGGCGTAGACGCTCCGGACCAGGCGTTCGTCCAGAATTGTGCCGTCGGAAAGATCGAGGAGGCGGGAGAGAATGGCATTTTCACGTGGTCGGTCGTCGATGGTCGTCCCGGCCCGTTTTTTCATCGTCCCGACAAGCTTGACCAGTGATTGCCGCTCGTTCAACAACATCAGAAGGGCGTCGTCCACCAGGTCGATCTCCCGCCGGAGGCCGGGGAGGGAGATTGAGGGGCGAACCAGAAGCTGCCGGAGAAGGTGGTCCGCGATGACAACGGCGATCATCGATTCGACGACGGGGACCACCCTGGGACAGATGCAGGGGTCGTGCCGTCCGGTCATCGATATCTCCGCGCTTCGTCCCCGCAGGTCCACGGTGCGCTGTATCCTCCTGATCGAGGAGGGGGGTTTGACCGCCACCCTCAGGACGATCTCCTCCCCGTTGGATATTCCGCCGAGTATGCCGCCCGAATGGTTGGTGCGCGTGTGAATCCTGTCGTCGCGGCGTGAGGTGAAGAGCTCGTCGTTATGCTCGCTCCCTTTCATCCTCGCCGCGCCGAATCCGGAGCCTATTTCCACGCCCTTCACCGCCGGTATCGACATCAGCGCGCGGGCGAGTTCGGCTTCGAGCTTGTCGAAGACGGGATCCCCGAGGCCCGGCGGGCATCCCCTCACGATCGCCTCGACGATTCCGCCAGCCGAATCGCCCTCGTTCCGGAGGCGGTTGATTTTCTTTTCCATCGCGGCCGCCGCGACCGGGTCGGGGCACCGCATCGGATTCTTCTCGATCTCGGACCGGACGAGGCGCCTGGCCCGGATCCCGGCGGCTTCCAGCGTATAGGCGAAGATGTCGATCCCCCTTCCCGCCAACATTCCCTTGGCGAGAGCGCCGGCGGCCACCCGCCCCGCGGTCTCTCTACCGGACGAGCGGCCACCCCCGCGGTAATCGTGAATGCCGTACTTCGCGAGGTAGGTGAAACCCGCATGACCGGGCCTGAACAGGTTTCGCACTGATCGGTACGCCCCGGAATCCTGGTCGACGTTTCTGATCAGGAGGCAGATTGGCGTCCCGAGGGTCTTTCCGCCGAAGACGCCGCTCAGGATTTCTACTTTGTCAGTCTCCTTCCTCGGGGAGGTGATCGAGCTTTGCCCGGGGCGTCTCCGGTCGAGCTCGCGTTGGATCGTGGGTTCCGAGATTTTCATGTTCGGGCGGACCCCGTCGATCACCACCCCTACGGCGCGGCCGTGGCTCTCACCAAAAGTCGTGATCCGAAACAACGATCCGAGCGTGTTTCCTGCCATTGCTAATACCTCATCCTGTGCTGAATTTATCGAGTTCGGTCCAGAACCCCGGGAATGATTTTTTCACGCAACCGGGGTTGATGATCCGGAGGCCGTCCACCCGCAATCCGGCGACCGCGAAACTCATCGCGATGCGGTGGTCGTTATACGTTTCAACGTCGCACCCCCGGAGGTCGCCGGGGATGATCGTGAGGTCCCCCTGTGTCACGGACGCCGAAGCGCCGAGCCGGCGAAGTTCCGTGGTGATGGCCAGCAGCCGGTCGGACTCCTTGTGCCTCAGGTGCCCCACGTTCCGGATCGTGGTGGGTGAGGCCGCGAACGCCGCCGCCACAGCGAGGGCCGGCACGCTATCCGGGAGCGCGTTCATATCGATACTCACGCCCCTGATCGTTCCCCCTGAGATCTCCACTCCATCCCCGCTGATGTCGACACGGCAACCCATCTCCCGGAGGATTGGAAAAATCGCGATGTCGCCTTGCAAGGTGTCCCGGCGGACACCCGGGAGCGAAACCGTGCATCCGGCGATCGCAGCCGCAGCGCCGAAAAACGCAGCCGAGGAAACATCTGGTTCGACCGGGTACACCCGGCCCGAGTAGCGGGCCGTGGAATCCGGGCGATACGCCGATCCGGAAAGGGAGCACGTCACGCCGAAGTCACGCATGAGCGCGATCGTCATCGCGACGTAGGGGGTCGAACTCACCGGACCGGCGGGGACGATTTCCAGGGGCCGCGTAGCATATGGCGCGACCAGGAGCAACCCCGAGAGGAACTGACTGCTCAGCGACGCGTCCAGCTTCACCGTGCCGCCGGAGAGGCTCCCACCCCGCACGATCACCGGCGGGAACAAGCCGTCGCACGTCGCATCGACACCGGCCCCCCTGAGGGCCTCCACCAGCGCGAGGACGGGACGCCGCAGCATGTCACGGTCGCCGGTCAATGTCGTGGTACCCGGGGCGAGCGCCGCGAGCGCAGTGAGGAACCGCATACAGGTCCCCGCGTTCCCGACATCGATGGTGCGGGTCCCTTCGGGAAAACGGCCGCCGCATCCCCGGACTTGCAGGTCGTTTCCGTGCCAGGAGAGCCCGACGCCAAACTGCCTCAATGCGCCGACCATCGTCACGGTGTCGGAGGAGGGTGACGGGTTGAGGATGACGCTCTCGCCGTCTGCGAGGGCTGCGGCGATGAGGGCTCGCTGAGTGTAACTCTTGGAGGGGGGGAGGTCGATCTCGACCCTGGCGCGCAATGCCCTGGCGATCTTCCGCGGCTCAATAATAGTTTCCGCGTTCATAGGAGGTCGAGGAATAATTTCGACTGCAGCCTTGCCTGTGCCGCGAAGATATCGGCGCCGGTGATCACCGTCCGCCGGTGCCTGATCGCCGCCTCCACGAGTGGGGTCGGGCCGGCGGGGGGATTTGCGAAATCGATGACGATCCGATAGTTCCGGAGAGTCGGTGTCGGGACCATTCGGGCGGATCCCGCAGACCGTACCCGGGGGTCCATCCCGACCGGGGTGGTGTTCACCAGGACATCGGCCCGGATCGACCGGTGTTGTTCGATCGGAATATGGTCGCATCCGAATCGCTCCGCCAGTGTGCGGGCTTTGCGTGGATCCCGTCCGGCGACCGTGACCTTCATCCCCGAGAAGATGCCCGCTCCGGCGACCGTCGCCGCGGTGCCGCCCGTCCCGAGGACCAGCATTCGGTTTCCCGCCGGACGCATGTGCCGGCCGAGGAGGGAGAGGAACGCGTGAAAATCGGTATTGAGGCCGATCAGCCGGCCCCGTCTCCGGACGACGGTGTTCACCGAGCCGGTGAGAAGGGAGGAGCCCTCGATCGTGTCGAGGAATCCCGCGATTGAGCGTTTGAACGGCATCGTCACGCTGAAGCCGGCGACCCGACCACCGATGATGCGCATGAATTCGCCGACATCGTCGGAGGCGAAATTAACGTAGACGGCGTTTTTCTTCTTCCGGAGGAATACGCCGTTATGGTAGATCGAGCCGCGGCTGAATGCCACCGGGTTGCCGAGCAGTCCGAATATCTTCGTGCGCGAATTGAGCGCCGGTGCCCGGTAGATCTCCAGCATCTCCTTTTCGCCGACCTGTCCCGGCGCCGTCGGTTTTCGGTCGTCGTGGGCCGCGTAAGTCATCGCCCCGCCGAGCGGTCCCTGAAGTATTCTTGTGTAGACTCCAAATTCGCCAATCGAGATGATGGCGGCTGGCTGGCGTTTTCTGCGGGCGACTGCCAGGATTTCGAGAACCCGGCCGGTGTCGGCGAACCGGCGCGCGCCGACGGCGATCTTGACGAAGGCCGGCTTCATCGATGTCATCCTCCTGTACCGGTCGCTGAGGCCGGCCGGAGTGCGCTTCGGGTCGTGAAAGGAGAGGATGATACGGCGGCGGCCGGCGGCGCCGAAGAGCCGGGTGATCACCTTCGACCCGAGGCCGTATTCCACGTCGATGAATTCGGCTCCCAGGGAGGCCGCTTCGGCGAGGATACGTTCGCAGTCCCGGGCGGACCCGGTAAACCTGCCCCCCTCAACAGCCCTGCGGCACGTCACGATCACCTTCGGGCGAGGACGGGCGAGAAGAGCATCGAGCCTGATCGTCCTCATCCGGTCGATCCTCAGCTCGACGGGACCTTTCGATCCACGGTGGGCCCGGAGAAACGCTTCGGCCTCACCCTGGGTGGTCGGGGCGAATGATGGAACCACGATCATTGTACGAAAACCGAGTTCAGCAGCGCCGGTGGCACATCCACACCCGCGACGGCCTTCCCGATTCCTTTCAGGAGCGTGAACCGCACCGCGCCGCCCGATTTTTTCTTGTCGAACCGGATCGCCCGGAGGACCGCCGTCCGGGAGAGCCCCCTGGGGGGGACGACCGGGAGTTCATAAAGTTTGAGCACCCCAAGGATGTCTGCGAGTTCGCCTGGCGTGATCATCCCGAGCGCGAGCGAGATGCCGGCCTCTGCCGCCATGCCGATGGAGACCGCGGACCCGTGTGGTACACGATACCCCGACGCCTGCTCGATGGCGTGTCCGATGGTGTGCCCGAAATTGAGGATCCGGCGGTAACCCGATTCGCGCTCGTCGGCGGCCACGACCGCACCCTTCAGCGCGCAGCAGCGTGCGATGACCGGCGTGATCGTCGCGGAGCGTCGCGAGAGCACGGCGTTCGCGGATGAGCGAAGCCGGTTGAACAACCGGCGGTCGAGAATCAACCCATACTTGATGACTTCGGCCATGCCCTGGCCGTACTCCGGGCGGGTGAGCGTCCTGAGGTATCGCGGGCTGACGAGGACCGCCCCGGGATGATGGAATGCCCCGATGAGATTTTTCCCTTCCGGATGATCGATACCCACCTTGCCGCCGACAGAGCTGTCCACCTGGGCCAGGAGCGTCGTCGGAACCTGTATGAGACGGACCCCCCGGAGGAGTGTCGCGGCGGTGAACCCCGCCAGGTCTCCGATCACGCCGCCGCCGAAGGCGATCACGACCGAGTTTCTCTCCGCACCGGCGCGAACCATTTCATCTTCGAGCCTCTCCTTCGTCCGGCGGTTCTTCGACCGTTCCCCGGCCGGGAGGACGATGGTGCGGTACGACACCCCCGCACGGGTGAGGAGCGACTCCAGGGCCTCTCCGTGGAGCCGGTGCACATTCCGGTCCGTCACGATGAACGCCCGCGAACCACGGGTCATTTCCGTGATCCTTCTGGCGATCTCCCGCGGGGTCGCGCAGAAATGGATGGGGTAGGATCTCGAGGGTGTTTCGGGGAGCCGGATACGTAAATTATTCATCGGAGGGGATTCAGGAATCAATCGAATGTCGGACTGAAGAGACGAATTCGACGGCAGCCCGGATGCCGGTGTCGGGGTCGGCGTCACTGAGCCTCGATACGACGGCGCTGCCGACGATGACGCCGTCCGTCAGGGACGCGATGGCCCGGGCGGACGAGGGATCCGAGACGCCGAAACCGGCCAGAAGCGGGAGCCGGCGG
This sequence comes from Ignavibacteria bacterium, assembly GCA_031379665.1. Lineage (GTDB taxonomy): Bacteria > Bacteroidota > Ignavibacteria > UBA10030 > SZUA-254 > SZUA-254. The sequence continues at coordinate 56,454 of JANNFI010000064.1, forward strand.
ACGCAATGCCGGGCCCGCCGGAGGAAGGCCGTCGAGGCCTCAGAAACGCCGTCCCGCATCCCCGTGACACCCGTCGTGGCGACGCCGTAGACGAAGCCGGTCGATATCGTGTCGATCTCGGTGATCCTTTCGTCCGGGGTGGTCGGGGCGACCAGGAACACGGTCGACATTCCCGCGGCTGATGAGCTGGCCCGGTAGGACCCGCTTTCCTCGGGAGGAAGATCGCAGATGATCATTCCAGAGGCCCTGGCCAGCGCGGCGTCACGGATGTACCGGTCCAGTCCGTAGGATAGGAAGGGATTGACATAACCCATCAATAATACCGGGATGTCCGTAATATTCCTAATTTCACGGACGATCTCAAGCACCCGCGCCGGTGTCATGCCGATCGAGAGCGCGCGGGCGCTGCTCGCCTGGATGACCGGGCCGTCGGCGATCGGATCTGAAAAAGGGACGCCCAGTTCGATGACATCCGCCCCGGCCTCCCCGAGGTCCCGCACCAGTGAGGGGAGGGAGTCGGGCGTGGGCAACCCCGCAGTAACGAACACAGAGAGGATCTTCCGGCCATTTGCCCGGATGCTGTTCAAATGTGCGTCGAGTGTCGTCATCGGGAGGACTCCACGGGGAGCGGCGCCAGGAGGGTCTGGAGGTCCTTGTCGCCCCTGCCCGAGAGGCCGACGACCACGACGTCCCCCGCGCGGGTGGATGGCATCAACCGCTCCAGGAACGCGATCGCGTGGGCCGATTCGAGCGCCGGCAGGATGCCCTCTTCTCGCGTCAGCCGCAATGCCGCCTCAACCGCCTCGCGGTCGCCCGCAGATTCGCATCGGAGCCGACCGGCATCCTTGAGGTAACTGAGTTCCGGACCGACCCCGGGATAATCGAGCCCGGCGGAGATTGAATGCGCCGGCGATACCTGCCCGAATTCATCCTGAAGGAGGTACGCCATCGATCCGTGGAGCACGCCCGGACGACCGCCGGAGAGCGAGGCCGAGTGGTGCCCGGCGATGAGGCCCCTCCCGGCCGCTTCCACCGCGATGAGCGAAACGTCATCGCCGATGAAATCGTGGAACAATCCGATCGAGTTGCTTCCGCCGCCGACGCACGCCACGAGGAACGTGGGAAGGCCCGCCCCGGCCTCGGCAAGCTGGTGCCGCACCTCACGGCCGATCACCGATTGAAAATCACGGACCATCATCGGGTAGGGGTGGGGGCCGACGACCGATCCCAGGATGTAGAACGTCTCCCGGACATTTGTGACCCAGTCGCGGATCGCCTCGCTCGTTGCATCCTTGAGCGTCCCGGATCCGGCCGCGACGGGGACGACCTCGGCCCCGAGAAGTTTCATCCGGTGGACGTTGGGTTCCTGGCGCGCCATATCCTCGGTTCCCATATAGATGACGCACGACAATTTCATCAGCGCGGCGACCGCGGCCGTCGCCACGCCGTGCTGGCCCGCCCCCGTCTCGGCGACCACGCGGCGTTTTCCAGACTCCCTGGCCAGGAGCGCCTGGCCAAGGGTGTTGTTGATCTTGTGCGCACCTGTGTGACAGAGGTCTTCGCTCTTCAGGTAGATAGTGCCGCAACCGTAGCGGGCGGCCAGGTTCTCCGCCCGGTAGAGGGGCGTGGGTCGCCCCGCGAAGTCGCGCAGGAGCCGTCCGAGGGTCGCGACGAAGGCGGGATCGGACCTGATGTCCCGGTAGGTCCGCTCGAGTTCCTTGAGGGGTGCGATGAGGGTTTCGGGAACATACATCCCCCCGTAGGCGCCGAACCGGCCGGCCGAGTCCGGGAGCGAATATGCCGGGCCGGTCACCGGGAGAGCCCCTCGGCTTGAGCCGCGGGGAGGAAGGTCCGTCCCAGCACCGCGGACATTGCGGAGATTCGCTCGATGAGGGCGGCGAGTTTTGCGGGTTTGAGCGATTGGTAACCGTCGGAAAGCGCCGCCTCCGGATGCGCGTGTGTTTCGATCATCAACCCGTCGGCCCCGGCGGCGATCGCGGCGAGGGCCATGTCGGGAACGCAGTCCCAGACACCGGTCCCGTGACTCGGGTCGACGATGATCGGCAAGTGCGACGCCTTCCTGATGACCGGGACGGCGTTGAGATCGAGCGTGAACCGGGTCGCCGGCTCGAATGTGCGGATACCCCGCTCGCAGAGGATCACTTCGTAGTTCCCGGCGGCCACGATGTATTCAGCCGCCATCAGGAATTCCTCAATCGTGGCGGACATCCCTCGTTTCAGGAGCACCGGCCGGGTTGATTTTCCAACCGCCTCGAGGAGGGGATAGTTCTGCATGTTCCTGGCGCCGATCTGGAGGATGTCCGCCACTCCGGCCACATCCGCGACGGTTCCAGGTTCCATCACCTCGGTGACGATCCGCATCCCCGTCAGCGACCGCGCCTCGCCGAGGTATTCGAGCGCCTTCTCCCGCAGGCCCCTGAAGGCATAGGGGGAGGTGCGCGGTTTGAAGGCTCCTCCGCGCAGAAAACTGACGCCCAATTCCTTGAGTGTCCACGCCATCTCGATGATCTGTTCCCGGCTCTCCACCGAGCAGGGCCCGGCGATCAGCGCGATCTCCTTTCCTCCGATCGAGCGGTCGCCAAAAGGGATGACCGTGTTCTCCCGCTTCATCTCGCGGCTGACGAGCTTGTACGGTTTCGAGACGGCGATGGCTTCGACGACCCCGGGCAGGTTGAGAAACAGGTCAGGATCGAGTTTCGAACCGTTGCCGGTGATCCCGATGGCGATCCGGCTTTCGCCGGGGATCTCGTGGGGGACGAGTCCCAATTCCCTGATTTTACGGACGACACCGTCGATGCGATCGCGTCCTGCGTCGAGGTTCATAATTATAAGCATTGGATCCTCTCAGTATGGAATGGCTGATTGAACGTTTTCGCAAAATAAGCGGACCAAGCGGTGGTCCTTGACGCCGGGCCGCCGTTCAGTTCCGCTATTCACGTCGACGGCGTACGGGCGGACCGAGGCGATCAGCGCGGCGACGTTGCCGTGGTGGAGACCGCCCGCGAGAAAGAGCCGTCGGCCCTCGCCTACGCTCCGGGCGAGGGAGAGGTCGGCAGGCATCCCTGAACCTCCGTAGACGCCAGGAACCCCGCCGTCGACCATGCAGGCGTAAAGCCGGTAGTCGTCGGGACCCGGGCGCGAGTCGGTTCCCGCCCCGGCCCGGAAAACCTTGATGACGGGAACGGTGACCCGGAGCGCCGCTTCCGGCAGCTCGTCACCGCTCAATTGGATTATCCGCACGCCGGAAATGGCGATCGTGCTCGCGACCACCGCGGGATCCTCGTTCACGAAGACGCCCACGGGAGTGACCCGAGCAGGGAGGCCCAGGATGATGCTCGCCGCGTCTTCCGGCGATATGGCCCTGGGACTCCCCGGGTGAAAAATGAACCCGAGATAGTCAGCGCCCGCCCCGGCGCAGGCCATCGCGTCGTCCGCGTTGGTAATGCCGCAGATTTTAATCCTGACGGAGTTCATCGAGTAATTCAGCGAGGCATTTCCCCGGGTCGGGATTCCGCATGAAGTATTCCCCCATCAACACGGCGTCAACCCCGGCGCGGGCGACGTGCCGGACGTCGGCGGCCGAGCGCAGGCCGCTCTCACTCACGGTCGTGACCCCGGGCGGGAGGAGTCGGGCGAGGCGGCCGGTGGTCTCCAGGTCGATGCTGAAATCGACGAGGTTCCTGTTGTTGATGCCGACGAGGTGGACGTTTCCGAAATCGATCTTGGCCAGATCGTCAGGGTGGTGCACCTCGACGAGGCATTCCATCCCCAGCCCGGTGGCGAGATCGTGGAGGTCGCGGAGGCGGCCGGGCTCCAGGACTGAGGCGATCAGGAGGATTGCGTCGGCCCCGAGGGCCCTCGACTCCGGGACCTGGATCTCGTCAACGATAAAATCCTTTCGGAGGACCGGTATTCGTACCAGGTCGCGAACCGCTTCGAGGTCTTCTGGTCGCCCGGAAAAAAATCGGACGTCGGTCAGGACCGAGATCGCAGTAGCGCCGTTGCTCGCATAGGAGGCTCCGAGGTCTCCGGGAAGGATCGAAGCGTTGATCAGGCCCGCAGAGGGGGAGGCCCTCTTGACTTCCGCGATGATCGCCGGGCCGCTCGCGGGTGCCGTGGTCCGCGCAGCCGTGGATTCCCCGATCGCAGCACGCAGCGAACGGATGGGGGAGTGGAACAGGCGATCGTCGGCGAAGGAGGATGGGGAGCGATACCTCCGGAGCGCCGCCGCTTCGTCGCGTTTCACAGCGATGATCTCATCAAGAATGTTCATCGGTTCGTGTACTCCACCAGGCGGCGCAACGCTCCGAACGCCCGTCCCGAATCGATCGATTCCGCGCACAGGTTGAACGCATCGGGATGCGTCAGGCCCTCACGGGCGACCATCAGGCCCAGCGCCGAATTCATCAACACAAAGTCCCTGGCAATCCCCGGGGTGCCGGTGAGGATCGAGCGCGCGATCGCCGCATTGTCGGCGGGGGTGCCCCCGCCGACGGAGGAGAGGTCGGTGTTTCCGGTAAGCCCGAATGTCCCAGGGCCGATCGTGTACCGTTTTTCGCTTTCCTTTTCCCGGATCTCCCGGATCAGCGTCGGCGCTCCCGGCGAGACCTCGTCCAGCCCGTCGTCCGCCGTAACGACCATCGCCGCGGCCGGTCTGATCTCCCGCAGCAGGGTCGCGATCACGTCGGCGGCCGCCGGATGGAACGCTCCGATCACCTGCCGCCGGACCCCGGCGGGGTTGGCGAGGGGGCCGAGGATGTTGAAACAGGTCCGGATCCCAAGATCGGATCGCGGTTTGGCGGCGAACCGCATCGCGGGGTGATAGACCGGGGCGAAGAGGAATCCGACCCCTATCGAGTTGATGCATTGTTCCATCCGGTCGGGGGTCGCGTCGATGTTGACGCCGAGTTCACTGAGTACGTCTGCGCTCCCCGACCTGCTCGAGACCGACCTGTTGCCGTGCTTGGCCACCGTGACACCCGCGCCCGCCACCACGAACGCCGCGACCGTCGAAACGTTGAATGTCCCCAGGCCGTCGCCGCCGGTGCCGCAGAGGTCCACGGCGTCGGGGTCGTCGAGGTGGATGAGGCGGGCCCTCTCCCGGAACGCGTCCAGGAAACCGAGCAACTCGTCGGGGTGGTCGCCCGCCAGGCGCAGGGCGGTGAGGAATCCGCCGATCTGGGCTTCGGTCGCGTTGCCGTCCATGATGATCCCCATACCCGCGCGGGCCTCATCCCTGGTGAGGCGGCGCCCCTCGACGATGCTGGCAATACAATGTTTCAGGTCCGGCGTCATAACGTGGCGAGCCAGTTGCCGATGAGCCGCGTTCCGGCGGGCGTGAGGATCGACTCGGGATGGAACTGGAGTCCGCGGACGGGATGGCTGCGGTGCCGTACGCCCATGATGACGCCGTCAGCCGTCCGGGCGGTAACGCTGAGGCAGTCGGGGAGGCGTTCAGGAGAGACGACGAGCGAATGGTATCGCCCTGCATCGAACGGATTTTCGACTGATTGGAAAATATCATCGCCGCCGTGGAAGACCGGAGACGACCGGCCGTGGACGCATTGGTCGTGGCGGGCGACATCGGCGCCGTAGGCGAACCCTATCGCCTGGTGCCCCAGGCAGATGCCGAGCACCGGAATCACTTCGCCAAACCGGCGGATGATCTCGACCGTTGCGCCCGCCGTCTCGGGCCTCCCCGGCCCGGGCGACAGGACGATCCCCTCCGGTGACATCGTCGGAATGTCGACGGGGTCGATCGCATCGTTCCGGACCACAACGACATCCTTCCCGGCCGCTTCCAGCATATGGGCGAGGTTGTAGGTGAAGGAGTCGTAATTGTCCACGAGGAGTATCACCGGTCGATCTCCTTCGCGAGGGCAACCGCGTCGAACAAGGCGTGGAGTTTCTGCCGTATCTCCTCGGTTTCACGGCCGGGGTCGGATTGCGCGACGATCCCAGCGCCGGCCTGCAGGTGGAGCTTGCCGTCGCAGGCCATGATCGTCCGGATCGCGAGGCAGAAATCCATGTTCCCGGCGAGGTCGAAGTATCCCACCGCCCCGGAGTAAAACCCCCTTCGGAGATCCTCCAGCTCGTCGATGATCTGCATTGCGCGTATTTTCGGGGCCCCGGAGACCGTCCCTGCGGGGAACATCGCGCGGAGAGCGTCCACCGGGCCCACCCCAGTACGCGGTACCCCGGTAAGGTGAGAAACGATGTGCATGACGTGGGAATATTTTTCCACCTCCATCAGTCGGTCCGGGGCGACCGTGCCTGGTTTGCAGACCCTCGAGAGGTCGTTCCTCCCGAGGTCGACGAGCATCACGTGTTCAGCCCGTTCCTTTTCGTCGGCGAGGAGCGACGCGGCGAGGGTGTCATCCTCCCCGGCGTTACGGCCCCTTGGCCGGGTCCCGGCGATCGGAACGTGCTCGATGCTTCCGGCGGTCATCCGCGCGAGCATCTCAGGGGAGGACCCAAGCAGAACGGTCTCCCCGAAATTCATGAAGAAGTGATAGGGTGACGGGTTGATCATCCTGAGCGCCCGGTAGACCTGGAACGGATCGCCGGCGTACCCGACGCTGGCGCGTTCGGAAAGGACCACCTGGAAGATTTCCCCTTCACGGATGTACTCCAGCGCCCGGGCCGCCTTCGCCGGGAAACCGCTAAGGTCGTACTCGAACTCCCCGGCGCTGAACGGGGCCGGAACCGACCAGCCCCGCGGGCCAGGCGAGCGGAGGGCGTTGCGCAGGGAGTCCAGCCTCGCGACGGCCCCGTCGTAGACGTCCCCGGGGTCGCCCTCTTCCCCGGGGAAGGTGTTGACGATCAGTTGCAACCGGTGGGTCACGTGGTCGAAGACGATGACGCTCCCGAAAAGTCCGAGGACGCTGTCGGGCGCCCCGGTCCCGTCAGGGACGCAGCAGGGGATCGATTCGATGGTCCGGATTTCGTCGTACCCGATGTACCCTACCAGCCCACAGGCGAAACGGAGCAGGTTGTCGTCCGGATGCTGACGACAGGAAGCGAGCAGCCCGGCCGCCGCGTCGAAAATACCGGCGCCGGTCATCGGTTCCGCGCCGTGCCGACGGGTGGTCGTCTTGTTCGCCCTCGACTCCAGGATCGTCCGCGGATCGAACCCGAGGAAGGAATACCTCGCGAGGTGTTCGCCGCCCTCGACGCTCTCCAGGAGAAACGATTCCCTCGAGGTGTCCCTCAGCGCCAGGTATGCCGAGACGGGCGTGAGCAGATCCCCGGGGATGGCCGCGGAGACCGAAACGGCGTATGCCGCGCCGTCGTAGCGTGATATGAACGTGTCGCGATCGGGTTGTATCATCGTGTCCTTCGGGATCAAAATAAAAAAGCCCTGACCGGATTCCGGAAAGGGCTCGAAAAGGGATGCCTGGATAGATCAGCGGCGCATTTTCTTCCTGTCGGAATGTGAAATCAGGGCAGAACGCCACCACCTGCCGTTGTCTGAGGTGAGGACGTTCGAAAGAGGAGCGTTCTGATCGATCTGGTTCATAGTTCTAGTATCAAAAATAATCATCGGATTGTCAAGGGGGCCGGGGGAAATATTTTCGGGCCCGGATGTCGGGTGAGGGGGGTCAGTCGCGGTATATCTGGTAGAGCATCAGGTAAATGATGACCCCGGTGATCGAGACATAGACCCAGACCGGATAGGTCCAGCGTACAACACGTTTATGCCGTTCGAACCGGGAGCCGAGGGCGTGGTAGAGGGCAACGCCCACCAACGGGACGTTCGCCACCGCGAGTATCGTGTGCGAGAGGAGGAGCGTGAAGTAAAACGTCCTGGCGATTCCCGTGCCGGTGAAGGCCGTCGACCCGTGGAAGAAGTGGTACACGAGGTATGAAACGAGGAAGGCGGTCGAAAACCCGACCGCGCGCAGCATATACGCCCGGTGACCGGCCCGGTCCCCCTTTTTGATCTTCGACCTGCCGATCAGGAGCATCGTCGCGGAGGTGAGGTTGAGGCACGCGTTGAGGGCGGGAAGGTATTCGATCACGGCGTTTTCCGTTCCGCGAGCAGCCTGGCGTTGTCTCTCAGCTCGTCCATCGCGCCTGTGCTGTCGCTGTCGTAATACCCCCTGATGGAACCCTTACGGTCGACGAGCACGAACTTCGGGCTGTGGATGATGGCGTCGTCGCCCTCGGCCTCGAGGCCGAGATGAAATCCATTTTTCGTGAGGGAATAGATCTGTTCCCGGTCGCCGGTGAGGAACGTCCATCTGCCGGGCGCCGCTCCGTATCGTTCTCCGTAGGCGGCGAGGACTTCCGGTGTGTCGGTCGCGGGGTCGACGGAGAAGGAGACCAGATGAACATCGGGAAGGTCGCGGAGCTCCTCCTGCAGCCACGCCATCCTCCCGCTCATCATCGGGCAGATGCCCGCGCACGACGTGAAGATGAAATCCACCACGGACACCCTCCCGTTGAACATCGCGTCGTCGACGGTCGAACCGGCTTCGTTCGTCAGGACAAACGGGGGGACGGTGCCGAGTTCGGGGAGGGTCGTCTTCCCGCCCCTGGCATTCGAGACGAGGAGCCACGCCGCCACCAGCACCAGTCCCGCGATGAGGGCGCCGAGGTACCATCGGATTCCCGGATTTCCTGCCGGTTTCATGTCCGGCGAGTCCTGGTCGATGCCGCCGAGAGGAAGATCATCACGACAGAAAATAGTGAAATGACAAGGAGATTGAAAGGGAGGGAAAGGACCTCGTGCGGCGTGTGCGTTGACCCGAGGTAGAGGGCCTGCCGGAACGCGGACATCCCGTAATAGAGGGGGTTGAGCAGAATGACGATCTCAATCCAGGCGGCCGCGCCCTTGATCGGGAACAGCGCCCCGGAGAGGAGCCAGAGCGGAACGAGGACCAGGTTCATCACGGCATGGAACCCCTGGGTGGTGTCCATCCGCCAGGCGATCAGAAACCCAAGGCCCGCCAGCCCGACAGCGAGGACTGCCAACGACGCGATGGACGCGAGGAGGCCCTGAAACGTCATCCCGATTCCGAGGACCGGCACGAGCAACAGCAGCATGAGGGCCTGAATGAGGGCGAGCGTCGCCGCGCCGATGATCTTTCCGGTGGCGATGCTGATCCGGGAGACGGGTGCCACGAGAACCCCCTGGAGAAATCCGGAGTGCCGGTCTTCGATGACGGAGATCGAGGCGAAGATGGCTGTGAAAAGCATCGTCAGGACAATGGTGCCGGGGAAATAAAACTCGAGGTAGGATATCTGCGGCTGGTCGGGTGGATAGGAGAAGGACCGGTTGAACCCCGAGCCGATGACGATCCAGAAGATGAGGGGGGAGCCGATGAAGCCGGCGAGCCGGGCCGGTTGTCGCAGGAAGTGGACGAGTTCGCGTTTACAAAGTATTCCCGCGCCCGCCGGAAATTTCCTGGCCGTCGTCGTTGCCACACCAGGCCGTCCGGCGCCGGATGGAAGAGCGCTCATGCGTCGCCTCCTGTCCCGGTCCTGAACCGGTGCCCCGTTCTCTTCACGTACACATCCCCGATCGACGGCCGCGAAAGCTGCACCATGTCCACGGTACCCTCGTAAGCCCGGAGGAGTTCGGGGAGGAGGGATGACGCGTTGTCGCACTCCACCCTGACGACGTCGTCGATCCGATAGATCGGCAGGTCGAATTTCCCGGAGAGGGCAGCCATCAGCTTTTCCGGCTCGGTGCTCCGCATCGTGATGAGCTCGCGGCCCACCCCGGTCTTCAACTCGGCGGGCGTGCCTTTCGCCACGATGGACCCCTCGTCCAGGATCAGGAGTCCGTCGCAGGTCTCCGCCTCTTCGAGGATGTGGGTCGTGTAGACGATCGTTGTGCCGGCGTCCCGCTGGTGGCTCCGCAGGAGTTCGAGGAACTCCAGTCGCGCGGTCGGGTCGAGGCCCGTCGTGGGCTCGTCCATCAGCAGTATCCTGGGCGAGTGGAGGAGCGCCTTCGCCAGTTCGACCCGGCGCTGGAGGCCTCCGGAGAGGGTTTCGACGACATCGCCGGAGCGATCGGCGAGGCCGAGTCGCCCCAGAAGCTCGCCGGACTTCTCCGCGATAGAAGGCCCTGGCATTCCGTAGAGGCGCCCGTGACAGGTGAGGTTTTCCCTGACCGTGAGTTTCTTGTCGAGCGCCGCGTTCTGGAAGACCACCCCGATCCAGGCCCGGATGTCGCGGAGTCTTCCGGCGGCGAGGTCCGTTTCGAAAAAGCTGACGACGCCGGGAGCGGGTAGTGACGCCGTGGTAAGGGTGCGAAACAGGGTGCTCTTGCCGCTGCCGTTCGGGCCGAGGATGCAGAAGAAGTCGCCGGCGGGAACGTCGAAGGAAATCCCGCGGAGGGCGACCCGGGCGGCGCGTCCCTTCCCCGCGGCGGGATACTCGTAGGAGAGGTTACGGACGGAGAGCGCAAGGCCCTGGTCGGTCCCCGCGACGGTCGAAGCCGCTTCGGCGCTGCGCATGACAGGGGGTCCTGGTGCCGTCAGAAGGAGTCCGCGGAAATCCCGATCATCAGAAGGGGGAGGTAGATCAGGGAGGCGAAGAAAAGACGGCGGGCCAGCACGTTCATCGTCTTCTGCTGTTCCTCGGACTGGGTGGCGCGAACGCTCCGGAGAAACCTCCAGGAAAGGAGAAGCATTCCTCCTCCGAGGACGAAGGCGAGGACCGCCGCCGCCGCGCCCGCCATCCCGGAACCGTAGATGGCCGCCGGGAGGAGAACGAGGGCGGTCGAGTAACCAACCATCCTGCGGCCGGTCCGGACGCCGGTGGTGTCCCGCACCGTCAGGATGGCGTACGCTGCCCGGGCGTAATCTTTCCGGTAGAGCCAGGCCAGCGAATAGAAATGGGGCATCTGCCAGGCGAAGAGGATCAGAAAGAGTATCACCGCCTCCACGCCGACGTCGTTCCTCACCACCGTCCAGCCGATCACCGGGGGGAGGGCGCCGGGAATGCCTCCGATAAAGGTGGCCGCGGGCGTGTACCGCTTAAGCGGCGTGTAAAGGAAGAGGTATGATGCGGATGTCACGAACGCCGTCATCCCGGAGAGAAAATTTCCGGCCGTAAAGAGAAGGACGATGCCCACGACCGAGAGCGTCGAGCCGAGGACGAGGGCCTCACCCGGAATGATGCGCAACGCGGGGAGTGGCCGGCGCTCGGTCCGTTTCATCAGGGCATCCTCCCGCCGTTCGATGTACTGGTTCAGAGCGCCCGCGCCGCCTCCGACCAGGAGTGTTCCGGCGAATACGACAAGGAAGGGCTTCAGCTCGTATGTGCCGGCCTGCGCGAGGTACGTCCCGAAGATCGCCGTGAGGACTGAGAGGCCCGTGAGTTCCGGTTTCATCAGCGAGACGTAATCGACGGCGCGGATGGCGAGGCGTCCGAGCGGCCTGTCGATGGCCTTCACACCCGTCGTCATATGATTGCCTCACGAATCCTGGCACCGGCGGGGACCCGCCCAAACCCGGACATCCTGTGGGTGTGCAACGCCGAGAGCACGCAAATCGCGAGTACAAGGGCGCCGTTCGCGACGTGGGCGGTGGTGACGTCGATCGCCTTCGAGCTGAGGACGGTGTAGGCCCCGAGCGTCACCTGGAGGAGCGTAAGGATTGCGAGGACGACTCCAAGGGTCCGTAGGCGCGATCCACGGGACGACGACCAGAAGAGGCGATGGGCCGTCCAGAGCATCACGATGCCGGTCAGAATCCCCCAGTACCGGTGGAGGAGATGGATCGTGACTTGCGTGGCCGTGACGGGGCCGTCGGCGGCGATCCGGATGTCGCTGTCGATGAGGGACTGAGTGTAACCCGCGAGGTCCCCCGGCGAGAGCGACGGCGCGATTCGGCCGTAGGCCAGGGGAAAGTCGGGGACCACGAGACCCGAGGCCGTGTGGCGCATCACGGCGCCGAGGATCAACTGGATCCAGACCATCGCCGCAGCCACCACCGTCAGCGTCATTGGGGAACCGTGGGCGGAAATCCCCTCCGCGGGCAGAACGGCGGGTTGATCGGACCACCACTTCGACGTGAACAGACAGATTGCGGCGATTGTCGCGAAAAAGGTCTGGGCCAGTGTGGCGTGGGCGACTGAGACCGGGGTCGGCAGCAGGAAGAGGACGGTGATGCCTCCCAGGACACCCTGGACGACAACCGCCGCGAGCGCGGCCGCGCTGAGATTGCGGAGCCAGCGGCGCTCTTCTTTCCTCCAGACCCAGATCGTGAGGATCACCGTGAGAAGGCCGACGACGCTCGCGATCATCCGGTGTGAGTGCTCATAGAAGATTCCGCCGACCATCTCATCGAGAGGGTAGGCGAACATGAAGTGGCCGTAGGTGTTCGGCCAGTCGGGAACGGAGAGCCCCGACTGCGTCGACGTCACCAGTGCCCCGGCGACGATCAGGAGGAAGGTCGAAAGCGCGGTGAAGAGGGCGAAGCGATGCAGCCCCCGCCGGTAGGTCATTGCACGACGTCCCCGGCTGGTGAGGTCACGGCCTGGTCGGAGGTTTCTTCAGGCGCTCCATACTGTTCCCTGACCGCCGCGGACTGCTCGTCGAACCACGCCTGGAAATCCTCGGGTTTCTGGACCTCGATATATCCCCGCATCCTGTAGTGGCCAAGTCCGCAGAGTTGGGCGCAGGCGATCTCCGTGGGGGATGCCGGAGCGACCGCGATAGAGGTTTTTCCCGCCGCCGCTGCCTTCGAAATGACCTCCTCGGTGAGATAGTCGCCCGTTGCGGCTATGGCTGAACCATCTGCCGCGTCGAGGGATTCGATCACGATCCATGGGTCGATGTTGGACTTGATCCGGGCTTTCACGGTGGTCACTCCAGCCGCGAGGAGCGCAGTGACGGCCTCTTCACTCAAGGTCTCGTGCGCCGGGAGGATTTCCGCACCGTCCGTCCCGGTGGTGGATTCCGTGACGATGTAGCGGTCGAGGTTCGCGATGGGCCTGGCCCTGACCGATGTCACTCCGGCCTCCACGAGGCTCGCAACGTTGTCGGTTGTGAGCTCATCCCCGGCGGAGAGCACCGTGGCGCCTTCGGCGTCGGTGACGTCGTCCATCAGGATGTGCCCCTCGTGAGACCCGCCGCCGGCGATGGAGATGTCGGCAGCCGCCGGGAGCGAAAACGCCCTCACCGATGCGACGACGTCCTCCACCGAGAATGACGACGCCATCTCGCCGCGGATCTCGAGGCTTGTCCTGGTCGGCACGAACCAGACCGGGATGCTCATTCCGGGGATCGCGTCCTGTTTCACCCTGTAAGCGGTGAGGTTCAATCCGTGGATGACGTCTTTCGAGCTGAGGTAGATGATGACCGGTTTGCCGACCGGGAGGTTCAACTGATTGATGGTGGCGATGTCGTCGATGGCCGCCGGATCGGTCCTGTCGATCCCCAGGGGGTTGTCGGTCCCGACGAGCCCGATCGAGGTCTTCCCGAAGACGCCGTCGGCGCCCGGGTAATGGATGTTCCAGGCGAACTGCTCGGCGACGATCCTGACGACCGTCGAGCCTTCCTCCGACGGGAATGCGTCGACGCGCTCCGACCACATCGGGATCGAGAACACGACGAGGAGAACCGCCTCGACGACGAGGACTGCCGCCTCGATGTACGTGGACACGTGGTTCGTCACGCCGTGGTAATTTGCCGTCTTCCGCTTCGAGCTCCGGAAACGGTACAGGGTGACCACGAAATACAATCCCCACCCGATGAAGAGGGCGAACATGATCCAGTGGACGATCCCGATCAGGTTGTCGATCTGTGGACCGTGCGCCGATCCGTCGGGAGGGAGGCCGAGGTATTTTTCCATTACGAAGCTCCTTGTTCGGTGTTGGATGCGGTGGCCAGGGCGTCCGCGTCGTGTTGTTTGGTCTTCCGGCCGATCGAGACAAAGAGAGCGACGAATCCGGTCAGGACGAAACCGGTGATTCCGATCATCGCCAGGATGGCCTTGTTCATTCCGTCGATGAGTGGTCCCTGGGCCTGCCCGAAACAGCTGGGGCAGGAAGAGGCCGTGGTCGCGACTGCGATGAGGCACAGGATGACGGCGGCGAATCGATGGAGGGGGTTCATCGGCCGCCCGCCCCCCTCAGATCCCGGGTCTTCCTGGCGAACCGGACAGCGTACACAGCCATTCCGGCGGCACAGCAGAGGCTCGCAATGGCGGAGAGCAGCCAGACGACTCCGCCGCCCCGAAGAAAAGCGTCGGTGAGCCAGGCGCCGAAACCGATCGCGAACGCGGTCGAAATGACGATAAAGAGGATATGGAACGCTCTAAGGGACATTGTTATTGATGATCGGGTCCGAGGCGGCGAAGATCGGTAGCGACATCAGGACGACGAAAAATACCGCCGTGAGGATGAGCGAGGCGTAAATGATTTTCTTTTCGGAGATCAGGTGCATGAAGTAGGAGGCCACCAGCCCGCCCTTGATGCAGGCCACGATGAGCGCGACGATCACCGCGGAGGTGACGTCGAGGTGGAGGTACGAGATCGCAACGGTGACGAACGTCAGCGCCAGAAGGGCCACGAAAACCGCGATGTACGTGCGGACGTGCTTCTTGATGTCGTGTGAATCGTCCATGACGCGCTCCTATAATAGGTAAAGGACTGGGAAGAGGAAAATCCAGACGAGGTCGACGAAATGCCAGTAGAGCCCCGCGACTTCGACGCGGTTCGTGAACCGTTCGGGGTCGGTTTTCCACATCCTGCTCCCGGGACCCCACAGGTAGCCGTTGACGATCATTCCGCCGATAACGTGCAGGCCGTGAAGGCCTGTGAGCGTGAAGTAGATCGCGAAGAACGTGTTGTTCGCCGGGAAGAGGTGGTGTTCGAACTTCGCGGCGTACTCGATGCTCTTGATGATCAGGAAGCCGATCCCGAGGAGGAAGGTCAGCCCCATGTACATCCGGTACTTCGAAAACGCCTTCATCTTCAAGGAGGCCCACGACATCACCATCGTGATGCTCGAAGTGATCAGGACGACCGTATTGACCGTGGCCAGCGGCACGTTCAGGATGGCGCTCCCGTGGGGCCATTCCAGCGCCCCAACCCGCAGCAGGATGTACGTCGTGAAGAGGGCCCCGAAGAGCATCACCTCGGACGCCAGGAAGAGCCAGATCCCGAGTTTTGCGTTGTACAGGCCGGTGTCGGGCCTGGTATGGACGGTGTAGGGTATCTCCATGCTCGTACCGTTATCCAGAGTGATTTTGGGGGGTGAAGTCCGAGGCGGCGCCCGGGACGCTGTATTCGTACGGACCGCGGAACACTTCCGGAACCTTCGCGAAATTCCCGTGCGCGACGGGCGGGGTGGGGGCCGCGGACCACTCGAGCGTGGTCGCCTGCCAGTGGTTCTCCTTCGCCGCCTCGCCACTGCGGAGGCTCCTGAAGATGTTGACGATGAATACAATCTGGAAGAGGGCCATCGCCCAGGCGCCCACCGACATCCATTCGTTAAGATAGAGGACGTCCAGCGCGTGGGCGTACTGCGCGCCGCCGTCGTAGAGCCGCCTCGAAACTCCGGCAAGGCCCTGGATGAGCATCGGGAAGAAGATGACGTTCATGCAGACGAACGAACCCCAAAAGTGGACCTTTCCGAGGCGTTCGTTCAGGACCCTCCCGGTGATCTTCGGGAACCAGTAATAGATACCGGCTAAGAGCGCAAAGATCGTCCCCGGGGCGACGACGTAGTGGAAGTGGCCGATGACGTAGTAGGTGTCGTGGAGCGCAATGTCGGACGCTGAAAGCCCGAGCGGGAGGCCGGTCAGTCCGCCGATCCCGAACATCGGCAGGAACGCGAGCGCGAAGAGCATCGCGCTGTTGAACCTGATCGATCCTCCGTGCAAGCTGATGAAGAAAGCCGAGAGGATGATCACCGACGGTATGGAAATGATCATCGTCGTCGTCTGGAAGAAGGAGCTGATCGCCGTGCCCATCCCGGTGAGGAACATATGGTGGGCCCAGACGATGAACGACGTGAAGCCCAGGAACACTGCCGCGTAGACGAGCGATTTATACCCCCAGAGCGGCTTCCTGGTGTTGTTCGCGATGACCTCCGCGATGATCCCCATCGCCGGGAGGATCAGCACATACACTTCGGGATGCGCGAGGAACCAGAACAGGTGCTGCCAGAGGAGCGGGCTGCCTCCCCCGGTGTTCGGGAGGAGTTCTCCGCTGATGACCAGTCCTGACGGCAGGAAGAAACTCGTCCCCGCGAGCCGGTCCATCAACTGCAGCACCCCGGCGGCCTCGAGCGGGGGGAAGGCCAGCAGGAGGAGGAACGACGTTACGAACTGCGCCCACACGAAGAATGGGAGGCGCATGAAATGCAGGCCCTTCGCCCTGAGTTGGATGACGGTGACGATGAAATTCACCGAGCCCAGGAGGGAGGAGGTGATCAGGAAGATCATGCCGAACAGCCAGACCGTTTGCCCGGTGGTGGCGATGTGGGAGAGCGGGGGATAGGAGGTCCACCCGGAGTTTGCCGCGCCGCCGGGAACGAAGAAACTGACAAGCATCACGACGCCGCCGACGAAGTACACCCAGTAGCTCATCATATTGAGCTTCGGGAAGGCCATGTCGGGCGCGCCGATCTGGAGAGGCATAACGTAATTGCCGAATGCCCCGACGGCGAGGGGGACCACCCCGAGGAAGACCATGATCGTGCCGTGCATCGCCCCCAGGGAGTTATAGAATTCCGGGAGCATGATGCCGCCTGGCATCATCGCCTCGTCCGTCGCCAGCCAGTAGACCAGCCACCCGAGCAATACGATGGCGGTCCCCACGACCATGTGGATCCCCGGTCGGAAGCGGGAGTAGGCAAGGACGATCAGCCCGACGACCCCGAACGGGAGCGCGAACCGCAGGGCCGGGAGCTGTTGTTCCGGGTATGCCAGCTGCCACCGCATCATCATCATCAGCGTGAAGCCGAAGAGGAGGAAGAGGAGGGAGGTGAGGCCGTATTGGATCCCGATGACCTTGTGGTCCTGGGAGAATACGTATTTCCGAAGGAAACTTTCGTGGTGGTGGCCGTCCGGACCGTGCGAATGGGCGGAATGGTCCGCGGCAGTCCCCGAGGGGGAGTGGCTCATGGTCGCTCCTTGTTGGGTTGCGAAAGAGGTTGTGGTTCAGGGGGTGTGTTACTTACCCTCGAAGGAGAAGTCTGCGGATTTCGAACCGGCGGCGGCGACGGAGACCTTCATCGTGGAAGCGCCGTATTTTTCGTGCCACGCCTCGACCTCGTATTCGCCGGCGGGCAGGTCCTTGATCGTGAAATTTCCCTGGTCGTCGGACACGGCGAAGAAGGGATGCTCCATCACTCCGACGTAGGCGGCCATCCAGTTGTGGACCTCGCACTTGACCTTCACCATCACCTCGGGGCTCGAGAACGACTGCGTCATCTTCATCCCCTTCTTCGGCTGTGCGATGTTGAACTGCTTGCTGTTCTTCGGGAGGGCGTGCACGTTGTGGAGCGTCTCGTCGCTGTTGATGATTTCAATCTTCTGGTCGATCATCACCCCAAAGACGTGGGGGGTGTACTGGCAGCCGCTCTGGTCGAACTTCACCTTCTCCTTCGGGGCGGGATATTTTTTCTTGGGGAGGCCGCTCTTGACGTACACGAAAACGTTCTTGAGTGTGCCGTTCGCGTTGACCACGACCTGGTCGGAATAGACGTCCTTCCCGCCGTGGGCCTTCTCGCACTTCTTGTCAGCGGTCATCTTGATTTTCACCGGAGCCGGTTTCGCGCCCTTGAAGGTGATCTTGCCGGTCAGGGCGCCGGCGTATCCTGCGTCCGGCGATGCTGCGAGGAGGAGGAGTGAAAGCGCGAAGAACGAAATCGACTTCATGATGGTGAATCTCCTGATATGATGAGGAAAACAACGGGCCACGGCTTCCGGGGTCAGCGCCAGGGATGTCGGAAGTGTCGTGAAAACCATAATTGACACCCATAATATTGAAAAAAATCGATTTTATCAACTGTTTTCGTCTGAAAAGGGCACAGGTCTGGTTTTACTTGCTTTTTGGGGAAATTACTTGCCAATCCCTCGAATTTTCACTAAATTTTCTACCCTTGCTGTGGAGGGTCTAATTCATACAGCATCATCTCACTTAATCGATCGGAGTACTCGTGGAACTCAGTCTCACACTCGGCTGCAGCATATTTGCACTTCTCTTCGCCGTTTTCCTGGCGCGCTGGGTGCTGAAACAGGACGACGGAACACCGGAAATGCGGACGATCTCCGATGCGATACGCGAGGGCGCAGAGGCGTTCCTCTCGCGCCAGTACAAGACGATCTTCGTCCTCACGATTCCGGTCGCGGCCATCCTCTACATCCTCTACGCGTATATCCGGCCCGCATCATCGTACGATTCGGTGCCGGTGACCGACCTTGCGCTCTATACGGCCGGGTCGTTTATCTTCGGCGCCATCTGCTCCGCCGTAGCCGGGTACGTGGGAATGTATATCTCGATCCGTACGAACATCCGGACCGCGTCAGCCGCCAGGACCAGCCTCAACCGCGGACTCCAGATTGCGTTGAGGGGAGGGGCCGTGTCGGGTCTGTTCGTCGTAGCGATGAGCCTCCTCGGCGTGGGCGGGCTCTACATGTTGCTCTCAAAGCTCGGAGTCGCGAGCCACGAGATTCCGCTGCTCATCGTCGGGTACGGATTCGGCGCGAGTTTCGTCGCGCTCTTCGCCCAGCTCGGCGGCGGCATTTACACCAAGGCCGCCGATGTCGGCGCCGATCTCGTCGGTAAGATCGAAGCGGGCATCCCTGAGGACGACCCGCGCAACCCCGCCGTCATCGCCGACCTGGTGGGTGACAACGTGGGCGATTGCGCCGGCCGCGGCGCGGACCTTTTCGAATCGACCGCCGCCGAAAACATCGGCGCGATGATTTTGGGCGCCACCCTTGCCGCCCACGCGGAATCGGAAATGGGGATCACCTTCGCCGGGGGGGTCGTCGGTGTGATGCTCTTCCCGCTCGTGGCCCGCGCGTTCGGCCTCCTTGCATCGATCGTGGGTGTGATGGTGGTAAAAACAAAGGAAGACGGCGATCCGATGGCCGCCCTGAACAAGGGATACTACGTGACGACGATCCTCGCCGCGATCGGTTTGGGTGTCGGCTGCTACTGGCTCCTCGACGCCCCGCAGGCCCCGGACGCCTGGTGGCATTTCTGGCTTTGCGGTCTCGTCGGTCTTGCGACCGCGATGGCCTCCGTCTACATCACGCAATATTACACCGAGTATAAATACCGGCCGGTGAAGGAAATCGCGATCGCATCCCAGACCGGCCCCGCCACAAATATCATCGCCGGGTTCGCCGTCGCAATGGAATGCACGGCGCTTCCGGTGATTACCATTTCGATCGCCATCATCGGTTCGTATTACCTTGGGCTATCGAGCGGCCTGCCGAACGCCGGTCTCTTCGGGACCGCGGTCGCCACGATGGGGATGCTCGGGACCGCCGCCTACATCCTGGCGATGGACACGTTCGGACCGATCGCCGACAACGCGGGTGGCATCATCGAAATGAGTCAACAGCCAGAGGAAATCCGCAAAAAAACCGACCGGCTCGATGCCGTCGGCAACACCACGAAGGCGTTGACGAAGGGTTACGCGATCGGGAGCGCAGCGCTCGCGGCCTTCCTGCTCTTCTCGGCGTACCTCGACGAGGTCGAGCACTACAACCCCGACTTCGTGAGGGTGATTGACATCGCCAGGCCGGAGATCTTCGTCGGCGGCCTGCTCGGGGCGATGCTGATCTTCCTCTTCGCCGCGCTCGCCATCAGGGCGGTGGGCAAGGCGGCGTACTACGTCATCAATGAAGTCCGCCGGCAGTTCAAGGAAAACCCCGGCATCCTCCTCGGAACGGTCAAGCCGGATTACCGCAAGGCGGTGGACATCGTCACGGCCGGCGCCCTCAAGGAGATGGTGCTCCCCGGCGTCCTGGTGATCGCGATGCCGATCGCGGTCGGCCTTATCTTCAAGATGTTTGGCCTCGGCGCGCAGGCTGTGGCGGCGATGCTGATGGTCGGAACGATGGCCGGCATTCTCGTGGCCACGATGCTGAACAACGGCGGCGGCGCCTGGGACAACGCCAAGAAGTTCGTCGAAACCGGAATGTACGGCGGCAAGGGGTCCGACACACACAAGGCGGCCGTCGTCGGCGACACTGTCGGCGATCCGTTCAAAGACACCGCGGGACCGTCGCTCCACGTCGTGATCAAACTGCTCAGCACGATCACGCTCGTCCTTGCGCCGTTTTTCATCTAGATAACCTTTCACCATCATCGAAGGATTGTTCATATGAAAACCGCTCTCCGATTACGCAATGGATACCATCTGGTTCTATTGATCACGGCCCTCCTGGCGCTCCTTGCGCCGGGTTGCCAGAAACCGGCACCACCCGAGCCGACACCCATCGAACGCGGAAAGTACCTCGTCACCATTATGGGGTGCCACGACTGCCATTCCCCCAAGGTGATGGATCCGGCCCTTGGGCCGATGCCCGATACCACGAAACTCCTCTCCGGGAGTCCGGAAGGAACCCCGCATCCCACCTGGTCGCCCAATGACTTGATGACCAGGAACATGATAGCCTCCACGAACATGGATTTTACCACGTGGGCGGGTCCCTGGGGGGTCAGCTTCACCGCCAACCTCACGCCTGACAAGGAAACAGGTCTGGGCGAGTGGACCGAGGAATCATTCATCGCGGCCCTTCGGACAGGGAAACATCAGGGTCAGCCGAACGGGCGGGCGATTCTCCCGCCTATGCCCTGGCCGATGGTCCGGCAGGCAACCGACGCCGACCTGAAGGCGATCTGGGCGTACCTTCGTTCGATCCCCGCAGTGAAGAACGCGGTTCCGCTCCCCGTTCCGCCGGCGCAGGGTGACGCGGGAGCCCCGGCACCGTGAACCTCGGAAGGTTCCGTGTCGCATTCCTTGCGGCGTGGTTCCTGTGCTTTTGGGGTTGCAATAGCGGCGAAGGACCCGGAGCCGGCGATGGCACGGGGAGGTTCGCAGCGACCGCAACCGTCCCGGTTGAAGTCCCCAGTCAAACGGCCGACACCGGTGCCGGATTTTTCCGCGGAAGGGTGCTCTTCGACGGGCCGGTCCCAGGCCGGCAAAAGCTCCTGGTCGTAAAGGACGTGGCGGTCTGCGGGAGGGTCAACCACCTCGACGATCGCCTCGTCGTGGGTGAGGAGGGCGGCATCCGTAACGCCGTCGTTTCCGTCAGGGGCGTGAAGGGCGGGAGGCCGCTCCTGTCGATGGGAGACAAATTCACGCTCGACCAGCGCGCCTGCGCATATTCACCCCACGTCCTCATCCTGCCGGCGGGGTCCCCGCTGACGGTGTCGAACAACGACGGCGTCCTTCACAACATCCACACCTTCAGCACGCTCAACAAACCCTTCAACGTCGCCCAACCGAAAGTCCTCAAGGAAATCGAGCGAACATTTGACGTCCCGGAGAAGATCGCTGTGCGCTGCGACGTTCACGGTTGGATGTGCGCGTGGGTGGTCGTGGTGGACGATCCGTACCACGCCGTCACCGATGAGGAGGGGATGTTCGAAATTTCAGGGATCCCACCGGGTGAGTATGTGGTGGAATGCTGGCAGGAGGAGTTGGGGGAACAGTCGTCCGGGATCACCCTCGGTGTCACGCCTGGTGGGGCGCGAAACGCTTCGCACGATTTCGTCTATTCGAATGTCCCCCGCCAGGGAAATTGAGCCGGACGCGACTCCCGGCCATCGAAAAAAGTCAGCTGATTCTCTAGAGACCGCCCCAATTCACAATGGGGAAGATTGGCATGAAGCCGCCGGTCTTGATCAGGTTGATCAGGCCGATCTGGACGCCCTTGATCGTCTCAGTGCTGTTGACCAGGCCGAACTGCAATCCGTGGAGATGTCCGGCAGAACCGTAAATTCCCATCTGGAGACCCGAAAACGCTCCGTTGGTGATGCTCACCATACCCGCCTGCCAGCCTTCGAAGTCCTTTTCTACCATCCCGACACCGGCCCACTCTATACCCTTGACGCTGCCGGTCGCCTTCGTCACGAGACCCCAGTCGAATCCGGTTACGTTCACGTTGGCCCCGTAGATCAGGCTGAGGCGCAGTCCGGAGACGGATTCGTTCTCTGGAACGATCTGGACCGGGGTGAAGAGCGCGAGCTGTACCGGGTTGTCACCGGCGAGGGCGTCCGCGGGAACAAGCAAGAGGGCGAGGATCGCAAGGAATATACTGGGGATGAATTTCATGAAAGCCTTCAAAAGGTGATAGTCTGGGAGTAAATTGGTAGTATTTTCACTCCAGCGATCCTGCGCCGGTTGTGCGCATCGACGCGGCCAGAGGGCTGATCGTCGGGATCGAAGGCCGAATATAAGATTTCCGGAGTAAAAGGTCAAACCGGCCACCGGGAAATTGATACTATTGATATCATGGTTAGGTTGGTATCATTTATTTTGAATTGCGAATATTAGCATGATCGGCCAAAGTATATCCCACTACAAGATCCTTGAGAAGCCCGGTGAGGGCGGCATGGGTGTCGTCTATAAAGCCCATGACACCAAACTCGACCGCGACGTCGCGCTGAAGTTCCTTCCGCATCATCTTACTGCCAATGAAACTGAGCAAGCGCGCTTTCTGCAGGAAGCACGTGCGGCTTCAGCGCTGAATCATCCCAATGTTTGTGGAATCCATGCCATCGGTGAAGATGAAGGCCAGAGCTTTATCGACATGGAGTATGTTGACGGCGTTACACTGCGGAAAAAACTTGCAACCGGGCCTCTGAATATCGATGCCGCTCTTCCGTACGCAATTCAGATCGGCGAAGCTCTGGCAGATGCGCACGCCAAAGGCATTGTCCATCGGGATGTGAAATGCGAAAACATCATGATCAATTCGAAGAACATGATCAAGGTGATGGACTTCGGATTGGCAAAACTGAAAGGTTCTCTGAAACTCACGAAGACCTCGAGCACAGTCGGAACGCTTGCCTATATGTCACCCGAGCAAATCCAGGGCGCAGAGGTTGACGGGCGCTCCGACATCTTTTCGTTTGGTGTCGTGTTGTTTGAAATGCTGACGGGCCACATGCCGTTCCGGGGCGAGCATGAAGCGGCGATGATGTATTCCATTATTAATGAAGAACCGGAACCGCTCACGAAGTACGTTCCCGGCGCATCGTCTGAGTTGCTTCATATTTTCGGCAGGGCATTCGAGAAAAACCCGGAAGAGCGCTATCAGTCGGTACACGACATGGTCATCGACTTGCGGCGGTTGAAGAAACAGTCCACAAAAGTCTCCCGTGAGTTTGCTAAACCGGCCGGTTCAATTCCATCCACCGGTTCATCGCACACGTCTTCATCGGCAGAACTTTCTTCTGCCTCCCAACAGCAAGCAAGCGCATCGTTTCTTTCGAAGTATAAGTGGTGGATTGGCGGAGCCATCGTTGCCCTAATGGCTGTTGCTACTCTCGCCGTTTTCGTTCTGCGTCCGTGGAAGTCAACCGCCGAAATCAATCCCGCTATGACAACGCGGGTATTGGAAATCCCCCTGTCGGATATCTTATATCCCGGACTCTCGGGCGACGGCAACTGGGCGGCTTTCCCGGCGAAGGACGTGGGCGGGAACTGGCATGTCTATTTTATGAATACCAGCGAGGGAGAGCCAAAAGCGATTACCACCGATTTGCTGAGCTGGATGAGTTCAGTTGATGTTTCATCCGACGGCAGCCGCGTGGCATATGACGGCCGTGTTCCGGGAAGCAACAACAGGATTGATATTTTCCTGACTTCTGTGCTCGGAGGCGGGACCAGAACGATTGTTCAGAATGGAGAAAACCCCCGATGGCAACCGGATGGCAAGCGCATTTTCTTTATGAGAGGGCTTCGGTCGACAGGAGACCCTTCAAACAAACTTACAATATGGAGTGTGACCCCGGAAGGGACGGAGGAGCGGCTGGAATTCATCGACAGCGTTTCTGTTAGCGGACGAGTTTCCATCTCTGTTTCACCGGATGGGAAAGAGGTCGTCTGGCTGCGCACATTCCCGGACGGCAATTATCAGGAGGTGGTGATTCGCAATCTCGCATCCGGCGCGGAGCGGCAGCTCACGTTCAACAAAAAGAACTGCGATGAAGTCTGCTGGGCTTCGAACAATCAGATCATCTTCTCGTCGAACAAAAGCGGCAACATCAACTTCTGGATGGTACCGGCTGAGGGGGGAGAACAGGTGCAGATCACGAAGGGACTGGGTCCCGATATGGGCATGAAGATCTCCACCGACCTGAAGAAATTACTCTACAATGAACGCCAGGATGTCGGCGATTTTTGGATCGGCTCCTTAGAATCAGGAACGACGCGCCAGATAACGTTCGACGACAGAAGAAAGATTAATCCGTGCCTCTCTCCCGATGGGAAGTTCATTGCATTTGAAATGAGTGATGCAAACCCGCTCAACCCACAAAATGCAATCTACGTGAGCAACCGTGATGGTTCCAATCGCCGACAACTTGCTTCAAGTCCCGGGATGGTAGTATGGGCCCCCAATTGGTCTCCCGACGGCTCACGAATCTCCTATATTGCCAGCAATCCCGCACTTCCGTCCGATTCTGCCGGCGCGAGGAAGGTGTATGTGATCGACGCGGTAAGGACAGGCGCCCCAAAGTTTATCGCAGAAGGATCGCCGGGATTTTGGCTCAATGCAGACAGCTTGCGGTTGAACCACGGTAGAAAACACTGGATTGCATCCCTCGCCACCGGACAAGTGAGTCAGTTTTTCGAGGACTCGACGGTCGGTTTTCCACTGTCCGGAGGAAAGTATGTCGGTTACTGGGATAAAAATAAATCAATTGGAGGTTTCTGGATTGTCGAGGTGGATGCGTCGTTCAAACGGAAGGGAACGGCACGGAGAATCGACGACCGGAAAGACGGATATACGTTTTTCTTACTTTCACGATCGAGGGATTTTGCGATCTTTAAGAAGCCGGGGGGAAAGTTATTGAAGGTGTGGCTAATAACCGGCAAGGAAGAGCCGATCCCGGGTACGTTCTCTAACATCGATAATGGGGAGATGTTTTCTCTGGCCCCGGAAACAAACGAATTTATCTACCAGATAAATCGAACAAAGGGAAAGCTGGTGATGATAGAGAATTTGTTTAAGTAGACGAGTATACAGAACAATTATAGCTGAGTGCGAACTCATCGCTGAGATTCCCACAAATTCCTATCCAAGCTCCTGTACTGAATCGCCTCGCTGATGTGTTCGGACCGTATATCGGATGAGCGAGCAAGATCAGCAATTGTCCTTCCAACCTTGAGGATGCGATCATAGGCTCGTGCCGAGAGTCCAAGCTTCGTAATCGCCATCTTCAACAATTCTTCACCGGCAGAATCGAGTTTGCAATAGGATTGAGTGTCCTTCGATTGCATATCAGCATTGCAGTACATCTCCTTTCTTCCTTCAAAACGTTTCATCTGAACTTCTCGAGCTGAAATTACTCTTCCTCGAATTAAGGCAGAACATTCTCCCGCTTCCTTGCTTGCGAGTTCTTTATATTTCACCGTCGGAACGTCGATGTGCAGATCGATCCGATCGAGGAGCGGTCCCGATATTTTTGCCCTGTAGTTCCTGATCTGGACGGGGGAGCAGGAGCATTGCCCGGCGGGATCGGTAACGTATCCGCAGCGGCACGGGTTCATCGCGCAGACGAGGAGGAACTTCGCAGGGAAATCGACGCTCAATTTCGCCCGCGAGATCGTGACGCTTCCCGATTCCATCGGTTGGCGAAGGACCTCGAGGACGTTCCTCGCGAACTCAGCGAGTTCGTCGAGGAAGAGGACGCCGTGGTGCGCCAGCGAGATTTCGCCAGGGCGGGGGATGCCACCCCCGCCGACAAGGGCGCTGTTCGATATCGTGTGGTGCGGCGCCCTGAACGGCCGCCGGCTGAGCAGCGGAGTCCCCGGCGGGACCAGGCCCGCGACGGAGTGTATCCTGGTCGTTTCGACCGCCTCCTCGAACGTCATTCCGGGGAGGATGGTAGGGACCCGCCGTGCCAGCATCGTTTTTCCCGAACCGGGAGGACCGACCAGCATGATGTTGTGGCCCCCGGCCGCGGCGACCTCGAGCGCGCGCTTCACCTGCTCCTGCCCCCGGACGTCGGCAAAGTCGGGCTCCCCCTCGAGGGTCGCCGCAGGTGTCCACGGCGTGTGGGGACAAGAGACCGGCTTGGCGTGTTCCTCCCCCCGGAGGAACGCCATCGTTTGGGCCAGCGTGCCCATCGGGTGGACATCGATGCCGTCCACGAGGCAGGCCTCCGCCGCGTTCTCCTCAGGCACGATGACGCCCTGCAGGGCGTTGTCGCGGGCCGCGATAGCCACCGAGAGGACCCCTCGCACGCCCCTCAACCTGCCGTCGAGCGCCAGCTCGCCAAGGAGGAGGTACCGGCTGAGGAGTGCCGATCCGATCCCGCCGACGGCGGTCAGAATTCCTACTGCGATCGGCAGGTCGAGCGCCGCGCCCTCCTTCCTGAATCCGGCCGGAGCGAGATTCACGGTAATCCTCCAGGTCGGGAATTTGAACCCCGACGTCTTGATCGCCGCGTAAACCCGCTCACGACTCTCCCGGACCACGCTGTCCGGGAGTCCAACGACGTTGAACATGCTGATCGTTGCCGCGATGTGGGTCTCGACCCGGATGATCCGCGCATCGATTCCCACCGTCGCCGCGCTCAACACGGTCGAATACATGATCTTGCCCGTGGTCGTCATCGTAGAGCGGCCCAGCTAGCGGCGATTTGAAGGGGAGGGTAGTGTGGTGGTAATCTAGGAGGGATGCGCGCGCCGTTCCATACGGCGATCGCCCCATTTTCCCTTGAAAGTCCAAGCCTTCAATCCCAACCCCCAAGAACTTTCACAAACCCGGGGGAATTGCTATATTCCCTGAAATTTGGAGTGCGCTCACCGATGAACCGATCTGTCCAATTTCTCCCATTGTTCGCCTCACTCTTTCTGCTTCTGGTGTGTCCGCCGGTCGCGGGCATCCTGGCGAAGGCGCAGAACCTTTCGTCGCACGTCGACCCTCTGATCGGGACGGGGGGACACGGTCACACGTTTCCGGGGGCGACGACGCCGTTCGGTTTGGTCCAACTCAGTCCCGATACGCGCTTCGAAGGGTGGGACGCCTGCGGCGGATATCACCACTCCGACACCACGATCCTCGGTTTCAGCCACCTCCATCTGAGCGGCACCGGTATTGCCGACTACGGCGACATCCTCTTCACACCGACGCTGAAACGGCTCGACTTCACGCCGGGGCCGGACGGCAAACCATCGTACCGGCACCGCTCGGGCTTCTCGCACGACGATGAGACCGCCACACCCGGCTACTACGGCGTCCTCCTCGCCGACGGAGGCATCCGCGCGGAGATGACAGCGACACCGCGTTGCGGGGTCCACCGGTACACGTTCCCGAGGTCCGATTCCGCCCGCATCATCGTGGACCTCCTCCACGGCCTCGGCCCGGACCGCGTGATCGAATCGAGTGTTTGGATCATCGGTGACAATGAGATTTCCGGCTACCGCCGATCGGCGGGCTGGGCGAAGGACCAGCGGATCTGGTTCGTCGCGCAGTTCTCGAAATCGTTCGACGGGTTCGGGATCGTCCGCAACGATTCCGTCATCGCCGAATCACGCGCCGATTCGGGGACGAACATCAGGGCATTCGTCACCTTCAGGACGGGAAAGGTCGAAGAGGTCCTCGTGAGGGTCGGGCTTTCGGTCGTCAGTGAACAGGGCGCGCGCAAGAACCTGGCCGCCGAGGTGCCCGACTGGAATTTCACAAGGGTGAGGGAAACCGCCGAAATCGTCTGGGAACGGGAATTGAGCAGAATCGTCGTGGAGGGCGGGCCGGCGCGTGAAAAAAAGATATTCTACACGGCGCTCTACCACACTATGATCGCCCCGAACATCGCCAACGACGTGGACGGGAATTACCGCGGGATGGATATGGCGGTCCACGGCGAAAAAAACTTCACGATGTACTCCGTGTTCTCGCTCTGGGACACCTTCCGGGCGCTCCATCCTCTGCTCACGATGCTCGACCCGAAACGGACGGGGGATTTCATCCGCTCGATGCTTCGGAAATATGAAGAAGGCGGAGTCCTGCCCGTGTGGGAGCTTGCCTCGAACGAGACGTGGACGATGATCGGTTACCATAGCGTGCCGGTGATCGCCGACGCGTACGCGAAAGGGGTCCGCGGGTTCGATACGGCGCTGGCCCTCGAGGCGATGAAGACTTCCGCGGGCCTGAACCGCTTCGGACTGGAATCGTACCGGAAGTCCGGCTTCGTCGCGGGCGACCAGGAGGGGGAGAGCGTCTCGAAGACGCTCGAATACGCCTACGACGACTGGTGCATCTCGCGCTACGCCGGGGCGATCGGAGATCCGGTAACGGCCGCGAAGTTCGACGAACGCTCACAGTATTATCAGAACCTCTTCGATCCAGCTTCCGGGTTCATGAGGCCGCGAGTGAACGGGGCGTGGGCGGAACCCTTCGATCCGAGGGCGGTCACCTTCCATTACACCGAGGCGAATCCGTGGCAGTACACGTTCTTTGCCCCGCACGATGTCGACGGCCTTGTTTCGCTCTACAGCGGCAAGGAGAAGTTCATCGCCAAACTCGATTCGCTCTTCTATTCCACTTCCGGGACGACCGGACGCGAACAGGCCGACATCACCGGTTTGATCGGGCAGTATGCCCAGGGCAATGAACCGAGTCACCATTTCGCGTACCTCTACGCTCACGCCGGATCGCCCTGGAAGACCCAGAAGATCGTCAGGATGATCATGGACTCCCTCTATACGGACCGGCCCGACGGCCTCTGCGGCAACGACGACTGCGGGCAAATGTCGGCCTGGTACGTCTTCAGCGCCCTCGGTTTCTATCCGGTGACGCCGGGGGCCCCGTTGTACACCGTCGGCAGCCCGGTGTTCCCCCGCGTGAGGATCAATTTTCCGAACCGCCGGATGTTCACGGTCGAGGCCCGCAACGCTTCGGCGGCGAACAGGTTCATCCAGGGAGTAGCGCTCAACGGACGACCGATCGGAGGAATGGCCCTCCGGCACGACGTGATCGCCTCCGGAGGGGAGGTCGTGTTCACGATGGGGCCTTCCCCCAAGAAGGACCTCCCCGGGGCGGGCCCCGCGTACGCGGAGTACCTCCCGAAGAAAAAGATCACCGCGGCTCCGTTCTTCACGGTCGCCGCGAAATCGTTCGTCGATTCGCTCACGGTCGGGATCGCCACCAACACCCCTGACGCAAAGATCTACGTCACTGCAGACGGCACGATCCCGAACTTCTCGTCACCCGAGTACAGCGGGCCGCTGACGCTCGTGAGTGACGCCGTCGTTCACGCGATCGCGGCGGCGCCGGGACGCGTCCCCAGCGGATTGCTCTACGGGGAATTCGTCAGGCACCGACCCGTTGGTTCGATCAGTCTGAAAACACCCTACAGCCCGCAGTACACCGGCGGCGGAGACGGGGCCCTGATCGACGGACTCCAGGGCGCGACCGATTTCCGGCTCGGCGCCTGGCAGGGATACGAGCGAGACGACCTCGAAGTGATCGTGGACCTGGGGGAACCGAAGACCGTCGGAAACGTCGCCGTCGGCTGCCTGCAGGACGTCAACTCGTGGATATTCTTCCCCTCCTCGGTGGAGGTCTCACTCTCGGAGGACGGAACCAATTTTTCGCTCCCGGTCGTCATCCGGAACGACATCCCGCCGCAGGAAGAGGGCGCGAAGAGGAAGGAGTTCGACG
>JANNFI010000093.1:0-3997 GCA_031379665.1 Ignavibacteria bacterium
GAAACCGTTGGGACTTCAAATGGGATCGCCGTCACCGGGTTGAAGGGGTTGGGACTGTTCGGGAGAAGCGCGAAGCGTTCGGGCGTTCCTTCGAGTGCGATCGGCGCCTCGCTCACGCCCGCCCCACCCTTCGCGTGGATCACGACCGTGCCGCCGCCCAGCGCCGTCACGGGATTGGCGTCGTCCGAAACGCCTGTCTGGTTGTCGTAGACGATTGCACCCGACGAATTGTCCCAGATCTTCATCCGAAGCTTGTCGATACCTCCCCCCCCGTTGACTTGGCCGTCGATCGCGGTGAGCATGAACCGGTAGCCCTCGGCCCCGTTGATCGCCCCGGACCCCTTGTACTGCGCCTTCGCACCCGCAATCACGAGCCATTCATAGACGGAGCTGTGGAAGGACATGCCGGCGGCGCTGAATGTGAACTCGGTTTCCCCGGTCGGAATCGACCCTCCCTTCTTGTACTTCGATACGAATCCGAAGTTGGCCTTTCCGATCAGGCTCGGGTTCGCGGGATAGGCTCCCGCGGGCGAATTGATCCAACCACCCCCGGTCACGAATCCCGCGCTCGGGTCGTAGATGACGACCATCGCCGAGAACTCCCCGATCGTGGTGGCGGTCCCGGAGTTGCTGTGATTGTCGTCGACGGTGAGGGAAATGGCGTACACGCCCGGGGTGGTGAACGTGTAGGACGCCGTCACGGCTCCCGTTCCCTCGTTCACGGTGCCCGGCGTATTGATCGCATCGAACGACCACGTCGCGGTGTGGGTGTCCCCCGCGTCGTCCGTGAACGAGCCCGCGAAAGCGACCGGCGTGCCCACCGCGAACACCGCCCCGCTCACCGGCGAGCCGATCGTTACGACCGGCGCCTGATTGGCGCTGGTGACCGTGAGCACGGTGACCGTCGTACGACTCGCGCCGTCCTGGGAATTATCGGTCGCCGTCCACGTGATGGTGTAGATGCCTCCGGTGGAGGTCCCGGCGTTTGCCAATAGCGACGCCGTCACGACCGGAAGCGCCGCGGAGGCGCCTCCGGTCTGGAGGAGCCACGGAGCCGCCGGGCTCACGGTCGAGGTGATCGTTACTTTTTGGAGTGCGTCCGCGTCGAGCGCGGTGGCCATGAGGTGGACCGGGTCGCCGGCCGCGACCGTCGCGGCCGAGGTGGCCGTGATGGCGGGTGCATGGTTCACGGCCAGCGCGGGGCCGGTGTTCGGAACGACGCCTGCAAAGACGCTGCCGGTAGTTCCCAGGTCCGGGCGTCCATCTCCGTCCATATCGCCGATCTTTACGGCGCGGGACGCAAAGGCACCGTAGGTCGTGCTCGGACCATACCCTCCGCCGGGAAGACCCAAGAGGACCGAAATCCCGGCGGTCGAAGGGAGCGGGCCCAGGCATCCGACCGCAAGGTCGAGGATCCCGTCCCCATCCAGGTCCCCTGCCGCGACGCAATTCGCTCCTGCGTTCGTCGTGTAGTTCGTCGGCGCTGAAAAGGCACCGCCTCCAAGACCGAGGTAGACCGATGCCTTGCCTGCCGAGGTAACAGCCGATGAGCCTCGGGTCGCGATCACCAAATCCAGATTCCCGTCTGCGTTCATGTCCGCAACCGCGATCGAGGCGCCCGGGAATCCGGTCGACGCGTAGCTCGTCGGAGCGCCGAACCCGCCGCCGGAAAGACCGAGCAGGATCGAGATGGATGCGCTTCCGAGCACCGCGAGGTCAGGCTGACCGTCCGCGTCGAAGTCGCCGACGCCGACCGCGGTCGGGCCCGCGATTGCGGCGTACCGTGTCTCGGGGCCGAACGCTCCGCCAGCTTGACCGAGAAGGACCGACACGTCAGCCGAGCTGGAATTCGCCGTGACGATATCGAGACGGCCGTCCCCGTCCAGATCGGCGAGCGTCATGTCGAGCGGGTTCACGCCCACGGGGTAGTCCGTGTTCGGCCCGTAGGTTCCACCTGGAAGACCCAGGAGGACCGAGGCCGTTCCGGGCGTCGTCGTCGGGGTCGCGCCACTGTTCGCCTCGACGAGGTCGGGAATTCCATCCCCGTTCACGTCCCCCGTAGCGATCGCGCGCGCCACCTTCGTCGCGCCGTAGCTCGCGCCCGCGGTGAACCCATCACCGGGGATGCGTCTGAAGACCGTGGCCTGGTTCGGAAAGGTGAGCGTTCCGTTGGATACGGCGATGTCCGGGCGTGTGTCGCCGTCAAGATCTCCCAGTGCGATTCCGAGGTGACTCTGCCCTCCAGAGGAGTACGGCGTCGCCCCGCCACCCATCGGGTTCATGACCACCGCCGCCGCGGGCCTGTCGAAATTGGCGGCGGCGATGTCGAGCGCCCCGTTGCCGTCCAGGTCACCAATGTCGAGGACCCAGGCGCCCAGGCCCGCCTTGTAGGATACGGGCGGCCCGAAGCCGCCTCCGGTGAGGTTGTTCAGCACGACAACCGACCCAAGGGTCGGGGGGATGGTCAAGAAGGTTCCCAGGACGATCTCCGGTCTACCATCGCCGTTCAGATCCGCGACGGCCACCGACTGAGCGTCGCCGGGCACCACGTAATCAGTCCGTCCACCCATGGTCCCGCCCGGTTGGCCGTAGTACACGACCGCTCCGAAGGAGTTCGAATAAACGAGGTCCTGGCGGCTATCCAGGTTCATGTCGCCGATCGCAACGATGTAGGAGGCTCCGGGGCCGGGATCGATGCTGGTCCCGGGGGCGAATCCGCCGCCGGGAAGCCCGTAGAGGATCACTGGGTTGCCGTTGGCCCTTCCCAGCGCCAGATCCTTGCGGGTATCCCCGTCGAGATCCCCGATCGCGATCGATTCGAATGCATCGAAATCAAGGGGGGCTCCGGCGGGGTAGTTGATGACCGGCCCGAATCCACCGCCCGGCAGGCCCAGCATGACGGACGCAAGGTGGCTGGTGGCGAAGCCATTCGCGTTTGCGGCTGCGATGTCCAGAACACCGTCGCCATTTAGATCCCCGAGCGCGAAAGAGTAAGGATTGAACCCACTCCCGTACCTCACGGCCGGTCCCAATCCGCCACCCGGGAGGCCCGGCAGGACCACGATAGCTCCGCCGATGTAGTCATTCGTCACCAGGTCGTTCACCCCGTCGCCGGTGATGTCCAGAATTCGAACAAGGTCGCCGGTACCCCCGGTCGGATAATCAATCCCCCCTGCTCCCGGAGCTCCCCCTGCCACACCCGGAAACACCGTCACGTTTCCCCCGTTGGTGACAGCCAGGTCCTTAGTCCCATCGCCAGTCACATCTCCGATCCCCACGGAACCGGCATTCCCGGCGGCCGTAGGGTAGGTATGGGTAGTCGGAAAGAGAGCTCCCCAGGCATGGAGCGGAAAGGTGCACACGAGTCCGAGCACGAGGGCGAAGACCGCTACGGATGACGACCGCGGTACCGTGGCACTTGCCACACACTTCGACACTGTCAGGAAGGCTGCCTCGCCTGACATGAACTTTCGCAAGCCTAGAGTGCGGATCATCTTCGAGAATCGTCGCCGGGGGTGCGAATTCATGAGGATCCTCCTGATGTGGACTGTACGGGTTATTGGGAAGGTCGATGCTCCGGACCTGTCAACGAGTTTGAGACACTTGGTTCGTGAACTTACCGAGCAGCGGCGATGCTCGATCCCTCCGGGGTGAGACTCGGGGTGATGATGCGGTTGGCCGCGAGACCGGCCCCGTAGGGAGCCCCCAGAGCCACGATCTCGGCACCGTCCGACTCGTGGGTCGTGATCTTTTCGGCCCACGAAGCCTCGAGCTTCATCGGCGGGTTGATCTGCTGAAATCCCCCCTTGTTTCCGCATGACCTCCGGCGCCGTGGATCGGCATCGAAGTCGTATATCGGTGCAAACGCTAGGGGGATGAGAAGCGAACGGGGATTCGAGACGAGGGTGCGACCGCCTTGCTAGACCGCCGACTCCCTGCAGATCGGTCGGCAGGCGCAGATGGAGCACTTTCGGGCGTCGGGTAGCGCCTCGAACTT
>JANNFI010000099.1:0-12012 GCA_031379665.1 Ignavibacteria bacterium
AGAAAATGAGCGCCTGCCGGTACCAGGAAGCTCAGTGACCCCGGGGACGATGCTGGCGGTCATGGTTCCTTCGGCGGAGACCCCCGGTGGAAGCGAAGATTTTTCTTCCCGCTACACTGACGCGTTGACCGCCCGGGACCTCGCGGCCCGCGATTATGAGCGGGCCAAAAGCCTGTACGCCATTGAGGGTATCTCTGACCGCGAGTATCAAGAAGCGGAGGCGGAGCTGCGCCGGACGGAGGCGACGCTGGGGGCGCTGGGTTCGATCGTGTCCACAGGGACGGATTCCGCACAGGGATCGGCCGTCGTCCGGTTCCTCCTGCGCGCTCCGATCGCCGGGACGGTGGCCGGGGTCTTCGTCGTACCCGGAAAACAGGTGGACGCGGGGGAGCCGCTCTTCCGCATCATCGATATGTCATCGGTGTGGGTGCGCGTCAACGTGCCCGTGATGGATATTGGGAACATCAGCCGGCCGAAAATGGCCTGGATGAATATCTCCGGGTTGAAGGAGCCATACCTTCTCACCGCTAAAAACGGGCGGCTCGTTTCCATCGGCAGCGCGGTGGATGAAGACACGCGCTCGGTTCCCGTCATCTTCGAGGTCGGCAATCAGGATCGCCGCCTGCGCGTGGGGATGAACGGGGAAGTGTACATCTCGACGGGTGACGAGCATCCGGCCCTCGTCGTGCCCGAGTCAGCGCTCATCGAGGAGGAGGGGCGGTACAGCGTGTATGTCCAGGTGGAAGGGGAGGCATTCGCCCGACGGGATGTCCGGTTGGGCGCGCGGGAGCCTGACCGGGTCGAGATCCTGAGCGGATTACGTGAATCAGAGCGCGTCGTCACCGTTGGTGCATACCAGGTGCGGCTCGCGTCGCTCTCGTCACAGCTCCCGGCCCACGGCCACGAGCATTAGAAGGGAAATTCATCATGCTCGATGCAATCATCAAATCATCGTTAAAGAACAGGCTCCTCGTCGTTATCGCGGCGATCGGGCTCCTGGTCGCGGGCGCCTTCGTCGTGACGCAGATCCCGATCGATGTGTTTCCGGACCTCACCGCCCCCACTGTCGTTATCCTCACCGAGGCCCACGGAATGGCGACCGAGGAGGTCGAGACGATGGTGACCTTTCAGATCGAAACCTCGGTTAACGGCGCGACCGGCGTGCGTCGGGTGCGATCCTCCTCGTCGATGGGGATCTCGATCGTCTGGGTGGAGTTCGACTGGGGAACGGACATCTTCATCGCGCGGCAGATCGTGAACGAAAAACTCCAGCTCCTCAGCGGGCAACTGCCCCGGGGTGTGTCGCCGCCCGTCCTCGCCCCGATTTCTTCCATCATGGGGGAAATCATGCTCGTGAGCGTTTCAAGCGGCACCCATTCGGAGCTCGATGTCCGGACTGTCGCGGACTGGACCATCCGCAGGCGGCTCCTCGCCGTGCCGGGAGTGTCCCAGGTGGTGCCGATCGGCGGGGGCCGGAAACAGTACCAGGTTCTCGTTGATCCGGACAAGCTGATCGCCTACCGCCTTTCCGTGCACGACGTCCTGCGCGCAGTCGAAGCCTCGAACACGAATTCGTCCGGTGGCGTGTTCATGGAAAAAGGTCAGGAATACCTGATCCGGGGCATGGGCAGGGTCTATGAGGCCGACGACATCGGCAATTCGGTCGTGACGGTAAGGAACAAGGTCCCGATCCTTGTCCGCAATGTTGCGGAGGTGACCATCGGGGCGGCCACAAAAATCGGGGACGGTTCGGTGAACGCCCGGCCCGCCGTGGTGATCTCGGTCCAGAAACAACCCGGCGCGAACACCCTCGAATTGACAGCCCGGATCGAGGCGACGCTGGATGAAATTCAACGGACGCTCCCCGCCGGGATGACGATCAATTCCGAGATTTTCAAGCAGTCCGATTTCATCCAGGTGGCCATCGACAACGTCGTGGCGGCCCTTCGGGACGGCGCGATCCTGGTCGTGATCATCCTCATCTTTTTCCTGGGCAACGCCAGGACGACGTTCATCTCCCTCACCGCGATGCCGCTGTCGCTGATCGCATCCATCTTCGTGATGAAACTCTTCGACATCACGATCAACACGATGACCCTCGGCGGGATGGCCATCGCCATCGGGGCGATCGTGGACGACGCGATCATCGACGTGGAAAACGTCTTTCGGCGGATGAAGGAGAACTCGCGCAGGCCCGAGGCCGAACGACGCCCCTCGCTCGACGTCATTTTCGATGCGTCGCGCGAAATACGGTCGTCCATCGTGAATGCGACGCTGATCATCATCGTTGTGTTCCTTCCCCTCTTCTTTCTCAGCGGCGTCGAGGGGAGATTGCTCGCTCCCCTGGGGATTGCCTATATCGCCTCAATCGGGGCATCTCTGATCGTCGCCCTGACGGTGACGCCGGCCCTCTGTTCCTACATGCTCCCGCGAGCGAAGTTCATGGCGGCGGGAACTGACAGCTTCGTGGTGGCCAACCTGAAACGCAGCTACGGCTGGAGCCTCGAGAAGGTCCTTGCAAAGCCAGGGACGGTCATCGCGGGTTCTGTGATCGCGCTGCTCGCGTCCCTCGCGATCCTGCCGTTTCTGGGGCGGGCCTTCCTCCCCGAGTTCAACGAGGGGTCGCTGACGATCAGCGTCGTGACCATGCCCGGCACCTCGCTGGACGAATCGAACAGGTTGGGGAATATGGTGGAGCAGATCCTGCTGACGCATCCGTGCATCAAGTCGACCGCCAGGCGTACGGGCAGGGCGGAACTCGACGAGCATGCTCAGGGGGTGAACTCTGCGGAGCTCGACGCGCGCTTCGAGCTCGACGGGCGATCGAAGGAGGAAATGCTCGGGGAGTTGCGCAGGAGCCTCACCGTGGTTCCCGGGACGAATATCACCATCGGCCAGCCGCTGGGGCACCGCATCGACCATATGTTGAGCGGTACCCGGGCGAACATCGCGGTGAAAATCTTCGGTGCGGACCTCCGGCGCCTCCGCCTTGTTGCGAGCAGCGTCAAAAAGGAAATGGAGCAGGTCGAGGGGATCGTGGACCTGGCCGTCGAACAGCAGACAGACGTTCCACAGATACGAATCAAGGCGAACCGCTCCGCGATGGCGAAATACGGCATGACCGTGGCGGATCTGGCCGAGGCGATCGACGTGGCGTTCAACGGTGAGGTCGTTTCCCAGGTGCTGGAAGGGGACCGGTCGTTCGATCTGCTCGTCCGTTACAACGACGACCACCGCGGGAGCATCGAAAAAGTCTCAAACACCCTCTTCGACACCCCGGCCGGGGTGAAGGTGCCGATCCGCGAACTGGCGACGGTGACTTCGGAACGGGGGGCGAACACCATAAGCAGGGAAAACGTGCAGCGAAAGATTGTCGTACAGGCAAACGTTGCCGGCAGGGACCTGAGATCGGTCATCGAGGACATCCGGGAACGGGTCGGGGCATCCGTCGCTATCCCCGAGGGCTATTATATTGAATACGGTGGACAATTCGAGAGCGAGCGGCAGGCGACACGCGTGATTTCGCTCCTGAGCATCGCGGCGATTCTCGTGATCTACCTCATTTTATATATCGAATTCCGCTCGTTCAGGATCGCCGCGCTCGTCATGGTCAACCTTCCCCTCGCGCTGATCGGCGGGGTGATCGCCGTTTTCTTCACCGGCGGCATCATCAGCATCGCATCGCTCGTCGGCTTCGTGACGCTTTTCGGCATCGCCACCCGGAACGGAATCCTGATGGTGTCCCATTACCGCCATCTCATCGACGAGGGGGTGGATTTCATCGAGGCGATCCGCAGGGGATCGCTGGAACGGCTCAGCCCGATCCTGATGACCGCGCTCTGCGCAGGGCTCGCGCTGATCCCCCTCGCCCTCGGCGGGGATAAGCCGGGGAATGAGATACAATCCCCGATGGCGATCGTCATTCTCGGGGGCCTCGTGAGTTCGACGGCGTTGAATATGATTGTCATCCCTGCCCTGTACCTAAGGTTTTCGAATCCGAGTCCCAGGGGATTAAAAAACTCCTGAACATTTCCGGATCGGTCGATTTCCGGATTATTATCCGACGAATGAGATAGTAGATATACCGACACGACTGATTGGAACCATAATAATCATCTCCCGGTTCTATTAAGCATATTTAAGGGGAGTCTCAAAAATGAGAGCAACCCGAATACCGATGCAGGTATTTTGCCTGATTGGCCGTATTTATGTGTGTATTTGATTGGCATGATTCTTGAAGAATTTTAGGTATTGCTCATCTATGTACCATGTCACTGAAAATGTCTTATATTGACCTCTGATGGTTTTCCATCCTAAATATTCTGGTCTGGGTCAGGTTCTCATCGCCGCAGTCTTTCTTCTCGTCAACGCAGGCTTTACGTCGGTGCTTCATTCGTGCCTGATGGACGACAAGGTTTGCTGCGCGGCGATAACGGCGGGGGATGCACCGGGCGGGGATCATTCTACCCCCCCCGTTTCAACCGCATTCAAACTCGCCCGCTCCACTTGCTGCGAAAACGCAATCGTTGGCGGACTATCAGGAATTTCCGCACTGTCAGAGTCAAAGGGTAAGACCGAAACACAAAAATCGACGATGCTCCACCTTGTCGCTGGCCCGTTTACCCCAATCCTTAAGCCGGCTATTCCTTCATCGTATTATTTCACCGCCCGATACCCGTCATCTCCCCCGTCAAGGGAGATCTACGTCCTCACCTCCGCTCTCCTGATTTAAGCACATTACCGCTCCCGGTCTGAAGGCAAGGGCGTAATCCGTCCCGACTCTTCAGGTCGCACATTTATTTCCGATGACCCGCCCTATTCCGGCGATCATCGGCAGAACGGTACACCGGGGTATGTTTTTCCCCCATGGTCCATCGACAGGAGAATGCTGCATGAGAATGTTTATCCGAACCAGCTTTATCGTCGCTATTCTGGCGCTGTTCAGAATTCAACCCGCAGCGCAGGAGCGCGCCGGCAGCCCGATCGCTGCTCAGAACACGACCAATTTACGCCTCGATGACGTCCAGAATGGTGTCATTCCGGATACTGTACAGACGCTCGATCGCTTCATCGCGGAAGCCATTACAAAAAATCCCCGGATCCAGGCCGCCAGGGAACAGGCAAGGAGCGCAGGCGCGAAAATTCCTCAGGCCGGCGCGTGGGATGATCCTTTCGTCGGTGTGGAGTTCTTCGCGACACCGGTCACCTCGGCTAATCCGTTCAAGGACGGAATGGAGACCGATTATTTCATCCAGCAGATGATACCCTTCCCCGGCAAAAAAGGATTGATGAAGGACGCCGCAGCCGCGGGCGAGAGAATGGCGACTCAATCAGTCGCCGCGATCGAGCGGGAAATCATAGCGGGCGTCAAAACTTCCTATGCGATGATCTATTCAACGCAGAAACGGATCGGGGTGAATCAGGAAAATCAGGAGCTCCTGGGACAAATCGTCGAATCCGTCCGCGCAAAATACCGCGTCGGGGTCGCGACACAGGGGGATGTCCTGAAGGCGCAGGTCGAATTTGCGAAACTGCAGAATGAACGATCCGCCCTGGATCAGGAACTGGCTTCAGCCGTCTCGATGATGAACGCCCTCAGGGCCGTTCCCCCCGCGACGGGCATCGGTCCCCTCGCGGAGATCGTCCTGCCGGAGTATCGCGGATCGCCGGACTCAGTCTCTGCCGGGGCTCTGGAAAGCCGGTCGGAAATCCTTGGGATGCGAAACGAGATTGAGATGAAACAGGCGGACGTCTCCGCCTCGCAGCGGGAATGGTACCCGGATTTTATGGTCAGGGCTATGTACAAACAAATGATGGACCAGACGGACCAGTGGGCGGCGATGGTCGGCATCAACATCCCGTTGGCTCCGTGGGGGATTGGAAAGTATTCTGGTAAAGTCGAGGAAAACGAGGCGTCGTTGAGATCGAGTGAACAGTCACTGCTCGAAATGCAGAACATGGTGCAGGCACAGGTTCGCGACGCACATGCGAAGGTGCGATCAGGATGGGAGCGGCTCGACCGCTACCGCGCGACAATACTGCCTCAGGCGGAAGAGGCATTCCAGTCGACGCTGGCCGCCTATCAGACCGACGCCGCCGATTTCCTTTCGCTCCTGGACAGCTACAGGATGCTGCAAATGCTCAAAATGGAATATTACATGGTCGAAGCCGATTATGCGTCGAACATTGCTTCTCTCGAACAAGCGATCGGGAGGAACCTGAGATGAAATCACCGATGCGGTCACATTTTAGAAGGATGATCAACATGCGAACGGTTCTGAAGTTCATCTTCATTGTCATGCTCGTCATACTGGTTATCCCCGGCTGCGGGGATTCCGGAGATCGCGATGCGCAGAACCGGGCGGATACGACCACCGGTGATGGCGGCGGAGAAGCTCAATCGGAATATTACACCTGTCCGATGCACCCGTCCGTGGTGTCGGACAAGCCCGGCTCATGCCCGGTGTGCGGTATGTCGCTCGTCAAGCGGGCCGGTGCTCCCAAAGTTTCGTCCGGGGACCTGGGGGTCATACAGTCGGTGAGCCTGTCACCGGCCCAGCGCGTCATGGCCAATGTCGCAACCTCAGCCGCCATCAGGCGTTCGATCGACCGGGAGATCGCGGCGGTGGGGGTCGTAGATTATGCGGAACCCCTCCGCACGAAGGTGACGGCCCGGTTCCGCGGGCGAATCGAGAAACTGCACGTCGATTACACGGGAACACGGGTCGAGAAAGGTCAACCCCTCTTCGAATTGTACAGTCCGGATCTCTATTCCGCGGAACGCGAGTTTGTCCTCGCCCTGAAAGCGGTGGATGTCCCGGGATCGGAGTCCAACCCGGACCGAAAGGCGATGCTCGATGCAGCCCGGGACCGCCTGTCGATCCATTTCGGCCTCACCCGCGACCAGGTTGCCCGCGTCGAAAGCGCACGGACCGTGGACCAGACCGTCACATTCTATTCCCCCATCTCGGGAACGGTTCTGGGCAAAGAGGTGCAGGAGGGCCAGTACGTTGCGGAGGGCACGGTCCTGTACGATCTTGCAGATCTGTCCCAGGTCTGGATATATCTCGACGTGTACGAGAAGGATGTCCGGTTCATCAGGACGGCACATCCCGTCCGGATCCGGGCCGAGTCCTACCCCGGGGAAGTGTTCAATGGCCGCGTCACGTTCATCGACCCCGTCCTCGACAGCGAAACGAGAACTGTCCGGGTGAGGACCGAGTTCGACAATGCTTCAGGGAAGCTGAAACCGCAGATGTATGTCAAGGCGGAGATCCACGTCCCCGCCGCCGAGGCGGTCGTGGTTCCGGCTTCCGCCGTGATGTACACCGGCCGGCGCAACATCGTCTGGGTGGAAGGGAAGGATAACACTTTCGAGCCGCGCGACGTCCGGGTGGGAGTCACCGCCGGAGCCATGGTGGAAATCCTGGACGGCCTTCATGAGGGTGAGATGGTGGTGGCTTCGGGAGGATACCTGATCGAGTCGGAAAGTCAGCTGCGGGCCCCGGCACAGAGCGGATCCGGAAAAACAGTGACAGGCCACGAAGGTCACACCGGAGAACGACAATGATTGAAAATATCATCGATTACTGCGCGAGAAACAAATTTATAGTGATTCTCACCTACCTCCTCGTTGTCGGTTGGGGGATCTGGGCAGTCACACAGACTCCCCTTGACGCCATCCCTGACCTTTCGGAAAACCAGGTCATCGTCTTCACCGAGTGGATGGGAAGGTCACCGAACCTCATCGAAGATCAGGTGACGTTTCCGCTTGTAACGGCGCTGCAGGGAGTGCCGGAGGTAAAGGCGATCCGCGCCCAGTCGATGTTCGGGATGTCTTTCATCTATATCATCTTCGAGGACGCGACGGATCTCTACTGGGCCCGCAGCCGCGTGCTCGAGAAACTCTCAACGGTCCAGTCCGCGCTCCCACCGGGTTCGAAGATGCAACTGGGTCCGGACGGCACCGGCGTCGGTCACGTTTTCTGGTATACCCTCGAAGGGAAATACGATCTTGGAGACTTGCGGGCAATTCAGGATTGGTACGTAAAGCTCAACCTGCAGGGCGTCCAGGGCGTGGCGGAGGTTGCCTCCATCGGGGGGTATGTACGGCAATACCAGGTGGACGTCGACGCGGATAAGATGAAGGGGTACGGCGTCACGCTCTCGGATATCCGGAATGCGGTGATGCGTTCCAACAACGACGTCGGCGGCAAGATCCTGGAAATCAACGACGCCGAATATTTCGTCCGGGGGCAGGGATATATCCGTACGGTCCGCGACGTCGAGAATATCGTCGTCGGCACGGGTCCCTCCGGCACACCCATCTACGTCCGTAACGTCGGAGTTGTGCAGATGGGAGGAGACATCCGCCGCGGCTCCCTTGAGAAAGACGGAAAAGGGCAGGTCGTCGGCGGGATCATCGTCATGCGGTATGGCGAAAATGCCAAGGCGGTCATTGACAGGGTGAAACAGAGGATTGTGGAGATTACACCCGGGTTACCCCAGGGTGTCGAAATCAAACCCGCGTATGACCGCAGCGATCTTATCCTGGCAGCGGTGGGGACATTGGAGACGGCGCTGATTGAGGCGGGCATTGTCGTCAGCATCGTTGTCTTCCTCTTCCTCCTGCATTTCAGGAGCGTTTTGCGGATCATCATCGAAATCCCGATCGCCGTGCTGATCGCGTTCATCTGCATGAAGATATTCGGCATCACTTCCAACATCATGTCGCTGGGCGGCATCGTTATCGCCATCGGGGTGATCGTCGATGCGTCGATTGTGCTCGTCGAAAATGCATACCGGAACATCGCCAGGGCTCAGGAACTCAAGGGAACGCTCACCAGGGAGGATTTCGTCGAGATATCGATCGTCTCCGCAAAACAGGTCGGCCGCCCTATCTTCTTCGCCGTGGCGATCATGATCGTTTCGTTCCTGCCGGTATTCCTCCTTGAGGGTCAGGAAGGAAAACTCTTCCGGCCGCTGGCGTTCACGAAAACGTTCGTCCTCGCAGGCTCGGCGATCATCGCCATCACGCTCGTCCCGATGCTCATGACGATGCTTAACCGCGGCAAATTCCACCACGAGAACAAGAACCCGATCTCGCGAGTACTGAAAAGATTGTACGAGCCCGTGATCCAATGGGTGCTGAAGTACCGCAAGACCACGATTGCGCTTAACGTCATCGCGCTCCTCGTGACAATCCCGTTGATTCTCGGGATGGGCTCCGAGTTTATGCCCCCGCTCGACGAGGGAAGCCTCCTTTTCATGCCGGTCACACTGCCCTCCGCATCGATCACCGAGGTGAACCGCATTCTGCAGGTCCAGGATGCCCTCATCATGACCGTGCCGGAGGTCAAACAGGTGCTTGGTAAAGCCGGAAAGGCGGAAACGTCTACCGACCCTGCGCCCATCAGCATGATCGAGTCCATCATTGTGTTGAAACCGAAGAGCGAGTGGCGCCCGGGCATCACCAAAACCGACATCATTAACGAACTTGACGCAAAATTGCAGATTCCGGGAGTTCGGAACGGCTGGACGCAACCGATCATCAACAGAATCAACATGCTCTCCACCGGAGTCCGGACGGACCTCGGCATCAAAATCTTCGGGAAAAATCTCGATACGCTCGAGCGGCTGGCGATCGAGGCCGAGCAGATCGTTCGCAAGGTCCCCGGCGCAGTCGATCTTTACGCTGAACGGACCCAGGGGGGGTACTTTCTCGATATCGCGATCGATCGGGAGGCCGTCGCACGGTACGGCATCAATGTGGGCGACGTCCAGGACATCATCGAAACGGCGATCGGGGGAGAAAATATCGGGACGGTCATCGACGGCCGTATGCGCTTTCCGATCAGGGTCCGATACGAACGCGATCAAAGGAATACCGTGGATGCCCTGAAAAATCTGCTCGTGCCGGTCAATGCGGGGGGAGGGAGGGGCGTTTCGGGACCCATGCAACCCTCCTCTGGGGCGACACAGGCCGGACGTCCGGGGGGCGGCATGTCGGGGATGGGATCTGCGGTTTCTCCGAACACCGCGGCCGCGTCAGACGCGGGCGATCCGGGATCCAAAACGTCGCGCGTTTCCGGGCGGTCCTATGTCCCGCTTGGCCAGCTTGCCCACCTCGGTATCGTTCCCGGACCTCCGATGATTTCGAGCGAAAACGCCCAGCTGCGGTCAATTGTCTTCTTAAATGTTCGTGGACGCGATATGGGAAGTTTTGTGGAGGAGGCAAAGGACGTGCTCGAGGCGGAGTTGAAACTTCCGGCCGGATACACGGTGCAATGGAGCGGACAGTGGGAAAACCAGATCCGGGCCAAAAAGCGAATCGAGCTCGTGATGCCGATTGTTTTCCTGATCATCTTTGTGATGCTCTATTTTATCACGAAAGATTTCAGTGAGGCCTTCGTGGTGATGCTCTCGGTCCCCTTCGCCCTGATCGGCGGCGTGTATCTGACGTTTCTCCTTGGTTATAATTTGTCGGTTGCGGTCTGGGTGGGTTTTATCGCTTTGTACGGCGTTGCGGTTGAGACCGGCGTCGTGATGATCGTGTATCTGCACGAAGCGCTCGACAGGAAAATCCATGCCCATGAGGAGGGAAAACGCGGACCGATCACCCTCAAAGACATATACGAGGCTACCGTCGAGGGTGCAGTGCTGCGACTGAGGCCGAAAATCATGACCGTGGGTACGTCGATGATCGGGCTCATTCCCATCATGTGGAGTACGGGAGCCGGGGCCGACGTGATGAAGCCTCTCGCCTCCCCTTTGATCGGCGGACTGATCACCTCCACCATACACGTGCTGGTCGTGACGCCGATCCTCTTTTTATACATGAAGGAACGCGCACTCAGGAAGGGAACGTTGAAGAAATCGGAAATGGCGGG
The DNA here is from genome assembly GCA_031379665.1 of Ignavibacteria bacterium. Lineage (GTDB taxonomy): Bacteria > Bacteroidota > Ignavibacteria > UBA10030 > SZUA-254 > SZUA-254. The sequence goes on from JANNFI010000099.1 coordinate 10,890, forward strand.
TTGGATGAAGGAGGGATGAGACAAACCCCGACCTTTTTCATGAGCTCATATCATCATTTGATCGCGTTCTTGTATCCGTATGCCCGCATTGTCAATGCATGTCGGGTTAACGATAAACCAACCAGAAAGGTGTGACACATGAAAACCATTATGTTATTCCTGGGCGGTATCCTTGCCGCCCTGATGATCGCCGGTTGCTCGGGCGACCATCACGGATCGATGTTGACGAATCCGGGATCAACCAATTTCACCATCGCGCCCACCGACGGCGCCGTCAACGTCCGTCTCGACGCCGGCATCACGCTGACATTTTTGAAGAGCGTCGATAAATCTGTCACAGAAAGAAACCTTCGCCTCATCAGCGAGGAAGACATGGCCGACTCGACCTGTCCGGTGAACATGACGATGGGCCATGGGGACATGGATATGGCAATGGGGGATTCTTCGATGATGGATCATCTCGACGACGTCCACAGCGGCGATGGGCGGTTCTACTGGAACGGCGACAGCACGCAATGCACCTTCCAACCCGATTCCATGATGCAATCGGGCATGCGCTATATGGTCCACATGGGATCAGCGATGATGCAAATGATGGAAGACCGCATGGGCGACATGGGGATGATGGGAGGCCACGGGGCCGGTATGATGAACGATCACATGGTGCTTCATTTTCAGACGATCGATACCTCGGTCGTCGAATCGGGCCATGATGGTCACCATTAACCCATCAATCACACCGCACACCCGGAATGACACGGCCTTGTTTGTGTGACATCGCCACCACGGGTGTGCGGTAGAATAAAGGAGTCGGACAATGAAGAAGATCATCGCATACGTAAACACGATGAGGGTACACCCTCTCGTCGAAGAACTCGGTAAAAACGGGATTCGTCAGATGATTGTGACGGAGTATTTTACCCCTTTGTCGTGCATCTCCCGTATCATATTCCTCTGTGATGAGGATTCGCTTGAAAGGGCGAGGGAGATCATCCGACGGATCGGGACGTCGGGTAATCCCTCCGACCATTTAATTGTGGTGTTGGATTTCGATCCCCTGACAGCCGATTCCTCCCTGTCCGGTCCCAGGATACACAGATTAGAAGAGGAGGAGGTTATATGA
>JANNFI010000109.1:0-4190 GCA_031379665.1 Ignavibacteria bacterium
CTCCGGGACCTTGATCGTTTTTGAACCGACGGCGGTCTGGATGTCCACGGAACAAAACATCTCCGGTTTGAGCCTTCCGTCCCGGTTCGCGACCTCGAGGCGGAGTTTCACCGTCCGGGTTTTCTCGTCGAGAATTCTGTAGACGCTCGTGATCCTGCCCGTGAACCTGTCAGGATACGCCGATACCGATACCGTGGCCGGCATTTCCTCGCGCACGAGCGGGAGGTCCTTCTCGTACACGTCCGCGAGCACCCAGAGCAACGAAAGGTCGGCGATGTCGAAGAGATCGTCGCCGTTCCGGACGAAGCTTCCGACCCTCACGTCGCTCCCGAGAATGGTTCCAGAAAACGGAGCCCGGATGAGGAAATACAACTCCGGCACACCGGTACGTTCGAGCCGCGCAACGTCCTCCTCGCTCGCACCGACCACCGTGAGTTTCCGGCGGGCCGACTCGTAGATGGACCTGGCCGACCCGTCGTCGGTGCCCGGCTCGCGCGAGCGGTCCATCCGCCGGGCGGCCTGGAGGAGTTCGAATTGCATCGATTGGTATTCCTGGCTGTAAAGCGCGAGGAGCGGTTCACCGCCGGCGACGGGGTCATTCTCCCACGCCCACACCGAGTCGACCCTGCCGCTGACGCGGGCGGTGACATGGGCTCTGGACCTCTCGTTGTATGTCACCCGGCCCGGAAGGGTGAGGGGCACGGGCAGCGATTTCCTTCGTACCGAGTCGATCCGGATCCCGGCGTGGAACACCTTGTGGGCTTCGAGTCGCACAACGGTTTCCTCTCCGGCTGACGCCCCGTGCTCATCGTGGTGGACTTCAGCCTCTTCCGGGGGGTTCCCCTGACAGCCCGCAAGGGCGGCAAGGATGACGAGGGTCAATAGGGTGTTCCAATTCAACATGCTCGTTTTCATTCGTGGCTCCATTTCATTCGATGACGGTGGATAACGGGAGTTCTGCCGATGCCTCCAGGTCCGCCCGGCTGCTCCAGTAGTTGTACAGCGCCCTGCTGTATTCGATGCGTGCGTTCCTCCTGGTCCGGTAGACGTCGAGGAGGTTCATCAGCCCGATGGCGTCGTTCCGGTACTGATTGATGGCCGTCGCCACGATGTCCTCGAGGTCGGCGAGAAGCGAGCGGTCGAAGACGTCGACCTGGTTTTCGGCCGTGCTGAGCATCTCCAGGGCGCCGTTGATGCTCGATCGGATCCTGCGCTGCGTGGAGACGAGTTCGACTTCCGCGATCGAGTAGAGTGCGTCGGCCTCCCGGACCTGTCCTGCGGGCTCCTGCCAGAACCAGAGTGGAACGGAAAGACCGACCGAGAGGCCGACGCCGTACTCGGTCGTTCCCTGAAATGCGTTGGCGTCGAACGGTGGCGAGCCCGATCGTCGTTCGCTGGAGATCGAGACGGAGAAATCGGGGAGGTACGACTTCCGGGCGAGGCCCACACGGCTCTCCTCGCGTTCCACCGAGGCCCTGGCCGCCTCCAGGAGCGAGCTTCGCGCGATCAACGCGGTCGACAGGCTGTCAGCGTTCACCGTGCCCGCCCTTCGTCCGAGTGTGTCCGAGAGGAGGAGGGGTGAGTCCGGTTCCCTCCCGAGGAGGATGTTGATCGATCGCTTCCGCTCACCTTCCTCCCGGGCCGATTCGACGATGTCGTTGCCGAGGCGCGTAAGCTCGACCCTTGTCCGGATGAGGTCAAGGTAGCTGCCGGTGCCCGTGCTCAGCTTGTTCTCTGCCAGGTCGAGGACATCCCGGACCATCGTCGCCTGGTCCTCGAGGCCCTGGCGAAGCTCCCGGGCAAGCAGGATGCCGTAATAGGATTTTTTTATGGATGCGGTAACGACTATCCGAAGTCGGTCGAGACGGAGTTCGGCGATCCGCATCTCCTGTTCGGCGATGCCGATCCGTGAGCCGCGCTTCGTGGGAAACTCGATCTGCTGGGTGAAGGAGATATCGAATTCGCCTGCATCGCCAAGATCGCCGAAGGAGGGAGCCTCTCCCCACCGAAATTCCAGTTCGGGATTCGGTATCCTGCCGGCTTGAAGAACTCTCGCCGTAGTGGCATCGACTTCTCTTTGTGTTGTGATCAACTGGCTATTGTGTTGCAGCGCCATTGAAATGGCGCTGTCGAGCGAGAGTCGCTCATTATCCTGGGCGGGTGCCGAAGCGTTCAGGAACAGCAACGCCGCGACCACCGCATGAAGGGGTGTCTTCAAAGCGTACCTCAAGAAATTATGTGGAACAAAAGGGGGCGTGCCGGACGGTCAGTCCTGCCGCCTGTTCACAGATGAAACGCGTGAATCAGGCGCCGATCGGAGGGCGAAAAACGAGGCTTGAGGGGCGAGACGGAGGTAAAATGTTCGTGGAAACGATCACGGTCTGTGCGAGGAGATTTGCGGTTGAGTTCGCTGACTGTGAAATCACGGTGAGGACGTGGCACACGCACGAACAGCTGGTGGAGCCGGCAGCGTTGGTGTCCTGGCTCCCCGGGGGGGAGCCGGATTTCATCAACGCACAGACGAGGGAGCCGCAAGATTCATCACTTCCTTCATCGAAGCAATCGGTGTCACCGCACCAGAATAAGGAAGTGACGAGGAGGGCGAACAGCAGTCGTCCGACGAGGGGGAGGAGACTTTTTTGGAATAATGCCAACATCGTTCAAGAAGGTACTGATTTTGGCTTACATCCACAAATGTACCCCCGGGGTCTGATCATCAAATGGGTAATTCGGTCAAAACGATGTGATCGTGGTAAACTGTAGGTGGACACTGTAGCGTGCCCCCGCTACAAGATGGCAATCGCGCATTCCGCGATTGCCTTTTTTTTGAATATGCCCAAATTGGATTTTGGGTGATCCTTGCTATATTACCAGACGATCATGCGCTATTGTTCACATATCATCTCCGGTATCATCGCCGGTCTGGTGGCGTTCGTTTTCTGCGCCTGCCTGATCCTTGGAAATGGGCTTCATTCTCACCGGAACACGCCGGATCCTGACGGTTCGACCGGTGATCGACGTGCGACCTTTCATGTCCACGATAACCCGGTCGTCCACAGCTCTTCCGGTGAGTCCATCGCTCTCCATCCGGGTGAAGAAAGTCACCGTCATGATGTTGCCACGGTATCCTTCAGTGCCACCACGACGAAATCCAACGACGCTCTTCGGATCACGACAAAACCAATATGGTCTGCCCTGTTCCCGGATGTTATGGATCGGCCTGTAGGGCCATCCTCCGGTCATCGTGCGAAATCCGATCCTTCTCCTCCTACTCGCATAGGTTTCATCCCTCCCGCTTCAGACCGCGCTCCACCGCTCTCCTGATTCCCGTCTTATCGTCATTGCCCGTCGCGAGGGTGTGATCCCCGCGATGGGAATTCCATCACGAGCATTTATCCATTTGTTGAATTACAGGGGATGCATATGGCCAGAGAACCGTTCTTGCTTATCGCTGCCTTCTATCTCATCGTTTCGGGTTGCAGCAGTCCGGATCCGATATCAGAATCCGCCACGGGTGGCGGAGGATCGGTGACGCTCTGGACGGAGAAGACAGAGCTCTTCATGGAATACCCGGCGATCGTCGTTGGAAGGGATGCCCGGTTCGCCGTTCATCTCACAAACATCCGAAACTTTCAACCGGTGACCGCCGGAAATCTCTCGCTCGAATTCGCGCTTCCGGGCGGGTATTCCACTCGCGCGACGCTCGACGGCCCGTCGTCGCCGGGTATCTATCGCCCCGTTGCCCGGTTCGAACGAGCAGGATCATATCAGGCGAGGCTGATCCTGTCGGGAGAGGGCGCCGACACCATCGCGATCGAAATGCTCCCGGTGTACGCGTCGCACGCCGATCTGCCACCGGCGGACGATGAAACGGGCGGCGGGGAGCTCATCACATTCCTCAAAGAACAACAGTGGAAGATTGACTTTCGCACGATGGCGGTGAAGCGGGAGTCGATCTCCGGATCGATCCACTCGGCCGGGGAAATCGTCCCCAGGCTGAACGGCGAAGCGATCGTTGCCGCGCCGTTTACCGGTTTTGTGCCGGCGGGAGAAAATGAGCGCCTGCCGGTACCAGGAAGCTCAGTGACCCCGGGGACGATGCTGGCGGTCATGGTTCCTTCGGCGGAGACCCCCGGTGGAAGCGAAGATTTTTCTTCCCGCTACACTGACGCGTTGACCGCCCGGGACCT
>JANNFI010000143.1:0-2543 GCA_031379665.1 Ignavibacteria bacterium
GGGTCGATGAAAATATTTCCCCCAAAGTTTTCCCGAAAATGGTATCGACTCCCGGACGGGCAGGGGCCGATGGTATGACGTATGGATTTGGAGGCGTGTCGTGAAGTGAAGCATCAATGGAAGAATTTATTACCGGATCGATTCTGGTCCGTAAGCGCCTATCATCCTTGAGTTTACCCTGAAAATTTCGTAAATTTGCATTCATTCTCGAATTATTCGTTTTTCTCTGACTTTTCCGCCCCCGTAGCTCAGCATGGACAGAGCAGCGGTTTCCTAAACCGTTTGTCGGAGGTTCGAATCCTCTCGGGGGTACAAGCACAAATCTCAACCGGAACCCATCATGCGACTCAGTCAAGGCTTCATCCCCACTCTCAAGGAAATCCCCTCGGACGCGCTCATTGCGAGCCACCAGCTGATGCTACGCGCCGGAATGATCCGACCCCTCGGCTCGGGGATCTACTCATTCCTCCCCCTCGGGTACCGTCTCATGAAGAAAGTCATGGAGATCATCCGTGACGAGATGGACGGCATCGGCGGCCAGGAATTCCACCTCCCGGCGATCAACCCCGTGGAACTCTGGGAAGAGACGGGTCGGGTCCAGGCGTTCGGCGAAACGATGTTCCACCTCAAGAACAGGTCCCTGGTCCTCGCGCCCACCCACGAGGAAGTCATCTGCTCGATCGCGAAGGGCTACATCAAGTCGTACCGCGACCTGCCGCAGATCTGGTACCAGATCCAGTCGAAGTTCAGAAACGAGCCGCGACCGCGCTCCGGCGTGATCCGTTCACGACAATTCCTGATGAAGGATTCCTACAGCCTCGACGCCACCACCGAGGGGCTCGAGAAGAGCTACGCACTGCATGCGGGGGCGTACGACCGGATCTTCACGCGATTCGGGCTGAAATTCTTCGTCGTGGGCGCATCCAGCGGCGCGATGGGCGGTAGCGGCTCCCAGGAGTTCATGATCGAATCAGCCGCGGGCGAAGACACCTGTGTCGTGTGCGACGGTTGCGGGTACGCCGCCAACGTGGAAGTGGCCTCGTCGCGCGTGAGCGCGGCGGGCGGCGCGTCACAGGGGACGGCGCCCTCGGAGGTCGCCACGCCGGATGTCCACACCATCGACGAACTGATCGCCTTCCTCGGCGTGGGCGAGGAGCTCCTCGCGAAGGCCCTCGTCTACATCCTCGACGGCCGGCCGGTGATGGTCCTGATGACCGGCAACGACCAGATGAACGAGGCCAAACTTCAGGCCGTGTTCGGCCCGGGGATCAGGCCCTCGCACCCCGATGAACTGAAGGGCCTCACCGGCGCCGGGGCCGGATCGATCGGTCCGGTGGGCATCGACGGGATTCAGGTGTACGCCGACAAGCGGTTGGAGGGCGCCTCGGGCCTGATCAGCGGCGCGAACCGCGACGGGTTCCACCTCCGGGACATCGACCTTGCGCGCGACGTCACGGTCGTCGGATACCACGATTTCCGGACCGTACGCGACGCCGAGACCTGCCCGAAATGCGACCGCACTCTGAGGGTGGTGAAGGCGATCGAGCTCGGCCACATCTTCAGGCTCGGCACGAAATATTCCGACGCGATGCACGCCCATTTCCTCGACGAGACGGGTAAGGAGAAGCCGATCATCATGGGCAGCTACGGCATCGGCGTGGAGCGGATCATCGCCTGCTACATCGAGCAGAACCACGACAAGTTCGGCATCATCTGGTCGCGGCACCTCTCACCGTTCCACGTCCACCTGATCCTCGTCAATTCGAACAACGAGAAGGTAGTGGCCGTCGCCGAGGGTCTCTACGAAAAACTTGGGGAATCGCTGATCGACACGCTCTACGACGACCGGAAGGAGGTCAGCCCGGGCTTCAAGTTCAAGGACGCCGACCTCCTCGGGATGCCCCTCCAGATCATCGTGGGGGAGAAAAACGTGGTCAACGGAAAAATCGAGATCAAGGACCGCCGTACGGGCAACCGGGAGATCGTCGACATCGGCAAGGTCAGCGCATACGTCGAAAAATACCTGGAATCGTGACCGGCTGCCGGCGATGAGCCGGCCCGCCGATCGCCGCGAGGCGCCGTGCGCCGGGAAGAGTCTGCTGAACACCCATGGCCGAGTTCATCCATCTCCATAACCATTCCCACTACAGCCTCCTCGACGGCGCCGCCACCATCGACGGCCTGATCGGCGCGGCGAAGCGCGATGGGATGCGGGCGCTCGCCCTGACCGACCACGGCGTAATGTTCGGGGCCGTGGAGTTCTCGAAGGCGGCCCGCAAGGCGGGGATCAAGCCGATCCTCGGGTGCGAGGTCTACATCGTTACCCGCGGCACCCGGTTCGACAAGGAGGTTGACGTCCAGAGTCTGCGCGAGGGGCGCGGCCGCAATGTCTACCACCACCTCGTCCTCCTGGCGAAGAACCCCGCAGGCTACGCGAACCTGAGCAGGCTCTGCACCCTCGGCCACACCGAGGGATTTTACTACAAGCCACGCATCGACATGGAACTGCTCCGTCGCCATTCGGAGGGGCTCGTCGCCCTCTC
>JANNFI010000046.1:0-147303 GCA_031379665.1 Ignavibacteria bacterium
AGGCCGGGTGGGAGATCGTCGTGACGAGCTCGACGCCCGGGCAGGTCACCCTGCGCTGGGACAACGCCAGGATCGCGGCCCTTCCGTCGAACGTGAAGGTCGATCTCAACGACGCCGCCGGCGGCAGGACCATCGACATGAAGACGGCCTCTTCGTATACCTACACCCAGGCCGGCACCGAGCGGCGTTTCAGCGTCAACCAGCCGTCGACCGTCATCCCGACCGCCTGGGAGGTTGGCCAGAACTATCCCAACCCCTTCAATCCGACCACGACCATCGCCTACGGGCTTCCGTCGGCCGCCGCGGTCTCCATTGAAGTGTTTAATTTCCTTGGCCAGAGGGTCGCCACGCTCCTCTCCGGCGACGCACTCCAGACGGCGGGCTACCACGAGGTGGTCTTCGACGCCGCGAACCTCTCCAGCGGTGTCTACTACTACACCATCACCGCAACGGCCGCCGAGGGCAACTCCTTCTCCAACATCAGGAAGATGGTTCTGTTGAAGTAACGCATTGCATCACCCCTCCCCCGCCCCGCAGGCGGGGGAGGATATTTATTAAACGTCGAATTCTTTTGTGAGTAGGGCTCCGATGAAACGACGGTTATTCGCTGCGCCTTTATTTTTCGCCGTAGCGTGGCTGGCAATGGCCCCGGGTGTATCTCCCGCGGCGAATCCTTTTGCGTCCGACACGGTGACCCCCGCGTCATGGTCGCTCCTCATCGAGGGGTATGTCGTCGGTGCGCACGATTCCCTTGCCTACCTGGGGGTACGAGCCGATGCCACGCCGGATTACGACGTGCAGTATGAAATCCCCCGTCCCCCCGCCCCGCCGGGAACATCCATCCAGGTCTATTTTCCCCACGACGGCGATAACTGGCCGACAATGCTCGGCAACAAGTTCGCCATCGACTATACGATCCCCCAGAACCCATCATGGCGGATGATGGTCGAGACGAATGCCGGGATCGGCGCGGTGACGCTCCAGTGGGATACATCGATGATTGGCCTCCTGCCCGGGTCCTATTTCCTGCTGATGGAAGATTCCATTGCCGATTCCCTCATCTACCTCAGGGAAGTTAATTCCTATACATTTACGTACACTCAGGCCCGCACATTCCTGATCCGTGCGGAATTCGCCTCTTCGTTCATCGAAACGGAAACCGGATGGAACATCCTTTCGGTCCCCCGCGTCGTCCCCGACTACCGGGCGCTGACGCTGTTTCCCGACGGCATCTCATCCGCGTTCGATTTCGATTCCTCATACCACCCGAGGGATACGCTGTCCAACGGTAGGGCTTACTGGATGAAATTCGCCTCCCCCCACGTAACGACGTTGACCGGGCTGAGCGTCGACACGCTCGACATCCCGGTGAGGGAGGGGTGGAACATGATCGGGACCCTGTCACAACCGATCCCGGCCCCGGCCTCGCCCGACATCGTTTCGGTGTTCTACGAATATTCCACCGGATATCAGAGGGCCGACAGCCTGCTACCTGGAAAGGGTTATTGGGTGAAGGTCGCCTCCGACGGGATCCTCCCCCTCGGCCTGGCCGCGGCAAAAAAACCCGCGAGGGCGATTCCGTCGCTGGAAACGCCGTCGGTGACGATCCGTTCATCGACTGGCGGAGCGTCGACGCTCTATTTCATTCCGGCCGGGTCGGGATATCACCCGGAGGAATTCGACGTCCCCCCCGTTCCGCCGGCTCCGGCGTTTGACGCCCGTTTCGCCGGTGGCGGCGCCGCCGGGATCCTGGCCGCCGACGCAGCGCCCATCCAGGAATTCATCGTTGCAATCCAATCCGACGCGGCGTCGATATCCCTCACCGGCGAGCGGGGCGACGCGTCGATCGACTTCATTGCAGAAACCGGCCCGGATCGATGGACAGCGATAACCGGAACATCGGAGCCCGTCGCTTTCACGAAAGATCCGGGTCGGATTTTAATCAAACTTCGCGCGGTCGCTACCGCGCGACAACATTCGGCCGTCCCCGACGCTTTCATCGTCGTGGGATGTTACCCGAACCCCTTCAACCCATCAGCCATGATCGAGTATCAACTTCCCGCTGAGGCACTCATCACCCTCCGGGTCAGCGATCAGGGTGGGAGGACGGTCTTCCTCGGCCCGCCGGTCTCCCGCGGACCCGGACAGCATCAGCTCACCTTCGACGCGGGGAATATGGGCCTTGCCAGCGGGGTCTATTTCTTCACCGTGAGCGGCGAAGGCGTCGGGACCGGCCGGAGGTTTTCCGGGTCGGGTAAAATGGTTTATCTCAAATAAGTCCAACAGAAGGTACGATTGTATGAAAATATTCGCCGTGGTATTCCTCTTCTTTTCGTTCGCCGGGGGCGTGCTTGGACAAACGCCCTACACGAACTGGGACTTCATGATCCGCGCAAGGACGAACTCGCAATCCGATTCGCTCGCCCGGATGGGGATCCGTCCGGACGCCACACCGGATTTCGAGAACCTCTATGACACGCCGCGCCCCCCCCGATCTCCCGGGGGGACGTACCTCGAAGTCTATTTCCCCCACTCAGGCGGCAGCTATCCTCCCATACTCGGGACGCAGTATGCCACCGACTTCCAGGGGCCGAGCGACCCGGTCTGGGATCTGAGCGTTGAATGCTCCAGCACGGCCCTGTTGACGCTCCTGTGGGACTCCTCCTATGTGAACGCGGTCGAGCCGCGCCTCCAGCTCTTCCTGGTCGACCTGCTCACCGGGTCACGGGTAAACATGCGGGTCGCCGGCCGGTACACGTTCAGCTACACGACCAAACGGGACTTCCAGATCGTCGGAGCGGTGAAGGTTGACCTGACCTGCCTGCTGGAAGGATTCTGGAACGGCGCCAGCCAGCCACAGGATACGGTCACGGGTTACCTCGCGGACGCGGCCGGCGTTCATCCACTGGTGGACTCGGCGCGTTGCGCGCTCTCGACGTCGGGAGACGGGCTCCTGGTCTTCCCGTCAGCCCCCACGGGGAGCTACTACCTCGTGGTCCGGCACAGGAACCACCTCGCCATCTGGTCCGCCTCGTCGCAGCCGTACACCAAGGGGACGACGAGCATCGGGGCCTATGATTTCACCACGGGGCCCGGCACCGCGTTCGGGACCGATCCCCTGAAAAACGAGGGTGGCCTTTATATCTCGTGGGCCGGTGACGTGAACCAGGACGGCGTAGTCGACTTCCTCGACCGGAACATCACCTGGAACAACCGGACCCTGCCGGGATACCTCTCCTCGGATTGCAACGGGAACAATGTCACCGACGGGACCGACTACTCGCTGGTCCTGGCCAACAGGCTCAGGGTTTCGCAGAAGCCGTAACCACAGAATTTTCTCTTTCATGGATTTGTATGGGTATGATTATGAAATATGATAGAATGCCGGATATCCTGAAAATGATCGCCGTGACGCTTGCGATGACGGCCAGCCTGAACGCCCAGCCGATTCCGCAGTATGAACTCTCGGTGCGGAATCCCGTGCTCACGGGGACGACCTACCGTTTCGACCTCTACATCAAACGGATCGGGCCGACCGGCTTCAGGACCGGGAACAGCCAGTTCGTGATGACGTTCAACACCGGAGCGTTCACCGCGCCGGCGTTGAGCCGGGTCGCCGCGAGCGAGCAGATCGGGAGCGGTTTCTTCTTCGACCAGGTGATCGCGGGGAACGAGATCCGCATCTCGCTCGGCGGCAACCATTCCTATGCCACCGCTGTCGACGTCCCGACCCCCGGGAACGGGGCCCGCATATCGACGTACGAGATCTCCGGCGTCTCTGTCCCGGTCGTATCCACCGCACTCGCCTGGGTGAACCTCCCGGCGCTTGTCCGCACGGGGGTAAGCGAAATCGACGCCGCGAATAACTATCGCGACATCACAGACAACACCGGCCTGTCCCACCTGAACGGCGGAGGTGAATTCGGAACGATTTCGGGTTACAAGTTCGAGGACCTCGACGGCGATGGGACGTGGGAACAACCCGCCGAACCGGCACTCGACGCGTGGAAGATCTACATCACCGGACCGAACGGCATGGATTCGGCGATCACCGGTGCCGGCGCCTGGCCGACGGGGTATTATGAATTCAACAACCTGACCCCGGGCTCGTACGCGATCGCCGAAGCAATGCAGCCGGGGTGGTCCGCGACGTTCGCGCCCGCATCACCCATCACTCTCACCGCAGGCCCGCCGAGCCTGAACAACAACTTCGGGAACTTTAACGGTCCCACCGCCCGCGGAATGGCGTTCAGGGACCTCGACGGCGACGGGGTGAAGGATCCCCTCGAACCGGTACTTCAGGGCGGGCTGGTCCAGGCCCTGAAAACCGGAGGCGGCGGGAGTAAAACACAATTCACGAATGCCCTCGGGGAATTCGTGTTCACCTTTTCGGCGCTTGAATCAGGATTCTGGGAATTCTCCTTACCGACCCCGACGGGATGGGTCGGCACCCTCCCGGCATCTCCCGGATCCTATTCCATCGACATCCAGTCCGGATCATCCCCCACCGGGATCAACTTCGGATTATTCCTGGCAAGCTCCATCTCGGGGATAAAATTTGACGACCTTGACGGTGACTCGTCAAAATCGCCAGCTGAGCCCGTGATGGCGGGGTGGCTCGTAACACTGTTCCGGAACGCGACGCACTTCGACAGTGTCCTGACCGATGTCAGTGGGGTGTTTGCGTTCGACAGCCTGGCCTCGGGAACCTACGTCGTTTCGGAAGATCTGCCAGCGGGCTGGACTCAATTGCTCCCCGGATCGCCGTCCGTGTACACCTTCACGGTCGACACCGGCGGAAACAACTTCTCCGGCTCCGATTTTGGAAATTTCCGGTACGGAGCGATGTCAGGCGAGGTGTACTTCGATCTCAACCACGACGGCACCCGGGACCCCGGCGAGGCTGGGATGCTCGGGATCGAAATCCTCCTGACCGGGCCGAAAACATCTCGATCGGTCTTCTCTGGGACGAATGGTGTCTGGAGCGTCGATGACCTGCTCGCCGACGCGCTGACGATCACTGAGAATGCGCCGCCCGGATACCTGCTCACACAACCTCTCGGTGGATTCTACCCCGCAACGGTGACGAGCGGGGCTGTTTTCGACTCGTTGAATTTCGGTAACAGCTCAACGACCGACACAACGAAGTTCCGGACGATGTCGTACGACAGCCTGGTCGAATCCCGCGACCGCCGTGGCAAACTGCTCGCGCCGGAGAAACGCAAACCGGACAAGGTGGAGTTCTGCATGACGATCGGCAACAACACGGGGAGGGCGGTGGACGGCCTGATGGTCCGAATACGGATCCCAATTTACTATGACGATTCCCTCCACCCGTTCGTCGTCACGCCGACCCCGGATGAGATTATCTACAGCCACAATTCGCAGAACGCCTACATCCACTGGAACACGCCGATATCACCCGATTCCGTCGTGAACGTCTGCGCCTGGGGTGTGAAGCCGAAACGATATCCGGACAGCTACCATCACTGGTACGTCGGGGGCGCCGTTGTGAACAGGTCAACCCCGGTTCGGTCCACGAGCACATTCCTCGCGTACCGGCTACCGCTGCCGAACAGGATGAATGTCGTCGATGACATCTACCGGTCGGGGGCGCTCACCACGGGACTCGTGGTGGGGGTTGAACGCTCCGATATGCCGAAATTCTTCGCGTGGGCGAGGATCCGTAAATTCAGCGACTTCAAGAAGTCGATCATGGACCGGATGATCGTGCACAGCGTCGTGCCGAAGAACTTCTACGCATTTGACAATAACCGCCGGATGGTGGGTGTGCAGAAGAAGGTGTCCCCGAAGAAACACAACAACAGGATCTTCGCGGATGCGTTGACGCTCAAAACGTCCATCGTGGCGAGCCAGATGACAATCTTTCCGCCGGGCCTGGGAGAGCTGATCTTCGAATACGGAGCGAATCCGCTGAGCGGGAAAACCCTGCGGCAGATATCTGCCGTCGCCGACACTCTCCTGACCGACTGGCCAGGACGGATGTCCACGGAGTACTACAACCTGGACAGCACACTGCGGATGATCAACGCCAGTTTCGAGGGCCCTATCGACACATTCTCATTCGCGACCACCCTGCGCTTCAAGGGGACGAGGGAACTCGCAGCCGTCCCGTTCCTGCGGGCGAACCCCGGAACCGAACCGGTGATCATCCTGGCCGACCGCGCCATCGTCGAGGAGGTCCCGGAGGGATTCAGCCTGTACCAGAATTACCCAAATCCGTTCAACCCGTCAACGACCATCGCGTTCGACCTGCCGCAGCCGGCCATCGTTACGATGAGCGTCTACAACCTTCTCGGGGCGGAGGTCGGGACGGTCCTCGATGGCGACGTCCTCGACGAGGGGATACAGGAGATCGACTTCGAGGCCGGGTCGCTGCCGTCGGGGATATATTTCTACAGGATCGTCGCCACGACCATCGACGAGGAGACCGGAGAACGGGGTGCCGTGCTCGAGGAAACGAAAAAGATGATGCTGGTGAAATAGGGTGGAAACGGGCCGGACGGCCCGCGGAAATCCCCGATCAGTATCCCAGTTCTCCGGTTAATGAAACGACTCGTACAACACCCGTTGGCTCGATGCGCGCGGTGAGTGTCCCGATATTCTGGGTCGCGATTGCGGAGATGATGATGGTATCGGGGGAAGTGGCGGGGGTTACCTCATACTCTGCAAACCCGGTGGACCTGAGCTTTGCCGGGATGGAATAGCGTACGAATTTTCCGCCACCTCCACCGAGCGTTGCGGGGCGCGTTCGGTAGCGGATAGCGTCTGCGGCGATGGTCTGGAGTTCGACGAGGATGCTGTCACGACGGACCTGGATGTTTCTCTGGCTGAAAATCCAGATCGCCCCGGCGATGGCGATGCCGAAGAGTGTGATCATCAGGATCAACAGAAGCGGCTGTTTGCGGTCCATCCCTCAAATGCATTGTGGTTTCCGCCCCCGGTCACCAGACGGTATGAGTATAGTTTTTTACGAATACAATGTCAATACCTGCGGCCTGAACGGCACCGAGACCGGCACCAGCTCCCTCCCGTTTACTCAGCGTTATCGACGGTTTCGCCCTCCCGATTGAAATAACCGTGGATTTTTACCGCGGTGACCTCACCGACAACCTCGGTGATTTGTAGAATGGTGGCAAACCTGACTCCCTGGACTGACCCAAATGCCTCGAGGAGGCGGGTCGCGCGCTTCTTCCCGACTCCCTCGATGAGGTCGAGTTCGGTCTGGAGCGTCCGGCTCGACCGGCGGGCGCGATGATAGGTCACGGCGAACCTGTGGGCTTCGTTGCGAATCCGCTGAAGTAGTTTCAGGCCCGGCGAACTCTTCGGAATGGATTGGGGATCGTCCGCGTCGGGGCGGTGGATTTCCTCCAACCGTTTGGCAAGGCCGATGACCCGGAGTTCCCTCCCGGCCGCCGCGACCATTTGTTGCACGCCAAGGCGCGTGAGCACTTCCATCGCGCTCGAGAGCTGACCCTTGCCGCCGTCGATGACGATGAGGTCGGGCAATTCCGCACCCTCGGAAATCGCCCGGTCGTACCTCCTGCCTACGATCTCGCGCATGGCCGCGAAATCGTCGGGATGATCGAGCGACGCGACATTGAATTTCCGGTATTGGCTCTTCCTTGGTTTTCCGTCGATGAACACGACCATCGACCCGACGGTGTCGGCGCCCTGCGTATGCGAGACATCGAAACACTCGATCCTCCTCGGCACCCCCTTCATCCCCAGATCCCTGCCGAGGAGTTCAACCGCCGGGGCGGGCATACTCCGGCGTTTTTCCCTCTGGAGGAGGAGCATCCCAAGGAAAAGTTCGGCGTTCTTCCGGCACATCTCCATCAACCTGGCTTTCTTGCCCGCCTTCGGCATCACGACCCGCACTTCGCCTGCTTTTTTCCGGCTGAGCCAATCCTCGACCACCTGTCGTTGGTCGAATTCCGCGGGGAGGTGGATTTCCTCGGGGAGATCGTCGGCTTCGAGGTAATAGGTGGCGAGGAAATGTTCAATGACGGCCGATTCATCCTCCCCCCTCAACGAGGTGAGATAAAAATGCTGTTTCCCGACGATCTTCCCCTCCCTGATTTTGAAGACGACGGCGCATCCGTCGTTGTCCTTCACCGCGAGCGAAACGAGGTCCCGATCCACCAGGTCCAGGTCGATGATTTTCTGGCGCTGGTTGTACACGTCGAGAGATGCGATCCTGTCCCTCAGCTCGGCGGCCTCCTCGTACCGCGTCCCCGCCGAGGCCTCCTCCATCCGTCCGCGCAGGACCGAAGCGAGGGCGGAGGTCCTCCCGCGGAGGATCAGCTCGACCTCCCGGATCATCGCGCCGTAGGCCTGTTGGCTGATCAGCCCCTCGCAGGGCCCGTCGCATTTCCTGATGTGGTAGTCGAGGCAGAGCTTGATCTTTTTCTTCCGGATCGCTTCCTCGTCGATGTGGAAATTACAGCTCCGCACCCGGTATATGTCCCGCACCATTTTCAGCGAGGTATGCAAGTTTTTGACGTCGGTGAAGGGGCCGAAGTACTTCGAACCGTCCCGGATGACCCGCCGGGTCGGGAAGACCCTCGGAAACGGTTCGTTGGTGATGACGATGTAGGGATAACTCTTGTCGTCCTTCAGGTCGACGTTGTAGCGGGGCTTGCGTTCCTTGATGAGGGTGGTTTCGAGGATGAGGGCTTCGACCTCGGAATCGGTGACGATGATCTCGACGTCGGCGACCTTCGCGGTCATCGCCTTGAGGCGGGGATTCTTGGCGATGCCGCTCTGGAAGTACTGGCGTACCCGGCTCCGGAGGTTGATGGCCTTCCCGATGTAAAGCACCTCGCCCGAATCTGAGACGAACTGGTAGACACCCGGTTTTGCCGGAAGGGTGCGAAGCTTTCCGGTGAGGGCCTCCCCCGGCATCCTACCCCTTCCCCTGTTTCTGCGAGAGTTCGATGAGGACGCCGTTGGTGGAGGAAGGATGGAGGAAGGCGATGAGGTACCCACCTGCACCCTGTCTCGGTTTTTCATCAATCAATATAAAGCCCTCCCCACGAAGCCTGTCGAGTTCGGCCTGGAGGTCGTCGACCTGGAACGAGAGGTGATGAACACCCTCCCCCCGCTTCGCCAGGAACCTCCCCACGGGGGAATCGGGCTCCGTCGCCTCGGTGAGTTCCACCGAGCAGGCCCCGGTACGAAAGAATGCGACCGTTACCCCCTGGTCGGCGACCTCCTCCACGGGAACCGTGTCCTGCGGGAACAGTTTCGCGAAGAGTGGGACCGAAGTCGCCAGGCTCTTCACGGCGATGCCGACGTGTACGAGTTTTCTTTCCATTCTCACTCCCTGGATGTCGTATCAGGCCCGGGCTGGTCCCCGGCGAAAAATCGAAGTCGGTGTTTCTCCGCCCTCCCGAGGAGGTCCCTGCCGTTGGCCACCACGATCCCGAGGAGGACCATCGCAGCCCCGGCATAGATGCGGCTGTTGAGCACTTCGTCGAGCAGGAGCGCGCCGAGGATTACCGCGAGGATCGGCGTGATCAGCGCCGTCAGCGACAGGAAGAGGGCTTCCACCCTCTTGAGGAGCCAGTAGTACACCACGAAGGTCAGTACCGAGCCGAAGGTGCCCAGGTAGATGATCGAGCCGATGCTCGCCGAATCGAAACGGAGGGCCGAGAAGTCCTCCATCGTGAAGGCCATGATCCAGAGCACCACGATGCTGCAGAGCATCCCCCCGAGCGTCAGGTGCACCGGTGGTATGTGCCGTGCCGTCCTCTTGACCACCACGAGCGAGAACCCCTGGAGGACGGTGCTCAGGACGATGGCCGCCATCCCGGGAAAGCCTGCTGTACCCGTCGAGAGGTCTGTCCAGAAGATCACGAGGATGCCCGCGAACCCGAGCAGCGTGCCGCCCACCTTGAAGGCGTTCAGCCGTTCGCCGGGAAGGAAGAAATGCGAAAATATAGCGACGACGAACGGGTACGTGGCGAAGAGAATCGACGCGAGGCCCGAGCCGATGTACTGTTCCCCCCAGTAGACGAGGACGAACGGCAGGCTGAAGGAAAAGAGCCCCAGTACCGCGAACACCCTGAGGTTCTCCTTCCGGAAGTCGAGCCGTTCGCCGCGGACCCTCAGGATGACGGCGAGGATCATTGCGGCGAGAGTGAAGCGGAAAGCAACGCCGAAGACGGGTGTGACGCTCTCCAGGCCGATCTTGATGGCGAGCCAGGTCGATCCCCAGACGATCGAGATGGCCGCCAGGCCGGCGATGACGAGCGGTCGTTCCGATTTCATCCCGTGGCACCTTCCCGGCACGGATAATTCACCAGGCCCGAGAGGAGCTTCGGGTAGAAGAATGTGGTTTTCTGCGGCAGCGTCTGCCCGGCCTCGGCGGCCTGCTTCACCTGCTCAACCGGGGGCGCCTTCATGAAGAACGCCGCCTGCCATTTCCCGTCCCTTTCGAACATCCGTAGGATCGCGTGCACGTCCCGCTCGTATTCGAGGTTCACCTTCTTTTCCTGGGATTCCTCCGACAGGCCGAGGATCGTGCCGAAGACCACCGAGTGGAGGAGCGTTACGTTCATCTTGGACACGACGGCCGGGAGGTTGTCGAGCAGGCGTACGCCGGCCGGTATCGGATTCAGGAGGAGGAACCCGCCCCTGGCCGGAAAACCGAGGCCGAGCTCAAGCCCTGAACCCGATTCGAGCCGCGCGATGAGGGCTTCCGCAGAAGGAAACAAGGTCACCGAAAAATAACGGCGCAGCCCCACCAGGAACGATTCCGCGTTGAACCCCGGTATGCCGTGGATCAACCGGTGCGTCGGGAGCATCACCATCCCCGGCTGGTAAAGGTTCGAGAAGAACATCGGAACGAAGTTGTACGGTTCGTGACCGCGGTGGTCCGGGTTGTTCAGGCGCATCGAGTTCCGGAAGGCGAGGGCGGTTTCGTAGCGGTGGTGACCGTCGGCGATGAGAACGCTCCTCTCCCTGAGGAATTCCGCCATGGCAAGCGCCACGGAGTCATCGGCACCCACCCAGAGCCGGCACGTGACTCCGTCGTGAACGACCACGGAGTCGGGCCTGCCCGACCTGGCCGCTTCGAGGAGCGGGTCAAGGGTCCGCTCCTGATCGGCATACAAGGTAAATATCTGGCTGAACATCATACCGGTGGCCTTCATCAGACGGAGCCGGTCCTCCTTCGGACCGGAATGCGTCTTCTCGTGGGGAAGCACCGATCCCCCGAAATCCTCGAGCATGCAGGCCGCGATGAATCCGCTCCGGCGGTGCGTCGTTCCCCCGGGGAGCGTCCACTCCTGCTCGAGATGATAGATCGCCGGCGAGAGATCGCGAACAAGGACTCCCTCGGACGTCCACCGCGCAAGGTCGCCGGCGGCGGCGGCGTACGGATCGGTGTCTTTCGCAAGGATGAGGCGTACGATGTTTCGCGGGTCCCGGCGGTACAGGGCGTCCCTGAGGGCTCCGTCGATAACGTCGTACGGTGGTGCGACGACACGCTCCGGATCCACTTTCGAGGGGTCGTAGCGGAGAGCGGCGAACGGTTTGACGGCCGGCATTAGGGGGTCATTCGTTGGTTTCAGTGTAGCCGAGACGCTTGAGCCAGACGCTTGAGTCCCTCCACTTTTCCCGGACCTTCACGCGGAGCTCGAGAAAGACGGGGCGTCCGAGCAGCTCCTCGATGTCCTTCCGCGCCAGCTGGCCAACCTTCTTCAGCGCGGCGCCTTTTCCGCCGATGAGGATCCCCTTCTGGGAGTCACGCTCGACGCAGATTTCCGCCTCGATCCGGTCCTTCCTCCCCGCCTTCTCCTCGAACGCGAGAATCCGGACGGTCGTTGAATAGGGAATCTCTTCACGGTAACACTCGAAGACTTTCTCGCGGATGATCTCCGCCACGAAAAACCGTTCGTCCCGGTCACTCACGGATTCATCGGGATAGTAGGGAGGGTGAACAGGGAGCCGGGAAACGATCTCATCCCGGAGAATGTCGAGCCCTGTCTTTTTCAGCGCGGAGATCTCCAGAATCTTCACGGGCGCATGGGGCGACGCGGCCGCGCGTTCCGCAATCGTCCGCATCCTCTCCGCAGGCGCGACGTCGGCCTTGTTGAGAACGAGGATGAGAGGTGCCGTTACGTGAGCGAGCAACGCTTCCTCCCCCGCGTCAGGCCGGAGCGCGGAATCGTCGGAGGAGTCGAGCAGGCGCACGACGAGGTCGGCGTCCCTCAGGGCGGATTGCACCATCTTCATCATTGCGCTCTGGAGGAGGTACTTCGGTTCGATCATGCCGGGGGTGTCGAGGAAGACGATCTGGTATCCGGGTTCGCTGAGGATGCCGGCGACGCGGTGCCGTGTCGTCTGCGGTTTGTTCGAGACGATCGATAATTTTTGCCCGAGGAGGGCGTTCAGGAGCGTCGACTTGCCAGCGTTCGGCCTTCCGACGAGCGCGACGAAGCCCGCCCTCCCGGTCTGGCCTTCACGAACCGGGGTCGGGTCACTCACCCCGGAATCCCCGACCGGACGACGGAGCGCATCCTAGGACCCATGGCAGTGCTTGAATTTCTTTCCGCTCCCGCAGGGACACGCATCATTCCTGCCGGTCTTTTCTCCGACCTGCATCGGCTGTATTTTTTCCGCGGGTTGGGACCGTGAGGGCATCGTCGCAGCGCCGGTACCCTCTCCCACCTCAGGAGGAGCCGGGGCCTTGAGTCCCATCCCGGTGGACGTCGCGTGCGAGAGCGTCATCTGCCTGGGCTGGCGCATCTGCTGACGGCGCCGAAGCGCTTCTTCCTGGGGGGCGGCGGGGAACAACTTGAAGACGAGGTTGAGGGTTTCCGTGGAAACGATGTCGAGCAGCTCGACGAACATCCTGAACGACTCGGTCTTGTACTCGACGATCGGGTCTTTCTGGCCGTAAGCGCGGAGGTGGATCCCTTCCTTGAGGTCGTCCATTTCCCGCAGGTGGTCCCGCCACTTTTCGTCGATCACCTGGAGCGACACCATTTTCTCGAGGTTGGACAGGTTCTCGGCGCCGATTCTCTCCTCCTTGCGCCGGTAGAATTCCTTCGCCGCCGTGAGGACCTCCTCGCTGACACCCTCGAGCCCGAGGTTTTGCCAGCGGACCTGGTCCATCTGGAAGTCGACCAGGAAATTGGTCCTGAGCGCCTCCCGCATCGGTTCCAGCTCACCCTCAGGGTAGTACTTCTCCACCATCCTGCCCACGGACTCCTCCAGCATCCCCACGATGTCCTCACGGAGGCGCTCGCCGAGGAGTGCGTGACGGCGGCGGCCGTAGATGACTTCCCGCTGCTGGTTCATCACGTTGTCGTACTCCAGGAGCCGCTTCCGGATCGCGAAGTTGTTCTCCTCGACCTTCTTCTGCGCCCGCTGGACCGACCGGGTGATCATCGGGTGCTGGATGACGTCGCCTTCCTTGAGGCCGAGCCGTTCCATGATTCCCGCGATCCTGTCACTCCCGAACAACCGCATCAGATCGTCCTCGAGGGAGAGGTAAAATTGAGACGAGCCCGGGTCCCCCTGGCGGCCAGCGCGGCCCCTCAGCTGACGGTCGATCCGGCGCGATTCGTGCCGTTCCGTGCCAATGATGTGCAATCCACCCGCGTCCGCGACGCCCGGTCCGAGTTTGATGTCGGTGCCGCGTCCCGCCATATTGGTGGCAATCGTGACGCCCCCGGGTAGCCCCGCGTGTGCGACGATCTCGGCCTCGCGCTGGTGCTGTTTGGCGTTGAGTACGTTGTGCGGCATCCCTTCCCGCTTCAGCATCCGGCTAAGCGTCTCCGACACCTCGACGCTCGTCGTGCCCACGAGGACCGGACGGTTGAGCTTTCGCATCTCCTTGATCTGGTCGATCAGCGCGTTATATTTTTCCCGCTTCGTCTTGTACACGAGGTCGTCCTGATCGTCGCGAACCATCGGCCTGTTGGTCGGGACGACGACGACGTCCAGCTTGTAGATGTCGATGAACTCCGACGCCTCCGTCTCCGCCGTGCCGGTCATGCCGGCGAGCTTCCGGTAGAGCCGGAAATAGTTCTGCAGCGTGATGGTGGCGAGGGTCTGGGTGTCCCGTTCGATATGGACGCCTTCCTTCGCCTCGATCGCCTGGTGGAGGCCGTCGGAGTAGCGTCTTCCCTGGAGAAGACGGCCGGTGAATTCGTCGACGATCATCACCTTGCCGTCGTCGGTCACGACGTATTCGTCGTCCTTCTCGTAGAGCGAATACGCCTTCAGGAGCTGTACGACCGTGTGGATCCTGTCGCTCCGTTCCGCGTAGTGAAGATTGACTTCGTCCTTTCGCTTCTGTTTCTCCTCCGATGGAAGCGTTTCGTCAGAATCGATCGCGGCGAATTCGGTGCCGATGTCGGGGAGGATGAAAAAATCCTTGTCACTCGCCGAACCGGCCAGGAGCTCCCTCCCCTTTTCGGTCAGGTTGATGGAATGGTCCTTTTCGTCAATGGCGTAATAAAGTTCGTCGTCGATCTCGTGCATCCTTCGGGACTGGTCCCGGAGGAATTCAATTTCGGTCTGCAGCTGGAGCCGCTTGTTCGCGGGCTCGGAAAAGATCTTTATGAGGCGCTTGTGCTTGGGCAGGCCGCGGTAGGCGCGCAGGAGCTGGACGCCGGCTTTCTCGTTATCGCCCGCAGCCAGGAGCTGTTCAGCCTCCGCCACGATTTTCGTCACGAAATTCTTCTGGGCGTTCACGATCCGGTCGACCTTCGGCTTCATCTCGGAAAACTTCTGGTCGTCGGAGGCGACGGGCCCGCTGATGATGAGGGGGGTCCTCGCCTCGTCGACGAGAACCGAGTCGACTTCGTCGACGATGGCGTAGTAATTCTCGCGGTGGACGAGGTCGTCGGGCGAAACCACCATGTTGTCCCTGAGGTAGTCGAAGCCGAATTCGTTATTGGTCCCGTAGGTGATATCGCACCCGTACTGTTTTCTCCGGTTCATCGGGTCCATCGAGGACTGGATGCACCCGATCGTGAGACCGAGGAATTCGAAGATGCGCCCCATCCACTGACTGTCGCGGAGTGCGAGGTAGTCGTTGACGGTAACGAGATGGACGCCCCTTCCCGGAAGGGCGTTGAGATACATCGGCATCGTGGCGACCAGCGTCTTTCCCTCTCCCGTCGCCATCTCGGCGATCTTCCCCTGGTGGAGGACGACGCCCCCCATCAGCTGAACGTCGAACGGGACCATGTCCCACGTGATTTTTCTGCCCGTGACGTCCCACGACTGGCCGACGTGCCTCCGGCAGGCCTCCTTGACGAGGGCGAATGCTTCGGGGAGAATTTCATCGAGGATCTCCCGGGTGACGCGGTCAGCCTCGGATTGCTGTTCGTCGATCTCGGTCCAGATAGGTTCCCTCCCGGCGGCCGGGAGGTTGGGGTTATCCTGGAGCTCCTTTTTAAGTTCGGCGATCCGTTCCCGGTATACCGAGACCTCTTCGGCGATACTGGTCCGGAACTCCTGCGTCCTGGAACGCATCTGCTCGTCGGAGAGGTCCGCATACCCTAAGGCCAATTCGTTGATCCGCACCACGATCGGGGCGATTTTCTTGAGGTCTTTGTCCGACTTGCTCGGAAATATTTTTGAGAGGAAACTGAGCATTATTCTGCGTATTTGCGGATTTTATGCGAAAATGTTTAATAATCTAACCAAAATCCTTATTTTTACCAAACCCGTCAGCCCGGGATGGTCACCCGGAATTTGCGTATTTTGTCACTCACACGAACCGTCCTCCCACCAGATCAGCATGGAATCGAATCGCACCAATGCCGGACACCCGGCCGGGACACACCCGACGGCAAAAACCGCGATCGCGCGAATCGGTGTATTCCTCCTGATCCTGTCTGCGACCCTGCGACCAGGCGCCGAAGGGAGGCAATCTGACGCACCGATCTCGGTGGACGAATTCCGCGGCCGGCTGGCAACGCTTGTCGCCGACACCACCTTATCGCGCGCGCTCATCGGATTGAAGATCATCCTTCTGGACGACACGGCGACCATAGCTGAAGTGAACCCAGGCAAACTGCTCCACCCCGCGTCGAACATGAAACTCCTTACGACCGCGGCGGCGCTGGCCATCCTCCCCGCGCATTTCACTTTCAGGACGAGGGTCACATGCGACGCCGGGTTCGACGCTTCGGAGCTCCCCGGTAATCTCTACATCACCGGCGGCGGAGACCCGCTCCTCGACACGAACGACATCGATTCGATCGCGGCGATCGTGGCGGCTTCGGGCATCGTTCGGATCGGAGGCGACATCGTCGCCGACCTGTCGCGGTTTGACACACTCTCGTGGGGGTCGGGGTGGATGTGGGACGACGAGCCGGATCCCGACGAGGCCTTCATCTCCCCCCTCTCGTTTAACCACGCGTCGGTGTCGGTGATCGCGGGCCCCGGCCCCGGCGAGAACTCGCCGCTCGTGTACACGATCGTCCCCGGCGCCGACTCCCTCGCGATCGACAACGTTTCCCTGACCCTCGGGGAAGGCGCGGCCGATTCCGTCGTCGTCACGAGGGCCCGGGGTGAAAACAGGGTCATCATTCGCGGGACGATGAGCATCTCCTCGCCTCCCGACACCACCACAATCAGCGTGAGATCCCCTGAGCTCCATTTTCTCCAATACCTGAAGGCGCGCCTCGTCAGCCGGGGCATCGAGGTCCGGGGCGCCCTGCGCACTGGCGCTGATGCGGGTGTGGTGTTCCTCGGCCAGATCGAACGCCCGCTCGGTCCGGTGCTGACGCGCATCAATAAGGTCAGCGATAACCTTGCCGCGGAGTGCCTCCTGAAAACGCTCTCGATCGAAACCGCCGGCTCCCCCGGCACCTCGGCCGGCGGGCTCAGAGCCATTGGCTCATATCTTGCGGCGGCCGGCATCGACCAGGGGACGGTCATCGCGGCGGACGGTTCCGGAGTATCGTTTTACAATGTCATAGCGCCGGCGGACATCATTGCGGTGCTGCAGGACCAGTACTCACGGAAGGCGACGTTCGGGGAGTTCTTCCGCAGCCTGCCGCGCTCCGGCTATGACGGAACGCTCTCCGGCCGACTGAAAGGCCCGGACGCCGCCGGGAGGATCAGCGCAAAAACCGGATCGCTGACCGGCGTTTCGACGCTCTCAGGGTACGTGACCACACTCTCGAACGACCTGGTGGCATTCAGCATCATGATCAACCACTACCACGGAAAGACCCAACGGCTGCGGGCATGGCAGGACGCCATCCTCAACGACCTCGTCCGACTCGATCCTCACCGGGCGCCGAACCCGCCCTGACGCCGCACCGGAGGCAACTGAATCGACCGGCGAGGCAAAAAAAAAGACCCGTCAACATGACGGGTCCTGAATTTCGCCCTGCCCTCGGATGATCATCGCTTCCTGATGGAGATGTTTCCTCCCGAAGTTTCTGCCGCGACCCGCATTCCGCCACCGTTGATCTTTCCCTCGAGGCTCCCGTCCTCGAGCGTTCCCTCGAATGGGAAGTCGCAATTCACACTACCCGAGTGGCTTTCAGCATAGATGTCGGCCGCAATCGTTCCGGGGAACCTGATCACGATGTTTCCGCCGGAGGTCGACGCGTCCACGCCCTTGTTCTCGACCAGCTCCAGGCGGACGTTGCCCCCCGACGTCGAAGCCACGGTCTTCCCGTTCACATCGTGCAACTCGATGTCCCCGCCGGAGGTTTCCACCCTGACGTCGCCCGTCAGGGAGGCCCCGTTGATGTCGCCACCCGACGTTTCCGTGACTACCGTGCCGGCGATCTCCTTCAGGATGATGTCGCCGCCGGAAGTTTCAAGCTTCACGTCGCCGGTAATGCGGCTGATCGTCATGTCGCCCCCCGATGTCCCACCGCCGATCATCCCCTTGATATCGGAGATGGCGATGTCCCCCCCGGAGGTTTCAATCTTGATGTTAAATTCGTTGGGTACGACAACGTCGTAATGCACGTCGAAATCGCGCCATTCGAAATGCCAGCCGTTGTTCTCCCTGTTCCGGCCGCGGATCTCGACGCCCTGCCCGGATTGTTTGAATTTCACGAGAAAATCCTCGACATCACGCTCGTCGCCCCTGACGTCGACCGTCACCTGCACCGAGCTCACGTCGGCCCCGGTGATCGTCACGTTTCCGATGTCGGTATCCAGCCTCAGATTGCCGCCCTTTTCCACGGTAAACGACTCGGAATATTTTTTGGTCTGTTGATCGTTCCGTTCGCCGTAGCTCCCGTTCCCCTCATCCCGGGGGGCCTGTACAGAAAGCGCGACGAGCGTGGTCGCGAAGATGATCGCCAGAACGACAAGGACGGCGATTTTAACCGTCGGGGTAATGGAACTGTTCATACTGTTCTCCTGATCTGCTGTGTATGGTGGTTTAGACGAAACCCATGGTAAAATGTTTCAGGCAGAGTGCCTGGCCGATGTTGCGAATCGGGGTGATATTTGTTAGATTCTGCGGTCTTTAGACTATCTCCAGATGCTCCCTAAACTTCTTCTTACCTTCATTCTCTTCTGGTCGGGGTGTTCGGGTGGAAAGGATCAGGACCCGGCCCGCTCCGGGGGTCCCGCGGTGAAAGCCGGTCCGAGTGTCCCGAAATTTGACGGCCAGAGCGCCTTCCGGTACCTGACGGCCCAGGTAGACTTCGGACCCCGGGTTTCGGGGACGAAGGCTCACGACCGTTGCGCTGATTACCTTGCGACGGAAATGGAAAAATCAGCGGAAGCCGTCAACCTCCAGCCCTTCACGATCACCGGCTACGACGGAAAGGCGTTGAGGTACACCAACATCATCGCGTCGTTCAATCTCAAGGCCACGACACGTATCCTCCTCCTCGCGCACTGGGACTCCCGCCCCTGGGCCGACAACGAGAAGGACAGCAGCCTCCACGATCGCCCGGTCCCCGGAGCCAACGACGGCGCGAGCGGCGTCGCCGTCCTCCTCGAAATCGCCCGGCATCTGAAAGCCGCTCCTCCGGAGGCGGGAGTAGACATTCTCCTGACCGACGGCGAGGATTACGGACGACACCGCGACCCGGGAGGATTCCTCCACGGCGCCCGGTATTTCGCGTCGCATCTGCCGCAGGGGTACCGGCCAGCGTTCGGGATCCTGCTCGACATGGTGGGCGACGCCCGGCTGGAGATCCCGCGCGAACAGCATTCGATCGATTTCGCCCCCGACATCGTCGACCTCGTTTGGGGAACCGCCGACCGTCTCGGCTACTCTCAGTTCGTTAACACGGTCCAGGGAAGCGTCACCGACGACCATCTGCCCCTGAACGCCGCCGGCATCCCGACGATCGACATCATCGATTTCGATTATCCCGATTCCACCAACCGTTACTGGCATACTCTCCAGGACACCCCCGACAAGTGCAGCCCCGAAAGTCTCGAGGCGGTGGGGTCGGTCGTGTTGACGGTGATCTACGAGTATCGCGTCGAGTAAAGCGCCAGCGGGGCTATTGTGAAAACATTCCTCCAGATCGCGGTGTCGGGGAGCAAAAGCCAGACGGAGGCGCTGCTCCCCTCCCTCATCGAACTCGGCTGTGTTGGTTTCGAGGAAACCGATACACACCTGGTCGGGTACGCGGAGCTCCCTCCCTCTCCGCAGGCGTCGGAGGCGCTGAAGACGGCCTTCCGGGACATCCTGCAACGGATCTCGGTGAACGCGGAGGTTTCGTTCCAGGAGATCGCCGACAGAAACTGGAACGCGGAGTGGGAGAGCACCATCCGTCCCATCGAGGTCGGGTCACGGATAGCCATCACACCCTCCTGGTGCGAGTACCGCAATGACGCCGGGAGAGTCGTCCTGACCATCGATCCGAAAATGTCCTTTGGCACCGGCTACCACGAGACGACGCGGTTGATGCTTATCCTGATCGAACGATACGTCAGCGCGCGCACCTTCGTCCTCGACGTCGGCACAGGCACCGGGATCCTTGCGATCGCCGCGGTCAAGCTCGGGGCGGGCTCCGCCCTCGGGACGGATACCGATGAGTGGGCGGTACAGAACGCGCTCGAAAATATCAGGCTCAACAACGTCGAGGACCTCGTCGGAGTCTACCACGGGAGCATCCCCGACCGGCTGGACTCCCCTCTTGCGATGATCTGCGCCAACCTCACCTTGGGCGACCTGAAGACGCTGCTGGAACGATTCCGGGGCCTGTTGCCGGAGTCCGGCCTCCTCCTCGCCTCAGGCCTCCTTGCAGAGGATGAGGGACCGATCGGGGCGGCGCTCGCAGGAACGGGATTCACCGTCGTCGAAACGCTTCGGGAGAACGAGTGGCTGGCCATCTGCGCCCGGTGAGGCTCGCCGGAATCGACATCGGCACCAACACCGTCCTCCTGCTCGTCGCTGAGGTCGATCCCTCGGGCCAGCTCACCCTGCTCACCGAGGAACTGGCGACCCCCCGTCTGGGCCGCAATCTGGGTGGTTACGGGGATATCCGTCCGGCGGCGTTCGAGGAACTCGGAGCAATCCTGAAGCGATACCGTGACATCGCCGCATCGTACGAGGCCGTGCGGGTCGTCGCCTGCGCGACGAGCGCGGTCCGGAGGGCGTCGAACGCTGAGGCGCTCCTTGATTACGTGCGTGAGACCGTTGGGATGGAGGTCGAGGTGATCGACGGAGCGACGGAGGCCGACCTCACCTTCCGCGGCGTTGTGAGCGGTGCGGGCTCGCTCTGGCCGGATCCCGCCGTGCTCGACATCGGAGGCGGCAGCACCGAACTCTGCTATGCGAGACGGGGCGCCACCAACGGGGACCGGATACTGACCCGGACCAGTCTCGAGATCGGCAGTGTCCGGCTGAGTGAACGGCATCTCCGGCACTCGCCCCCTCACGCAGGGGAGATCGCCACAGCACGGGCGGTCATCATCGAAGAACTCTCCCAGGTTACCAATCCCGGATTCGGGTACTACACCCTCGTCGCGGTCGCCGGCACGGCAACGACCGCCGCCGCCATCCACCTCGGGCTCGCGGAGTTCGACGGTGGAAAAATCGACGGGTGCGCGATCCCTGCGGACGACGTCCACGCGATCTCCTCGCGGCTGCTGACGATGGACGCTGCCGCGATCCGCTCCCTTTGGGCAGTGACCGCAGGACGGGAGGACATCATCGCCGCGGGCGGATTGATCCTCTCGACCATCGTGGACCATTTCGGCTTCCGGAGCATCCGCGTCAGCGTGCGCGGACTCAGATACGGCATCGTGCTCAGGGAGTGGAAACGATTGACGGGCGGTACGGGGGCGGCCTGAGGCCTTAGGCGGGTTTGCCGGGCTTCCCGATCCTGCGGACGATGGAAACGATTTCGTCGGCGGCGTAGTCGACGTCATCCGCCGAGGTGGCCGACCCGAGGGAGAGCCTGAGCGAGGCCGCGGCAGTCGCGCGGTTTCGGCCGATCGCCAGGAGCACGTGGGAAGGTTCGATGGTACCGGAGGTGCAGGCCGAGCCGCTCGAGGCCGCGATCCCCGCCAGGTCGAGATTAAAGAGCAGCGCCTCGGCGTCGAGCGCGGCGACGCTCTCCGGGATGGAAATGTTCAGGACACCAGGGAGGACTTTCTCGGGGTGGCCGTTGACGAGGACGCCCGGGATCCCCTCCACCACCCGGACCCTGAGCCGCTCCCTCAACCCCCGCAGCCGCGGCCCCTCATCCGGCATCGAGGCCACCGCGTCCTCCGCGGCGATCGCGAATCCGACCGCCAGCGGCACGTTCTCGGTCCCGGCGCGGGCGCCCCGCTCCTGTCCGCCGCCGTGCATGAATTTTTCGAGTTTCACCCCCCTCCGGACGCAAAGTCCGCCGATCCCCTTCGGTCCGTAGATCTTGTGTGCGGATATTGTCAACAGGTCCGGTCCGTCATCCGCGAAGCTCAGGGGAATCTTCCCGAACGACTGGGCCGCATCGCAATGGAACGGTACGCCGGCTTCCCGCGCGATCGCAGCGATCTCCCCGATCGGATTGACGGTCCCAATCTCGTTGTTCGCGTGCATCACGCTGATGAGCGCCGTCTTCGGCGTGATCGCCTTCCGGACGTCGTCGGGCGAGACCATTCCGTGGCCGTCGACCCGGAGATATATCACATCGGAACCGCTCAGGCCCAGGTGTGCACAGGTGTCGAGGACGGCGTGGTGTTCCGCCGTCGTGGTGATGATGCCGTTCCGCCCGGCTTTCAACGCTTCCGCGAGTGCGCCTTTGATCGCGTGGTTGTCCGACTCAGTCCCCCCCGAGACGAAGACGAGCTCCCCCGGCCTGGCCGAGAGAAGCGCCGCGATTCTGGCCCTGCTCCCGTCGAGCGCCGCCCGCGCCTCCTGGCCCTGGCGATGGATCGACGAGGCGTTTCCGAACACAGATCCAAAATATTTTTGCATCGCACCGACGACGGCCGCGGTGACCGGGGTCGTGGCGCAATGGTCGAGGTACACGTGTCTCATCGTCGAGAATCGATCAATCGTCGAACTTCGATGAACGCTTCTTCATCCGCTCACCCATCGCATTCCTTACCTGCGCCTGGAAGTCTCGCTCGAAAATGAGCATCCGGGCGAATTTTTCCGTCGGGAGGAGCTGCCTCATTTCGTCCTGGTACCTCTTCCGTTCATCCGACAGTTTCCGGTCCTGTTCGAACACCCTGGCGATCTCCTTCTCGATGGCGGCTTCATCCGGCTTGCGCTCGGGGGGGGCCTCATCCGATGAGACTCCGAGTCCCTTCCCGAGGCCGTCCAGGATCGCGGCCCGGTCCCCGGAGAGGGCTTTCATCCGGTCCTCGTGTTCCTTCCGTTTCGCCATGAACCGCACGGCTTCCTCCTCACCGAGCTGAAGCTCCTCGATGAGACGCATCTGCTTGAAGCGTTCCACCCGGTCGATCCGCTCCTTGCGACCCTGGTGGTCGGGTGGCTGCGCGGCCGCGCCCCTGACCACGAGAGCCGTGAGCACGAGCAGAACGGGAATGATGACCTTCTTCACGATGGCACCTTTCAAAGTGGTTATTTGATGTCCAGGAGGCTGGCGATTTCGGTAAACTGTTCTTCGTCGAGGTGCCGCAGGAGTTCCTCCGGATCGACGAATGCGGCAAAGGCCTGCTCCGTTTCCTCCGGGAGGAGATCGGCGATGAATTCACTGACCGACGGCTCGACACCACCGTTCGCGTCGGCCGGTTCGAGGAGGGCGGCGTCCCTTCCGCTCTGGCGCAACTCGTAGAGATCGTCGTCGGAGAGCACCGCGAGCAGGTCTCCCCCGCCGACCGTCACCGGGGGGCGGTCGGTCACAACCGAGAGGAGGATCGCCAGAACCGCGACCGCGGCCGCCGGAGCGAACATTCGGACGACAGCCGGCCGGAAATACCGCGCCGGGCTGGCGCCGCTGGTCTCAGACCGTTCCCTCACCCGGGGAAGGATGGACGGCCAGTATGAGGGATCCGGTAGCGGTTCCCCCGATGCCCGGGCGATTCCCGCGAGTGCCGAGGTCGTCATCCGGAGCCGTTCGCGACAGCCTGGGCACAACCTGAGGTGTTCCGACTCGTCGTCGGAGAACGACGGAACCGGGGCGACCGCCGTCAGGGTCAGGAGGCGTTCGTCGATCTGAAGACAGTTCATGCGTGGCGCTCCGCGATGAACCGGCCTATCTTCCGGAGCGCGTGGAAGTAATTCGACTTGACGCCCCCGACGGAACGTCCCAGGATCGACGCGATTTTATCGAACTTCATCTCTTCGTGGTAGCGCATCATGAAGACCGCCTTCTGTTTCTCCGGCAGCGAAATGACGGCGCTGTCCAGAAGGGAATGTTCCTCCCCCCTGAGGAGGATCCGCTCCGGATCGTCGCCGTCCGCCGTCTGGTTCTGCAGCAGTGAATCGATATGAAAGTAATTTACTATTTTCTTCTTCCTCGAGGCGTTCAATGATACGTTGACGGTAATCCTGTAGAGCCAGGTGAAGAATTCCGAATCCCCCCGGAACGAACGGAGTTTTCGATAGACCTTGATGAAAACCTCCTGGACTGCGTCGTCCGCATCCTCGTGCGAGCCGAGGATCCTCCTCGCGGCCCAATACACCCGTTCCTGATACCTGACGACAAGCAGGTTGAAAGCGTTTTCATCCCCGTTCCGGAACGACTCGATCAACTGCGGATCGGGTTGCTCTGTCATATCCTCGGTTCGTCTTTCACATTAGATGCCCGCGAGGCCCGAATGGTTTAAACAGCTGGGGAGATCGGCAAATAATGGCGTTTCCACTCTTCATTCGAGGGTATCGGTCCATCGGTCGACCGCCGCTGCGCCATTACTCGATGATCAGGCGCGCAGGCGTCTGGCTGCGGTCCACGAGGCCTCTGACCCCCAGGGCGATGCCGCGGATGGTCTCGGCGAGGTGGCCGACGTCGAGGCGTGACACCTCGTCATGGACGGTGTGGTAGGTCGTGTCGACGTCGATCGGCGTCGTGGATAGCGTATGGGCCGGGACGCCCGCCCGGGCAAAGACGGCGTTATCGGACCGCAGGAAAAGACGTTGATCCGGATAGGGATCGGGCAGCATCCTGAATCCGCTTCCCTCGAGTTCATCGGTGAGCATCGTCCCGAGCTGGCCGCGGTCGTATCCTGTCATCCAGAAACTGCGGGGACCGAACTTCGAGACCTTTCCCAACATCTCGAGGTTGACCATTGCGACGATCCGTTCGGGGTCGAGGCTGGCCCGGAGGTGCCGGGAGCCGAACCCCCCGATCTCCTCGGCTGCGAATGCGGCGAAGATGAGCGTTCGTTCGGGTTTCCCCTCCCGCGCGAAATGCTTCGCCAGCGAAATCAACGCCGTCGTCCCCGACGCGTTGTCGTCGGCGCCGTTTGCGATCGAGTCATCGTCCACCGGACGAACGATTCCCAGGTGGTCGTAGTGCGCCGAGAAGAGGACTACCTCGTCGCTCCGGTTCCCGGGGATGACCCCCACCACGTTCGCGAGGGAAGGGGTCTCGGAGCGCCCCTTGAACGACATCACACAGCTCCGGGCGCTGACGCTGTCGGTGAGGATCGCCACCAGGACGCCCGGATCCGGGTCGCCGGCGATGATGCGCGGACCGCTGGAGCGTCGGTGATATCGCTGGAATATTTTTTCGTTGACCCTGGGGATGAGCAGGAGGCAGTTCTTCCGTCCGAAGAGCTCACGGTCAAACGTCTCCCCCATCCGGTAGACCGGGAACGAATCGGACAGGGTCCAGGTCCCGCGATCGAGGTCACTCGAGATGATGATGTCCTCCCGGGGGACCGGAATACCGTTCAATACGACCGACGAGCTCTCCGGAACGATCCTCTTGACCGTGAAACGGTCGACGATCGAATCGGAACCCGGGGCGCTGACGAGCCCGGCCGAGGCGAACTCGGCCGCGATGAAGGCGGCGGCCGCATCGTTTCCCGGGGTAAAGCTCCCCCTCCCCGCGAGCCGGTCATCACTCAGGTATCGGAGGATGCGTTCCACGTCGGCGCGGTCCACGTCAGCGCCCGTCACGGGGGTCGTCCGGAGGAGCAACACGAGGGCCAGCAACGAGCAGAGTGCGAGGGCGCCGCCGATCGGTTTCATCGGGATAATATAAAAAAACCCCAGCCGTCTTACAACGACCGGGGTTTCGTATGGTGTGTCCGTCGGAGAAGCCGTCGGATTTAGTACATGTCGCCCATGCCTCCGGGCGGCATCGCGGGACCGGATTTCTCCCTTTCCTTCTTCTCCACGATGGTCGCTTCGGTGGTGAGGAGCAGGCCGGCGACGCTGGCCGCGTTCTCGAGGGCTACTCTTGCAACCTTCGTCGGATCGATGACCCCGGCCTTGATCAACGGCTCACAGACTTCGGTCAGCGCATTGAATCCGTAATCGTCTTTCCCTTCTTTGACTTGATTCAAGATGACGGAACTCTCGAGACCGGCATTCTCGACGATCATCCGCAGGGGCTCTTCGAGCGCCCGGCGCACGATCTCAACGCCAATCCTCTGGTCCGCGATTTCAGGCTTCAGGGAATCAAGTTTCTTCTGAATGCGGACGAAAGCCACGCCACCGCCGGGGATGATGCCCTCTTCGACGGCTGCCTTCGTCGCATGAACCGCATCTTCCACCCTCGCCTTCTTCTCTTTCATCTCGATTTCCGTGGCCGCGCCGACCTTCAACACCGCGACGCCACCTGAGAGTTTCGCAAGGCGTTCCTGGAGCTTTTCCTTGTCGTAGTCGGAGGTGGTCTTTTCGACCTGGGCCTTGATTTCGTTGATGCGCTTCGTGATCTCCACCTTCTTGCCGATACCTTCGACAATGGTGGTGTTGTCCTTGTCGATGGTGATCCGCTTCGCGCTTCCGAGGTAGGAGAGCTGGGCGTTTTCGAGCTTGTAGCCCTTCTCGTCGGAGATCACTGTCCCGCCGGTGAGGACGGCGATGTCTTCGAGCATCGCTTTGCGCCTGTCGCCGAAACCGGGGGCCTTGACCGCCGCGATCTTCAGCGTCCCGCGCAGCTTGTTGACGACGAGGGTCGCAAGGGCTTCTCCCTCGAGGTCCTCGGCGATGATGAGCAACGCGCGGCCTGATTGCGCCGCCTTCTCGAGGATCGGGAGGAGTTCCTTCATCACGCTGATCTTTTTGTCGTGGATCAGGATGTACGGGTTTTCGAGGACCGTCTCCATCGTCTCGGCGTCGGTGACGAAGTACGGGGAGAGGTAACCGCGGTCGAACTGCATACCCTCGACGAATTCGACTTCCGTTTCGATGCCCTTGGCATCCTCGACGGTAATAACGCCATTCATTCCAACCTTATCCATCGCCCTGGCGATGAGATCTCCGATCATTTTGTCGTTATTCGCAGAGATCGCGCCAACCTGGGCGATCTTATTATTGTCATCACGAACATCCTTGGAGAGCTTTTTGAGTTCTTCCACGACTTTGGCGACGGCAAGATCGATGCCGCGCTTCAGGTCCATCGGGTTCGCCCCGGCGGTGACGTTCCGCATCCCTTCGCGGACGATCGCCTGCGCAAGGACGGTGGCCGTGGTGGTGCCGTCGCCGGCGACGTCGGATGTCTTGCTGGCGACTTCACGAAGCATCTGTGCGCCCATGTTCTCGATCGGGTCTTCGAGTTCGATTTCCTTCGCAACGGTCACGCCGTCCTTGGTGATGGTCGGAGCGCCGAATTTCTTTTCGATGATGACGTTGCGGCCCTTCGGGCCGAGTGTCGCCTTGACGGCGTTCGCCAGGGTGTCAACGCCCCGCTTCAACGCCGCTCGCGCGTCCGCGTCGAATGTGATGATTTTTGCTGCCATGGTGATTCTCCTTTGAATGATTGGGTTCGAATGGTCGGGGTTTAGACGATGGCGAAAACGTCGCTCTCGCGCATGATCAGGTACTCTTTGCCGTCGATGGTGGTTTCCGTGCCGGAATACTTTCCATAGAGGATCTTGTCGCCGACCTTCACGTCCGGCGTAATCAGCTTTCCATCGTCGGATTTGCGGCCGGGTCCGATCGCAACGACTTCACCGACGACGGGCTTTTCCTTCGCGGTATCGGGCAGGATGATGCCTCCCTTGGTCTTATCTTCAGCGGGTGACGGTTTCACGAGGATCCGGTCGCCGAGGGGCTTAATTTTCATCGAATGTCTCCTTATAATGATCGGTTAGTGGGTATCGTTGAATTCCTTGTGGGACGGGAAACAGGCGCCGGGGTGCCCTTCCGCGAACAACGTTTGGTAATCGCATATTATTCAAATTGCGTGCCATCTATGCAACCTCGAAAATATGCTATTTTAAGGGTTTCCATCGAGGGTGGATCCGGGGAGCCTGACGACTTGGCAGTCTGCGACTGAAAGGCCCCCCTCAAGGCAGGTCAATCTGACAACATCGCTGATGCGATGGACGCCTCCGGGAGAGGGCCAGATGGGGGGTGAATGGTGTTACCGGTATTCGCCCCACACACTCCGCAACACGTCGGAAATCTCCCCGAGAGTGGCGTACGCATCCACACAGGCCAGCATCGGCGGAATGAGGTTACCGCCGTCTGTGGCGGTTGCGGAAAGTGTGGCCAGCAATGACTTCACGACCTCTGCATTCCGTGAGGATTTGATTCGCTCGAGCGCCGCCATCTGTTGCCTCCGCACTCCTTCATCCACGCTGAACAGGGGCGGGTTCGCCTCTTCACCGGCGGTAAACGCGTTGACCCCGACGACGATCTTTCGCTTCCCTTCGATCGCCTCCTGGTAATGGTAGGCGCTCTCGGCGATCTGGTCCTGGTAGAAACTCTTCCTGATCGCGCTGACTGCGCCACCCAGTTCGTCGACCTTGGCGATATATTCGACCGCCTTCGATTCGATCTCGTCGGTGAGCCGCTCCAGCAAGTATGAACCGCCGAGCGGGTCAACGCTGTCGGTGACGCCGGTCTCGTGGGCGATCACCTGTTGCGTCCTGAGGGCGAGCCTCGCGGCTTCCTCCGAGGGTAGGGCTAACGCCTCGTCCCGTCCGTTGGTGTGGAGCGACTGACAGCCACCGAGGACGGCGGCGAGGGCCTGAACGGTAACGCGGACGACATTGTTGTCGATCTGCTGGGCGGTGAGGGTCGAACCACCGGTCTGGGCGTGAAATCGGAGCTTCATCGCCTCGGGATTGGTGGCCCCAAAGCGCTCTTTCATGATCTTCGCCCAGAGGCGCCTGGCGGCCCTGAACTTTGCCACCTCCTCGAAGAAGTTGTTGTGCGCGTTGAAGAAGAACGCGATCTGCGTCCCAAACTCATTCACGTCAAGCCCCGCCGCAACGGCGGCTTCCACATAGGCGATGGCGTTCGAGAGGGTGAAGGCGAGCTCCTGGACCGCAGTCGAGCCGGCCTCCCTGATGTGATACCCGCTGATCGAGATGGTGTTCCACCGGGGAAGCTGCTCGCCGCACCATCGGAAGATGTCGGTCACGAGCCTCATCGATGGTTCCGGGGGGTAGATGTAGGTCCCCCGCGCGATGTATTCCTTCAGGATGTCGTTCTGAATGGTCCCCGATATTTTCCTCAGGTCAGCCCCTTGCCGCCTCGCCACCGAAACGTACATGCAGAGCAGGATCGCCGCCGTGGAGTTAATGGTCATCGAGGTGGTGATCTTCTCCAGGGGAATGCCGTCGAAGAGGATTTCCATGTCCGCGAGCGAGTCGATCGCAACACCCACCTTGCCGACCTCCCCTTCGGCCATCGGATGGTCCGAATCGTACCCCATCTGGGTGGGCAGGTCGAAGGCGACGCTCAGCCCGGTGGTCCCCTGTTCCAGGAGGTACCGATAGCGTCGGTTCGATTCAGCCGCGGAGGCGAATCCGGCGTATTGACGCATTGTCCAAAGCCTCGCGCGATACATCGAGGGGTAGACCCCCCGTGTGAACGGGTAGGCCCCCGGCAGGCCGAGGTTCCCGGGATAGGCGCCGTCAGCGGGAAGCCCGACCCGCTCGATTGCGATTCCGGAGTCCGTGAGGAACGTTTCGTTCCGTTCGGGCGATTTCTTCAGCGCCGGGCCAAGGATGTCATCCTCCCATTTCGTTTTCATCGCATCCATCGTCATCAGATCGTACCGGAATAATTCAACATTGATCTGCCCCCGAATGTTGTACCAATATGAATGTTAGTTTTGTCCATGTCAAGTATTGCCGACCAAACGTGGAAGTTTCCCCGCGACTTTACGGGCGTGCTTGTCCGGATGCGTCGGGCCGGCGCTGGAGTTTTTCGACCAGCGCTTTTGCTTTCGCGTCGGAGGGCACGGATTGCAGGTAGAGGTTGAGATACCGTACGGCACCCGGGTAGTCGGAGAGATTGTAACACGCATATCCGGCAGTTTTAATGATGAGCGGATCACTCATCCCGAGGCGTATCGCCTCGTCGGCATGCACCAGCGCTTCGCGATATTGGTGCCGCCCCATTTTTAGTACACTGAGATTCGCGTGGGCGATGGTGAAATCAGGTCTTTCTTTCAGCAGCCGATTCAACAGGCTAATCGCGAGCGTTGTATCGCCCCGGTCTGCGTACTCGAGGGCCAGGTTTGAATAGACGCCGGGGTTTTGGGAGTTCGCCGCAACAGAGAGGCGCAGGAGTCTGAACCGATTCTCTCTATCACCCAAGCCGCGGTAAGAGTCGGAGAGGTTTGCGAGGATCCGGGGTTGGGTGCTGTCTTTCGAAAGATACATTTCATAAAATTTTACCGCCTTGGAATAATCACCCCTCTTATAAAACATCGACCCGAGATGCTCGTAATAAACCGTCGGAAATGTGCCACTGAGGGCTGGAACGATGAGGCTCTCGGCACGTGCCAGGTGACTTTCCTCGTTCGCGTTGAGGCCGATCCATCCGACCCAACGGATCATCGTCAGTGTGGTGACGAGTACAACCGCGTGCCGGTTCTCCTTGTTCCGGAGCAAAAGCAGGAGAAAATACAGCATGAGGAAATAGAGCGGGACAAATAAGACCGAGAACATATCCCAGTCCCTCGCCATGCCGAGGCCAGGCAGCAGCGTTAGGGTTGCGAGAAACCCCACGATCGAGCCTGTCGCCAGAAACCGGAACACCCCATCCTTCAAATATTCCTTTCGTGGAACAAGTGTCATGCCGGCGACGATGCAGACCAGCGCGAATGGCGCAGCGTGCAGGTATGCGTTGCCCCAGTCGATCATGTGCGGGACAGAAATGATCCCATACGGCACCTCCCAGGGTGGAGTGAACAATGGCAGGATGTCATAGCGCAGGGCATCGGGGATTCGCTGGTACACTATAAAGGGAATCCCCCAGACGAGTAAACCGGAGGTCGTGATTACGATAATTCCTGCCATCACGTAGAGAAAATATTTCCGGTGCGATTTCCAGTAGGGTAAGAGGAGGGGGACCAGCATCGGCAGAAAGAGCATTCCGATGATATGGAAAGCGGGAGTCAAGAGCAGAATAAGCGCCGGGATCCAAACCGGCAGTTTCCGTTCAAGTGAGAGCCACCCAAAAGCCAGGAACGCGCACACCGCCACATAGAAAAACATATAGTTCTCAACGTAGCCGAAGAAGTACGAGTTCTGAACCTGGAAGAAGAGTAATGCTCCGACAAGAGTCGTTTCCAGCGGGGTATGTCCGAGTTTCCGGAGAAAATAAAATATCAGCACCACGAAGAGGATTCCCGCCAGCAAATCCGTAACGCGGTACAAGTAAATCGGTTCGACAACATGACCGAAACCGATGAGCCTTTGTATAAGGCGGAGAGTTTGATACGTGAGAGGTTGATTCCTGAAATTATCGTTAAGATTCTCGATCGAGGGCAACCTCGGAGTCCACCGGATGATCAATCCGCTGTCGCCGAGAAGATGGAGTTTCTCCGGGAAGAGCAGGATCAACCCGACCCAGACGATCAGGAGGGATATAAAAATGGCGACCCATGACCGTCTTGCCATAAATCGTACGACGATCGACAAGCCGGCGAGCAATACATTACGGATCTGCGGGATGAGTATCGAGAGTGCAACAACGAGTGATAATATCCGGAGGATGGGCCCGAGAAATCCAAAATAGTGGAAACCCCAGTTATAGTGTGATGGGTCGGCGGCGCCCCAGGTGTTCAGGGCGATGAAGATTATGCCGAATGGTACAATAATTCGGTTGAGCGCTCCCATAGAACCGATAGTATAAAATAAATCGGGATAAAAATCCAGATGTGAATTTGGCGATATTACCCCAAGGAATTGATTAATCTCACAAGAGTTTCAATCCTCACGGCCACTCGGAGCGATCCACGCGTCTCCACGCCGTCCCGTCCGATTCGAAGACCGCGGCGCCTTCCAGGTCCGTGCGATGGATCAGGCTCCCCAGACCGGCCAGCCGTCCGAGGATGACCGGTGAAGGGTGGCCGAAACTGTTCCCCTCCCCCGCCGAGATGACGGTCCAGGCCGGGCTCACGACGCCGACGAAATCGGCCGTGCTGCTCGTCTTGCTCCCGTGGTGGCCGGCTTTGAGGATGTCGGCGTCGATGAAGGCGCCGTACCGGGAAACGATCGATTCCTCCGAGGCCTCCTCGGCATCCCCTGGAAAGAGTACGCTGGTCCTCCCGTACCGCAGCATCAACACGACCGACCGGTTATTCAGATCGTCCGATTCAGCTCCGGCCCCCCCCTCCGGACCGAGAACGTAGGCGCGGACCGGGAGTTCGGGGGCGAGAATATCTCCTGCGAACAGTGACCGGCGTGCGAGTTGAAGCGAATCGATAATCCTTATACACCGGCGGTAGAGGGAGCTCTGTCCCGAGGAGCCCCCCTCGATCACGGTTCCCACCGGGAATGCGCCGAGGATCGCCGGGACGCCGCCGAGATGGTCGCCGTGGGGGTGGGAAATGATGAGATAATCGATCCTCTCCACTCCCCGGTGCCGGAGAAACGGGATGACCGTCCGTTCGCCGGCGTCAAATGAGAACGTCCTCGGTCCGGCGTCGATGAGCATCGTCTTCCCGCCGGGAAATTCGACGAACGCCGCGTCGCCCTGGCCGACGTCGAGGAAGGTGATTCGCATCGTCCCGGCATCCCGCGGTGAAAGCACCGACCAATAAACGGCGACATTACACACCACGAGCGCGCCCACGAGGATGGGCTTCCAGGATTTTCGGGAGACCGAAACCAGGAGAAGCGCCACCATGGCGAAAAACGCGCAGAGTACCGCCAGAGAAATCCTGAAATCCACCGATGCGTACGGAAACCCGGCGAAGAAATCGACCAGCCTGAAGGTCAGCCAGGCCGAGGCCGCCGCCCCTTCGGCATAGACCGAGGCGAGCCACCCCCATACGAAGGACGCCCCGACGGTCAGCATCCCGAAGACGAGCGCGACGCTGCTCAGCGGCACGATCAGGATGTTCGCCACGAACCCCACCAGGGACACACGCCCGAAGTAGTAGGCGACAATCGGCGCGGTGCCGAGGCCGGCGGCCAGGGAAACCGCCACTCCCTTCCAGGCCAGATCGAGGATGCGCACCTTCGCGAACCGGTCCGTGAGGGCGGGCGTGGCCAGAAGGATCAGGGGATACAGGAGAACGATGGCGAGCACGGCGGAGAATGAGAGGAGGAAACCCGGATCGAACAATTGTTTCGGGTCCCAGAGGAGTATCCCGGCCGCGGCCACGCCGAGGGCGTTCAGGATGTCGGGCCTGCGCTGGGCGATTCCGGCGCCGAGCACGACGATCGACATGATCCCGGCCCGGGTGACCGACGGCGAGCTCCCGGTGAGGAGGACGTAATAGGCCAGCGCGCACGACAGGATGAAAAACCTCGGTTTCTCCGGCACCCTGAGGACCGTCAGCAGGGCTGCGATCAGAAGCGCCACGAGGACCACCTGCTGGCCCGAGATCGCCAGGAGGTGCATCACTCCGACGGTGATGAAATCCGACTTGAGGTCTGACGGCACCTCGTTCCTCTCCCCGAGGATCAGGCCGTTCAGGAACCTCGCCTCCCTCTCCGGCAGGAGCGACATCAGCCGCCCGGAGAGGTTCCGCCTGACGGGGATGACGAACCGGTTCACGAAGCTGCCGGTGAACCCTTCCGCAGCGGCGACACCGGGCCCCAGCTGGCCGGCCGACCGAACACTCATCCGGGCCCGGATGCCGGCGAGACGGTAGTGTGCCTGCCAGTCCACGGTGCCGGGGTTCCTCGCCGGGCTGATCCCGAGGAGTTGGCCCCTGACGGTGATCTGAGCGCCGGGTGTCAGAAGGTCCGTGCCCGGTCCGTCCGCGGCCCTGCCGGATAGCATGACCAGGATCCTTCCGGCCAACGGCGCCGAAGCCTCGCCCGACGAATCCGGTGCACCTGGAGCGATTGAGGAGCAATCCAACTGGAAGCGCACCGACCGGGCCGACCTGCCGACGATTTCAGACACCGTGCCCGAAACGGAGACCGTATCGCCAGAGATGAACCGCGCGGGATCGTCGGCGGGAATCGTCCGATCGTCGACCGTGATGAGGAGCCACCCCGACGCCACGACCGTCAGCGGTACCAGCACCGCGGCGAGGGTGTGCCGGGAACGGAAGAAGATCAGCGTGGTGAGCACCGCCAGGAAGAGGAGTGCGGCCGTCACGAACGGAATGGCCGGCGGGAGGGGCGCCAACCAACCGGCAAGGATCCCCGCCGCGAGAAGGAGGGAGAATTTCAACGCCGGTCGATTGGCCATCACTCCCTCAATTTAAACAGCATAATATTCAAGTATCGCCGGGACGATGTCGGTGAGGTCGCTCACCCGGTGGACCAGCCGATCGTGCCCCCTCCCGGCGGCGACGAATGGAACAGGATTGAGCGTGTGCTGTTTCGTGGAGAGGTCTTCGAAATTGCCGTGGTCGCTCGTCAGGATGAAGGTGTCGCGTGATGGATCCATCCCGTCGACGAACCCGCCGATGAACCGGTCGAGCGTCGAGAGGATCTCGACAGCGTCCTTGCGGGCGCGCCCGTGCCCCGCATGGTCGGTGAGGTAGTACTCGAAGAAAACGAAATCGTGACCGGCGAGAACGCCGAGAGCCACATCCGCCGCCGCCTCGGGACTGATGACGGGGACGTCGGGGTAGCCGAGATTCCCCCAACCCTCCGACGTGAAGTCCGCGGAGAGGGCCTGGCCAGCGTGCAGTTCCGCCGGACCGTTGAGCGTCCTTCCTCCCGCCCTCCACGCAAGCGAAATCGCACCCGTCCGCCCGGGGTGTTTCTCCGCGTGTCCGATGTATTGCCGGGGAAACGCGTTGATGTACATCGGCCGAAGACCTCGTTCGGTGAGGAGCGTGAAAATATTTT
Source organism: Ignavibacteria bacterium (assembly GCA_031379665.1). GTDB lineage: Bacteria > Bacteroidota > Ignavibacteria > UBA10030 > SZUA-254 > SZUA-254. The sequence continues at coordinate 34,777 of JANNFI010000046.1, forward strand.
TCCGGGAGAGGAGCGTCCGCAGGGCGGAGTGCGGGTAGGGACCGAAATGGCGGCCGAGCATCCGCGCCGCATTCTCGCCGGTGAGGATCGCGGTCTGCCCGGTGCCGCTTTGCGGAAGACCCCCGATGCCGAGCGTCGCGTCGACAGCGCGGACGGAGGAACGTCCATTGTCGCGACCAGCGCTCCCGAGAGAGGACGTCCCGTTCCCTAATGACGGGATCGGGCCACCCAGGAGCGCCTCAAAACCGGGTAGGGGGAGTGAAAAAAATGGATTCACAGCGGCGTCCCGCCGGCCGATCCCGACCCCGTCGAGGAAGAGGAAAAAGATCCTCCCGTGACGGCCGGGGGGGCGCGTGATGGTTCCCGGTGTATTCATTCCATCGGCCGGAGACTCATTCCGTCCGCCCGGACTCCAACAGGATCGTGACGGGGCCGTCGTTGACCAGCTTCACCTTCATCATCGCCCTGAACACGCCGGCCCGTACCCTGTCCGCGCCGAGTTCTCCCTGCAGTGCCGAGAGGAATTCCCGATAGAGTCGTTCCGCCGCCTCAGGTTGCGCGGCGCCGGTGAAGCTGGGCCGGTTGCCCCGCGAGGCGTCGCCGTAGAGCGTGAACTGCGAGACCACCATTGCTTCTCCGCCGGTCTGTTTCACCGACAGGTTCATCTTTCCGTCGGCGTCGTCGAAGATCCTCAGGGAGGCGCATTTGGCGGCGAGCCGGCGTGCATCGTCCGGACTATCCGTGGTCGCGACACCGAGGAGGACAAGCAGGCCGGGACCGATCGAGCCGGCAGTCTCGGGCCCGACTGTCACGACGGCCTCGGTCACCCTTTGGATGAGCGCTCTCATCTCCTCGCCGACACCACCCGTTCGATGCCCGAGAGGTCGCGCACCACCCCCGTTGCGCGGAGGGAACACCCTTGAAAAATCCGTTCGACCGCCCTCGCCTGGTTGTAGGCGGTCTCGACCATCAGGATGCCCCCTTCAACCAGAAGGACGCCCGCCAGCTCCCCGAGTCGCCTGAAGAATGAGAGCCCGTCGCCTCCGTCGGTGGTTGCGAGCTCCGGTTCGAAGAGTCGCACCTCGGGGTCGAGACCCGGCATATCGGCTGACGGTATGTAGGGAGGGTTGGATACGATCGCGTCGAAGGAATCCGTGTGGAACGGCAGCTCGTCCCTGAGAATATCGGCCCGCACCAACGAGATCCTCCCCTCCAGACCGTGTTCCCGGGCGTTGGTCCGTGCGACATCGAGGGCATCAGCGCTGACGTCGACGCCGACCACGGCCGCCTGCGGGTGGTATCGTGCGATCGCCACGGCGATATTGCCGGAGCCAACGCCGACATCCAGGACCCGCACCGGAGATGTGCCCCGACTGCGGCAGTATCCGAGCATCTCCTCCGCGAGGACCTCGGTCTCCTGACGCGGTATCAGCACCCGCCGGTCCACGGTCAGGTCGAGGCCCATGAAATTGGCACGGCCGGTGATGAACTGGAGCGGCTCGTGGGTGAGCCGTCGCCTGATGAGCCCGACGAAGAGGTCGACCTCGGTCCCGGTCATCATTTTTTCGAATTCGACGTAGAGGCCGATTCGACCGCAACCGAGGAGATGGCACATCAGCAGTTCCGCGGTGAGCCTGGCTTCGTCGATCCTCCCCTTCCTCAGGACGTCTTCCGCCCAGCGAACCGCCGGGAGAATCGTGGCGGGAGGCGCAAAGGGTCCGACAGGTTCATTCGATTCCATCGCGCGGCCTCCGTCGCCCTCAGACCGTCCTGCGGAGCAGGACGAGTGTGATGTCGTCCGTCTGAACGCCGGTGACGCTCCAGCCGGTCACGGCATCCACGATCGACCGTCTGAGTGCGTCCAGCGGCACTGTCCGCGAGTCGCGTACGATCGCGTCGAGCCTGTCCTCGCCGAACTCCTCCCCCGCGGGGTTCATCGCCTCGGTGACGCCATCGGTGTAGAGGCAGATGGTGTCGCCGTGTTCCAGCGTTACCGTCCCCTGCTCATAGGGGCGCATCGTGGGCATCACCCCCAGAATCAGGCCTCCGTCGTCGAGCCGTTCGAGGCTCCCGTTGTTGCGGCAGAGGATCGGCGGGTTGTGTCCGGCGTTCACGTAGGTGAAGCTCCCCGTCCCGGGCTCGAGGATCCCCCAGAAGAAGGTGATGAACCTCCCCTGGGTGGTATTCTGCGTCATCAGGTCGTTGACCCTGCCGGTGAGCTCGGAGAGGGTCAACCCGAGCGGCACGAGCGCCCTGATCGATGCCTGCAGGCTGGCCATCAGCAGTGATGCCGGCGTGCCTTTGCCCGAGACATCCCCGATGGCGATGACCCACCTGGTCACACCCAGCGGAATAACGTCGTAGTAATCCCCACCCACCTGCCGGGAGGAGATGTTGACGGCCGAGATCGCGTAGCCGGGGAGGTCCGGCAGGTCGGCCGGGAGCAACCCTTTCTGGATCTCCTTGGCGATCAGCAGCTCATCCTCCATTTTCTGTTTCTCGAGCGCCTCCCGGAAGAGCCGGGTGTTCTCGAGAGCGATGACGGCGAGATTGCCGAGGGAGGAGAGGAAATCGAGGTCCGCCTGGGCGTACGGTATGTCGTTCATCCTCCCCCCGACCCCAAACACACCCTTCAGTTCGTTCTGGGCCCTGAGGGGGATCACCGCCTGGATGCCGAGACCCTCGAGGTGTCGCCGCGTCGCGCGATCGGATGATCGCTCCAGGGTTTCCACCGTCCGGGACTCCTTCATCCCCATGAGGTAGGGGACGAGGTCCTCAGGTACATCCGCGTCGATCCGTTTGAGCACGTGCACGAACCGTCCCTCGCGCACGAGGGAGAGAAAGCACTTATGGGCGCCGATCTGGCCCATCACCGAGAACATCAACAACTTCACCATCCGCTCCGGGTCGAGGACCGCGTTCAGCTCCTTGCTCAACTCAAACAGGGTGTTGAGTTCCTGGATTTTCCGGCTGAGCTTCCTGTTCGCGGCGTCCACATCGGACCAGGCGGTGGCCCTCACGATCGAAGTGGCGGCGATGTTCGCAAGGGACATCAGGTACTCTTCCTGTTGCGCGGTGAGCTCCCGCCCAAGCGCGCTCGACGAGAACCCCAGCAGGCCCACGATGCGGACCCCCTCCGTCATCGGGATGAGGGTCTGGATCCCGTGTGAGCGAAACGCCCTGACCCAGGGGTATTTCCTCGCGTCGGTGTCCCCGCACCGGATGATTCGCCTGGGGATGCGCTTCATTTTCATCGCCGTGCCGACGAGGTCGGGCTTGAGCCCGCGGACGTTCTGGATCCTGAATCCCTCCTCCTCGCTACCGAGCAGTACGATGCCGCGCAAGGCCAGGAGTTTGCCCATCACCGTCAGGAGCAGGTGCCCCAGGATGAACGTGAGGTCGGTGGACGAGTTGATGATGGAGCTGAATTCGAAGAGCGAGCGGAAGTCGAACCGTCGCTCCATCTCCTGGGAAGACGACGACGGAGGCGGGATTGTCGCGGAGGTTCGTTTCATCGTCCGGGGGGGGCTGTCTCAGCCCTTGGGGAGCAGTTTCACGAGGTGCACCTCGTATGTCGCGCCGTCCCCCTGGCGGTAGTACACCCTGTCCATCAGTGAACGAATGAGGTGCAGGCCGAGGCCTCCCTTCCGATAGTGCGCGAGGTACTCCTTCATGTCGGGCGCCTTGATGTTGTCCGGATCGAACGATTTTCCGTCGTGCGTGATTACGATCTCGATTTCCTTCTCTCCCGGTATGACCCTGATGTCGATCTCCCGGTCGGGGGAATTGGCATAGGCGTGCTTGATCACGTTCGTGCAGGCCTCGTCGCAGCAGAGGGCGATCTTGTGCACCGCGTCGTCGCGGAACCCGAGATCGCGGGCGCAAGCGGAGACGAAGTCCCTCACCTCCCGGAGCCGGTCGGTGCGGCTCTTGATCTTCAGGTGGGTGCTGGCCGGTTTTTGTCTGGCGTTCATGCGTTCGCCTGGATGATCGATGATCGTCCTACTTCGCGCCGGCCTGGAACTTGCGAATCGCCTCGGCTTCGTCGTTCGTGATTTCATACAAAAGCGGGAATCCGAGGAGGTCGAAGACGTTGAAGACCTTCGGGGACATGTTCGACAGCTTGATATCCCCCTTGTTCCTCCTGACGTCTTCGATGTACGCCATAAAAACCCCGAGGCCGGCGCTGCTGATGTAGGTCAGATCGGCGCAGTTCACCACGATCCGGTACCTGTTCCTGTCGATCAGCGACTGGAACGATTTTTCCAGTTCGGGCGCGGTGTGGGCGTCGAGGTACCCCTTCAGGTCGAGGACGTTCACGTCGTTCGTTTCCCGCAGTTCAATTTTAAATGAGCTCATACCGGGTCCTTTGGTTGATGGTGCCATGTATCAGGTTGCGTTGCCGTCTATTTTTTTCCATTTCAGGACGACGATCGTGAGGTCGTCCTCGGGGGGCCTGTGGTGCATGTGGATGTCGACGGCGCGCACGATGTCATCGCGCATGTCGAGGGCGCTCTTTCGTCCCGATCGGGCGATGACCTCCTCGAGTCGCTCATATCCGAACTCCTCACCGCCCTCGGGCCGGGCCTCGGTGATGCCGTCGGTGTAGTACACGGCGATGTCGCCGTCGCAGAGCCGGATTTCGTCCTCGGTGATCGTGCGGGCAAAGAATTCCTTCGAACCCATCCCCACGCCGAGGCCCGTCGGCTTGATGAGCCGCGTCCCGTCCTTGGAGAGGAGGATCATCGGGCAGTGGCCGGCGCGGGCCACGCGCATCGTTCCCGTCCTGATGTTGATGATCGAGTAGATCAGGCTGATGAAGGTCCGTTTGTCCATCGTCCCGAGAAGCGCGGCATGGGCCTGGGAGAGGAACTCCCTCGGGGACCGGTGGAGCTTGCTGAGCGCCTGGAAGATCCCCTTCATCTCTGCCATGAACAACGCGGCCGAAACGCCCTTCCCTGAGACGTCGCCGACGATCACCCCCAGGTGGTCGTCGTCGAGCATCGTGAAATCGTAGTAATCGCCCCCTACTTCGAAAGCCGGGGTGGACAGCGCCTCGATCTCGATCTCCGGGAGGGACGGCAGCTCCTGCGGCAGGAGTTTCCGCTGCATTTCCTGCGCGAGGAGCATCTCGCGCATCAACCTTTCGCGCTCGAGCGATTTTTCGATGAGCCTCGAATTTTCCAGCGCGATGGTCACCTGGTCGGCGAAGGCCGAGATGACGTCGGCGTCCTCGCGGTCGAACCCGAAATCCATGGTTTTCGTCGCGTAGAGCACGCCGATCACGTCGTCGTGCGACACCAGGGGCACGATCACCATCGAGTGGATCTTCTTGCCGATGTTCCTGATGTGCCTGGTCCGCCCATCCTCCCTCACCTGGTCGATCACCACCGGCTTCCGGCCGTCGATCACGAGGCGCCTCAGTGAGCCGTCGTTCATCCCGGTGATCTCCTCGATCTCCCCGATCGAGATGTTCTGCAACGCCACAGTCCGGAACGCCGGCGGCGCGGGGGCCGCCCGGTCGTGTCCGCGGGCCTGGGCCGCGTCCCGGGGGATCACCTCGAGCCACGCGCTCTCCGCCTCGCAAACCTCGAGGGTCATCTTCGTCACCAGGTCGACCAGCTCGTTGAAGTCGAAGACCCTCGTCACCAGTTTGCCGAGGTTGTGGAGCGAGAGGACCTCGATGCTCTTCCGGTCGTATGCCTCGGCTGTCGGCAGGTGGAACAGCGTGCTGACGAAGGTCATACCGAAATAGATCGCCGCGAACAGGTCCATGGCCGCCACCGCGGTGGAGAGCTGGCGGGAGTAGTAGGTGAGCGACTGCGCGATCACCGAACTGTCATCAACGGATGCCACGTAGATCGGAACGTAGAGCGCGAAGAGGATGAAGCTGAACGCCATCGTGAGCAGCTTCTCCCGCTTCGACAGGTAGACGATCCAGGAGAGCCGGAAGGAATTCAGGAGGATCGCCCCGACGGTGAGGCCGAAGCTAACGGCGATGAGCAGATCCGATTCGAACGGCCGGTAGGGAACTGTGATGGCGATGGTCGTCAGCAGGAGGACGAGGAAGAACCTGAAGTTCCGCTTGGTCTCCTTCTTCCGCTTGGACATGATGATGTCGCGCAGCGTGAGGAGGATGAAGAGCGACGTCGTCCCGAAGACCACGGCGTAGATGTTCGCGAACACCACCGATTCGAACCCCTCGGGGAGGGCGACTTCGTTCTTGATTACAAAGCCCGTCGAGGACACGCCGTACAGCGCCAACCCCGCCAGCCCCACCACGAGCGTCAGCACCAGCGCGAACCCGAGCTTCCGCACGACGTTCTGGTCGCGGCGCCAGACGGTCTCGATGTAAAAATAGAGTGAGAGGAAGGCCCCGACGACGAGCAGCGCCTGCAGGATCGTGAGGGCGCCAAGCTCGACGTCCAGCTTCGAGGCCACGACGTCGACCACGAACTTCGCGATGAACAGGAACCCGCTCACCGAGAGGAGGAGTGCCTTCTTCAGCCTGATTCTACGATCGGTCATGGCGGCCCGCGTCAGAGTTTGACCCTGATCCAGCTGGTAGACCTGAATTTCAGGAAGTTCATCGTCGAGTAGGCGACAATGTACACCGGGAGGGCGAGCCACGAGCCCGTTACCCCCCATCCCAGCACGATACCGAAGACGTACGTCAGGGGAAGGAAGATGATCCAGTGGGTCAGGATTTCCACCCACATCACATAGACTGTCGCGCCGCCGGCTTGCAGGGCGTTCGCAAAAATGATGCCCGACGAGTAGAACACCTGGGCGATCCCGGCGATCCGGAGGATCGGTCTGGCGACGTCGATGACTTCAGCGTTTGTCGTGATGATGATCAGGATGAGGTCCGGCACGAGGCAGAAGATCAGGCCAACCGCGAGGGTGAAGATTGTCCCCAGCTTCGCCGTCTCGAAGCCGTACGCGTGGGCGCCCTCCACGTCGCCCTTTCCGAGCGACTGACCGACCAGCGTCTGCGCGGCGATGCCGAAACCGAACGACGGCATCAGGGATATGAAAATCGCCGATGTCACGACGTTGGTGGCCGCCTGTTCCACCGTGCCGATCCAGCCGGTGATTGCCACGAACGAGAGGAACCCAAGAAGGATCAGGATGTTCTGGAGCGACACAGGAATGGATATTTTGACTATCTGGGCGATCGTCTCCCTCGAGATGCGGAAATGAGAGTAATACTGATATTTCTTTCGATAATCCCCGAGAAATGTTACACCGACGAAAAAAAGCCATCCCAGGGCCATACTGAGCGAATATCCGAGCCCGGCGCCCGCGAGCTCCATCCGGGGAAAGCCGAAGGCCCCGAAGATGAGCACATAATTAAACAGGATGTTGAAGACGTTGACGATGATGGCCGAGAACATGAAAATCTTCGTATGGCCGATCCCGAAGAAGAAGCCACGGTATGACACGATCAGGAGGAAAAACGGGAGTCCGATGAACTGGTACTTCATATACTCCGACCCTGCGACCGCGACGGCCTGGTCGGCAGAGAAAAAATTGAGGATGTCGTAGGAAAACATGAAACCGAGGATGCCGGACACGATGCCCAGGAAGAGGCAAACGACGAGCGAATTGTTGAGGACTTCTCCGACCCCCCTGTGGTCTCCCTCTCCGTGCCGCCGGGCGACGTACACGTGGGTGCCGGTGCTCAGGCTCGAAAAGAGGCTTGCGATCGCCCAGGAACCGAGGAACCCCAGGCCCATCGCCGCGAGCTGGACTTCGGTATTCTCGAGCCGCCCGACCATGGCTGTATTCACCACGGAGACGACCATCTGTGACGAGAGGCCGGCGATCGCGGGAGTCGCGATCTGGAGAATGTCCCGGACCAGATTTTTCCGCAGTGTCAGCATTGTTCGGTCCGGGTCGCCCGCGGGTCAGGCTTCCGGGTCGCTGCGACGGCCGGGTCTAGAGCGAATACCGTGTGATCAGCCTGTCGGCCTCCCGCGCGTATGTCGATTTCGGGTACTCTTCCTTAAGCTTTTTCATCAGTTTCACGGCCTCCTCCCGCTCTCCGGCCGCGCCGTAACACCTCGCCGCGGAGTTGAGGTGTTCCGGGGCCGACACACCGTCAGGATAGATCCTGGCCGCGTCTTCGTAGAGGTCCGCCGCTTCGGAGTATTGCTTCATCGCCTCGTGACAGGCCGCCTCTCCGGCCCTGGCGCCGGCGTCGAGGAGTTTATCCCCGGCGGAATAGCTGTCGTACTGATCGAGAGCGTTCGCATAGTCACCGAGGCGATAGTAGGCGCCCCCCAGGTAATACCGTGCAAGGTCGCCGGCGTCGGTACCGCCATAATTGTCCACGATCGACTTCAGCCCCATCAGCCCCTGCTCGGGCCTCCCGTCGATCGCGACCCTCACGGTCCCCTGATCGGCCGGGGCGCCGTCCATCACGGTAATGACGCGTGAGAGTTGAGCGCCGGCCATCTCGTTGTTGGAGCGCCGGTTGTTGATGAAGATGACCGTCGCCGCGATGACGATGACCATCGCCGTCAGGGCGTAGTTGACATATTTCTTGTTATCGTAGTAAAATCCGGTGGTCTTGACGTACGTCGTCAGGAGTGTGTCCTGCTTGATCTCTTTCTTGGCGAGCTTCTTTTTCGGTGTCAACACGGCGATTTTTCCTTTAATTGGTTGAAGTGCGCCCGGCGCGATTCGAACGCGCGACCTACAGCTCCGGAGGCTGTCGCTCTATCCATCTGAGCTACGGGCGCAGTTTTTTATGGAAATAGACATGTAATTTACACTTTTTCATCCCTATTATCAAGGTCTGCCGGAGATCGCCCTGGTCAATTCGAGCGCAGAAACGGCCCCCTCCCTCACGATGGTGAGTGTACCGTCCGAGACATCCGCGATCGTCGAAGGCGCGGATCTCCGTACTCCTCCATCCACGGCCAGGTCCACTTCCCCCCCGAACTCCCGCAGGAGCGAAGGATAATCGCCTTCCGGCTGAACGCCGGACCGGTTGGCTGAAGTCGACACCAGCGGCGAGGCGCAACGGGTCGAAAGCCGCCGACAGAATTCGTCCGCCGGTAACCGGACACCCAGCTTCCCTGTTCCGGCCGTCAGGAGACCCTCGACTCCCGGCGCTGCCCTCAGGATGAGAGTCAGGGGGCCGGGCCAGAAGATATCCATCAGGTGACGAGCGAGGGGCGAGACCCCGTCGGACATTCCGATCGCCATCTCCACAGAATCCACCAGGACGAGACTGGGTTTCGATTCCGGTTTCCCCTTGATGGCATAGATCCTTCTCACGGCGGCCACGTCTCCGGCAAGGCAACCGAATCCGTAGAGCGTGTCCGTCGGATAGAGGAGCACCCCGCCTTCGCCGAGAACGACTGCTGCCCGGTGTACCGCGGAATTCAAGTCTCCAGGGGCGCCGATCCGGATCTGCTCGCAAACCCGCTTTTCCATCCCTTCACTCCCCCCCGGTCATCGAGGCAACCTCGTCCAGGACCATCTGAGGGGTGATCCGTAGCATGCACTCAAAGGTCCCGATGGGGCAACGGTCACCGCCGTGGATGCTGCAGGGGCGGCACGACAGACCGCCGGTCTCCATCACGGTGTCGCGCACTCCGATCGGACCGAAACCGAACCCAGGGATCGTGGCCCCGAAGATGGCGAGAACCGGCGTACCCACCGCCGTCGCGAGATGGAGCGGCGCACTGTCGTTGCAGATGAGAAGCACCGACTGACGGATCAGTTCGGCGGATCCGCGAACGTCGAACCTGCCGCAGGCGTTGAGGATGCCGGCGCCCCCGACCGCCCCCCCGGCGATGCTCCCGCACAATGCCAGATCCTCTGGCCCGCCGATGAGCACGACCAGGTAGCCGAGTTTCACCAACCCGTCCGCCACTGCCGCGTATCGCTCCCCCGGCCACCGCTTCGTGTTCCAGAGGGTACCGGGGGCGATCGCGACGATCCTTCGCCCCCGCGCGCCGCCGCTCCCGGAGAGAAATCCGGCGACCGCGGTTTTCGACGCTTCTCCTGGCGCGATCAGGGGGGCTACCCTTGCGGAACGCCCGAGTCCGATCCCTTCAAGCAACCGGAGGTTCCTGTCGATCTCGTGAATGTCTTTTTCATATGACACGGTCCGGGTGAACAGCATCCTCCCGGCGCTGGCATCGAAACCGACACGGACGGGGATCCCGGCCGCCCTGGCGAGGAGCGCGCTGCGTAACGAGCGGTGCGGAATGATGGCACAGCCGTAGCCGCCCCGCTTCACCTCCCGGACGATCCGGAGGAAGCCCCCCACTCCGGAGTCGGCTCCACGCTTGTCGTAGACGAGCGTCCGACGGAGGTCCGGGTGCCCGGTGATTGCTCCGGCTGTCCGGGGAACCACCATCATATCGATCCTCAGGTCCGGTTCGTTTCTTCGAAGGACCTGTGCCACCGGCAGCGTGAGGATCACATCCCCGAGGAACGCCGTCTGGACGATCAGGACGGGGTCAGGGACCGTCATGACCGCTCCCCTCAACACCCTCCGGCGGAACGATGTGCTTCCAGCGCCGGTGCATCCAGAGCCAGTGATCCGGGTGCAACCGCACGTACCGTTCGAGGACGTTGACGTGACGACGCGTCAGCTCTCTCACGTTTTCATCGGTGGCGCCAACCAGATCGGCGCCGGGTACCTGCTCGAGGACGAAATCGTATGTGTAGTCGGGTCGGCGGATGACGAATCCCATCATCACCGGCACCCCGGCCTTCAGGGCGAACGCCGCCGGACCACGGAAGGTGGCCACTTCCCGGCCAAAAAATGGGATGAAATCGCTCTCCCTCGACGCGCTCTGGTCGGGGGCAAGCGCCACGACGCCCCCGCTCTTCAGGGTCGTCAGGCACTCCCGGATCGCCCGGTCCATCGGCACCACATTGTTTCCGAAACTACATCGCAGCGAAGTGACGACCCGGTCGACCAGCCTGTTCGACTGGGTCTTTACGATGACGAGGTAGGGAACGCCCGACAGGGCCGCGCTCCCGACACCCGAGAGCTCCCAGTTTCCGAAATGTCCGGTGAGGTAAATGAGCGCTCCTCCGCGGGCGATCGCCTCGAAGTGCGGGCGGTTTTCGTTGAAATGCAGGAGGGTCTCCAACCCGGGTCGATCGAGTTTTGAAAAACAGAGAAACTCCGACATCGCAATTCCGAAGTTCTCGAAGGCCCCCTTCGCAATGGTTTTCAGGCCGGCCTCGGTCGACCCGGGGAAGGCGTGCCGCAGGTTGTCCAGCGTGATCGCCCTGCGAGCGGGCATCACGCGGTAGAAGGCGCCCCCCAGGAACCGCCCGGTCCGCTGGATCCATGGGAAGGGCATCAGGAGCAGAGCGCCCCTGAATAGCCAGAAGAAGAAATACTCGACACGGTGTGAGATCCGGTTCACCGTATCGCTGCCTCCGATTCGAACCAGTTTTCGTTCCGCAATTCGTCCAGGTGCGTGGAATGGACGAGGCGGTACGAGCCGAAACCGAGATTGTCGACGAAAATGAAGACGGCTCCCGCCTGGAGCGATCGATATTCCCAGATCTCGTATGGATGGGCCTCGGTTTCGCTGGGGTGACGTTCGACGTCATCCGGTTCGCCGTAGACGACCGACACCCTCCCCCTGTCTGAGAGCCATCCCGCCCGGTTCCTCTCCGCGTATTTTCCGTCTGCCTCGCGGATCCTGGAGAGGTACATCTCCCGGGCTCCCGCCGGACCCGCAACCGGCTCAGATTCCCTCCCGGACCAGAACGTCCTGAGGAAATTTCGCTTCGCGCCGAGGTCGGCGAGCTTCTCGATCTGAGCGCGTTCCGGTTCCGTGGTCAGGTACCTGATCTTGCGGATTTCGTCGTCGGCCTCCGGTTCGGTCATGAAGGCAAAGATCCTATCCTGCCGATCCGCCGCGGAAGGAGCCGCCTGTTCCCCGATACCGGGGTTATAGACGAAGAATTTCTTCTCCGAGCTCGCAAGCAGGCGTGGCGGGACCGAGGAGGAGTCGAGCAGTGAGATGAAGAAACGGTAACTCCCCCCGGGGAGCGAGGCGATGTTCATCGACCCGTATTCCGCGCTCGACTGGAAGGTCCTGGGTTTGCTCTTCGCCTGGGAGACTACCTCCGTACCGTGGTTATCGAGGATGGCCGCACGTAGCACAACGTTCGGCCCCGGCGTCAGGTTCAAGTTGTACACTTCAGCGTAAAAATAAACGACCGGCAGCCCCTGCCCGAACAGCCTGGATGGGTTCGGGATGACCTCAAGCGTGTTCCGGTAGAACGGCGAGCTCTTGTCGCCGGACGGCGTGATCCGGGAGCAGAGTTCGATGTCGCTGAGCCCCTCCACCTGCGGCGCGAAACCCCGTACACTCACGGGCATCGACACCGTGTCGGCCCTCGAGAGATCGAGCGAGTCAGCGCCCACCAGGGACAGCCGGTATTCGCCCCGGCGGAGGGTCAGGGTTTCGAAGCTGAGGATATTCCTGGGTGTCGCGAACTCCGCGCTGTCGCGGATCACCCTCGGAAGGACCCACTGCCTCGAATCCACGACCCCGGTGGAGTCGACTACCTGAAGGCTCATCGTCAACGCGCCGATGAATCCGGTCGAGTCCCCCCTGTACGTGAGGCTGGCCTCGGAGACCCCGTAATACACCTCAAGGTGCGTCAACGAGTCAGGGCCAGCGAACCGGGCGATGTCGACGGCGATTCTGAAGGCGGAACGCACAGGGACGGTCTGCGATTGCGCAACCCCAGCGAGGGAGAGAAGGGCGATCAGGACGGATGTTTTTGGAGCGGGCACTGTTCAATCCCCGGGTGCGTAGGTGAGGTCTGCCGTAAACATATTAAAATCACCAGCGAAAGGCAACCTGAGGGGGCCGGGGACGGTGTTCCCACCCGGAAAAATGAAACGGCCCGGGACGAAGGATGGTCCCGGGCCGCTGTCGCCGCAGCGACTGGTGATTTGTCACTTGATGAGCAGCATCCTCTTCGATTGCCGGAAGCCTCCGTCCCCGGCGGAGAGGACATAATAGTAGATCCCGGACGAAAAACCGAGGGCATCGAACTCCACTTCCGAGACGCCCTGCTCCAACGGTTCGGCGTCGAGCAGCCTGGCCACTTCACGCCCGAGCATATCGTAGACGGTGAGGCTCACAAGGGCGTCGGTCCTGAGGGCGAATTCGATCGTCGTGGAAGGGTTGAACGGGTTCGGGTAATTCTGGTAAAGCTCATAGTCCAACGGCACGGCCGCGACCGGTTCACGCGGGAAATTCAGCGGTTCCAACAGCGGCGCAACGGCAGCCTGGAGGAAATCAACGCTGTCGATGCTGATGACGCCTGTCGTGATCAACGGCACCTTCGAGATGACGGTCAGTGACCCGTAGAAGGCTCCGTTGATCTTCTCGAGCGTCGTGTCGAGGGTCGTCCAGTTGATCGGTTCATACCGGCCACCGTACGTGAGATAATTGTCCGCCGCCGCGGCGATCCCCCGGAGGGTCATGCCGTTGTAGGGATTGGCGGTATCCGCGTCGTCGTACGTGAGGTCGCCGAACATCGGGGGCGTCACTTCGGCATCGCTGGCGCCGATGTTGATCTTCAGTGCGATCAGCTCGCCGAGCGTCTTGTTGTTGTATTTGTCGAGCTTCGGATTCTTCTTTTCGCCGATGAACGGATTGCCGCCAAACGTGGTGTAATAGTCCGAAGGTCCGGTCTGGGGAATGAACTTGGATATGTTCACGCCCTTGCTCATCCTGATCCACCCGAACGTCTCGTCGCTGTCCGGTCTGGCCTGGCCGAGGACCATCCCTCCCGGCGCCCCGGGGAAACCCTTCTTGATCTTGGGATAGGCGGCGGCGAACGCCTCATCACGGAGGTTGGCAAAGTTAGGGACGGACACCTCCGACTTGAGGCTCACGCCCTTTCCGATGATATCGGCCTGACGGATCGTCCTGTATTTCAATTCGTCAGGATCAACGTGCTTGATCACGACGAAATCGGTACCCTTGCCCTTCGGTTTGACGCTCGAGGCTGCCACGTACACGGCGCCGTCGAGCTGGTGCATCCTGTACGGAATATCCTCGCTGTTCGCCGGTCCGTTGTACCGGATGTTCCACTGTTCGTTGCCGCCGTTGTTGAACCTGATGAGCTTCACGTCGTGTCCGGTGCCGGACCCGACGCTCGAGGCGAGCACCGTGGAGTTATTCCCTCCGACGACGGCAACGCCGGCGTCGTCGTCGTTGGCGACGCCGCTATGCACTGCGACCCAGTTCTCCGCCCCGTTGCTCTGGTTGTAGCGGATCGTCGTCACGTCGGTGAACGCGCCGGGCCGGACGCTCTTCCCGGTGACGAACACGCGCGTATTCGACTGGAGGGCGATGCCGACGCCGTCGTCATCCAGGTGATCAGGACCGTCATAGCGGTTTTCCCAGCCCGTCGCACCGGTCACCGCGTCGTACTGCAGGGTGAGCATGTCGTATCCGGACGAATCGGTCGCGCTCGAGCCGGTGACGTACAGTTCCGTCGAAGCCCGCAACACCATGGCCCTCGCGACGCTCGAACCCGTCGTGGACATATACCGCGCACCCCAGAGCGAATCGCCGGTGCCGGGATTATAGCTGATCGTCTGGTACCCGTTGATCGTGTCCTGGCTCGTACCGGTCACGAAGAGGCCATCGAACCCATCGAGGACCATCGCCGTCACGCTATCGAGGCCGTTCGTCGGTCCGTCGTATCGTTTCACCCACTGCTGGACACCGGCGGAATTGTACTTGAGCGTGGCGTAATCCAACCCGCCCGATAGACCGGCGCTCCATCCTGAAACGAAAACGTTCATCGAATCGTCGACTGCAATTCCCGACGGGCCGTCGTCCCCGTTTCCCGTGCCGTTGTACCGTACGTTCCAGATCTCGTTGCCGAGGTCATCGTACTTCACCGTGGCGATGTCGTAGCCCGATCCTGCGCCGGCGCTCATCCCGGTTACATAGACGTTCCCGGCCGTATCGATCGCAAGAGCGGCGCCTCGGTCCTCGCCGACGCCATTCTGATAATTCCTGACCCAGAGTCGGATGCCGTCGGAGTTGTATTTCGCGACGGCAAAATCAATGCCGGATGGCTTGTTGTCCATCCAGCCGGCGGCGTAGACATACCCTGAATCGTCGACGATCACCGAAACGGCGGCATTACTGCCCGTCTTGTTTGTCCCTGTGGTCCTGGAAACCCATTGCCGGGCCAGCTGCGCCTGGGCGGTGTCCGCGAGGAACGCGCACGACACAATGGCGATGAGAGAAATGGATCTCCCAGGTCTCATGATGACTCCTGTTTAGGGGGGGAGAAGCTGACTATTTCAGAAGGACCATCTTCCGGACGAGCGTGAGCGATTTCTCCGCCACGTTCCGGGGGGTGGCCATGATCCTGTAAAAATAGATGCCGCTCGAGAGGTTGTTGGCGTCGAAATCGACTGCGTGGAAACCCTCGTCGAGCTGATCGTTGTCGAGGAGCGAAGCAACCTCGCGCCCTGTGAGATCATAGATCCTGAGGGAAACCAGGGAGGGGGTGGCGACGTTGAATTCGATGGTCGTCGTGGGATTGAAGGGGTTCGGATAGTTTTGCGCGAGGCGGAAGCCGTTCTCTTCGTCCGGTAAGCCCTCCGCCGCGACAAACCGGGGAATTTCAGCCGGAGGGTCGGTGTTGGGTACCAGGAAATTCAGCGAAAAGAGCGTGTTGGTGGGAGCGATCGTCATCGGTCGAAGGGAAATCGTATCCATCGGGCCGTCGAACGCGTGATTGATCCTGCGCAAGGTGCTCCCGATCTGGTTATAATCAAGACCCGGGTACGCCCTCCAGTTGGTGAGCATGCTGTCGACCCGGAGCACCAGGTCCCGCAAGCTGAGACCGTTCAAACGATCGCCCGGATTCGATTCGTCACGGTATTTCAGGTCGCCCAGGGATGCCGGCGTGATGCCCACGTCGCTTGCGGCGATGTTAAGCTTGAGCGCGATCTGCTCTCCGACCGTCGCGTTGTTGTAGCGGTAGAGGCTCGGGTTTTTCAGAATCCCCAGGAAGGGTTTGTCATACTTCCGGTCGAATCCACGCGACTCGCCGATCTGGGGAAGGGTCCTGCGGATGTAATAGCTCTTCTTGTAGTAAATCCAACCGTAGTGGTCGGAGCTGTCGTACCGTTCGTGGCCGACGACCAACCCGTGCGAGAACACGCCCCGACCGAAAACCGTATCCCGGACGTTACCTTCGTTCGGCATCAGGCTGATCGTTTTCCGGATGCGGACTCCCCTTTTCGCGAGGCTGTCCTGGTTGAACGTCCTGAAACAACCGCCGGCGAGCAACCCGTTGGACCCGATGCGATTGGCAAAGATATCGGTGGAGCCCGTCCCCAGCTTGAAGTCCGCCCAGGCAAGGACCGCACCTTCGAGTCCGTCGCCGGCGAGTTGCGGGATGTACTGATCGTTGGGAGAATTCGTAACCGTCACACCGTTCGAGTCCCAACGGGATATGCCCGTCAGGTCGACGCGCTGAGAGAAAATGTCATAGGAGCCGCTTCGACGATCCTGCCACGCGACCACGCAGCTCCCGCCGTCCCGGACGATCTGCGGATAGTACTGGTGCCCGGTCGCGACCGAGAGGGCCTTCCCGCCTGGGGACCAGAGCATCTGCCCGGCGCCGTTCATGCGTTGCGCGTAGATATCGTAGTCGGTTCCGCCGCGGTTGTCCTGCCAGACGGCAACGACGCCGCCCGAACCGTCGGACGTCACCTTCGGATAATACTGGTTCGCCTCCACCGGCGCGACGGGTGTCCCGTTTTCCGGGAGCGTCCTCGTCCCGTTCGAATCGACGCGCTGCGCGTAGACGAGGTCGTAGAATGAATTCCTGCGGTCCTGCCACACCACGAGGGCGCCGGATTCCCCGTCAATCACGATCTGGGGATTCCACTGATTGTTCGTGGCCTGGCTGATCGGGACGCCGTTCTGTTTCCACGCGTTCCCCCCGTTCCACTTCACGCGCTGCGCGTAGATGTCGGTGAAACCCGACGCGCCCCGGTAATCGCTCCACGCAACGACCGCCCCGCCGCTCCCGTCGGCAGTCACCACCGGGTCGACCTGGTCGAATTCAGTATTGCAGACGAGTATCCCGTTCGGGGTCCAGAGGAGGTCGCCCAACACGTTGACCCTCTGTGCGTAGATGTCGAAATTGCCCGCTCGCTTATCCTGCCAGGCGACGATCACCTCGCCCCCCGGGCTCGGGACGATTTTCGGGTAATACTGGTGACCGGTGGCCGCGCACAGGGGAAGGCCGTCATCTTGCAGGAGCATTTCGCCGGCGGCCGAAACGTGTTGGAGATAGATATCGTAACTGGTTCCGTCCCTGTTGTCCTGCCATACGACGAAGGCACCGCCCGCCCCGTCGCCGACGATTTGAGGATAGTACTGGTAGCCGCCCGTCGAAGCGAGGGGAATTCCGCCGTCGGCCCAGAGTGTCGAGCCATCCGCGCCGATACGCTGTACGTACAGTTTGTCGCTCTGGTTGTTGCGACGATCCTGCCAGACCACGACGGCCCCGTGATGGGCGTCGGAAGCCATCTGGACGTTCCACTGATTTCCATTCTGGGTTACGACCGGCACGGTCGTGTCGGGTGTGCAGGACCATCCCTGGGCCGGGGCCCGGGTGGGTACAAGGAGGATGAGGACGAGGACGAGGACGAGGACGAGGACGAGGAGGAAAAAAGTCGTCACAAATCTCATGTCATCTACCGAACGGTGGTAGTATTGAAGCGCGCGTCGAAAATACTCATTGTCGTCAAAGACACTGCGAATCGTCTGCGGGGAGTTGCAACAAGTTACAATTGAATCTCGATTGAATTTCGGTAGAGTTACAGTTGAGTTACAATTGAGTTACAGTCGAGCGACAGCCTTGTTCAGCGTATCAGTGCCGCTTTTCGAACAGTGCTGAACGTCCTTTGAATCTGCTCGCCTGCCCCCGGCTCCGGTACCGCGGTCAGCGCGATGAAGTACACCCCCGAACCGAGAGGCATGCCGTCATCTCCCCGCGCCGACCACTCAAAGACATGATCACCGGCGGAATATTGCCGAACCGTCCCTTTCGAAACGACCTCTCCGAGAACGTTGTAGACGGTCACTGAAACGATTGATTCGGAAGGCAGCGCAATCGCAACCCGGGTTGATGGATTGAAGGGGTTCGGATAACACTGACCCATCGAAAACCCGGCAGGTATTCCGCCGTTACCGATTCCACGGGGCTGGACTCTGAGGAAAAATTTCGAGTAGGATGTGTGCGAATATCCAGCCTTCCCTCCGCCTTTCAGGGGGACCTTCGAAACTTCCTGGGTGCCGACCCTCTCAATAAGAATATAATCGAAAAAATCCTGAATTTCTACATTCCATGAAAAATTTATTTCACTTTCGCCGTTTTTAAGGACGATTTCATACTCGACCGGGTAATTCAGGGAGTCACTATGAAACACCCCAATTTTCGCATTTTTAAAGGAATGGCCGCCCTCCTGGCCGGGCGGTGCCGGCGGGGCATCGAGTGTCCCAACCTCCCCCCTGGCCCCAAAGTAGAGGGTCGACACACCGGACCCAATTCCGACATTGAGTGAGTGTGAAATACTTCCCCTCGAACCGTGTGCGGCAGCTTCGCTCCGGGCGACAACGGCCTGCGTGATGATCAACGATCCGCTGTCCAGGCACTTCACCCAGTATCCTCCGCCGGGCGCCAGGGAATCGGATATTTGGTATCCCGACGGAGTGTATCCGTAATACGGCGAGGTGACGAGGCTCTCCGGAACGCTCAGGATGGTGGCGACCGGTGTGGCCGCCGTGAGGGCGCCAATGATGTTCCAGCCCTTCTGTACGGCGATCGTTTCGGCTGTGACGGGGCAGCCGGTCAGGGTGGCCTGTTCGGTCCGGATCCAGTACCCTTCCCCGTGCCTGAGCGTGTCCCGTCGGAGGTACCCGTTGCGGTAACCGTATGCGCCACCCGGCGAGAAAGGAAAGAGCCTGTCCGCCCGCCGGTCGCCGGTTTCCACCGGCAGCGACATCAGGACCCACGCCCCGTTCCCCGGGATCGTGACGACGGAGCCGGGACACTGGAGGACTTCCAGATCGCCGACTGACTGGTCTGGTACAAGGAGGGTGCTGTCCCGTCGCATGTTGGCGTTCAGGCGGTCTCCGCCGGTGGCGAGGTCCCGGATGACGATCGTCCCGGCCCTGAGACTCTCCGGATCCCACGAGAGGGTGAGAGGGTAACCGTCCGGGCCTGGTTGCGCTCGCGCGCGGTACCGGTGTTCGTCCGCCGGACCCGCAAGTGTGTCACGGTAGTCCCGCCGGACGCCGTTCGTGCCGGCCAGATCCCAGCGGGCGTCGAAGGTCCCGCCCGGGGGCACTGCGGGGAGCTCGGATTCGCCGAGCCCGACATCGATCGAGTCGGTGGCGGCGGCGAGGTTCCCGAAGGAGAGCGTGTCGGCGCCGGATCCGCCGTCCGTGACGAGAAGCCATCCGGTGAATTCCGCCGGAGATAGGATCGAAAAGGTCGAGTCGCTCACGTCGACGATGGAGGTATCGTCGACGCCCCGTATCCTGACCAAACCCGTCTGTGTTGTCACGTCGGGCACGGTCCAGTCGAAAGCCCCCGCGTCCGCCGGGGCTTCGGTAACGTACGTCCATCCGGCGCCCCCGTCGGTCGAATATTCAATTGTCACGCTGTCGAGGCTGAAGGCGATCCAGAAGATCGTCGCGCCGGAGCCTGCGTCGAGGGCCTCGCCCCCGTCGGGCGATTTCACGGTGAGGTACGCGTCGGTGAGTGTGAACAACGATTCGCTCGTCCCCGCGGTGGAAGTGAACAGGGCGTCGGAGATCCGGACCAGGCACGACTCCGAGATGGTCGGCGGGGTCGCCCAGAGGTACGACGCCTGCGAGGCGGGCACGCTGTCCGCGATGACGTTCCACGAAGCGCCGTTGTCGGTCGAATACTCCAGTCGCACGCGATAGAGGCCGGTCGAGGACCACGTGATGGCATACTGGGAATCGCCCAGCCAGACCTCGCCTCCGTCGGGCTGGAGGACGTCGATGCCCGTCGGGTACTGGTATTTATGGATGCCGTTCGACTGGAGCGCCAGGAGGGTGAGGGAGTCGAGCGTGAGGAGGCCATAGTTGAAGTGAGAGCCCGGCATAAGGCCGTCGTTGATCTTCGACCAGTTGTCACCGGAATCCCTTGAGAAATAAATTCCGAGCTTTGACGTGTCGCCGAAATAGGTTCCATAGTACACATACCCGGGGTGGACCGGGGAACAGGTCACCCACCAGGTATCGAGGTTGCCAGAGGGAACCGTGATATTATGCCAGGTCTCGCCCCAGTCCGTCGACTTGACCATCCCCCCTCCCCCTCCGAACTTGCTCGCATAGGCCACCCTCGGGTTGAGCGGATCGATCGCGATACTCGGGATCTCACCGAGGGTCGCATAGACCTTGCGCCATGACGAGCCGTGGTCTGCGGTCTTCCAGATGCCGGAGAGATTGTCGCCGGCGTACATCACCGCGGCGCTGTCCGGCCGGAGCGACGCGTCACACCAGGCGTTGAACCCACGCCCGGTGCAGACGGTGTCCCAGGTCAATCCGAAATCGATCGACCGATAGACCGTATCGAGGCCCATGGTGTAGACGGTGTCGGGATGGGAAGCGGAGAATTCGACAGGCTGGCCGTAGTACGAGAAGCTCCCGGACCAGGTCTCGGTCCAGGTCAGGCCCCCGTCAGAGGATCGCATGATGCGGTCGGGGAACCCGACGCTCGACTCCATACCCACGAGCATCTGCAGGGTGTCGGCAGGATTGACGGAGACAGATTTCACGATGCCCCCGCCGGTGACGAGCGCGCCGTAGTTCGCCCAGTTGTACCCGCGATCCCGGCTGACGAAGACGCGGTTGCCGCCGGCCGCCGCGTAAAGCACGTCCTGGTTCAGCGGGTTGACTGCAAGGGGATTACCCAGCCCCGGTCCCGAGATTTTCTTCACCCAGGCCTGGGCGGAGAGTCCCGCGGCCAGGATCGCGGTCAGGCACAACAGTGCGATCCCGATACGCATATCAGCGCCAGGTGGCGGACATCGCGTTCTCCGGGGTCAGCGGATCAATAACATCTTCCGGACGGCGTTGAACTCTCCGGCCGTCAGGCGATAGAAGTATACCCCGGATGCGAGGTTTTCGGCGGAGATCGTCGTTGTATAATGCCCGGCGTCCTGCGAAGCGTCAAGGACTGTGGACACCTCTTCGCCGAGCGCGTCATACACCACGAGCCGCACCCTGCCGGCGCGCGGGAGGGTGTACGCGACGGTGGTCGTCGGGTTGAAGGGGTTCGGATAGTTCTGCAACAACGAGAACTCCTTCGGCACCCCGCGCGACCCCGCCACGAGGGTCAGGTTCTGCGCCTGCACCCGGCCGAGCGTGCGGCTGCCGCTCCCCTCGATTTCGGCGACCCATTCGCGGGCGTCTTCACCGGCGATTGAGGCCAGAGTGTAGACTGTGCCGGGGTCCCCCTTGATATCCCATCGTATGGTCACCGGGTACCGGGCCGACAGGATCCTCACCGGGTAGGACGATGCGGCGGCGTCCGGGGGATCGTGGAATTCAACCATCGAACCGGAGCCGAACCGCGCGTCGAAGCCGGCATCGGGCGGGACCGGCGGAAGTTCGAAGAGCTCCGGTGACGGACTTCCGTCACTACGCCTTCCGAAGTAGAGTGTTTGCGATCTCCCCGCGCCATCCTCGATGCGGATGGAGCTCAAGTCCGCGAGAAGGTCCTTCGCCGAGGCCTTCGGCAATCCGCCGGGGACGTTCGACGGGACGTTCAGGTGGAGCGTGCCCGCCGCGTTGGACTTTATCCAGTACCCCCTTCCGGGGATGAGCGAATCGGCGGTGACGTACCCCGTGTCGTCGTAGGCGTAGAAGTTCGTCACAAGGATGGACCCGGGGTCGGTGGTGATCGATGAGACCGGCGTGATGAATGAGTTGGGGCCGATGATGTTCCACCGCTGCGCCACGGCGATCGAATCGGTGGAATCCGGAGTCCCGATGATGCTGTGGGCCGAGGCGGAGACGATTTTCGCCCAGTAGCCGGTCCTGTTCTCCATCGTGTCCGTCGGGACGAAACCCCCGTCGTATCCGTAGGCGCGGGAGTCGAGGAGCGACGACGGGAACACCCCGCTGATCGACCGGTCGGGCACGTTCACCGGGAGCGACATCAGGTTCCACTTCTCGAAGAAATGATACGCAAAGGCGAAATTCGCGACATCGGGATGGAATGCGATTCCCTGAACGCTCGCGGTCCCCATCGGACCGATTTTCGTGCCGCCCCCGGTAAGCGTATCGATCAGGACCAGTTCATTTTGTGTCACTCCGGTACCGACCAGGCCGAAGAGGGTGCCGTTCGCGTCGAAGGCGATGTCGACCGTCTGGACGCCGAATCCAGTGGTCCCGACGAGGGTCAACGTCCCGGACGGAAGGCTTACCTTGTAGATTCCGTCTACAGGCACGCCGCTCTTTACGCTGGCCCAGAGTTCCCCCGTGACGGGGTTGAAGTCGATGCCGGCGAGTTGTTTTCCCGTCGAGGCGACAAGGGTCGGAGTCCCCGTGGCCAGATCGACGGAGTAGATGCCACCGGTGATCCTCCCGACATAGAGCGTGTCGTCCCTGAAGGTCATCCCCTTCAGAAAATTGAGCGGGATCGTCGTAATTGTGTGCGCGTCGCCGAGGGAACTGTTGACCCTGACCACGTCGTACTCCGCGGCAGTCGTCGGCGAGTTGGTGGCGAGGCCCATCAGCTCACCCGTCGATGTCCTGACCCGGATGTTGACCAGCTGGTTGAACCCTGAGGTGCCGACCGGCGTCGTGGAGGCGTCGATCGGATCGACCGTCCGAATCCTGCCGAGGTCGATGACGCCTGAGCCGGAGTACATCGTCCCCGACGCGGCCGCGTCGATGATGAAACCGTTGCCGGAAACGGCGACCTTCAACGCCGGCTGCACCGTGTCGTTGCTGTTCACCAGCACCGAATCGGTGAAGGAGCCGCGGTCAACCGGGACGAACCGCACCCAGAGCGTTTCCACCTCGAACGTCGCGATCTTCAGCGGGTAGGCCGGTGTGTTGATGATGTGGAAATTGGAGTCCGGAAGGTCGATCGAGGCGACTTCGAGGGTGTCGATCCCGTTGTTCGTGAGCGTGAACGAGAGGCTGTCACTCGAATCGGTGACCTCCACTGTCCCGAATGACATCGAGTTGAGGTTCGAATAGATGTAGGCGCCCGGGAGCGGACCCATCTTCACCATCGCGATCCTCGTGGCCCAGTCGTTCGTCGTGACGGCGTACTCGGTGTTCACCCAGATAGCCATCGAATCGGCGGGGTCGAGCGCGATCCCCATGTAATCACCCCAGCGGTTGCGCCCGCCGCCGACGACGTTGTAGTTTCCAACCCCTTGCGCCAACGGGATACTCGGAGAAAGTCCGGGAGGGTCGGTATCCTTATGTCCCGCCACGAAGGCTCCGGGGTACTCGGTGAGCCCCGACCGGGAGTACGTGATGATGATGTTCTTGTCTGCGTCCACCATCAGTGCCGGATAGGCGTGCCAGAACCCCTCGGCCCCCATCGCGACGTCTTCGAGGTTCGTCGAGGTGTGGGGATTGATCCGGACATAACGGACGGCTGCGTAAGCGCTGTCGGTGCCGCTGGCAATGGAATGAACCATCCAGAGTGAACTGTCGCGGTAAACCGCCTTGTGCCGGATCGCGGCGCCACCCGTTTCGAGGGCAGTTCCGCCGCCCAGCTGGCTCGCGTTTCCCGGCGAGAGGTATCCCACAACGGAGATGTTTTCGCCCGTCATACTCGGGCTCCCGACCGGATCCAGGATCTTCCAGACGCTAAAAAAGGTGCCCGGAGAGTAGGGGGACGCGTTCACCAGGTAGTGTTCGCCCGGAGAACCGTAGATGATGGAAGGCCGGACACCGTCGATCTTGATCAAGGGATGGTCCGGTTCCCCGATGTTCCAGATGTCATCCCAGGAGACAGGGCCCGCGTCGTTGTTATAGAGCTGGGTTTTTTCGATGATCCGGACCCTTGAGTAGAGGAAACCCGGGTTGAATTCGCGGGAGGTTATGTAGATCGCCAGCGAGTCATAACCGATCTGAGGATAATCGGGCAGGTTACCGGTGAGGGAATCTCCCAGACCGGCCGGCAGCGACCAGTTGTACCACGTCCCCATGGGGTCGGAATCGTCGGATACCGAGATCAGGAAACTGTACGGGGAGGCGAAATTCCCCCCCGCCATAATCCAGCGGTCGGTGAAATGATCGTAGAGGATCTGCGGGTCGCTGAAGCCGACCGGTGCGGCGACATTCGAAAACCAGGTGTTGAGGCTCCTTGTCTCGAGCAGGTTTCCGTCCTTGTCCCACACGTTGAAGTTTGAATTCACCATCCCGATGACGTGTCCGGGACCGACCGCGACGATCGGGTCGGGAGGGATGGCCCCGGTGCTGGTGTTCCCTATATGGTTTTTGAGCACAACCGGTTGCGCCGTTGCCACGGACTTCGAGCTGAGGCTCGGGTCCTTGAAGAAATTCGAGCCGATGGGGCCAGCGGCCGGGTGGACGTCGGCGGGAGCGGGGAAAAGGATCTGTGCCGGATTCAAAGACCCAACAGCGGGTTCGACGCCGATCGGTGAGGGGACGTTCTGCCCTCCGAGCACGCTCAGAACGATGGATGCCCCGCCCACGACCGATCCCGATTTTGGACCCGCGTACAGCGGATCGGGTACCGATTGGTAGACGTCCAACACGAGGTTCCCGCCCGTCGGAACGCCGCCGCTGGGCCCCCCTCCGTTCCACTCCGCGACGTGAACGTAGTAGGTCACCCCCGACTGAACCGTATATCCGATGATCGCCTGGCGGACGGTGCCGGGAACGATGTCATCGGCGCAATCCACTTCGACGAGGGCGCCGCACGACCCCGTGTACAGGCCGAGAGCGACGTCGTACGCGGCGGGTGTGCTGTTCGCGGTGCTGAATTTCACGTATTCCGTCACAAGCGGCGTGAAGGTGAACCACACGGTTTTCCCTCCGCCGGAATCAGCGCAGGCGAGGATCGGGTCGTTTGGATTCGGGGTCGCCAGAGCGGTGTTCTGCGAGTGGGTGAACGGAAGGCCGGTGACGAGCACCGCGCCCGCGCACGAATCGTTCGCCGGAATCTGGGCGAATGAACCGGTCGCGCCCCACAGGAGGAGCAGCACGACAGCGATCGAAAAATGGTAGAAGTGGATTATCATCGGGAATATCCTTAGTTGACAACGGTGGAAGCGACAGCACCGTGGCGGCGGGCACCGGGTGTCGGGGGAAAAGATATACCTTGAGTATACTCATTTGGGCGAAAAAGGTCAATATCCCCCGTCGACTATTTCAGGATTACAGACGGTTCCCGGCTCCGGATGCGGGCGGCCTCTTGGCACCCGGCTCACCTCGCATCGGATAATTCAGGTCATTGCGGTGCATCGAGGGACCAGCGTTATTTGCGTAAATCATCCCTGCGCCCTGGCCTGCGACCTTCGGGACTGGCCGGCGACGGCTCCCACGTGGCGGCCGGCAACGCGGCCGACCCGGTCGGGGCGAGGACGATCGAACCTCCGCTGCCCGACCGCACCCAGTAGGCCTTCCCCGGGCGAATCGTGTCTGCCGCCTGATAACCGTCGTCGTACCCGAAGATCATCCCGGTGATGTGACCGTCCGGAATTTGCACGATCCCATCGACCGGCACCGGCTCGGCGATTGATCCGAACAGATTCCATCCCGGCTGGAGTTCGATGGTGTCCGGGTGCGTCGCCTGTCCCGTAAACGCCACTGTGTCCATCCCATCGAACCGGATCCAGTAGCCGGCCCCCGGCACCGCCACCGTCTCGGCGAGGTATCCGCCATCGTACGCGTAGAGCGGCGTCGCGGCGTCCGGGAACAACGCTGTCGCAGATGGTTCCGCGACGCTGACCGGAAGCGAGACGAGGTTCCATCTTACGTCGTAGGCGACCATCACCACGACGTCTCCTCCCGGGCCTTCCGTTCCGGACGAATCGTTCTGCGGTTCCGGGTCCCTCCGGATGAAGTCCGCCCCATTCTCGTCCGAGTCCCTCCCGTTCCCTGAAAGTTCGTCAGCACCGCCCGGCGACATCGAGGCGGCGTCCGAGGCGGCGTCGGCCTTCCTCTCGACGCTCACGGTGTTGCCGGGCGCCGGGGCCGCGCCCGTTCCCTCGAAGAGATTTGCCGTGCCGTAGCCGACAAAATCCACGACTCCCGGACCCACCGGCCCCGCGACGGGGATCGAGTCCGAACAGAGCGCGATCTTTCCCGCAGTGGCGGCCAGGGAGATCGCCGCGACGGCGTCAGGGGACGGCAACGGAGCCGCTCCCCCGCTCCCGGGGTTCGCCTGGACGAGAAAGAAACCGTTTGCGCGAATAGTCCCCGAGAATTTGGCGACGGCCGTGAACGGTCCACTCCCCCCTCCCCCCTGGTACTGGATGGACCAGCCGCCCATCACGATGTCGGATGCCGTTGGATTATACAACTCGATGAAATCGTGCGTGAACGGCGCGCCGCTGTTGCCCCCGCCGCCGTAGACCTCGCTGATCACGACGTGGGAGAGCGGCTGGGCGTTGACGGGGAACGTGACGAACAGGAGCAGCGCGAAAACGAATACACGACCTCCGATACGACGAAATGGATTGCACTGACGCATGGACACCTCCCGGAATGATCTGTTGAACGATGCGGTCCGCGGGAGGTCCGCCGTGCGGAAAAATCGAACCAGGAATTAAGGGAGGAACAAGATAGGAGGATGACGCCGCCCGGTCAAGGGGGATTCAATGAGAACTCCGTGAGAAAACGGAAGCCCGGAGTGGGGGTAGTGCCCTACCTCACGAGGACGAGGTTTTGCGTCTCGATGTATTCGGTGGTGATGACCATATAGAAATAGACCCCGCTCGGAACCGGTTGGCCCCCCGAGTCCAGTCCATCCCAACCGGGCGCGCCGTTGTCGCGGCTGTAACTCCCCGCGGGAAACGTCCCTGCGATAATTACCCGGACCAGCTGCCCGAGCGCATCGTAGATCTGGACACTTACCGGAGACTCCTGGCCGAGGTTGAACGGCAGGAAGGCCACCCCGTCCCGTCGCGGGACGAACGGGTTCGGCTGGCTCTGTCCGACGTGATCGACTTTGGCGTTCCGCGGGGGGGGTGGCGGAGGTTCCGGCGGAAGGTCGCCGCCGCCATCGGTTGTGCGCAGGATGGTGCCGCTCCCGCCGACCACCCATCCGTTAACCGAATCGGTGAAGGAAATGCTGTACATCACCCGGTCGGTCCTCGAGTCGAGTTCGAACCAGTTGCTCCCGCCGTCGAGTGTCCGCAGGATGGTCCCCGAACCGCCGGTGAGCCAGCCTCTGCGGTGGTCGGTGAAAGTGACGTCGAGGAAATGCACGCTGCCGCGGGAAGGATTGTTCTGGGACCTCCAGGTGAGGCCGCCATCGGTCGTCTTGATGATCCTGTGAAATTTACCCACGGCCCATCCCGTGTCCCGGTCGGTGAACCAGAGGGAGAGCAGTGTGCGCGCGTCCTGGGCGACGGAGTCCCACGTGGCGCCGCGGTTGGTCGTCCGGAATATGGTCGTAAGTTCGTTCAGGTCGCCGTAGTTTCCGAGGAGCCAGCCGAGCGAGTCGGCGGCGAAGTACATCGCGACATAGGAATAATTGGTGTCGCCGGGGTCGTCGTCATTCCAGGTGTTTCCTCCGTCGGTGGTTTTCAGCCTGGTCCCCTCCTCCCCGAGCACCCAACCGGTCGAGGCGTCGAGGAAGTAGACCGACGCGAGGGCGCCGCCTGCGCCGAGCGAGTCGACCGACCAGCTGAACCCGTCGGTCGTCTGGATGACCGTGCCCGCGTCCCCGACTGCCCACCCGGCTGTGGGTGAAGTGAAGAAGACCGAACGAAGCGACGTTGCCACCGGGGCCGGGTCCTTGATCCAGTTCTGGCCGCCGTTGAGGGTCCGCATCACGGTCCCGAGCGCCCCGACGCACCAGCCGACCTGACCGTTGAGGAAATAACTGTCGTAGAGGTCGGTAGTGGCGTTGTCGGCGAGCCGTGTCCAGGTCGCGCCGTTGTCGACGGTTTGGGTGATCACGCCGTTGTTGCCGACGACCCAGCCCCTGCTGAGCGAGGGAAATGCCAGGGCGTTCAGGGTGTTCACCGAGTCGAGGATCTTCGGAATCCAGGAAAAGCCGCCGTTGGTCGTGGAGAGGAAATACTTGTCGGCCACGGCGTACCCGATCGCCGGGTTGGAAAATTGAACGTCTGATATGGTGGTCGGAACGAGCGTGAACTGCTGGTGCCAGCTTGTCCCGCCGTCCGACGTCGTCAGCATTGCGCCACCCGTCCCGCCGACCCAGCCTGTGTCCGGCGAGGTGAAGTGGACCGCATGGTAGTCGCGGCCGATGATCGTGTCGGGGACGGGAAACCACGAAATGCCCGCGTCGATGGTCTTGATGATGACACCGCCGTCACCCACGGCGTACCCCGTCAGTCCGTTCGCGAAGGAGATGTCACGCAGAGTGTAGGCCGTACCGGAGGCGACCAGCTGCCACTGCAGGCCGGCATCGGTCGAGCGAAGGATCGCCCCGCCGTCCCCCACGATGAACCCGGTACCGGAGCCGATGGCAGTCGTCCCGTGGAACGTCCCGACGGTTACGGCCGAGTTGCGGGCGATCCAGTTGGAACCGCCGTCGGAGGTGAGGTAGATCGAGGCGTCAGATCCGACGACCCATCCCCGGGTCGCTGAGACGAACTGCAAGGCGTGCAGGCTCGTCCCGACGTCGGCGATGTTGGTGCTGGTCCACGTCGCGCCGCCGTTCGTCGTCTTTAGGAATGTCGACGCAGAGCCGGCAATCAGGAAAGTGTTGATGTCGATCGCCTGCACGGCCCTGAGGCTGTTCCCCTGCGGGAGGGGATTCTGCCATTCCCAGCGTTCTGCCTGGGCGGGAAGCGCCGCAACACACGCGAGCGAAAGAGCGAGAATGTGGAGCGTCCGTCGGATCATCATCATCCTACTTCAACAGGATCATCTTCTTCATTTCGTCCCCGGAACGGTCGCTGGTCGCGATCCGGTAGAGGTAGACGCCCGAGGACAGGTCCATGCCCCTGACGTCTCGCGAGTCGAAGACCACCGCATGGACTCCCGCCTCGAGCGGTTCGTTGTTCAGGACCGTCGCGACCTGCCTGCCCAGGACGTCAAAGACCGTGACCGTCACCGCGGTCTGTCGAAGGAGCGTGAAACTGATCGTCGTCGCAGGGTTGAAGGGGTTCGGATAGTTTGCCGCTTCGGTGACGGAACCGGGGTGCGCCACCGGCTGCATTTCAAACGGGCCGGGAGGAGTGTTTTTCAGGATCGCGCCGTTCGAACCGACGACCCACGCGTTCTGCGCGTCGAGGACGTGCATGCCGAAGAGGACCCTGGAAGTCCCGGACACCTGTTTCTGCCAGAGGGCACCGCCGTTGGTGCTCTTCAGGATCGTGCCCGTATAACCGGAGGCCCAGGCCGTGTTCGCGTCCACCGCGCCGACGCCCCGCAGCGAGAGGCTCACACCGGAGCTCTGGTTCGACCAGGTGAGGCCGCCGTTGGTCGTCGCGAAGATGGTCCCGCGGTCGCCGACAGCCCATCCGTGCGTCGCCGAGACGAAATCGACGGCACGGAGCGCCCGCTGGATCGGGGTGGTCTGCGTCGTCCAGGAGGAACCGCCGTCGGTCGTGGCGATCACGGCGCCCGAGGCCCCGACCGCCCAGCCGGTTTGCGTCGAGACGAAGTCGAGGCTGTATAAATTCTTACCGATGCTCGTCAGAAGCCGCGCCCAGGTCAACCCGCCGTCGGTCGACTTGAAGATCTTGCCGCGGTTACCGGCGATGAACCCGGTATCAGGATCCGCGAAACGAATCGCGTTATACGAGAGCCGGTTCCCCGTCGCTATCGCGGTCCAGCTCGAACCGCCGTTGGTCGTCCTCAGGATCAGTCCCGACCGCCCGACGACCCAACCGAGGTTTGCATTGATGAAGTGCACGCCCGCAAGGTGTTTCGTGAACCCGGAGCTCTGCTGTGACCAGGTGGCGCCCCCGTTGCTCGTATGGAGAATAATCCCCCTCACCCCGACGGCCCATCCGTTCATCGCATCGGGGAAGTGAATCGACGTGAGGTACGACGCGATCGGCGTTTCGTGGTAGATTTTCGTCCAGGTGGCCCCCGCGTTGGTCGTGCGGTAGATCTGCCCGAAGGTCCCGACGACCCAGCCGGTCGTGGGGGTGACGAATTTCACGGAGGAGAGCGTACGAACGGTGCCGGAGCTGAGCGGCGTCCACACCCCGCCGGCGTTTGTGGTCTTGAAAATCCGACCCGCTTCCCCGACCGCGTATCCGGTCGAGGAAGAGGTGAAATGCACGTCGGTCAGGAGACCAGAGCTCAGTGCCGGGAACGTCAGCCAGGTGGTCCCCCCGTTGGACGTCGCGATAACCGTGCCCTGCTGGCCAACAGCGAACCCGAGGAGAGAGTCCACGAACCAGACCGCGTTCAGGTGCCGGATGGTGCCGCTCGTCTGTAGGCCCCACGTGGCGCCCCCGTCGGTCGTGGCATACACCGTTCCACTGTCACCGACGATCCAACCCCGCAATGCGGTGGCAAAGGTGACATCGTTGAACCGTCTCGTTGTCGGCAGGAGGAGCGATTGCCAGCTCGTGCCGCCGTCGAACGTGTACCTGATCGTACCCGAAGCACCGACCGCCCAACCCGTGTTGGCGTTGAGGAAATGGACGCTCATCAGGGGACGGGCAGTGAACGAATTCTGGGCGATCCAGGTGATCCCGCCATCGGTAGTCTTGACGATCGCGCCGTTCGTGCCCACCGCGAAGGCGAGATCCGGGGTCACCATGTCCATCGCGAAGAGCGCGCCGGTCACGCCTCCCGTCTGATATTCGGCGTTCCAACTGGCGCCGGCGTCTCTGGTCCGAACGAAGGTCCCGATCTGGCCCACCGCCATCATCGAATCGGCGTGGAGCGCGTCGACGCTGTAGAGATGATTGCCGGTCGGCCCGGGGTTCTGCCACTGCCAGGCGGGATTCGTCGTGTCGAAGTAGAGGCGGCTGTCGAACGTCTCGGCCGAGAATTCCCGCTCGAAATCGAACGACTCATCCTGGAGGAGGAGTTCGGCGTCCTCGGCGCTCAGGTCGTCGTCGGGATCCTCGTCCTGGGCTGCCGCCGGCAGCATCACGAGCAGCACGAGCAGCGCCGCGGTGAGCCCGCGGAAAAACCACGCACGGCGGACGGCGTCCGCTCCGTGTGAAAGAACCGTCTGGTTTTTCATAAGCCCTCCATCTGGTTGATACCGATGAGTACCAGATGATTATCAGATGATGATCCGATGCACCCCCCTCGGGGGGACGGGGTGCGGTTAACGTTCAAGCCCGAAGTCGATGTTGTTGACCTGGTCTCCGTCGGGCAGCGCCCTGATTTCGACCGTCCGGGAGATCTCGGTCTGCCGGTAACCGAGTTGAGCCACCTGACCGGCGTTCAGGGATACGATGTAGCGCCCCGGTTGAAGGGCGAGGAATTCGAATTCCCCGGTCGAAAACGATGTCGCCGTCCTCGGGAACCCTTCGCGGTCGCCCGACTCGGCCGCTATGGTGATCGTCAGGTTTTCCGCACTGACCATCTGGTCGCCGACGGCGTAGGTCACCCGTCCGCGGATGATGCCGCCAACGATGATCGGGACTTCAATCTGACGAAAGCGGTTCGGTTCCGAGATCGCCGAAAACGTGCTGAACTTCGGTACCCAGAGCGGGTTGTCGAGGAACTGCGGTTCGAGCGTCATGAAATACTCCTCGAACGGCAGCGTGTGTTCGAGCAGGAAGCCGCCCGGTGAGTAGCGCACGTAGCTGTTGCCGAAGAGGCTCGACGTCTTCAGGCGGCCCTTGGTGATGTATTCCTCGCCCGGGTCGTGGATGTCATTCGCGTTCGCGTCGATGAAGGGCTGGACGACGATGCCGCCGAACCCGACTCTGCTCGCCAGGTAATCGAAGTAGAAATCACCCGTTTCCGGCGAGTAGCCCACGGAGCCGCTTACCGACTGCGACGAGCGTAATCCGCCCTCCTCGCTCGCACCGATGACGGCGCGGACAAGGGCGTATGGGAAATAAAGGACGAACTGGAGCCCGGCGAATGTGTTGTTCGTATAGAAGCTCCGTTCGTAGAAGAGCTGCAACCAGAAACCGCGGGAGAAGCGCCGGCTGAACTCGAAGCGGGCGTCCCTGAAGCCGCTGTCAAAATGATAGTAGCGCGTGCTCGCCCTGAAGAGGAACCCTCCCGGGGCCCGGATGCCGAGCGACGCGAAGGTATACGCCTGTTCACGCGTGCCGATGTTGTTGATGTTGTCCCACGTGCGCCGGTGGGAGATCCTCGGCGAAAAAATTCCGACCTGGCCGCCGAAAGCGATCAATGCCGACCGTTGCCGCCCGGAGGAGAGCAGGGATTGCCTTCCGGCGAGGTCGAGGCTGAGCCGCCGGTTTCCCGAGCGGACGGGGATGCTGACCGAGGCTGCCGATTCATTCTTGAGATTCCTCGGGTTGTAGAACGGGTTGCGCGCATACCACGAGTAACTGGCCGAAGCGCTGGCTGATGAGGGCCAGCTCACCGAGAGGCCCGTCCGCGAGTACGCCGACGGGGCCAGGACGAAATCGCCGGTGAGGATGTCGGTGAGCCTCGACGTCGCGGTGATCATCGGGTGATACCGCTTCGAAGTCTTCTCGTAGTAATCCACCCCTGCGCCGATGGTCAATCGCGAATTGACGCCCCACTGTACAACACCGTTGCCGTATCCCTCGTCGAATCGCTGCCGGTAGATGCCCCCGGCAAGGCTGTATTCCACGGTCCCCGGCGGTATCATCTCCGGAGGAACGATGATCCGGTACTGGGTGGTCCGCTCGAGCCCGAAGGCGTCGTACGACCTGACGTCGTACATCGAGACGCCGTACGTGACGATCGACGGGAAGGAGTATTCGTTGACCGCCGACTTGGCCTGGTAGTCGACGAGGGCGCCGCCGTAGTACAGATCGGCTGCGCCGCCTTCCGGGAGCGGACCGCTGATGTTGTCGGAAGTGAAGTAGAACCGGCGGGGCGCCGGCCGGTTCGTGATTTCTGCGCCGAAGACGGACGAGGGCATCAGCCCCGTGGTAAGGATGTCCCCGATGGTGATCTGGCGGACGTACGAATTATTGAGGAATGCCCACCGCAGGCGGCTAAGGACGTCATCCCACGTGAGGGCCCGACCAAACGTGCCGAACACCCTCGTGTCCATATCGCCCCCCAGGATGTGGTTCCCCACCTGAACCGCGAAGGTGCGGCGCGGCTGGCCGAACTGCGTGAGCTGGGACGTGAGGGAGTAACCAATCCGTCCGAAACCGAACGGGATGAAGGACCGGTCGATGGTGACTTCGGGATCGGGGAGCTGGCCCAGGGTGCGGCGTCGTTTTCTGGCTAACTCCCTGTCTCGCTCCTGGTAGACGGGCAGACGGTGCTTCGTTTTCAGTGAGACCTCAAGCCTACGGGGGTTATACCTGAGCGCGATGCCGAAGATCTCGTTGTACCGGTCCTCGAAGAGGAAGAGGTCGTCGGTGCCGCGGAGCAGGTCGTCCTGCGAGAGAGCGATGGATCGCCCTTCGATGATGGCGACGAGAGCAGTGCCATCGATCGAATAGGGATTGTCGCTCCGGAGGAAGGCGCCTTCCGCCCTGCCGGTCGGGAGGTCGAGCACGACGGGAATCTTGACGAAATCGAAGAGGCTGCGGATCGGGATGTATGCGCGTTCACCACGCAGCATGATCTGGAGATCCACCCTGAGACCGCCCTGCAGATCGAGCCCGACCGGGACGAGCATCGTGGAATCGCCGGGAGCATCGGTCTGCGCGACAACGCCTCCGGCCAGCGACAGCACCGTCGTAATCAGGAGAAAAATCCTCAGGACTCTGGCACTCATCGGACTTCGGACTGGGTGGTTATGGAATGGTCAGTTGGTATGTGAAGCGAACGGCATCCGTTTTCAGCCGGTACTGCGCAGGGACGCCTGGTCGCATATTGTCGACGTTGAGTTCCAGCACGTACGATCCCGCGGGAATATCCTTCACGTCCATCGTGATCGGGTAGACCATGTCGCGGTAGACGGCGATGTGGTGATCGTGCGACTTCATCAACCGCCCGTCGTCGTTCCTCAGGAAACATCGGATGGTGCCCCAAAAGGAAGCGTTCCCGAGGCGGGAAAGATCGACTCCCATCTTCAGCATTCCGGTGTCCACGACCGATGTGATGCCGTGGACCTTGATGCCGGAGCTGACTGAACCTGTCCGGACCTGGAGCGGAACATCAACCTGCGACACGAATTCCATTCGCATCCGCACGTTGCCTCCCGGGGTCTGAGGGGGCGCCGCCGTGCGCTGTTTCGAACTCACGATCACCCTCGCCCAGTATTCGCCGGACACCAGACCGACCGGAGTCTGCACCATCACCCTCACCACCTGCGATTCACGAGCGTTGAGGACAAATCGCTGGGGGTACGCCGTGAGCCAGGTGGCCGCGCTGGGATCCTGTGGGGTGGGTTCTTCGAGGTAATTGATGTAAAAATTTCCACTGTCGTTGACGAGCGGGTAGCCGTATCTGAAGTCGAGCCAGATTTCCTGCCGCGTTTCCGTCGGATTCGAGACAGTGATGGCTACGGAGCGGTTGGGGGAATTGATGAACAGCGCCTGGGGATATACGGAGACGGAAGCATCAAGTCGGGACCACGCAAGGGCCGAGAGAACGAGAAGGAACAGGATTCCCGACTTAGCTTTGGGCATTTTGCGATGAATGAAAAATATTACGAATAACTGACAGGGTAGAATAATATAAAAAGTTTTTAGTCAATAATCTAGAGCCCGTCCGGCATTTTGGACGTTTATTCGCGGTTTTTGCTCTGTCAGAGGATGGAATTACGAAAAACGGGTAAGGCTTGAATCAGGCTGATTTCGCCAACGGGTGTGGCCCGAAAAATAAGCAAAAAGGCACCGAGGCCAGTGAAGGCCTTCGGTACCTTTTTGCCTTTGAAGCAGGATCAGTTCAGCTTAGTTGCCGGTGTAGACAGCCGAGCCGATGATCTGGGCAGTGTAGCCGCCCGCGAACGCCGTCGTCGGAACCGTCACCGTCGCGCCAAGGAACAGACCGCTGGCCGCGCCGCCGCCGATCGTGACCGTCACCGCGCTACCCGTCACCGGGCCCGCATCGGCAAACGCCACGCCGGGATCGTTGTCGTAGTTCCAGCCGTAGGTCCAGTTGCTCAGCGGCAGGTTGCCGTTCTCGTCGTCGGAGGTGAACGCGCCGGGAAGGATCATGGTCACCAGGACATCAGTACCCGGGTTGCCGTCCACTTCGAAACCGATCGCATCGACCACGACGCCAGCGCCTTCGCCGGGGCCGGGGGGCTCTTTGAAGCCGCTCGGGGTCACGGTATAGGTATTTCCGGGCGAGAAAAGGCCCCAGTCGCCGTCGACGTTGACGAGAACCAGTTCGCTCTCGACGGTGGCCGTCACGAGGATCTCGGCTTCGCTCTGAGCTAATGCGCTGCTCAGACCGACAACCAACAGTAAGGCAAGTACAAACATGAAGCGTTTCATGTTAACTCCTGAAATGAATGTGTGTGAGTTGGTGGATTAGAGAAGTGTAGGTTTTAATACTGACGTTAAATTCTGCGTTAAAACACTGTTGGGACTCCCTATCCTGGTTGCCACGCACCTCGCGGTACGTGGCAACCGTCGGGGAAAAACATTACTTCATCAGGACCATCTTCTGGACTGACTGGAACTGCCCGTCGTTGACGTTGATCTGGTAGTAGTACACGCCGGTGGCCAGTCTCGCGCCGTCCAGCTCCACCCAGTTTTCGCCCGCGCTGAATTCCTCGCGGTCGGCGAGTGTCGCCACCACCTGGCCCAGCATGTTGTAGACCCTCAGCGTCACGATCGCGTCTTCCGGGATCGTGAATTCGATGGTCGTCGTCGGGTTGAACGGGTTCGGGTAGTTCTGCGAGAGCCCGAACACCTTCGGCACTTCGTAGATCGATGAGTAGTCACCCGGTGTGGCCACTGGCGCATTGTTCGGACCCGAGGCCTCAAAGATGTCCGAGAGCGCCACCGGCCCGATACCCGTGGCTACAGTGTTGGTTCCGCCCCACGAGGCGGTATCGAAGGCGCCGGAGAATTCCATGTTCAGCGTTTCGAGGAAGTTTGCCAGACGGACGTAGGTCCACGAGTTGGTCGGGAGGATAGGAAGACCGCCGTAGCACGCAAGGGCCTTGTCCGCCGAATCCGCGATGGCATCGACCGTCTGTCCCACCCACGACGTCTCCGGTCCGACATACACCAGGTCACGGAACCCAGTCGATGGAGTGTGGCCGAGCGAGCTGGCACCCATGTTGAACTTCAGCGCGATCAGCTGGCCGAGCAGCTTATTGCCCATCATCGGCGAATCCTTGTAACGGACCGTTTTGTCAGGACCGAGGGCCTTCAGCGTCTTGATGTTCGCCTTGCTCTTGATCGTGTCCAGGCAGTACGCCGTTCCGTTTTGCAGGATCGTCACATTCTTGAACTTATAGAGTGTCTTGGTCACGTCCTTCCACTTCGGGGCGCTGACGTGGTGGATGATCGGCTTGCCCTTCTCGTTCACCCCGATCTGGCCTGGCAGACCGACACCCCCGCCCAGACCGAGGCTCAGGTTCAGCGGCTGCAGGTACATTTCGTCGCCGATATTGTTCACGTTCGGCTTCGGCAGGCGCAGAGTGTTGACAAACACCAGCGTTCCGCCGGTGGTCTTGTCATCGTTGAACCATCCCTTGCCCTTCATCGCCTTGCCCTTATTGCCGTTGCCTTCGACGAGCACGCCCTGGCCGGCTACGAGCACCGGTCCGGGAATCGTGACGTCGTACTTTTTCAATCCCGAAATGTTGATCGGAACGTGGCCGTCCGGATCACCGGGGAAGGAGATGCTGCCTTCGACGACCTTGTCGAATTCAACGTGGATTTTTGTTCCGCCGCCGACCGGTGAGGTCATTGTCGTGGTGAAATCCACCGAAATCGGCTTCGGCTTCTCGAACTTGCCGACCTTGCCTTTTGCGTCGGACGCCATGGCGATCGAATCCGCCGTAAACGTACGCATCATCGAGCCGTCGCCGACCACGATGTCCACGAAACTGCCCGAAAGGGTGCTGAACGTAGCGTGGGTGAACGAGGTTTGCGCGCTCATGTCAACCGTCGTGAAGAGGAAACCGCCGAAACCGTCGGTCATATAGAACCCGCCACCGCTCACCGCGCCGAGCCCGGCGGGCCAGGAGAGGGTGATCGGTATTCCGTCCGGATCAGTCCGCCGGAACTTGAGGCGGTAGACATCCTTCTGTCCGTCGCTCACCAGGTTGCGAATGTCGACCGCGACGCCCTGTCCGAAGGCGAGGCCGCCCGTCGGATCGGTGAGGCGCACATCGGGTGCCTGGTCGGCGCCGCTCGGCGGAACGGGCGGAAGCTCATTCTCGACGAGGATCGGGCTGATGCTGTCACCGATCGCGTTGGTCGCGACGATGTACTTCCCGATGACGACCGAGTCCTTCCATCCAGTCCCGTCCTCAGCGTAAATCTTGACGCTGAAGTTGGTCTGGCTCCACGCTGATGTGGCCCCCAGAAGAATGAGGCACACCATCACCATATAGAGCGTAAAACTTTTAGAGATATTCATAGCTACCTCGCTTATGATGTGGGTTGTAATTAGTAGATGAAAACTTTTATACCTGAAGGGAAGAAATATCCGGGGTATCCGCGATGGGTGGCGGATACCCCGAATTCAACCGTTTACTTCATCAGCATGATTTTCCGAGCGGTATTGAACTCGTCGGAGCTCATCCGCAGGAAGTACATACCCGTCGGGGCGACCACGCCGTTTTCGTCGCGGCCGTTCCATTCGAGCGTGTACTGGCCGGCCGCCTGGGTGCCGTTCAGCAACGAGACGATCTTGCGGCCGAGAATGTCGAACACGGCAACTTCCACCTCCGTCGCCCTCGGCAGATCCACCGTGAAGTGGGTGACCGGGTTGAACGGATTCGGATAGTTCTGGCTCAGCGCGAAAATCGCCGGGAGATTGACTCCTTCAGAGAGCTGGACCGCGAAGTTCTTCACGTTCTCGCTCTTGATCATGTACGAACCGGAACCGTCCATGACCTGCTGAATCGATTTGCCGTCGACGAGGTCGCTCAGAACCATCTTTCGGGCGCCCCTGACCGGGGAGTTGATCTCCCAGCGGACGATCACGGGATAGACTGCGCCCTGGATCGAGACGGGGAACGAGTAGATCTGCCCTTCCGCCGGAACCTCGGGATAGCTTTCGACCATCCTCTGGGACTGGAAGCGCACATCGAACGAACCTGCCGGCGGTGCCGGGGGCAGTTCGAAGAAGCTAAGCTCGTTCCGGAGCTGGCCTTCGTTGCCGAGATAGATCGTCTGTGAACGACCGAGGGCGTCCTGGACCGTGACCTTGTTCAGGCCACCGAGGTCAGTTTCACCCGCGATCATCGCCTCGGCCTTGGGGGCTGCGGCGTACGACGACATCGAGAGCGTGCCGGCGCCGTTCATCTTCACCCAGTAACCTTTTCCGGGCTGGATGAGGGCTGCGGTAGAGTATCCGCTGATGCCGTACCCGAAGTAGCTGGAGACCACGGTACCACCGGTAACCCCGATGGATCCGACACCGACGTAACCCGAAGGTCCGCCGATGAGGTTCCACTTGTCGACCACAGAAGCCGTGACGTCATGATCGAACGTGCCGGGTGAGTTTCCGACTCCGCCGTAACCGTCGAACTTCATCCAGACTCCCTGACCCTTCGTCAACGGATCCGCCACGACGTATCCGCTCGAATAGCGGTACGCCGGTGAGACGGCAGTCGGGTAAAGAGCGGCTTTGCCATAGTTCGCGTCATTCGGCGTCGCCGAAACCGCCATGATGTTCCAGCCGTCCTGGGCGCTGGAGCCGACCTTGGGGTAGAACCTGACGCAGCTGTTATCGTAGATTCTTGTCTGAATCGGATAGCCGCTCTTGTTATAGAAGAGGCTTCCCGGCGTCGGGCCGGAAATCAGGTTCGAATCGGCCTGCAGACCGACGAGGTTCACCGAATCGAGCCCGGTCGTACCGACGGACTCATATTGATATTCGACGATGCCCGTGCAACGGTCCAGAACGACGCGGAACGTGGTAATGTCCGGTGTAATACCGGCAAGGGCGAAGGCGCCGATGGAATCCCATTGGACGATGAACAAGCAGGTGTCACCGTCGTTGCCGTAGAGAATCCGGCCGTATTGACCCGCAGAGTCACCAATGATGTGATCGGCCCAAAACGGCGCTATCAACATCGGGGGCATCTGGCCCAGGTTAAAGGTGTCTGCGCGACCGTGCCACTGGTCATTCGGGAAGTTCCATCCGTTCGTCCACGAACCATTAGCGTTCACATCGAGCGTATCGGTCGCACTCTTGCCCAGTGTGATGGCGCCGTTGACGCCGACCCACGCGTAGCGGAAGGCATCGCCGAAGACGACATAATCGTCGCCCATGTCGAACGGACCGGCGCTGCCGTCGTCCATCGGGGTCACGGTCACCGGATTGAAGAAGTCGGCTGTATCAATGGCCGTGCCCGACGCGGAAATGTCGTGCACCACGCAGGCGTAACCGGTGTCGATGCTGAACCAGTCGCTGCCGTACGCCACGATGCTGTAAGCGTCAGGAGCGCCCTGACCTACTGCGCCGTCGAGGTCGGTCGCAAGGACTTTCCAGGTCACCGTGTTGCCCGCAGGCTGGCCTGGGAGGGTCCCCTCGAAGTTGTCGAGGCCGAGGTCGGTCATTGGGATGTCCGACTGGACGACGTTGTTGAGCGACCAGCGGAGGATGGCCGACGCGACACCGGCATTGCCCGGGGTCTCGGGGTTGCAATCCTCGATCACGGCCGTGACGACCTGGTCGCCCGTGTCAAATGTCGTCTCGACGTCGTCCTGGGAAACGATGATCGGCGGGACGTTCGAGCTGACCGTCATGGCGTACCACCAGTTCCACATCGCAACGTTGAGCGTATCTGCGGTGAAGCCGCCGCGGGCAACCCACCCGCGACGGATGTCGTTGATCGGAGCGCCGGCGCAGTTGGACGGGCCCTTGTCGTGTTCGTAAAACTTCCAGTCACGCGCCGGATAATCCTCGTCGGCAGTGGAGACGTCGAAGCTGGCGGCGCCCCACTCGGTCCGGCCTTCGTCTGACTGTTCCGCGTGCCCCGCGGGCCACGCAGGGTTGAAGTTCACCCTTTGCGAGACGAAGAAATGATCGCCGAGCGTCACCGAAGGCGCCCCGAGCACACCGAGGTCATAGAAATTGAGTGATGCGGCGTGAATCCCGACGGCCACTCCGCCGAATCCCCAGATCTCAACACCGAACGGCGGGCCTGAGGGAACAGCAGAGTTGTTGATGGTCGAGACCCACGATGTGTCGGTGGCTTCCTCGATGAACGCCGCGACTCCCTGGTCGGGGTCGTTCGTGTTCGCCCAGTATCCCCAGTTCTGGCAGGGGGAATTGAACGGGCCGGGACGCACACCAGGACCGTAGTCGGGTCCGATGTTTGATTCGTGGATGCGGAGATACACCGTTGAGTCGTATGCGTTGACCGCGTTCCACTGCTCCCAGAAGAGCGTGTCGATCGTTCCTGTCGCCTTTGCAGTGAACCACTGTCCCATCACGTCTTTGTGATGGGCGCCGAAGTTCGACGTGAGGGGATAGATTGATTGGGGATACCCGAAGTAGAACTTATTCGAGCATACGCCGTTTCTGGATGAGA
This sequence comes from Ignavibacteria bacterium, assembly GCA_031379665.1. GTDB lineage: Bacteria > Bacteroidota > Ignavibacteria > UBA10030 > SZUA-254 > SZUA-254. The sequence continues at coordinate 75,775 of JANNFI010000046.1, forward strand.
CCATCCGCTGTTTCCATTCCTTGATGGACGATGCGGCGCTCTTCCCCTGCTCTATTGGAATCACCTCGTCATTCGGTGATACCAGATACCGTTTCTGAGCGGACATCATCGTGCTCAAAATCAGCACCGAGAGAAACAACGAGAAAAATCGCATAAGCATTTCTCCTTTTGGAAGCTATGAAGTGTTAGTTAGTTAAAGTAGAGATGTTTTACAAAAAGGTGCTCGACCACTGCAACAAATGTGTCGGGACAACTTTTACAATTCATCCAGTCTTGAACTGGCTGTCAGGATAATTGCTTCGAGAGCCGGCGTGTAGAGGTTATTCTCAATATATTCCATTTAAAAAATATTGTCAAGTCATTTCTTAAAATAACTCACAAATTCGCCGATTGCGGGTAAACCCTCCGCAGGCCCATCTTACCTGATTTTCGTAGTTTTTCATAGGGCTGATCAGAACCCCACCAAGAGGGTAATGACGTGATTCCCCCCAAAAAAATCCGCCGGACGATACGCATAATCAACCTGAATTATCAGGTTTTGAACGGTTTCGTGGACTCCCACGCCGAACGCCGGACCGAAGATTGATTGGTTTCCTTCTGACTCGGTGGAATAATCGTACCCTCCCCTGACGAAAAATCGCTCCCGGTACCCGAATTCGGCACCAAATTTGTATTGGTCGTCGGCGAAATTATTATTCCGGAAAAGGGTCGACACCCCGATGTCGATCGGTTCGCTCAGGTGGTGGAGATATCCCAGGCCCACTTCGATGGTCGACGGCAGGTCGGCCGATGCCGCCTCAACCTTGTAGTTCGTTTCCGGCCGGTCTGCACTGACGACGACGCCCGTGCGGTCGAGCCCCTCCCCCTCGTAGACGAGTTTCGGTCCGATGTTCCTGATGACCACGCCCACACTCAGGCCTTCAATCCCGCCGAGGCGGGCGTACTGCACCCCCCCGGTGAACGCGATGCCGGTCGCGGAGACCTCGGCCATTTTTTCATAGATGAAGTTTGCGGAGATGCCGACGGCGATCTGGTCCGACATTCGGCGCGAAAACGTCCCGCCGACGACGAGGAATGTCGGCGAGATCACCTCGCCGGTTCCGTCGGGGAACAGTTCCGTCGTCACCGGGATCTCCCCCACCGAGAGCGCCTGGATGGTGACGCCGAGATACGCCCCTCCGGAAAGGCTGGTGCCCGCCGCAAAATAATCGACGCCGATGTCGGCGAGGTAGGTCATGTGCGAGAACAGGAGTTCCGACGACCGGTCGGTCGTGACGAGGCCCGCCGGATTCCAGGAGATGGCCTCGATCCCCGAGATCGAGGAAAGGATCGAGCCCCCGAGCGAGATCGAGCGGGCGCCCAGCGGTATGGAGAGCTGCATCGCCGAAGCCGAGCCGACCTTGTCCCCGCGCCCTGCGAGCGTGGTCGACTGGAAAGCGAGCGACCCCACGATCGACCAAACGAGCATCCAGGCCGCTGCCATCGCCAGCCCGGCGCCGGCCCTTCGGCGGTATCGACAGGTCGTGGTCATCGGAGTTGCAGGGTTTGTTGTTCCGGCACGATCATCAGCTTCAACGTCTTTGAGCCGAGGTCGACGCCCGTCTCGTCCTTCATCTCGATGTGCGCCACGAACAGGCCCCCCCCGACAGGCAACCCGTTGTGGTTGTTCAGGTCCCAGGTCGTGAACTGCGAGGCGTCGTCCTTCTCGATCGTGCGGACCAGGTCCCCCCCGAGGTTGAAGATTCGGATGACAGCGCGCACCGGTAGATGGCTGAACGTGATGTAGTGCTCGAAGCGGTCCGTCTCAGCCGAGTTGAATCCGTAGTACGGGTTCGGGAAAACGTTCACCTTCTCGACGGCCTGCCGGGCCGCGCTTACGTCGTTGGTGCTGACCGACGCGGGAGTGAAGACTTTCTCGTCGCCGTTGCGGACGAGCTTATACCGCTCGAACCTGACGACGGTCCCGGGCGGCGCGGGAACGTCGTCCAGGTCGAGGTCGACGAAGTACACCTTCCATACGGCGTTCTTGACGGAGTAGGTCCCGCCGTTGACCCAGAGGAACCCCTTCACCCTGGGACCCTCCACCGGCTCCCAGGGGATGTTGTCGTTGTAGGTGCCGGCGATGGAACCGGTACCGAGCCTCTGGCTGTCCGATACAATGGTGAGCGGATAGAACTCTTCGAGCGTCTGGCCGTTGTATTCCCTGTCGAGCAGGACGCTCGCCCTCCAGAGGCTGTCGGAACCACTCCCGGTGATCACCGTGTAGATCTGCCGGAGGATGGTGTCCCCGCTCACCACGCCGGTCTGCCAGGCCGTGAACGGCACGCGGGTCCACCGCGAAGAGGGCGCGGTGGGGGCGAGCATCAGCGACCAGCTGGAGTCACCGAACCGGAGCTCCACGTCGACGTCGAGGGGGTTGCCCCCGAGGATCGTGTCCAGATACGAGGACCCGGCCCCCACCGTCATATAATTGAGTCCGGGGTTCGGCTGGTTGAAGACGGGGCTACGGAGCGAATCGCCCCCCGAGACCGTTTCGTAGACGCCCTTCAGACCGTAAGGGGGTGAATGACACTCGACCGTGAACCCCCTCTCCACCACCCTGGCCGCGGCGCTGTCCATCGAAATGCCCCGCAGCAGCGTATCGCCGGCCGTCGAATCGACCAGGTCCCACCAGGGCTTGGTGAACAGGTCGATCAGCTGGCTGGGGCTCCTGTGGTAGAGGATTTTATAAATATGCCCGTCAGGCCGTGTCGGGTCGTAGTACGTGACGTCGACCGTCGCCCCGTTGGTACCAACGATGTCATAGGCATCGGAAACCACCTCGCCGGCGGAATACGGATATACCACGCCCGGGTTCGGCGAGTGTGGTGTGACCGGGAGGATGACCGGCGCGGAATAGATCCTCTGGTCGAAGAAGGCGACGTTTGGGTTGAAGGCGCGCGAACGGAGCGCGAAGTAATATTTCTGCCCGTTGACCAGGGGCCGGTCCCTGACGTAATCGTGGGTGATGTCGAGGAACCGCGGCCAGAGGACGTTGAACGCCGGGAGCGGCACCCAATCCTCGAAAGGCGAGTCGGCCAGGGGAAGCTGGAAGAGTTCGAAGTTCTCGAAACGGAACCCTCTTGAGGAGTACGATTCGACGGCGGCGAGCGCCGCGGCGTCCGATTCCCAGTCCAGTATGATTTTATCGTCGAGCTCGATCGGCCGCACCGTCGGCGATGGGATGGTGGCCGGCGCGGTGAAATTGACGAGGAAGAGGTCCCTCGCGGCACCGACGCTCTCACGGACCCGGGGAATCCCCGAACGATTATCGGTCCCCACCCCCCCGCCGAGGGCGAACACTACCTCCTGCGTATCCCCTCGCGCGAGCGAGAACGGGCTGGTGGAGAGGAGGAGCCGCCTGTCCCCCTTGGGGATCTCCGTCCCGTCGACCCAGCCGGCGAAGGTTTCCGGATCCCCGGTCAGCTCGAACTTCGTGCACGACTGCGTCAGCGGATCGATGAAACACTCGGGGAATTCGGAGAAGACCCCCTCATACCCGTTCATCAGGTACCACATCGTGATGAGTCCCCGAAAATCGCCGAGTCTGGCATCACCGTTCCTCACATCCCCGTCGAGGTAGGTAAACGAGCCCACCGGCTGGTTCGCATACCCGTCGACCATTCCGCCGTCCCAGTACGCCGTCGATCCGGGGCTCTCCACCCTGGGACCCTGGAGGAGACCGTATCCGACCACGGAAGGCACCGTCCCGACCTTGTCGAACTCGAAGTCCGACACTTCAGCGTTATACGCGTAGCCGAGCTGGTGAGGGGCATCGTAACCGGCGTAGTCGTCTGAATAGTTGCCGATGTCGGCGTCGACCCACTTCGAAATCACCATCGCGTCGATTCGCGCGTTCGCCGGGGTCCGCGCGTTCCCCTTGTAGATGAGCCGGTATTTCTGATAGACGACGTCACCAAGTCTCCCCGGACGGTTGTACGCCCAGCAGGTGACCTGCATCTCGAGGCCGATCGGGAGGGATCCGTACAGGTTCCGGACGGCCGCGCTGTCTAGGTCGTTGGCGACGAACCAGAGGACCTGGTCGGCGCCGGCGAGTCCCGGTTCGTCGCTGACGGAGTCGTTCAGCGCGCCGGGGTTCGGCTGATAGCCGGGCGTCCCGTTCCGTTCGTAGTACGGCGCGCCCTTGTCCCAGGGCCATTCGAGCCAGTCCCGCTTGTACTGATCGCGCAGCCTCGCCAGGTCGGCGTCTGTGACCAGGACGTCGGGGATGCCGTAGGTGTCCGACGCGTCGCGGCGGAGGTCTCCGGTCGCCCAGTCGGAACGGATCCTGAAAATCCTCACGTCGGGACTCGAGGGGTTCTCCCTCACACCCGGCTGGACGATCCGTCCCGGGACGGTCGCGGACTGAAACGATTGCCCGCCGATCCTGAGAAACTCCTCCTCGCCGTCGTTGACGAAACCACCCCAGAGAATCCCCTCCCTCGACACCACTGTCGAGCTCCCCCGAGGGAAGACGACGCCGGGCCCGTCCTTCGCCGGGTTGTAACCGATGACGCCGTTCGAATTCGCCCACATCGTCATCCGGTTGATCGTCAGGGCGGCGGAGGTCGGGGCGCCGGACGCCGCTTTCGCGGGCGTAGACGTCGGCGCGCCGACTGGTCGCGCGGAAGCGCCGACCGGTTGCGCCGGAGCCCCGCAGTACGCCAGGACGACGAGCAGGATGAGGGACACCCTCCGTAAGGCCGATTTCGGAATCATTTGCAGCGGGACCGTACCGACGATGAGTAGTGCAAGGGGAGAAACGTTGTACAATGTACGGAAAACGGGGACTGATTTCAAGCGTTCAGGGCAGGGTTGAATAAAGGGTTGAATAAAGGGTTGAGCACGAGCGGCGCAGAGGGTCGAAGCGTCGGGGGGGGCGGTGGTCGAACGCTATTTCAGGAGCAGCATCTTTCGCGTTTCGATGAACGATCCCCGGCCGCCGGTTTCCAGCCCGGATGAAGTCGCGGCCATCCGGACATAGTACGCGCCGCTCGGCATTGGGGACCCGGACGAATTCTGGCCGTCCCAGGTGACGGAATAGACGCCCGGGGAATAATCGCCATCGGCAAGAACAGCAACTTCCCTGCCGAGAAGGTCGTAGACTGTGACCCGGACCCTCGAGTCGGTTTCGGCCGAGAAGGCGATCTGCGTCGTCGGATTGAACGGGTTGGGGTAATTCTGCGAAAGCTGGTAGCCGGTCGGGGTCGACGGCCGGGGCGGCTGTACGTCATTGATGAGCGGGTACGCGCCGTACCGGATCAGGAGCACGCTCGTGACGCTCGAATTGGCAACCGAGACGGTGCCGGTCTGGTCCATCCGCGCATACACCGATGATCCGCCGAATTCGTCCCTGACGATCATGCTATCGCAGACCGAGGTGATGAAATTCCTCTCCCACGAGAGTACGATCGGATAGCTCCCGGTCCCCGGCTGGAACCGTACGCGGTACGTATCAACCTGGGAATAGGTCACGAACGGGAGCAGGTTGACCCTGAGCCCCTCGCCGAGGTCGCACGAAGGCCCGCCGGGAGAAACGAATCGGGCGTCGAATGTGCCGGGGAATGGCGGGGGCGGCAGTTCGAACTCTCCGAGCCATGCTTCGATTCCGCACGATGCGTCGGGATGGAGGCCGAGGTAGACCGTGTCCCTGGCCTGGCCGGTCTCACGGATCGCGAGCGGCATCAGCCAGTTGGCAACCCCAATGAAGGTCGTCCTGAAGTTGAAGATCGGCGACCACGAACCCGTCCCCACTGAATTCTTCCCCTGGACGCGCCAGAAATACCGTATGTGGCTCTGCAACGGGCCGGTCTGCCAGCTTGTATTCACGATGTTCGAATCGTCCGAGAAGATGCTCGTGAACGCGGAGTCCCGCGCGACCTGGAGCCGGTACGACACGGCGTTTTCCGGTACGCTCCAAGAAAAGACCGGCGCCGATGTGACCCCCTCGGCATTGTACAATGGTGAAATCAGCGTCGGTGCGGCCGGCGGAGAGAGCGTGGTGAATCGGTAGAAATTCGAATACGGACTGGTACCGGCGGAATTGTTCGCGCTCACCCTCCAGTAGTAGGTGGTGCTGTTGAGTAAAAAGGTAAATGTCTTGCAGCGGTTCGACCCCGACGACGTGTCGTTGTAGGTGAGGGTCGAAAAATTGGAATCGATGGCGACCTGAAGGCGGTACGACGTAGCCCTTGCGGCCGAATCCCAGCACAGGTTGACCGGAAGCGGCAGGCTCCCCGAGCCGTTGGCCGGTGAGGCCAGCAGGGGCGCCGACGGTGTCGTAAGCGCCGTCGTCCTGAACCTGAAGTAGGCCGAGGGCGTCCCCTGCCCGAGATTATTCACCCCGCGGACCCTCCAGAAGTGGTCGGTGTTCCCGTCGAGGGGACCGACAAGCAGCGAGGTTGCGCCCACCGTCTGGTCTGTGACGATCAATGTAAAGAGTGAATCCCTCGCCAGTTCGAGGCGGTACTGGAACGCGCAGGCTTCGCCCTGCCAGCTCAGCGTGGTGATTTCGTCAACGTTCAGCGTGCCGTTGGCCGGAAGAAGAAGTCCCGGGGCCGAGGAAAGGGCCCGGACGACGCGGAAGTTCCTCGAGGCATAGGGCCCTGCGCCGGTGCCGTTCTTTGCCCGGACGCGCCAGTAATACGTCCGGCAGTTCTCGAGCGGGAGTGTCACGAAGGTTGTATCGGTGATGGTATCGTCGCTCACGAGCGATGCGAACACGGCGTCGGTGGCGACCTGGACCTGGTAGGAATCGACCTGTGTTGCGCTCAACCACCGTAGCGGCGCGGACGGGGGCACCGCGGTATCGCCGGGCGCCGGCGCGAGGATTGACGGGGCAGCGGGTGCATTGAGGAGCGTCGTGAACCTCCTGGCCGGACCGTAGGCGCCGGTGTCGGTCCCCTGGTTCTTCGCCCGCACCCTCCAGAAATAGATCGTGAGCTCCTGGAGCGGACCGACCGAGCGGGACAAGGTCGTGAGGTTGTCGAAAACGAGCGGCGATGAGAAGAGCGAATCGGCAGAAACTTCCAGCTTGTACGTTTTTGAACAACTGTCGGCGCCGCTCCAGGAGAGCGTCAGGGTGGTCGGCTGTGCGGCCGCGTTGTCGGCCGGGGAGACCGGCGCCGGAGCGCCGGGGGCGGCAAGGGCGACGGTGAACGAGCGGACCAGCGACCAAGGGCTGCTGCCCGTGGCGTTCTTCGCACGCACCCTCCAGTACCGGGTCACGCAATTCGGGAACGGACCCACCGCCTGGGATGTGAGCGTGATTGTCGAGTCGACGAACACGAGCTGTGTGAAATTCTGGTTGGGCGAGACCTCGAGCCGGTAACTCGTCGCGGTCGCGGCCGCGTTCCAGCTGAGTGTCGGCGAGACGGCGACGCCCGAGGCCCCGTTCGCCGGCGCGGCGAGCGTCGGCGCCGGGGGGCCGGTCGTAATGGTCTGGAATGAGGCCGTCGACGAGAAGCAACCGGTCAGGAACGGATGCACCGCGCTTACCCTCCAGTAAATCGTATCGTTGGGCCCGACCGTGAAGGCCCGGGTCGTAGTCGAGAGAGTATCCCTGAGGACGAACGTCGCGAACGTGGGGACCGTCGAGACATGGAGGATATATTCCGTAGCGTTGGCCACCGGCGGCCACGTGAAAGTCACGTTCGTGTCGACGTCGATCGCGCCGCTCGCGGGGGTGGTGGTCGTCGGCACGCCCGGGTAGCTCTGCGCCTTCGGGTGATAGAGGAAGATATAGAGGGAATTGAACGAGGTGTTCGTCAGCACGAAAGAGTCAACCGCCAGCATATTGACGCTGACGCCGCCGAACTGCGGCGGCAGGCCGATCGGGTCGCGCAGCCTGATGCTGTCGGCGAACACAGACAACCCCTGGGGCCAGCGAAACTTGAACGGGTACCCCCCCGCCCCGGGCTGGAACTGGATCTTGAACGTGTCGACATCGGACCCTCCGGTGAAACCGGTGATGTTCTCAGCCATCCCCACGCCCAGGCACGCGCCCGTGTTCCTGACTTCGACGAAACGTGCGTCGAACACCCCGCCCGGCGGAATCGGGGGAAGCTCCGACTCCACGATCGTGTCGCAGTTCCCGAATTTCAGTGTGACGCCGTCGATGCAGTAGGAGGCCTGCGGGTGAACGCCAAAGATCAGCGTGTCGCGCTTGACCGTGTTGTCACTGACGTAGAAGGGAATCCTGAACTGCGTCTGGGAAACAAGGGAGCCGACCGCGGAAAGCAGCACAATGAGGATGGAGACCGCCGCCCGATATGTCGATGGTCGTGGTAGCATACCTGAGAGTAAGGAAATGCGGAAGCTCTCCGTGGGGAGAACTTCCGCATCTCGGAATTAATCCGGGTAGAATGAGTATTACTTGAGGAGCAGGAGCTTGCGCAGCCCGCTGAACCCGGCGTCGTCGCCGGTCGCGACCATCCGGACGAAGTAGACGCCCGTCGTGACGCTCTGGCCATTGTCGTCGGTGCCGTTCCAGGTCGTGGTGTAGAAACCCGGTGTCATTGTTTCCGCGGCGAGAGTCTTCACCCTCTGCCCGATGACGTTGTACACCGCCACATCCGTGAACGCCGTCTTCTCAACCGCGAACCTGATGGTGGTCGAAGGATTGAAGGGATTGGGATAATTCTGCTGGAGTTCGAATTGCTCGGGAATCAGCTCGCCTTCGCGGTCGATTTCGAGAAGGCCCGCACCCTTGGAGCGTCCGATGATGATCAGCGACGTGAACGCCGAATTAGTGACGATGAGCTGCGTATCGACCAACATGTTGACTCTGAAGCCGAACGGCGGACCCGCGCCAAACGGGTCTTCGATCTTCAGGCTGTCCCAGTCGGATGCGATCCACGCGGCCCAGGTCCCCCACGAGAAGGTGAACGGGTATCCGCCGTCGCTCGGCTGGAATTCCATTTTGAAGGTGTCGAGTTTGGCGACTTCCTGAATGTGGAGCCGCTGGCCGGTGCCGAGGCACGGACCGCTGGTGCGATGGTCCGTGAAACGGAAGTCGAAGACGCCTGTCGGCGGCTTGGGAGGAAGTTCCTCTTCGAAATATCCGCCGGGCGAGAGCGTCGCGTCCTTGCAATATGTTGCGTTGATGTGAACCCCGAACGTGTCCGTGCCGACACCTATGCCGTTGTCACGGGCTGTGATCGGCACGACGCCGTAATCATTCTGCGCGAATGAGCTGGAGACCGCGAGGGCCAGAACCGCGAGCGCCACAACAAGGGTGAGCCGAAATGTTTGCAGGTTCATCTGATGTAGCCTTCCTCTGATAAGTGTAAAATTGTCCGGTGATTTAGTGTCAGGTGCCTCGCACCGACCGCCAAGGGGAATATACAAACTGATTTTGTCTAATTCAACAGATCAATCGGGTAAAAACAGTTCCTCCGCATCCCGCTAAGGATGCGGAGGAAAGGAGCCTGACTCTTACTTCACCAACACCATCTTCTTCACCTGCGTGAACGTCTCCGATCCGATGCCGGCGTCAACGTCGGCGATCGTTTCAGCAACGATTCGGTACAGGTAAACGCCCGAAGGCAGCGAGCTTGCGTCGAATTCGACGGTCTCACTCAGCTCGATCTCTTCACGGTCGAACAGCGTCGCGACTTCCTGGCCCAGGAGGTTATAGACCTTGAGCGTCACGATCGATGTCTGTGGGAGTTCGAACTCGATGGTCGTCGTCGGGTTGAACGGGTTCGGATAGTTCTGCGACAGAGCGAACTCGGTCGGGACCTGATCCACCGTCTCTCCGGCGTGTCGGTTCTTTGGCGCCACACCCGGGTTCGGTTTCAGGTACGAAACCTGATACACGGACGTATACGCCTTCCACGTGAGTTTCGGCGAGGCCCACCCTTGCAGGGTGTCGTCCGTCGCCGGATTGTCAAACGCGCCGTTGATCTTCGCGACGACCGTATCGAGCCCGGCGTAGATGCTGAGCGGCATGAATTCGAAGTTGGTCATCACGGTGTCAGCGTAGTCCGCGATCTCGTCGATGGTCATCCCATCGAAATCAGAGAGCGGGTCGCTGTAGATCAACGAGCCAAGTCCCGCGGGGGTCTTCAGGCCGCTGGCAACCAGGTTCAGTTGCAGGGCAAGGAGCTCACCGAAGAGCTTGTTGTTCTGTTTCTTGTTCGGGGCGAAGGCCTTCTGAAGCTTCAGGAACGGCTTGCCCTTGAGGTCCTGATCGAAGCCACGGGCCATTCCGGTGTGCTGCGCGCTCTTGTTGTTGAGCGATTTCCAGAAAGCGCTCTGCTTGTTCGGGATCACGTGGGCCTTCACCTTCCCGCCGGCGTTGAACTGGCCGGTGAGACCTACCTTGATCGCTCCGATCGCCTGACCGGTTTTCCCGATCAGCTGGTCGACAAGGTTGGCCGTGTTCGGCTTGTTCTTGATCGGATCGTACGGCTTGCCGGCTTTCGGCGTCTTGCCCGGTTTCTTTTCGGCGTCGGCGCCCAGCTGTGCCGCGGTGAACGTGCGGTACTTGGTTGAGCTGTCCGTTGTCTGGAAGAGACCGAAGTTAAGGGCCGTCGCCGCCCCGCCGCTCAGAAGAGCGACCGGGTATTTCCCTGCCAACGGCTGGCTGATGACAAAGCCGACTGGTACGGTGATGCGCACCGTATCCACGTCGATCTGGCCGTTGAACGAATAGCCCGATCCGTCGGAGACGTCGATGCCGCCGTTGACCGCGAGGTCAACAGACACACCCGACATCGCCGCATCCGGTCCGTCCATGATGCCGTTACCGTTGTAGTCACGGTAGACGATACCACTGACGTCGGTGTTGTCGAAGTTACCGAAGTCCTTGCCGGTGGTGACGACGAAGTTACCGCTGATGCCACTGATGGCATACGTGCCAGGGCCGCTCGGCATCGTCCTCGTCCATCCGGATTGGACCACTTCTCCGACCACGTGGGAACCGGTGAACACGCTGTCGATGGAGTAGTTGCCGCTTCCATCGGTCACCGTGCTGAAGTTACCGAAGTACACGCCGCCGGCCACTGCGATCGTCCAGCCTGAGAGACCCGGCTCTCCGCCTTCCTTCACGCCGTTGCCGTTGAGGTCGTTGAACTTCGTGCCGCTGATCACCAGATACTTGAAGTCGAGGTAGTCGGCAGTGTCGATCTGGCCGCTGGTCGCGACGATCATACCCTGGAGACCACTCTTCGTCCTGCGCCATCCGGCGATCGAGTCGAGTTCCTGCACGACATAGGTGCCGAGATCGAGCTCGGTAAACGAAGCCGCGATCACACCGTTGCCGAGCGTGAACACGCTGTCTGCCGTGTAACCGACTCCGTTCTTCGTCAGCTTGAAGCTTGAGCTGGATCCGGACGGGACGGCAATGATGTCGCCGACGTCCCTGATGCCGTTGCCGTTCTGGTCAACAGTCAGCTGAACGCGCAGCTTGCCGTACACGAAGTTGCCGAAGTCCTTGTTGACCGCCGTCGGCGTACCGCCGGTGATGTTGGCGGTGTGGAACCCGCCGACAGGACCGGTCTGACGCGCGATAGTGGTATCCAAGACTTCAGTGACATAGAACACGCCGCCGTAGGCGGGAGCGAGAATCGAGTAGAGACCGCTCCCGTCCGTGACGTCCGAACCAACGAACGCGCCGGCGGTCGAATCGCGATGGACTTCGATCGTCCAGCCGGAGAGTCCGGGTTCGGCGTCATTGACGCCGTTGTCGTTGATGTCTGAATACTTCTTGCCACTGATCGACCCGGCAAACGTGCCGAAGTTCTGGGTGATCGTGCTGCCGTTCGAGGGGTGATTGATCGTGGCGGCATTAGAAGTGCCAAACGGAACGGTGAACGCGAAACCCGTGACATTGAGTTTGACCTCATAGCCCGCGGGCAGCGAGACGCCGCTCCAGGTGTAATTGCCGGTACCGCTGGTCACCACTGAATCGATGAGCGAACCGAACAACGAGATATACACCTTCGTGGCCGTGATGTCGGCTTCGCCGTCATCGACGCCGTTGCCGTTCACGTCGTTCCAGGCGTGGCCGGCGATCGTGCCTCCCGTGAAGACCGGGGCGGTGGCGCCGAGGCTGAAGTTATCGAACGCCCATCCGCCGAACGCCGCTGATGCATCGGAGAATGCGACGTAACGGAACTTGACGGCTGATGCGCCGACCAGTGCCGCGTGGCTGGTTTCCGTGACCTTCAGCTGGACATAGACGTAACCGGTCGGGCCGACAGGCAACCCATTTCCAGGTGTGCCGGTGACGCCGTTGTCGTTGCTCGTCCACGACGCCGGGGGATCAGCAAGACCGTACAAGGCGGCCGTCGCGTCGTCCCAATTAGCCAAATCCAGGGCGGCATGCTCGTAGAGAGCTTCGTCGTACCAGTTGATGCCGTTCGCATCGTTCAGGACGCCGAGGGTGCTCCAGTTGGTGCCGTCAACCGTGTATTGGAGCCAGCTGCGGTCCCACAGGGGTTCGAGCTCTATGCTGTGCTGGAACGAGATGAAGAGGTTGGTTCCGGCGAAGCCCGAGATGTCGAGCCAGGGGCTCTCCAGGTGGTTCGCGCCGGGATACGTCGTGGCATAACCGTGTGCGGAGGCGTTAGAGCCCTCCGTGTAGGTCGATGCGTTGTCGGGACGTTCAGTGACCCACGACGCGCCCGAGCCGCCGTTCACGCCGCCGAGCTTCGTGAACGTCGACGAGCGTTTCCAGTCGATCGCACCCGTCCAGCCTTCAGCGCTTGCGTTGAAGGTGTACGTGGCGGGAGGAACGACGGGAGCACTGACAGGCTGCGCAGCCCTGATGAGCGTGTTGTTGGGGATGTTCGCATCGGCGAGGGCCGTCACTGCGGTGATCACCCTGGGGCCTGCGCCAACCGGGGTCCACGAAGCGAATGTGATGCTCTTCGACTCGCCGGCCGCGAGGACCACGGGTTTCGAATCGCTGTACCCTTCAACGGAAATGGTCAGCAGGATGCTGCTCACCACCGGGGTCTGCGAGTTGTTCTTCACAACAACCACCGGGATCTGCGGAACGCCCGCGGGAACGCCACCTGCCGGAGGACTCGTGATGGTCGTCGGCAAGATGTCGCTGGCGAGGAACGCGCTCAACGGGCTGAACTCGTCAGCTCCCGCATCGCGTTTTCCGGCCACCGTCGTGTCCCTGGGGTCTCCGTCGATGTCGTCGGCGAGGAGGAGCAGGGATTTCCCGATTTGCTTCGCGCTCGACACCGTCGCGGTATCGATATGCAGGTCCGCGCTGAAATTCACCGGACCGTACAGACCGTTGTTATTCACGCCGGCCGCGAGGGCGGCGGTAATCGTCGTCAGGCCGGAGACATACCGGCCGCTGCCGGAATGGATGGCGTTATAATTCGCCGCGCCCGCCGCCACCACGTTGATGCCGCGCGTGCTCGCGACGGTACCGCCCGTGATGTTGTTGGAGAAGGCGTTGTTGGTGATCGCCGTTCCACCGCTCTGATTGAGGCAGGTGGAAGTCATGCCGAGGCCGGTGGCACCGACGAGACCCACCGAGTTGTGATAGATCCTCGTCGACTGGGTCCTCATACCCGTGATAGAGCCCCCAGACGGATCGAAGTTCGTGATGTTCGTGACCCGGTTGTTGTACACAAGCCAGGTCCCGGCGAACGTCACCCTCGCGGTGATACCGAGGATGATGCCGCCGCCACCAAAGCCCGCGGCTGCGGGAAGGGTGACTCCGTTGATGTAGTTATTGGAAATTTCGGAGTTCCCATCGCCGTAGTACGCTTGAATGGCACCGTACTGACCGAAATTGAAAAGGAACGACTGGGGCGCTCCGGCGAACACCCAATCGATGTCCCATTCGGTCGTTCCATTGTTCCAGTAGTAGGCGTTGACTTCGATTCCCTTGAAGTTGTTACCGGTGATATCGAGGTTAGTGCCGAATTCCGAGTAAATACCCAGGAGGAGCTTGCCGCCGTAGGTACCACCGAAATTGTTGTTGCTGACGGTAATGCCGTTCTGTTCGATCTGTCCGATGTCCGCATCCTCGGCGAGGATCTTGACGCCGAAGGTGCCGTCGATGATCGTATTGCCGCTGATCGTGATGTCGGAATTTCCGATGGCATCCGCCACGCCGACAAACAGGAAGATCGCGCATCGACCATCGGTCTGGGCTTCGAACGTGCCGTCAAGATTCCCGTGGATCGTCGAATTGAGAATCGAGATGTCCGAGCTGCCGTTGGTCATATAGACCGTCGAGGCAAGCGCATCGCCCGCCGGGAACGGATCGGAGTTGCGCCAGCCGAGTGCCAGGCTCGCGCCGCCGGTGTTCAAACCGTCGATGGTGACGCCCGAAGCTCCGTCGAAGGCGAAACCCTTTCCTTCGGTGGCCGTTGAAATGAAGCTCACCGTGACCGCAGTGGCGGCCGCGGGCTGTATCGTGAGGGTATACGTGCCTGCGCCCGTGTAAGCGCCGAACGTCACAGGCGCCAACTCGAGGTAGCTCGCGCTGGCGAGCTCGAACGTGGTGTTACCCGAGAGACCGACGAAATTCAACACCGCGACAGCGGCGCCGATGTTCGCAAAGTCTCCGGGAATGGAATACGTCCCGCTCAACCCGAGTGCGTACTGGGTCTTTGCCGCGGACTTGTCGATCGGGAGTCTCATCGTCGGCCGGGTCATCCCCGAGACTGCCTGTCGGTCGAAACGGCTTGCGCCATTCTTTCCGATGCTCTGCAGGTCTTCGTCGATGATCCGGGTCGGCCTGTTCGATTGCTGGCCCGAGTTGACTCCATCCCCTCGCCCGGCGATCGCCTGGGTGAAGGTCATCACCAATATTACGGTGAGGACAAAAAGGAGTTTAGCTTGTTTCATACATCCTCCTACAAGGATTGAGATGAATTGTGGATTAGTGAATTTAGTGGATGGTTGGTTTTAATTTTCGAATGGACAAACAGATCCGACCGGGTCGAGGTGACCCGTGAACTTGATTCGGGGAAGGAACTGGGATGGAGGAACGGATAAAACTTTTTCACAAGGATTATCGTGTTGTTCTCCAACGGACGTTGATTGCTGACATGGATTACTAAAAGTATTGTACAAAGCCGGTGTTAGGAGCCGGCAAGCCGACGAAGTAGAACTCTCGTTAGTACTGGTATGAGGATAAATTAATCAGCGGTGAACCTGTCCGAGAAAAAAATCGATCGTGAACGCTTAAAAGGTGTGGAGTGAAGGGACGCATGCTGTCCCGAATACAGACGAATTGTAACAAATCTCTCCCTCAGTGTCAAGTAATTTGTAATAAATTAAGCCATTAGGCATTATTTTTCTGGAAATTGGTCGGGAACGAATTTCCCGTTCTGCGCCTATCCCCTTCTCCGGGGCCGGTCCCAGGAGGGAGCTGAAAAAAATCGCGAACCACCGGACGTACATCGCCCGTATCGGACGAACGACGAATATTCGGCATTCTGGTCCGGATTCCTCATTTCATCAAAAAATTGGGGGGGAAGGTACCTATCTATAGTATGTTCATCCACGACCGGTGTCCCGATGCGTGAATGAATGTGGCAGCAGGCTCCGCCACGGACAACCCGGCGATCGAGGGAAAATAAAAAAACCCGCGCTTTGGCGGGTTTTCGTGAAGTGCGGGGTCGACGGGACTCGAACCCGCGACCTCCTGCGTGACAGGCAGGCGTTCTAACCAAACTGAACTACGACCCCGGAGGAAACGCTGAAAAATGATTCAGGTGTGAACGATTGCGGATCAATATAGTGAAACTGGATTTACTTTCCAATAGGATTCGTCGCCTGAGAGCGGCACCGTGGGGCCCCTTTAGGAATCGGACAGGCGTATGAACGCGCTGGGGTTGATCACCCTGACCATCAGGTCGTAGTCCTTGTAGGTCTCATAGACCGCGTTGAGACCCTCGCAGAATTTCCGCCGTTTGTCCTTCTGAACGGTATAGCGGCAGACGAGGATCGATTTCCAATCGTTCATCAGCGCGCTGTCGAGCCGGATCATATGGTCCAGCTTCCCGCGTTGGGCATAGTACAGAAGGCTGCTGTGGATCTCCTGTGCAATGGTCTTCTCGCGGAAAATAAGACGCTCGACGTGCCTGACGTCCCGCCCCTTGGCCTGAACGTGTTTCGATTCCCGCTCCGAGGTGCGGACCTTCCCCTCCTGGGTGATCGCCGGCAGTTTGATAATGTGCTCGTCGAAGACGAACACCTCGACCTCCCACTCCGTCGCGTCGTGGGCGTCGATGAGCGTCCTCAGCAGGTCGACGTAGCGGTCTTCGATCATCCGGCTTACGTCCCCGATCCCCCTGAAAATCGACCAGGCGTTGATCGGCACGACCACCTCGGCGGTCCTGAGGAGATTGATGATTTTTTCGTGGTCGTACTTGAACCAGACGGACTTCTGCGGTTCCAGGGTGGGTTTCCCCCCCTTGTCGGCGATGTAGTCGGATGCGGTCAGCTTGCTGACATAGAATCGTATGTCGCCGTAATCGAGGAGGAATATCTCGTTCTTCCGATCGAACCCCTTGAGCGTGAGCTTCTTCGTCGGAACGCCCTTCCCCGAGGTCTCGGGGGCGTAGCAGAATCCGTAGAGATACACCCAGTCGTCCGTCCCGAGCTGAATGTCCATCGGCTCGGTGGGAAACAATTCGCGGGTCCCGAAATGCTCCATGATCGAGGCGGCCGCCGGTTTGCCCGCATGGGGAATTTCGTATGTGGAGGGGACCTCCGGGGGGGTGAGGATGCGTGGGGCTTTTTCCGGGTCGACCGACTTCGCATGAATCTTCTTCCGGGAATCTTCGGCCTTGCGGGCCTCATCCCTGCGTGCTTCCTCGGCCTTCTTCTTCTCCCCTTCCTTTCGTGCTTCCTCCGCCTTCCGCAGTTCCCCGGCCGTCCTCACCGCTTCCGCCTCCCTCACCTCGCGGACCTGCTTCTCGTGGAGCATCCTGCGGTCCTCCTGCTCCTTCATCGCAGTGGCGATTTCCTTCTCGGCCCTGATGTCCTGTTCCATGAGATTGATGAGGAGGTCGCGCATCTGCGCCGAAAGGAGGCTTTCGAACTGCTTCACAAGCCGTTCGGCCACCCTTCCAGGGGGGAGGTTGGAGAATCCTTCGAGCTGCCTCCTGAACGTCTCGTTTGCGCCGAGACGCTCGAGGAGCTCTCGCAGAAGGGTATCTGAAAATTTATGTCGTTCTTCGTTTGTCATCGTTCGGTCCGGTTGCGGAGGGTGAGGGATTTGAACCCCCACGTCCCGAAGGACGGCAGTTTTCAAGACTGCTGCCATACCATTAGGCGAACCCTCCGGGTCTTCCCCGCGCACGCGGGAGCGACAGGGTAATCCTAAACTGGAGGGTCAATATAGAGAAAAGGGTGTGCGAAATCAATACGCGGTTCAGCCGATTTCGGTCATCAGGACCCCCGCCAGCGTGATCCCGGCGCCAAGCAGGAACCGGGTGGTGAGCGCGTCGCCCAGGAAGAGCCAGGCGAGAACCATCGTGAGGATCGGCTGGATGTTCGCGAAAACGGCAACCTTACTGGGCGGAAGCTTGCCGAGCGCGTAATACCAGATGAGGTACGCCACGATCGACGTCGCCACGGCGAGGTAGACAATCCCCCCCACGTCCGCCGTCGTGAGGGCGGAGTAGTCGAAACCGGCGGCCTGGACGATACCGAACGGGAGAAACATCGCCATCCCCCAGACGAGGGTCACGGATGTGGCGTGGAGCGGACCGTATTTCACGATCATCTCCTTCCCCAATACCGAATAGAATGTCCACGCGACGACGGCGGCGAGGAGGAGCGAATCGCCGTAGAGCGTCTCAGCCCCCAGATCGAGGCCGCGTTCGAACACCACCAGGAGGATGCCGGCGAAGGCGACGAGGACCCCGCCGAGTCGCAGCACCGAGGGCTCCTCTTTTTTCATCAGAACGGAAAGGAGGAGGACGAGCGCCGGCGTGGCGCCGTAGAAAAGCGCGGCGTTCGTGGGCTTCGACGCGTGGAGCCCCGTGATGAACAGGAACTGGTTCAGTGGAACGCCGAGCGCGCTCAAGAGCAGAAACCGGTTCCTGTCCCCGCGATCGACGGTGAGGGCGCGCCCCCTCGCCAATGCCATCCCGATGAGGATCGTGCCCGCCAGTAGCGACCGCAGGAACGTGAGCGTCACCGGGTCGACGGCGGTGAGTGTCGCCTTTGCGACGATGTGGGTGCCGCTCGCAAGGAGCGACTGGAAGAGCATAATGAGGTAGATGAGCATCGTCAGCGTCCCCAAGATACCGAGTTCTCCGATGGGAACAAACATCTCGCGGCATTTTTGAAATGGCTGTTGAATATGGTATGTTCACCCCGAGCCGAATGGAGTCTTGGAAGAAAAATCTTTACGTCCTCTGGGGCACGCAGTTCCTGGCCATGGTGGGCGTCAACCTCATTGTCCCCTTCCTCCCCTTTTACATCCGCCAGCTCGGCGTCACCAACGACCAGGAGCTGGCGCGCTGGAGCGGCGTGATTTTCGCCGCCCCGTTCCTCACCGCTTTCATCGCGACGCCGGTCTGGGGGGCCCTCGGTGACCGGTACGGCCGCAAGCTGATGGTCGTACGGGCGATTTTCGGGCTGGGTCTCTCCCAGATCCTGATCGGACTCTCAGGTGACGTCTACCAGCTCCTGGCGTTCCGTCTCCTCCAGGGTCTCATCAGCGGATACATCGCCGCTTCGCTGGCGCTCGTCTCGATCAGCACGCCGACCGAAAAGATCGGCTACGCGCTCGGCCTGCTCCAGACGGCGACGGCCGGCGGGACGGTGCTCGGCCCCGCCATCGGGGGTATCCTCGCCGACTTCATGTCGTACCACGACATCTTCTTCATCATCGCGGCGATCTGCGGCCTCGGCGGCCTGCTCATCATGAAAATGGTGCGCGAGGAAGTACGCCCGACCCCGGAGGGCCCCCAGCCGACCGTGCTGGAGAACATCCGCTTCGTCGCGACGAACAGGAAACTGCGGACGATCGGGATCCTCATCCTCCTCGCGCAGGCCGGCGCCCTGATGATCGAGCCGATCTTCGCCCTCTTCATCGAGCAGTTCAAGACTTCGACCAAATACCTCTCGACCCTCGTGGGCGTCATCTTCTCGATTGCCGGGATCTTCATGGTGATCTCGGCGCCCTGGTGGGGAAAGCGGAACGACCGCATCGGGTACAGAAAAAACCTGACCATAGCCGCGTCGGGCACCGGGCTGGCCTACGCCGCCCATATGCTCGTCCCCGGGCTCATCTCGCTCGGGTTCCTGAGGGCCGGCCTCGGATTCTTCCGTGGCGGCATTCTCCACTCGCTTTTTTCCTTGACGAGCCGCCACGTCCCTGCCGCGCGCAGGGGCGGGATCATCGGCATCGTGTCGAGCCTGGCGATTCTGGGAAATTCACTCGGACCGCTCGCCGGCGGGTTCATCGCGGAACGCTTCGGGATCATCCCGGTCTTCAGCGTCAACAGCGTGATCTTCCTCCTGATCGCGGTGACCGTCTGGCGATCGGATATCGACCGGGTGGTGAACGGATCAGCGATGGGGGGCTCCCAAACCGAACCGGTCGTACCCGGCCAGCCCACCCAGCCGACATCCCCGATCGCCCGCGACGCTGACGGCCCGGCCTGAGGGAACGGCGTGAGGGAACGGCCCGGCGGGTTGTTGTCTGCCGGAGGGAAAATCCCTATGTTGTGAAATTCAGATCCCCGGACTCCCCTTCACCCCATGGCAACGAAAAAATCCTCAGCAACGCCCACCGGCCGGCTGTTTCTCCTCGACGGGATGGCCCTCGTCTATCGCGCCTACTTCTCGTTCATCAGCAGGCCCCTCATCAATTCGCGTGGCGAGAACACCAGCGCGATTTTCGGCTTCGTCAACACCCTGATGAAGATCCTGAACGTCGACCGCCCCGAGCACATCGCCGTGGTCTACGACACGAAGGAACCGACGTTCCGGCACAAGATGTTCGAACCGTACAAGGCGACGAGGGAGAAAATGCCCGAGGACCTGGCCGGACAGCTCGACAAGCTCAAGGAGGTGGTGAGGGCCTTCAACGTCCCCGGCCTGGAGCTCCCGGGCTTCGAGGCAGACGACGTGATGGGAACGCTGGCCCGGATGGCCGAGCGCAACGGCATCGAAACCTACCTCGTCACCGGGGACAAGGATTTCATGCAGCTGATCTCCCCGCTCATCAAGATGTACAGGCCCGGCAAACAGGGGGACGACTGGGAAGTCCTCGACGAACGTGCCGTGACCGCGAAATTCGGTGTGAGACCGGCCCTGGTGACCGAAGTCCTCGCGATCGTGGGAGACAAGTCGGACAATGTACCCGGAGTGCGAGGCATCGGCGACAAGACCGCGATCCCGCTCGTGCAGGAATTCGAGACCCTTGAAAACATTTACCGCAACCTCGACCGTATTCCCCAGAAGGGGGTGAGGCAAAAACTCGCCGACGGCGAGTCGTCGGCCTACCTCTCGAGGAAGCTCGTCACGATCGACACCTCGGCGCCAGTGAGCGCGGCGATCGACGACCTCGTCGCCCGTCCACCCGACGTCCCGAAGCTCCTCCGGCTCTTTGCGGAACTCGAATTCCGGGCGCTCCTGAAAAAATTCGGGGCAGCTGAAGGCGGGATTCCCCCCACGACAGGCGCCGGAGCCGTGGGGACGCCCGCGGGCCCTCCGCTGACGACCGACTCCCCGGAAGCCGCACCGCATCCCTCCCCCCTGGATGACATCGCCTCGGTCCCCCACCGGTACGTCACGCTGACGACCGAGAAGGAGTGCCGCGAGGTGGCCGCTAAACTCCGGAAGGCGAAAATCTTCGCCGTCGACACCGAGACGACCTCGACCGACGCGTTGCGCGCCGAGCTCGTCGGGATTTCGCTCGCGACCGAGCCCGGGCACGCGTGGTATGTGCCGGTCCTGGACGACCGGCCTCCCGCAGGGTCGGAGCCTGCGGGAACCCAGGGTGAACTCGGCGGGGGCAGAACCCGTACCGGAATTCCCTGGAGCCGTATCTCGGAAATCCTCGGGCCACTCCTTGAAGACCCCGCGCTGAAGAAGGTCGGCCAGAACATCAAGTTCGATATGCTCGTGTTCGGCGCGCACGGCGTGACGATGGCGGGGATCCACTTCGATACCATGGTGGCGAGCTACATCCTCAGGCCGGACGGCGCGCACAACATGGACGCCCTCGCCGAAGAGCACCTGCGGTACAGGACCATCACCTACGACGACCTCACCGGCACCGGCAGGAACAGGAAGGACATCCGCGATATCGACCCCGCAAAGCTCGCGGAGTACGCCGCCGAGGACGCCGACGTCACGCTCCGGCTCTATCAGGCGATCGGCGCGAAGCTCGACCCCGGGAAGACCGCCATCTGCCGCGACCTCGAGTTTCCGCTCATCGAGGTGCTCGCGCGAATGGAGGCGAACGGCGTCGCGCTCGACACCGCCTATCTCGCGGACCTGTCGAAGGAGCTCGAGCGGAACATCGACAACCTGACCCGTAGCATCCACGGCCACGCCGGGTGCGACTTCAACGTCAACTCGACGCAACAGCTCGGCAAGGTCCTCTTCGAAACGCTCGGCCTCCCCACGGCGAAGAAAACCAAGACCGGCTTCTCCACCGACGTAAGCGTGCTTGAATCGCTCCGGCACGGACATCCCATCGTCGAAGCGCTGCTCGAATACCGGCAGCTCCAGAAGCTGAAGTCGACCTACGTCGACGCGCTCCCCACACTCGTGAACCCGGCGACCGGGAGGCTGCACACGTCGTACAACCAGACGGTGGCCCTGACCGGGCGGCTCTCGAGCAGCGACCCGAACCTCCAGAACATTCCGATCCGAACCGAACTCGGCGGAAGCATCAGGAGGGCGTTCGTCCCGGGAGCGAAGGGGCGCAGGATCCTCTCGGCCGACTATTCACAGATCGAACTACGCATCATGGCGCACGTCTGCGGTGACGCCGGACTCACCACCGCCTTCCGCAACGGCGAGGACATCCACACCACGACCGCCTCGGGGGTGTTCGGGGTCGGAGCGACAGAAGTCACGAAGGAAATGCGGAGAAAGGCCAAGGAGGTGAATTTCGGGATTATGTACGGCATCGGCCCGTTCGGCCTCGCCTCGAGGCTCGGCATTCCCCAGGGCGAGGCGAAGGATATCATTTCAATGTATTTCGAGCGTTTCCCAAAGGTCAAGGAATACATCACGACCACGATCGAATCGGCCCGGAAGGACGGCTTCGTCTCGACCCTCCTCGGCCGGCGGCGGTACTTCCCGGAGATCAACAGCAGGAACTTTCCCGTGCGAAGCAATGCCGAACGCCAGGCGATCAACATGCCGATACAGGGAACCGCGGCCGATATGATCAAGCTCGCGATGATCAGGATTCAAAAGAGGCTGGACGGGGAACGACTCGGCGCCAGGATGTTGCTGCAGGTGCACGACGAGCTGGTGTTCGAGGTACCGGAAAAGGAGGCGGAGGCGGCGGGCCTGATGGTCCGCGAGGAAATGGAGAAAGCCCTGCCTCTTTCAGTGCCCGTCGTGGTGGACGTCGGGATCGGAAGGAACTGGCTCGAAGCGCACTAGGAACGCCGGAACATTCACCCCACCACGCCGGGCCCAGGCGTCGCGGGTGGAACGGGCGGCGCGCTCTCCGGCCACCCCGAATCGGGACCGGGCTTGTCAGCCGTGGCGCCCCTGCGCCGGAGGAGCATTCCCGCGCCCATCAGGACGAGCGCGAGCGGCCACCAGGTGGCGATCGCGTCCCGGATTTCCCACCCGTACCAGTACCCGTACTCGGTCAGCACCATTGAAACGCCGACGGCCAGCAGTAGGAGACCCGGGACCAGGTAGTACCAGTCGGCGGGCCTGTTGACGAAGAGCATTACGAAGACGATGCCGAACACCAGAAATGTCGCCGGAAAGATCATTTGGATCGGGATGTCGAACCGGTCGATCGACCGGACGAGGAAGAAGATGCTGTAGAGGAAGAGCACCGTACCCCAGAACACCTTCCATTTCACGCGGTCGAAAAGTCCCCTCCCCGCCACGATCAGCCCCATCAGGGCGAGCGCCGGCCAGATGATCTCCCGGACGCTCAGGTCGATGACATCGAATTTCTTCAACAGCAGGAGGCTGCCGAAGACGATAAGGAAGATTCCGAGAATGGAGACCCGGGTGGCAGTGCGCGACATCTTTCCTCCGTTCAAGATTGGACCGACAATTTTTCCTCGGGCATCAGGATCCCGAGCGCGATGTAGATCAGGAGCGCCCAGCCGAAGGACGCGAACACGAGGACGATGGCGATGAGCCGGACGATCGTCGGGTCGATTGAAAAGTAATCGGCGAGGCCACCGCAGACGCCGAACAGCTTCCTGTTGCGGACCGACCTGCGCAGTTCCCTCACTTCTGCCCGTGGCATCGCGAACGCTTCCGCCCCCTCCGCTGTCGGATCACCGGCCGGTCGGGATTTCCCGCGGAGGCTGATCATGACGAAAATACCGGCGCCGATCATCAGAACCGGGAGGATTACGCTCCCGGCGTACGACCACCACTGATATCCCGCGAGCAGGCCGAGGTTCACCAGGAGGGCAGTCGCTCCGACGAGAATGAGGACGATCCCCCAAAACCGCCTGCCGTTGCCCTGCCGGGCTGCCGGTTCCGGCGCCGCCATGATATCGGGGTTCGACGGCATGATGATCATCGCCGCGATGTACACCAGGAGCCCCGTCCCATACATGAAAGATAGCAGGACGAGGAGGAGCCTGATGATCGTCACGTCCACACCGAAATACTCCGCGATGCCGCCGCAGATCCCGTCGATCATCCTGGTGTGTCTCGATTTGTAGAGGCGCCGTGGCCCGCCCTGGTCGTTTATCATCGTCATTCTTTTAAATATGCGGTTCTCTGGGATTATACGGTCCGGGGTGGGGATTGTTGCGGGTGGGATTCTGACGGAAATGCTGGCGGAAATGCGGGCGGGCCGGAGGGTGGTGACTACCCCGGCCCGCTGCGGTTCCCTCTGACATCGGCGCGACGGTCAGACCTCCATGATTTCCTTTTCCTTGAGGCCGACGAGAGTGTCGATGTCTTTGATGTGCTTGTCAGTCATTTTCTGGATCTCGGTTTCCCCTCGTTTTCGCTCGTCCTCGGAGAAATGATCGGCCTTCTCCGATTTCTTGAGATGCTCGATGGCGTCGCGGCGGATGTTCCGGATCGAGACCTTCCCCTCTTCGGCGAATTTCTTGATCAACTTCACCAGCTCCCTCCGTCGCTCCTCGTTGAGCGGGGGGATCGGGACGCGGATGACGTTTCCGTCCGCCACCGGGTTGAGGCCCAGGTTGGCCGCCTGGATCGCCTTGTCGATCGGCCCGATCATGTTCTTGTCCCACGGCTGGATCGCGATGGTGTGGACGTCGGGGATGCTCAGGTTGGCGACCTGGTTCAGGGACATATGCGTGCCGTAGGAGTCCACCTTTACCCCGTCGAGGAGCGCGGTGGTCGCCTTGCCGGTCCTGATCTTGTTGAACTCGTGCCGGACGACCTCCACGGCCTTGTTCATCTTCTCTTCGGTTTGCTTCAGGATGTCTTTCACCATACGCTGCCTCTTGTTGTGAGTGGGGTCAATTCAAGTCTGTCAAGCCGGTCTAGCCGGAAACGATCGTGCCGATGCTGTCTCCCATGACGAGGCGCTCGAGGTTCCCCGGCTTGTTCATATTAAAGACGATGATCGGCATGTTGTTTTCCTTGCAGAGCGTGATCGCAGTCAGGTCCATGACCTTAAGGTTCTTCCGGAGCACGTCGGCGTAGGAAATGGTAGGGTAACGCGAGGCCTTCGGGTTTTTCTCGGGGTCGGCGCTGTACACGCCGTCGACGCGCGTGCCTTTGATCAACACGTCGGCCTTGATTTCCACAGCGCGCAGGACGGCGGCGGTATCGGTCGTGAAGTAGGGGTTTCCGGTCCCCGCGCCGAAGATCACGACGCGGCCCTTCTCCAGGTGGCGGATCGCCCGTCGCAGGATGAAGGGTTCGGCGATCTCTTCCATCGTGATGGAGCTCTGGAGGCGGGTGAAGATGTCGTGGTGCTCGAGGGCGCCCTGCAGCGCCAGTCCGTTGATGATGGTCGCCAGCATCCCCATCTGGTCGCCCACCACTTTTTCGACGCCGTCGGAGGAATTCTCCACGCCGCGGTAGATGTTGCCGCCGCCGATGACGATGCCGATCTGGACACCGCTCCCCTGGATGCGGCCGATCTCCTCGGCGTACCGGTTCAGGACCTCGGGATCGATGCCGAACTGCTTTCGGCCCATCAGGGCCTCGCCGCTCAGCTTCAGGAGGATGCGACTGTATCTCGGCTTTTTCTTCATAAGGTCAAAAAAAAGCCCCGCCGTGCGGGCGAGGCTTTTTGAGTCGTTACCCGTTTTCCCCGAGATGGAATCGCTTGAAGCGGCGGATGGTCACCTTCTCGCCGGTCTTCGAGGTGACTTCAAGGACGAGGTCCTTGATGGTCTTCCCGGAGTCCTTGATGAAGGTCTGTTCCAACAGGCAGAAATCCTGGTAATACTTCTCGAGCTTTCCGGCGGCCATCCGGTCGACGATGTTGTCCGGCTTCTTCTCGTTCCTGGCCTGGGTGCGGTAAATCTCCATCTCGCGGTCGACAACCTCCACCGGAACGTCCTCGCGCTGGATGTAGAGCGGGTTCATCGCGGCGATCTGCATCGCCACATCGCGGGCGATCGAGCGGAAGTCGTCGGTCTTCGCGACGAAGTCGGTTTCGCAGTTCACCTCGACGATCGACCCGATCCGGCCGCCGGCGTGGATGTACGCCTCGACCACGCCCTGATTGGTGGCGCGGTCAGCCCGTTTCTCTGCCGTCGCGGCCCCCTTTTTGCGGAGGATGTCGATCGCCTTCTCGAGGTCGCCGCCGGCCTCGGAGAGCGCCTTCTTGCAGTCCATCATTCCCGCGCCTGTCCTGTCGCGGAGGGCCTTGACCCGATCAGATGAAATTTCGGTTGTCGCTGTGGTCATTGGAATGTCCTGGTTCCTTTCCGTTTAATGCCGTTTTTCCGGGTGCTCTCCGCCGGCGTCGGCCTTCGCCATCTCGGCGAGCTCGGCGCCTTCGGCCTTCCTCTGCATCCCCTCGATGATCGCCTCGCTGATGTATCGGGTGATCGTCTGGATCGATTTGATGGCGTCGTCGTTCGCCGGAATGGGGTAATCCACCACCCGCGGATCGCAGTTCGTGTCGACGATCGCGAAGACCGGGATGCCGAGGCGCGTCGCTTCCTTCACCGAAATGTCCTCTTTCTTCATGTCCACCACGAAGAGAGCGCCGGGAAGCCGGGTCATCTCCACTACGCCGGAGAGGACGCGGGCGAGCTTTTCCTTCTCGCGGTCGAGCACCAGGGTTTCCTTCTTTGTCAGCTTGTCGTACGTGCCGTCGGTCTCCATCTTTTCGATGTTCGTGAGCCGCTTCACACTCTTCCGGATCGTGGAAAAGTTCGTGAGCATCCCGCCGAGCCACCGTTCGCAGACGTAGAACTGCTGGCAGCGCTTGGCTTCCTCCTCGATGATCATCTTCGCCTGCTTCTTGGTGCCGACGAAGAGGATGCGCTTGCCGTCGGCGGCGACGTTCGCGATGGAGTTGCACGCGATTTCGAGGAGTTCCTGTGTTTTCTTAAGGTCGATGATGTGGATCCCGTTCCGTTCCATGAAGATGAACGGTTTCATCCGGGGGTTCCAACGGCGGGTCAGGTGCCCAAAATGGGCCCCGGCGTTCAACAGGTCGGCGAGTTCGACACGTGGCATGGGGTGTTTCTCCTATGTAGGTTTAGTCTTCTACTCCCGTCATCTCCCGCCCGGGATCCCCGCTGCGAATGGAACTGCTGCGGGAACACCCCCGGGGGGATCGGGGAGTATGTATGATTGAAATTCGATGAAACCGATCCGCACCGGCAAGGCCGGCGCGGGTGAGGTGCGTTTTAACGCTTCGAGAACTGGAACCGTTTGCGCGCCTTCTTCTGGCCATACTTCTTACGCTCGACCATCCTGGGGTCGCGCGTCAGGAGCCCGTGCGCTCGGAGAGTCACACGCATGTCGCCATGCAGGTCCACGAGCGCCCTGGCGATGCCGAGTTTGATCGCGCCGACCTGGCCGCTGAGTCCGCCGCCACGAACGTTGACCAGCACGTCGTACTTGCCGGCGGTCTCGGTCGCGACGAAGGGCAGGAGCACTTCGGACCGCTGGGTTTCGAGGGAGAAGTACGCCTCGATCGGGCAGTCGTTGACGCTGATCTTTCCGGTCCCGGGTTTCATGATGACCCTCGCGACGGACGTTTTCCGGCGACCTGTGGCGAAGACGGTGTGCGGATTACTCGACATGGAATCTCCTTAAAAGGTGATCGGTTCCGGCTGTTGCGCCGTGTGGGGATGGACGGAACCGTTGTACACTTTCAGCTTCTTCACGACCCGCGCTCCGAGCCGGTTGTGCGGGATCATCCCCTTGACCGCCATGAAGACGATCTCGGAGGGGTTCTTCCGCATTATCTCTTTGTACGACCTCACCGTCGCGCCGCCGGGGTACCCGGTGTAATGGAAGTAGGTCTTGAGCTCTTCCCTCTTACCCGTGACTTTCACCTTCTCGGCGTTGACGATGACGACGAAATCCCCGCAATCGGTATGGGGGGTGAATGTCGGTTTATGCTTGCCTCTGAGGAGGGTCGCCGTCTGGCTCGCGATGCGGCCGAGGGTCTTGCCGGAGGCATCCACGATGTACCATTTCTTGCTTACTTCGGATTCCTTGAAGGAATGGGTAAGCCTTTGCGCCATTGCCACGGGTCGATCCTTGAAATTGGTGGAAATTGAGGGGTGTTTTAGGTAAAGCACATTAATCTACACAAAATATTACAGAGAGGCAAGCCCTCATTCTGTGGGAAACGGCCCCCCGGTGGAAAACTGGCCCCCGACATCGTGGGGGACCGCCTCAGCCCATGGCGCCGTTGCCGATCTGCTCCCCCGCGTGGTAGGAACTGCGAACCAGCGGACCCGATTCCACGTGCTTGAAGCCCATCGCCATCCCCGTCGTTTTATACGACGCGAATTCATCGGGGGTGACGTACCGGTCAAGCGGAAGATGGTCACTGGTCGGTTGAAGGTATTGACCAAGGGTGAGGACGTCGCATCCGACCTTCCTAAGGTCGGCCATCACCGGGAGGACCTCGTCGGGCCGTTCGCCGATACCGAGCATCATCCCGGTCTTTGTGGTGAAGCCCCGTTGCTTCGCGCGCTGCAGGAGCTCGAGGCTCCGTTCGTACCGGGCCTGGGGGCGGACCCTGTCGTAGAGCCTGGGGACCGTCTCCATGTTATGGTTCAGGATATCGGGGAAGGCGTCGAGCACAATGTCCAGGGCGAACTCGTCCCCCTTGAAGTCCGGGATCAGCACTTCAATGGTGGTCCGCGGGTTGAGTTCGCGGGTCAGCCTGATCGTCTCGGCGAAGATCTGGGAACCACCGTCGAAGAGTTCGTCGCGGTTCACCGACGTGATGACGGCGTGGCTCAACCCCATGATCTGCACTGCCTCGGCCACGCGACGCGGTTCGCCGGCGTCGAGTCCCTCCGGCTTCCCGGTCTTCACGGCGCAAAACCCGCAACTCCTCGTACAGACATCTCCCAGGATCATGAACGTGGCGGTCCCGCTATGCCAGCATTCCGCCATGTTAGGGCACCGGGCCTCCTCACAGACCGTGTGGAGACTGTGCTTGTCGATGAGACCTTTGAGCCGGGTGTAATTTTCGCCGGAGGGAATCCTGACCTTGAGCCACTCCGGGCGCCTCGCGGGCGATGCCAAAGGTGCGGAGTTCCCTGGCGCCCTGGTCTCCGATCCCTGGTCCTGCGATATTTCCGCGATGACGAAATCCATCAGATGATCGTGGCGTCGTCGTACCCCTCGAGATGCCGGACGACGGACTCGAGGAACGAGCCGCCGAGTGCGCCGTCGAGGATCCTGTGGTCGAACGCGAGGGTGAAGTAGGCGGTCGAACGGATGGCGATCGCGTCGTTGATGACGACCGGTCGTTTCTCGATCGAACCAGTCCCGAGGATCGCGACCTGCGGCTGGTTGATGATCGGGATGCCGACCATCGTGCCGAACACGCCGTAGTTGGTGACGGTGAACGTCCCCCCCTCGATGTCCGCGGGGGTGAGCCGCTTCGTGCGGGCCCGGGTGGCCAGGTCGTTGATGGCGCGCGCGAGGCCGATGAAGTTCCTCTCTTCGGCGTTCTTGATGACCGGAACGATGAGGCCGTTCTCCGACGCAACGGCCATCCCGAGATTCACGAACTTCTTCAGGACGATCTTGTCCCCCTCGAGCACACTATTGACCAGCGGGTATTCCTTGATCGCCCTCACGATGGCGTCGCAGATGAAGGGAGTGTAGGTGAGCTTGAACCCCTCACGTTGCAGGAACGAATCGGCGTTGCGCCGGCGAACCTTGTCCACGTTTGTCATATCGCACTCGTGGATGGCATAGACGTGCGGCGATGTGTGGACGCTCCGGACCATGTGCTCCGACATCTTGATGAGAATGTTGCTCATCTGACGGATCTCGTGCCCGGGGGGCGGATATTTCTTCGCCAGCTCTCCCCCGTCGACCGGTTTGAGCATGCTCTCGATCCTCGGTGCAGCCGGCGCCGGGGCGTGCGAGGGAAGCGGCGCGGGCGCCCCGCCGAACGCGGGTCCCGGGACACGTCCGGGGGTTCCGGATTTCCGTGTGGCGACGTAGGCGAGAAGGTCCTTCTTGCTAACCCTCCCCCCCTCCCCGGTCCCGGGGACGGTTTCGAGTTCCTGCATCGGGATCGCTTCCTCCCGGGCGATGTTCAGCACGAGCGGAGAATAGAACCTCCCGGGAACGGCCATCGCGGCCGGCGCCTGTACCAGAGCAGTTGTTGGCATCGGTGTGGCCTGGGCGGACGCGGCGGGCACCGTGGACGACGCGGGTAGTGATTGAGCCGGGGCCGGCGCTTTCGATGCGGGGGCGTCAGTGCTCGCCTTCGCGGAGGAGTCGGTGTCGATTTCGGCGATGACCTCCCTGACCGCAACAGTGGTCTGTTCGGCGTAGAGCAGCCTTGTGACAACGCCTGAGGCCGGCGAGGGAATTTCGGAGTCCACCTTGTCCGTACTGATTTCGAGCAGGGTCTCGTCCTTCCGGACCTTGTCTCCCGGTTTCTTGTGCCACTTGATGATGGTCCCTTCGGTGAGACTCTCTCCCAGCTGGGGCATGACCACTTCAATTTTCGCCATAACTCATTCCTGCAATGGTGGGTATTGTCGGATATTCTGCAAAGTGTTCAGTACGCCGCGAGCGAACGCAATTCGGCCGCCACCTTTTCCGCGTTCGGGAGGACGTAGTCCTCGAGCGTCGGCGCGTAGGGCACCGGCGTGTCGGGGGACGCGACGCGCCGGATGGGCGCATCAAGATATTCAAACGCCGCCGAAGAGACAAGGGCCGCGATTTCCGCCCCGATGCCGCCCGTGATGGTGGCTTCGTGGACGATCAGGAGCTTGCCGGTCTTCTTCACCGATGCCAGAATCGCCTCGCGATCGAGCGGAATGAGCGACCGAAGGTCCAGGACCTCGACCGACACGCCGTCGGCGGCGAGTTTCCCGGCGGCCTCGAGTGCCCAGTGAACCGCGGTCCCGTAAGCGACGACCGTGATGTCCGAGCCCTCGCGCTTGATGTCGGCCACCCCGAGCGGCACGATGTAATCATCGTCGGGAATTTCCGCCTTCACGTGACGGTACAGGAATTTGGATTCGAAGTAGAGCACCGGGTTCGGATCCCGGATGGCGGCCTTCATCAGCCCCTTGGCGTCGTACGGAGTCGAAGGCGCCACGAGCTTCAGCCCGGGGACGTGGAAGAACCAGGCCTCGGTGCTGGCTGAATGGAACGGACCCCCACGGATCCCCCCGCCGGAGGGGAGGCGGACGACCATCGGGACCGGGATGAAATTGCGGTAGTGGTATTTGGCCGCGACGTTTACGATCTGGTTGAATCCGTTCGCGACGAAATCGGAGAACTGCATCTCAGCGACCGGCCTCAGGCCGGCGAGGGCCGCGCCGGTGGCCGCGCCGATGATCGCACCTTCGGCAAGGACGGTATCGATCACACGGTCGGCGCCGAACTCCTCGATGAATCCCTTCGTCACCTTGAACGCGCCGCCGTACGCGCCGATGTCCTCGCCCAGGAGGAAGACCGTGGGGTCGCGCCGCATCTCGTCGCGGAGGCCTTCGCTGATCGCTTCGATGTAGGTGAGCGTTTTCATCGGCTTAATTTTCCCCTTCCGCATCCGCGTACACGCCGCGGAGCGCGTCCTCGCCCGGAGGATACGGGAGCGCGAGCGCCGTCTCTGCGGCGGCGTCGATCTCGGCGCGGATCCCGTCGATGAGGTGTTTCCGGGATGTCCTGGTCAACAGCCCCTTGTCGGTGAGAAACTTTTCGAACCGGACGATCGGGTCCTTCTTCTTCCAGGCCTCGAGCGTCTTCTTCGGGACGTACCAGGCGTTGTCGTGGGCCGCGTGCCCGTGCATCCTCATCGTCACCGATTCCACGATTGAGGGTCCCTTCCCCGAACGGGCGCGCGCCACAGCTTCGCGGCAGGCGTCGTGCACCGCCGGCAGGTCCGTGCCGTCGACCGTCGTCCCCGGAATCCCGTACCCCGCGGCGCGCGAGGAGAGTTTGTCGACGATGAATTGCCGGGCGACGGGTGTGGAATAGGCGTAACCGTTGTTCTCGATGATCAGGACGAGCGGCAGCCTCATCACTGAGGCCATCGCCAGCGCTTCGTGCACCTCGCCCACGTTCGAGCCGCCGTCCCCGATGTAGGTCATGACCACGTTCGGCTCCTTCCGGATCGTGCACGCGAGGGCGATTCCGCAGGCGACCGGGAGCATCGCACCGAGGTGGCTGATGTTGCCGTAAATGCGAAGGGCGGGGTCGGTGTAGTGACCGGTGCCGTCGCGCCCCTCGGTGAGGCCCCCCGCCCGCCCGAGGTGTTGCTTCATCATCGCGAGGATCGACTGTCCCCTGACGAAATGCGCCCCGAGGTCGCGGTGCATCGGAAGGATGTAATCCCCGTCACCCAGCGCGAACGCGCTCGCGACGGCTGTCGCCTCGTTGCCGTTTCCGGAGTACGCCCCGCCGACGATTTTTCCCTGGTGGTAGAGCCGGAGGATGGCGTCCTCAAACTCTCTCATCAGGACCATCGAGGCGTACATCGACAGGAGGTCGGTCTTTGAGGCCGGGCCGTTCGACCCACGTCCCGGGGCCCGTCGCGGAGCGGTCAAAACTTTGCCAGCCCTTCGAGCGCCGCGACGATGTCCGCCGTCTGCGGGAGCATCGCATTTTCGAGCTTCGGGCCGTACGGGACCGGGGCGTCCTTCGCCGCGACCCTGCGGACCGGCGCGTCGAGGCGTGTGAACGCTTCCGCCGCGATCAGCGCTGCGATCTCCGCGCCGAACCCGCCGGTAAGGGTGTCCTCGTGGACGACGAGCGCCTTCCCGGTCTTCCTGACGCTCGAGAGAATCGCGTCGATGTCGAGCGGGTTGAGCGTCCTCAGGTCGATCACCTCGACCGCGACGCCCTGGTCCTCCATCTTCCGGGCCGCCTCGAGCGAACGCTGGAGCATCATCCCCCAGGTAATCACCGAGATGTCCCCCCCCTCGCGGACCGTCTTCGCGATCCCGAACGGGAGACAATACCCGTCATCCGGCTCCGGCGTCGCCGCGAAGTTCGCCCGGTATAAGCCCTTGTGTTCGCAGAAGATCACCGGGTCGTCAGAGCGGCAGGCCGTCTTCAGGAGGCCTTTCGCGTCGGCGGCGTTCGATGGCATGACCACCCTCAGGCCGGGGACGTGGGTGAAGAACCCGTCGATCGACTGGCTGTGGTAGAGCCCGCCGTGGATGTATCCCCCGACGGCGACGCGGACCACCATCGGGCAGGACCACTGGTTGTTCGAACGGAACCGCAGCATCGCAACCTCGTCGCGAAGCTGCATGAAAGCCGGCCAGACGTAATCGCCGAACTGGATTTCCACCGCCGGCTTGAAGCCCCTGACCGCGAGGCCGAAGGCCGTCCCGACGATGCTCGCCTCGGCAAGCGGCGAATTGAACACCCGCTCCCATCCGAATTTCTTCGTCAACCCCCGGGTGGCGGTGAAGACGCCGCCCTTGTCCCCCGCGACGTCCTGGCCGTAGACGAGCATCCGCGGGTTCTTCTCCAGCTCTTCGGCGAGGGCGTGGTTAATGGCGTCGACCATCACGATTCGTTCGCCTCCGTGGGCGGGCTCGACGAACCCCGCGCGCGGATCGGCCGTCTCCGGGGCGTAGACGTAGTTCATCAGGTTCGACGGTTCCTGTTCCGGGAGGTCTTCGGCGACCGTGGCCGCGCGGTCGATCCTCGCCGCGATCTCCTTCTTCAATTTTCCGATCTGTACCGCCGTCAGGATCCGGTTGGCGACCAGGTATTTCT
Organism: Ignavibacteria bacterium; assembly: GCA_031379665.1. GTDB lineage: Bacteria > Bacteroidota > Ignavibacteria > UBA10030 > SZUA-254 > SZUA-254. The sequence continues at coordinate 109,321 of JANNFI010000046.1, forward strand.
CGAGCCTCGGCAGCGGATCGCGCTGGAGGTCTTTCGCGAGGTCCTCCGGCGAACGGTATTTCCGCTGGTCGTCGGACGAGGAGTGCGGCAGGAGCCTCACCGTGTGCGCGAGAATGAGGCTCGGACCCTCGCCCCGCCGGGCCTTCGCGACCGCGTCGGCCGCGGTCCGGTAGCTCGCGACAAAATCGCATCCGTCGATTTCATATCGGTTCAATCCACGATAACCGCTGACCAGGTCGTGGACCGAGCTGGCCGCCGTCTGTTCTTCCTTCGTGACGGAAATGGCGTACTTGTTGTCCTGGATCAGGAAAATCACGGGGAGTTTTTCGCGGGCGGCCCAGTTGACGGCCTCGTGGAATTCACCCTCGCTCGTCGCGCCCTCGCCGGAGGCGACGTACACCACTTCGTCAAGGCCGTCGCGGACAGCGCCCAGGGCCGTCCCGACCGCCTGGAGGTACTGCGTTCCCGTCGGGCTCGATTGAGACACGATCCGATGTTCCTTATGGCCGTAGTGGAACGGCATCGCGAATCCGCCGCTGCTGGGGCCGGCCGCGCGGTGGAGGGCCTCCTCAAACACTTCCTCGACCGTGTACCCGAAGCCGAGTGAAAAACCGAGGTCGCGGTAGTACGGATACGCCCAGTCGTAACCCGGCTTCATCGCGAGCGCCGTACCGACCTGGGCCGCTTCGTGCCCCGAACCGCCGATGTGGAAGAACACCTTCCCCTGCTTCAATAAGATGAGGATCTTGTCGTCGGTCATCCTCGCCGTGAGCATCACGGTAAGCGCCCGGACGAGTGTTTCCTTCGAGGGCGTGCCGGCGGGGGATTTCGCCGGGCTGCCATTCATACGGTTCCCCTTCTTGACGGGTGACTGTTTGACGGGGGGCTGTTTGGCGGTCTTCTTCGATTGGGGCATTATGCGTTCACAATTGTTGGATGTTCTTCCCGCTGGAGATCCGCTACGCTCGCCCTACGGCCGGCGAGGGAAAATACTCTTTCGAAATGCCGGATGGCCGAGTCCGTCACGGCGTCCATCGGGACGAGCGTGCCGAGGCATTTTTCCATCGAGGTGACGCCCGCGTGGGTGATGCCGCAGGGGATGATGCGCCCGAAAAAACCGAGGTCGCTAAAAACATTCAACGCGAACCCGTGCATCGTCACCCAACCGGCTACCTTCACGCCGATGGCCGCAATCTTCTCCCCCCCGACCCAGACCCCGGTGTATGCGGGTTCGCGCTCTGCATTGATTCCGTGCTCGGCGAGCGTGCCGATGATGACCTCCTCGAGGTCGCGGAGATACCGGTGGACGTCAGCGCCGTGGTCGTTCAGGTCGAAGATCGGGTACGCGACGAGCTGGCCCGGCCCGTGGTAGGTAATGTCTCCGCCGCGGTCGGTGCGCACCACCTCAACGCCGGATTTGAGCAACTCGCCGGCGCCGGCCAGGAGGTGGTCGTCGTCGCCACCCTTGCCGATCGTATAGACGTGCCGGTGCGTGGTCAGCAGGAGCGTGTCGGCGCATTGGCCGGCGCGCCGGCGCGCATGCACCTCCTGCTGGAGCCTCCAGCACTCCTTGTATGCTGTCTCGCCGAGATTGATGATGTTCAGGGTTTTCATCTGCGTCAGGGGTGGATCCGGTTCGCGTCGTGTCAGATATGGATGGAATGCCCGAGGGCGTTTTCGGCCGCCTCCATGATCGCCTCGGAGAGCGTCGGGTGCGCGTGGATGGTTCCGGCGAGCCCCTCGGCGGTGCATTCGAGCGCCTTCGCAACACCGAGCTCGGCGATCATCTCAGTGGCTTCGGAGCCGAGGATGTGGGCGCCAAGCAGTTCGCCGTACTTCGCATCGAAGATCAGTTTCACGAGGCCGTCAGTTTCGCCGATCGCCCGGGCCTTCCCGCTGGCGGTGAACGGAAAACGGCCGATCCTGAGCTCATACCCTTCCGCCCTGGCCCGCTCCTCGGTCATCCCGAGGCTCGCCACCTGCGGTTGGCAGTAGGTGCAGCCGGGGATGTTCTCGTAATCGATCGGCGCCGGGCCCTTGCCGGCGATCGCCTCGACGCAGACGATGCCTTCGCGGGACGCCACGTGGGCCAGCCACGGGGGGCCGGCCACGTCGCCGATCGCATAGATGCCGGGAACCGACGTCCGTGAAAACTCGTCGGCGACGATCCATCCCTTGTCGGTTTTGACTCCCGTTTCCTCCAGGCCAAGCTGTTCGATGTTTCCCTGGACGCCGATCGCCATCAGGACGACGTCGGCGGAAAGCTTCTTCTTCCCCTCAGGTGTCGTGACCGTCACGGACACGTTCTTCCCCGCCGCGACGGTGTCGACTTTCGCGCCGGTGATGATCTCGATGCCGTTCTTTCGAAAATTGCTCGCCAGGAGTTTGGAGATTTCGCCGTCCTCCACCGGGAGGATTGCGCCCATCATCTCGAGCAGCGTCACCTTCGTGCCGAAGGCGTTGTAGAAGTAGGCAAACTCGACCCCGATCGCGCCGGCGCCAACGATGATCATCGACGCAGGGAGTTTGGGTAGTGTCATCGCCGCCGCCGCGTCGATGACCTTCTTCCCGTCGATGGCAACACCGGGGATGCTTCGCGCGCGCGCGCCGGTCGCCACGATGACGTGCTTCGCCTGCACCGTCTCCCGGGCCTTCCCATTGGCGGAGACCGCAATCTTTCCGTGGCCGAGGAGTTTCCCGGCGCCGGCGATATGCTCGATCTTGTTCTTCTTGAAGAGGTATTCCACGCCCTTCGAATTGATCGTCGCGACGTCGCGGCTCCGACGGATGATCTTGGAAAAATCGAACTTGACGTCCTTGACCGTGATCCCCCACCGGTCGGCGTGGAGGATGGAGCGGTAGATCTCGGCGTTCTTCAGGAGCGCCTTCGTCGGGATGCATCCCCAGTTCAGGCAGACGCCGCCGAGCTTGTCGCGCTCGATGACCGCCGCCTTGAGGCCGAGCTGGGCCGCCCTGATGGCCGCTACATATCCGCCGGGACCTCCCCCGATGACCGCTACGTCAAACTGCCGATCCGCCATAGTCCTCCAGAAATAAAAAAAGGGTTGTCAATACCCTTGAAATCCCTTAAACCCGGTGATTTTTTGATTTTCCACACGAAAATATATGAATTCGGAAGTGAAAATCCAATGACCCCGGAGCCGAGGCGCCAAACCGGGCCGGGGGTCGGGAGACGCCGACCGGGGGGAGCCGCGACGGGACCAAAACAGGGCGATCCGTAGGGAAAATTCGTATTGCATTTCCTTTCTGAATTCGTTATCATAATGCCCATTCCGAAGCGGACCCGATGCACACTGATGCTCTCGAAGAGAAGAACGTCGTCACCAACCGCCGGGCCCGCCACGAATATTTCATCCTCGAATCGTACGAAGCGGGCCTGGCCCTGAAGGGAACCGAGGTCAAGTCCCTCCGGGCGGGAAGCGCAAACCTCCAGGAAGGGTATGTTTCACTCAGGCGCGGGGAACTCTGGCTGGTGGGGATGCACGTCAATCCGTTCGAGAAGGGGAACATCAACAACCACGATCCCCTGCGAGAGCGGAAGCTCCTGCTGCACCGGAAGGAAATCGTGAAGTTGAGTTTCAAGCTCCAGGAAAAGGGTCTGGCCCTGATTCCGCTCAGGATCTACTTCAAGAAGAACAACGCGAAAGTGGAAATCGGACTCTGCCGTGGAAAGAAATTTTTCGACAAGCGGGAAACCATCAAGAAGCGGGACGTCGAGCGACAGATCCGCCGCGATTTCGCGCGGTCCTGAGGCTCAGCACAGCCGTTCAGAGCGCATCGCCAGCAACTTTACGACTCATTAAGGGAGGAATACCGTGTACGTCCCACAAAGAATGTTTTTCACCAAAGGCGTCGGCCGCCACAAGGATTACCTCCAGTCGTTCGAACTCGCCCTGCGGGACGCGAAGATCGAAAAATGCAACCTGGTCACCGTGTCGAGCATCTATCCGCCCGCGTGCAAACGGATCCCGACGGAGGAGGGCCTGAAGGACCTCCAGCCCGGCCAGATCACCTTCGCCGTGATGGCACGAAACGCGACGAACGAACCGAACCGGCTCATCGCCGCATCAATCGGCGTGGCCACTCCGGCCGACACGACGCAGTACGGTTACCTTTCGGAACACCACCCCTTCGGAGAAACGGATGAGAAGGCCGGCGAGTACGCCGAGGACCTCGCGGCAACGATGCTGGCCACGACACTCGGCGTCGAATTCGACCCGAACGTTGCCTGGGACGAGAGGGAGAAACAGTATAAGATGAGCGGCAAGATCGTGAAGACCTACAACATCACGCAGTCGGCTGAAGGCGACAAGAACGGTCTCTGGACCACGGTCATCGCGAGCGCGATCCTCCTGCCCTGACCCGGCGACACCCGGGAGTCGGAAAAATCAGTCGAAGGAATCAACAGACGGAAGAACCGCCTCCCGATTTTCGATCCCCCCACCCCTCAACTCCTTCGACTTTTATCCACCGACGATTCACCTGAATCCGTTCTTCTTGTAGGATACGGTACCAATGTACCATCCCGCCGGCGTGAATTCAATGGGGTGCAGACCGGAATCTTCCGAACGATGGGATGGGGAGAACGCTTGCGGCTCGTCGCCGCGGTTCAGCGGGTCGAGGCGCGGTTCAACGGGCAGATGTGTAGTACCCGGCGTAGCTCGACATCACCCGATCGACGTACCGCACGGTTTCCCTCCAGCCACCGAAATACCCGTGGGGCGGTCTGCCTTCCGGCCAGACGTGGGCGTGCAGTGAGGAGTACCGGCGCGAGAGGAGTGGGAGAACGTGCCTGATGGAAGACCAGGTGTCGGGATCTTCGCCGAGGTACGCCGCCAGTTCCTGCGCGTCATAGATGCGCGAAGGCCCTGCATTATAGGCCGCGAGGGCGAGGCGGGTCCGCTCTTCGGGTGGAGCCGAACTGAAAAGGGTGGTCAATTTCGAAAGGTAATAGATCCCGGCCCGAAGATGCTGAGCCGGATGAGAGAGGTCGGAGAGGTTCAGCTCCGCTACGAGCTCCCTGCCCGTGGCGGGCATGATCTGGAGCAGACCCATCGCGCCCCTCGGGCTGAGGGCGGCCCGGTTGAACCTCGATTCGTGCTCGGCGACCGCAAGCACGAGACGGTAATCGATGTCATATAACCCGGAGAATTTCCGGAGCGCTACATAATCATCCTCTCGCAGCTCCCTCGGAGCAGCGATGACTGTTCCCACCGGGGCGACCCTCGGCACGGTGGGAATCAGCGACGAATCGAAAAACCTGTAGGACGACAGCGGTACCATCAATAATGACACTGCCGCAAGCGCAACCAGCCGCCCAATCGTCTTCATTGGTTTTATGATAAACGGGTAAATCGCGAATATCCTTTTAGATTAAATGGTACATCTTAAAACGTTCGCAGAGGGGTTCTGCGGAATTGGCTTATTTTCGAGTGGGATGTAGGGTAATATACCTATCTTCGGCGAGACCAGCAACGACGGGTGTCACGCGGCTAACGGGGTAATTCCTCGAAAAACGGGGTTTATTTCCCGGTTTTCGAGGAATCGGGACCGAATTCAATGACTTCGAGCGAAACTCTGGCGGTTCCTGTACCGATCATTCCTATCGCCTTGGCCCCTGAGAGCGACAGGTCGATGATCCTCCCAGCGACGAACGGTCCCCGGTCGTTGATCCGGACGATGACCGACATCCCGTTGTCGAGGTTGGTGACCTTTACGACGCTGTTGAACGGAAGGGCTTTGTGGGCGGCGGTGAGCTTGTTCATATCGAAGACCTCGCCGTTGGAGGTCTTCCGACCGTTGAATTCATCGGCGTAGTACGACGCCATCCCCTCCTCGCGGGCGGAATAGCTTCCGCCGGTTTCGACCCGCACATCGCCGGAGGTCGTATACCGGGGCGACGATGCGGTGCAGGCCGAGAGGCCGAGCGCGGCGGCGAACGCCGCGGCGATGACGATTCCGTCCCTTCTCATAAGTAGTCGGTCATCTGTTTGCGACGGAGGTAATCGACGACTTCCTTCACGTTCTGCGATTCCCCTCGCCGGCAGACGAGGATGGCGTTGTCGGAGGCGATGATGATGAGGTCTTCCACGTCGACCGTCGCGATGATCTTGTCCCCTGAAAAAATCAGCGTATTCTTCGTCCCGTGGAGCACGGCCTTGCCCGAGACCGAGTTCCCGTCGGCGTCCTTCCCCGAGATGCGGTACACTTCGTCCCAGGAGCCGACGTCGCTCCAGCCGAACTCCCCGCGAAGGACGTAGACCTCCCTCGCCTTCTCCATGACGCCGTAGTCGATGGAGATCCCCCGGATCCTCCGGTACCCGGCTTCCACCGCGTGGTCCAGGCGGTCGGTGCCGATGGCGACGTCGATTTTTTCAAGTTCCGCCGAGAGGTCGGGCAGCGAACTCTTGATCTCTCCTATGATGGTGTCCACCTTCCAGATGAACATCCCGCTGTTCCAGAGGAAATCCCCGCTCTCCAGGAATTTCTGTGCGGTCTCGCGGTTCGGCTTTTCGGCGAACGTTTTCACCTTGTGGACGCCGCGCTCGAAGTAGGGGTTCGTCCCGTCGTCCTCGTCCACGACCTGGATGTAACCGTACCCCGTTTCCGGCCGCGACGGCTGGATGCCGATCGTGATCAGCCTGCCCGATTCGTACGCAACCCAGATGGCGAGGCTCAGCACCCTCCTGAACTCGGCCTCGTCCTCCATCAGGTGGTCGGCGGGGAGCACCACCATCACCGCGTCGGGGTCCCTCCTCCTGATAAAGAGGGCTGCCAGGCCGATGCAGGGGGCCGTGTTCCGGCCGATCGGCTCCACGATGATGTTCTCCGCCGGGAGCTGGGGGAGCTGCCGGGCGACGGTCGGCTTCTGGAGTTTGTTCGTGACGATGAGGATCTTCGACGGTTCGATGACGCTTGAAATGCGGGCCACGGTGTTCTGGATCATCGTCCCCTTGTTGACGATCTCCAGGAGCTGCTTCGGCGTTTTTTCGGTGCTTCGGGGCCAGAACCTCGATCCCACGCCACCCGCCATGATCACGGCATAGACATTCGGCATACGTGTCAATTCCCTTCTGAATAGTGAGCGATGCGAGGCACCCTGGCCGCGATGCCGGTGAGGAGTTCATAGGGAATGGTCCCGAGTTTTTCGGAAAGATCCCAAACCCCAATCTGCGAGCCGGCGTCCGCCCCGATGAGCGTGACGTCGTCCCCAACGTGGATGAAGGCGTCCATCCCGACGTCGACCATCAGCTGGTCCATGCAAATCGTGCCGACGACCGGGTAAGGCCTTCCCCCGATCAGGACGCTGGCCGCGTTACTCAGGCGCCTCGGGTACCCGTCGCCGTACCCGACCGGGATCGTCGCGATTCGCGTCGTCGCCCCGGTGACATACTTCCTGCCGTAGCTCACCGCGGTGCCGGCGGCGACCTCCTTGATGAACACTACGTTCGACCGGAGCGAGAGGACCGGCCGGAGCGGAATCCCCCTTCCCGTTTCCCCTGAGGGATAGACGCCGTAGAGCATGATCCCCGGGCGAACCATGGTGTGGTACGAGCCGGGCATGTCGAGGACCGCACCGCTGTTCGCGATGTGGACGTACGGGATGTCGTGCCCGGCGCGGCGCGCGGCAGAGACGACGCCGTCGAACCGCTTCAGCTGTTCGTTCGCGAACGACTTGTCGGCCTCGTCGGCCGTCGCCAGGTGGCTGTAGATCCCCTTCACATTGATGCCCGGGAGCCGCCCCACCTCTTCGATGAAGCGGGCGGCGTTTTCGGTCTTCACGCCGATCCGTTCCATCCCGGTGTCGATCTTGAGGTGCACATCGGCACTGTTGCCACTCCCCGACGCGCGGACCTCCGCGTCGACCTGGCGCGCGATCTCCATTGAAGAGACGGTGATCTCGAGTTTATGTTGCAGGAAGTCACTGATCTGGCGACCGAGTACCCCCCCGAGCACCAGTATCGGGCACGAGACCCCGGCCTTGCGCAGGGCGATCCCCTCCTCGGCGAAGCCGACCCCGAGATAGTCGATGCCGAACCGGACGAGCGCCTTCGAGACCTCGATGATCCCGTGGCCGTACGCGTTGGCCTTGACGATCCCCATGATCCTCACGCCGGACCCCACCCGTTTCCGGACGCCCTCGTAATTGAACCTGAGCGCCCTCAGGTCGATCTCGGCCCTCGTCACCCTCATCTGCTGATCGTCCGCATCGCCATGAAAAATTCGGAGGGAATATACCTTCATTCGCGAACATTTCCAACGCCCCACCGAACGACCGGGAATGCAAAAAAAAACCCACCCGACGCTTGCGTGCCGGGTGGGCGATGAAACCGGATGCGGGGAATCACCCCTGGGTGGAGACTTTGAGCCGGTTGAGCGCCCTCAGGAGCGCAATCCTGGCCCGGTCGAGGTCCGCCTCCGCCTTTCGTTCCGCGATGCGGAGTTTCGCGCGGTCTCGGGCGGCTTCAGCGCGTTTCGTATCAATCTCGTCCTCCCGTTCGGCCGACTCGGCCATCAGGATGACGTGGTTGTGCTTCACTTCGACGACGCCGCCGGAGGTGGCGTAGTGCGTTTTGGTCCCTTCCGCATCGACGACGACCACCTCGCCGATCCCGATCTCCGCGAGCATCGGGGCGTGGTCAACGAGCACCTGGAACCCCCCCATCACGCCGGGGGCGCTGAAGCTCGTCGCCTCGCTTTTGAAGACTACCCGCCTGGGGGTGACGATGTCGAGTGTGAACGCTTTTCCGGCCATGGCGATCCCGGTACGGCTCAGGCCGCCTCTTTCTTGTGCCGCTCGATGACCTCGTCGATGGTGCCCATCATATAGAAATAGTTCTCGGGGATATGATCGCACTCGCCGTCGATGATCGCCTTGAAACTGCGGATCGTGTCCTCGAGCTTGACGTATTTGCCCGGGATGCCGGTAAACTGCTCGGCCACGAAGAAAGGCTGCGAGAGAAACTTCTGGATCTTCCTGGCCCGGGAGACCGTCCGCTTGTCGTCATCGGAGAGCTCGTCCATCCCGAGGATGTTGATGATGTCCTGGAGGTCCTTGTAGGTCTGGAGAATTTCCTTGACGTTCTTGGCGACGCCGTAGTGCAGTTCGCCAAGAATGCCCGGCTCGAGGATCCGGGAGGTGGAATCGAGCGGGTCGACCGCAGGGTAGATACCCAGCTCGGAGATCTGCCTGCTGAGCACCGTCGTGGCGTCGAGGTGGCTGAAGGTGGTCGCCGGGGCCGGGTCGGTCAGGTCGTCCGCCGGCACGTAGATGGCCTGGACCGACGTGATCGAACCCTTGTTGGTCGAGGTGATCCGTTCCTGCAGTTCGCCCATCTCGGTGCCGAGCGTCGGCTGGTATCCGACGGCCGACGGCATTCGCCCGAGGAGCGCGGAGACTTCCGAACCGGCCTGCACGAACCGGAAGATGTTGTCGATGAAGAGGAGGACGTCCTTCCCTTCCGCGTCGCGGAAGTACTCGGCCATCGTAAGCGCGGTGAGTGCAACCCGCTGGCGCGCGCCCGGAGGTTCGTTCATCTGTCCGAACACCAGCGCCGTCTTGTCGAGCACTCCCGATTCCTTCATCTCGACCCAGAGGTCGTTTCCTTCGCGGGTGCGTTCGCCGACGCCGCCGAACACCGAGTATCCGCCGTGGTGCGTTGCGATGTTGTGGATCAGTTCCATGATGACGACGGTCTTGCCGACGCCCGCTCCGCCGAAGAGTCCGGTCTTGCCGCCCTTCGAATACGGTTCCAGGAGGTCGATGACCTTGATGCCGGTCTCGAACATCTCCTTCTTGGTGCTGAGGGTGTGGAACTCCGGGGCCGGGCGATGGATCGGGAGCATCGTCTTCGTGTCGATCGGGGGGAGCTTGTCGATCCCCTTGCCGATGACGTTGATCAGGCGGCCGAGCGTGGCGGGACCGACCGGCACCATGATCGGCGAGCCGGTATCGTGGACCTTCATCCCGCGAACCAGTCCGTCGGTGGAGTCCATGGCGACCGTCCTCACCCGCTCCTCGCCGAGGTGCTGCTGGACCTCGCAGATCAACTCCTCGTCCACGCCTTCGATATTCTTCCTGGGAATCCTGACCGCATTGAGGATGGAGGGCAGCTTCCCGCCCGAGAAGTCCACGTCGACGACGGGACCGATGACCTGGATGATCTTACCTTCGTTCATGAAATCCCTTCAGAATAATCGTTTTACAGCCCACAGCCGATTCACCGGTTTCGGTTTTACGGTCAAAACCACGGGGGAAATCCAGAAATGCGCCGATAATATAGAGATTCCGGGTTTCAGAAGCAATTAAGCGCGACGCCGAATGGCGTCGACGATGAGTTTCCCGTGGGCGCGCCCGTTCTCGATGAAGACCTTGTTGTTCAACCTTCCTCCGATGAGCCCGCCCGCGACGAAAAGCCCCGGCACGCCGGTCTCCATCGTGGCCGGATCGTGGACCGGCGCCCCCGTCTCCGTCACGATGTCGATTCCGCAGTCTTGCAGGAATTTCGTATCCGCTTCGTAGCCGATGAGAGTGAAGGCGATATCCGTCGCCTCCTCCACGCGTTCACCGCCCGGCCCCCTGAGGAGTGTTACACCCGGCCTGAACTCCACGACGGTCGTCCCGGTGAGCAACCGGATAGCTCCGGCGGCCACTCTGTTCTCGAAATCCGGGAGGATCCAGTACTTGATTCCGCCGCTGAGTTTTTCCCCCCGGTGGACGACGGTCACATCGGCCCCGTGCCTCCAGAGATCGAGCGCGGCCTCCACGGCGGAATTTTTTCCGCCGACGACAAGGACCTTCTGACGGTAATGCGGAAGGGGATCGCGATAGAATGATGTGACGTGGGGGAGGTCTTCGCCGGGAACATTCAGTTTTTTCGGCGTATCGTAGTACCCGGCGGCGATGACGGCGTTCGGCGCTTCGTACCGTTCCGCGCCGGAGGTTTCGACGACAAAGCTCACCCCTTCGCGTCGCACCGAGACGACCTTCCGCTGGAACCGGCAATCGAGCCGGTAGGGCGAGGCGACCGCGGGGTAATAGTTGCCGCTGTCGAGTGATGGCGGGCGCGCGCCCCACATCACGAAGGGTATATCCCCGATCTCGAGGAGCTCGGGCGTGGAGAAGAACGGCATATCCCTCTGGAATCGGGAGATGTTCTCCGCGACGCTCCCCTTATCGAGGATCAGGCACCGGAGGCCGGCCCTTTGGGCCTCGATCCCGGTGGCGAGCCCCGATGGCCCTGCGCCGACGACGAGGATGTCGTACGATTGGCTCAATAAAAATTCTCCGGGAATTTCGGACTCACTTCAGCGATCCGAGAAGGGCCTCGAAATCGCCTCTCGCCGCCGTGACGGTAGCCGACGGCCCCGTCATCTTAAAGAAAACGAAGCCCTGCGGCCCTTCCACGATGGCCCCCAGGAGCGCATAATTTTCCAACTTCCCCTGCGATTCCATCATCGGGCCCGCCGGGGAGAGGTATGCCCCGGTGGTCGTCACCGTGGTCACCCGCATTCCGTTCACATCCCTCGTCGCTTCCACGGGCTCAGCGGGGTTCTCGAACTGACCGACCCAACGGGCGATGTTCGACCTGACGTCCCCGCCCTGTCCGCTCCCAAAATAGAAGACGGCACATTCACCCGCGACCCCATCGCCCCCGCCGGGAACCGCATAGGTCGCGACCCGCATCGGGCGATCGCCCGCATCCTTCCACTTCGACGGCACCGACCAGGAAAGGCCGCCGGTCGATCCGCTGCCTCCTCCCTGCGTCAGCGACGTATTTTCGTCCGATCCCCCTCCACTATCCTTGCCACCGCATCCCGCCATCATCAGGGGGAGGCAGAGTGCGATGGTAACAATCAATTCCAGCCGCATTCGCTTCATGATCAATTCCTCAGATAATTCAGTCGTAAATTACCCGTTTTTTCAACGGGTATGAATGTGAAGGTTAATTATATGATGAATTTGGGGAATGTCCAAAAATCTGCGCCCGGAGCGGTGACTCGTTCGAGCGGGAAAATTCAGTATATTATCGTCCGGGGTGCTGTCCCCGCCTGATGTCTCACCCCCCCGATACCATTGGAAATGAAATACGCCGTTCTCATCCTGATGATTTTTGCCGGTGCGTCGGAGCTCGGAGCGCAGGTCGTCCGGGACGACTTCAACAGGGCGGCCACATCCGACCTTACCGCCTCCGAAAAGTGGAGAAAGGTGCTCAACCTCACCGACCCGTCGGCCTCGATGCAGATCAACGCGGACTCCACCATCTCCCCCTTCAACCCGCTCGGACCGAACAAACGGGGCGCCGTCTACTGGGACTCCCTCCTCACCGGGAGGTTCCAGGTCGGGGTGGTCCTCCGCCACAAGAGCGGTGGCAACAACATCCCCGTCTTCCACATCCACCTGATGAACGACAGCAGCTGGTTCACCGGCGACGGTTACGGGCTAAGGTTCCAGGAAAACAGCGGTACCGACAGGTTCGACATCCAGCGGTTGACCGGATCGGGGGCCGACACACCGTTTGTTTCGCTCCTCGGCACCGTCAATACAGAATTCTCGGCCGGTGACACGCTGATGTTCAAGTTCTTCGAGGATGGCCGGAAAACAGCTGTCCGCTACGGGATCGGAGGTTCGCGCGATTCGGTCAGCGTCATCGACACCGCGCACAACCCTGCCGGGTGGTTCGCCTGGGTGCAGGCTGTGGTCTTTACCGATTCGGTAAAGCTGGACAATTTCATGATTGCGACGATCCCCTACGGGATTACTGCGTCGGCCGGTCCCGGAGGCGCCATCTCACCGTCGGGGAACGTCCTGGTCCAGCCGGGGAGCGACACGTCATTCACGTTCACGCCCGATCCCGGTTTCGGCGTCTTCGACGTCCTGGTGGATTCAGTCTCGGTGGGAAACCCGGCCGGGTATACGTTCACGGCCGTCGGCGCCGACCACACGATTGAAGCCCTCTTCGACACGCTCGTCTATACAATCACCGCGTCGGCCTCGCCGCTCGGATCGATCAACCCCTCCGGCCCGGTGAGTGTGAACCACGGGACGAGCAGTGGGTTCACCCTCAGCCCTGATCCGGGCTGTCACCTCGACAGTCTCCTGGTCGACGGTATCCCCGTCGATTCGACGTCCAGCTTCACATTCGACAGCGTCACGGCCGACCATACGATTGCCGCCTACTTTTCGTTCGACGTCTATACGATTACGGCAACTGCGGGACCCGACGGCTCGATCTCCCCGAGCGGCGCTGTCCCCATTAATTCGGGAACCGACCAGGCCTTCGTCGTTACCCCTAACGCGGGTTACCACCTCGACAGTCTCCTGGTCGACGGCCTTGTGACTGACTCGATCGCAAGCTACACGTTGTACGCCGTGATCGCGAACCATACGATCTCGGCTTTCTTCTCGATCAACGTCTATACGATTACCGCGAGCGCGGGACCGAACGGCTCGATCTCCCCCTCCGGGGCCGTGCCAGTTCTCCACGGCGCCACGCAGGCGTTCACGACCCTTCCCGATCCCGGTTTCTTCGTCGACTCGATGTTCGTGGACGGATCCCCGGTCGACTCGCTGACCAGCTTCACCTTCACGACCGTAAACTCCGCCCACACGATCTCGGTCACGTTCAGCGACGAGGTCATCGCGATGGGCACGTATCCGGTCCGCGAGAATTGGAACATCGTCTCGGTGCCGCTGGGCCTCCCAGACTTCTCGAAGACCTCCATCTATCCCGACGCTTCGAGCGGCGCCTATGCCTACTCGGGCGGATATGTGGGCTACGATACGCTGACCAACGGACCAGCCTACTGGCTGAAATTTCCGGCCGACGATTCGGTTTCGATGACGGGACTTCTGCGCGCCATCGATACCGTGAATGTCGGGGAAGGATGGAACATGGTCGGCTCGATCAGCTCATCGGTCCCCGTCGCCAACGTGATTTCGATCCCGGGCGGACTTGTCAGCTCGGGGTTCTTTGCCTACGAAGGGTCGTATGTGGTGAGCCCGACGATCGAACCGGGGCGGGGCTACTGGGTAAAAATGGACGGAGCGGGGCAACTCGTGTTCAGCGACGTCCCATCGGCCTCACCGGCGACGGCCCTCAGGATCGTACCAAACTCTGACACTCCCCCTCCACCTCCCGGTATGTCCGGAGAATCGCGGTCGGGCGCACTGCCGACCGCCTTTTCACTATCGCAAAATTACCCCAACCCCTTCAACCCCTCGACGAGGATTGAATTTTCGCTCCCCGTGGGCGGGTATGCGAGGCTGACGGTCTTTAACGTATTGGGTGAGGAAGTTGCGAGGCCGGTCGATGGGGAGGAGACCGCAGGATTGAAAAGCGTGAGTTTCGACGCGGGCGGACTCCCGTCAGGCGTTTATACCTACAGGCTCGTCTCCGGGGAGTTCGTGGGATCTGCGAGGATGCTTCTTTTGAAGTAGTATAAACGAAAAACCCCCCGTCCGCTTCCGACAGGGGGTTCTCCGAATTACCTAATCCACCATTCACAATACAGTCCCGACCGGAAAAAGTTGGTGACCGTCGGCGGATATTTTTGAGCTGAAGGTCGGAATCGAACCGACGACCTGCTGATTACGAATCAGCTGCTCTACCAGCTGAGCTACTTCAGCGAACTTTCGCTAATTACAATCCTTCCGGTCTCGCCCCGTAGAACACCGACGGGAAGAATTCCCCCGTTTCCGCGTCGGAACCCACCATCCATTCCTTCTGAGGCAGTACCGTCCGTTGTGTCCATTCCTTCGCCACGGCGAACGACTTATCGGTGGCAATCATTTCGATTGTCTCCCAGGGGCAGTACTTCACGCAGAGTTTGCAACCGATGCAGATGTCCAGGTCGATCTCGACCAGTTTTTTGTAGACGTCGTACTCGGGACCGGCCACAACGTACATGCAATCCACCGGGCAAACTTCGAGGCAGACCTCGCACCCGGTACAGCCCTCCTGGTTAATGACCGCGAGTTCCCGCGGCCGCTTCTTTTTCGCGGGCGCCGCAGCTTTCGGTGCCAATTGAGTGGTTTCTTCCGCCATATGCTCAGAACGAAGTGATGATCCTCAATTAAAAAAAAATCCCGACCAGAACCAAATACAGTGTTTACTTGTGGATTCCCGGCTCAGTCATCCCTTTGAGGTCGAAGATCTTGTCGAGCTGTTCAGCGGTCATCAGGCCGCGGTCGATGACGATCTGACGTAGCGGTTTGCCCGACGCGACATACTCCTTGGCCACCTCGGCGCCCTTCAGGTAGCCGATGTGGGGGTTCAGCACCGTGACGATGCTCGTGCTCCCTTCTGCATAGGCCTGGCACCGTTCGGCGTTTGCGGTGAGCCCGTCGACACAGAACCTGACAAAGACGTCGCCGGCGGTGGTGAGGATTTCGATTGCGTGGATAAGATTGTAAGCCACCACCGGCATCATCACATTCAATTCCAGCTGGCCCGCCTGCGCGGCCAGGAGAACGGTCGTGTCGCACCCGATGGCCTGGAAGCAGACCATGTTGACCATTTCGACCATCGAGGGGTTGATTTTCCCCGGCATGATCGAGGAGCCGGGCTGGACCGCAGGGAGTTGGATTTCAGAGAGCCCGGTTTTGGGGCCGGAACCCATCAGCCGGATGTCGTTCGCGATCCGCGAAAGGTCCTGTGAGAAGTTCCTGATTGCGCCGGAGAGCTCCACCATCGGCCGGAGGCTCTGCATCGCCTCGAAGTAATCCTCCGCCATCTTCAGGTCGATCCCCGTCTGTTTTTTCAACTGCTCCACCATCCTCTTACGGTACTCGGGGTGGGCGTTCAGCCCCGTCCCTGCCGCCGTCCCGCCGATCCCGAGTTCGCGTGACGCGTCCGCCGCGCGCGCGATGGCGGCGCGGTGTTTACGGATGTTCACCCCGTACGCCGTGAATTCCTGGCCGAGCCGTACCGGGACCGCGTCCATCAGGTGGGTGCGGCCGGATTTCACGACCTGATCGAACTCCTTCCCCTTCTTCAGGAACGAGTTCTCGAGTTTTCCGAGGGTAACGTCGAGGTTGCGGAGTTCCATCAGGGAGCCGAGGCGGATCGCAGTCGGGCAGACGTCGTTGGTCGACTGTGCCATGTTGACGTCGTCGTTCGGGCTGACGACCGAGTAATCGCCCTTCTTTCGGCCGAGGAGCTCGATCGCCCTGTTGGCGATCACCTCATTGGTGTTCATATTGTGCGACGTGCCGGCCCCGGCCTGATAGACGTCAACGACAAACGAGTCGCGGAACTTCCCCGAGAGGATCTCGTCGGCCGCGCGGACGATCGCGTCCGCCTTCACCGGGTCGAGCAGGCCCAGGTCGCGGTTGACGACAGCGGCAGCCTTCTTGATGTGGACGGTCGCTTCGACGTACGCTTTTTTCGGCCTGAGGCCGCTGATGGGGAAATTTTCGAGGGCGCGAAGGGTCTGGATTCCGTAATAGGCGTCGGCCGGTATCTGCCTCTCGCCCAGGGAGTCTTTTTCGATTCTGTGTTCCATGGCCGGTTCCGGTTTCGAGGTTGTTGGAAGAGTGGAATTGCGGAAATATCAGTCGGAATATACGAAATGACCCGGGGACAAACAACCGCGGAAGTTTATCGCATCGCACTATCGCATTGCACGGAAAGCGCTCCGCGGCCAGCCGTGGGTGTGAAGGTCGATCCGCCCGTCAATGAACCGGATGCCCTCAGCGAGCAACAGTCGTTCCTGCCTCCGGGCGCCGCTACCCGCCGATCGAAAGGAAATTTTTCCCTGCGCATTGACCACGCGGTGCCAGGGGACTTCCGCCCCTTCCGGGAGGTTGTGCATCGCATACCCGACCAGTCGCGCCTGAGTGGCGCGCCCGGCGAGCGCCGCGATGGCCCCGTACGTCGACACGCGGCCGCGGGGAATCCTCCGAACCGCCGCCCAAATCCGCAGGTACGAATCGTGGTTCAGTGTTTCACAGGGTCTTCTTCGGCGAAGACACGGTCGAGCGAGGTCAGCACTTCCTGGATTTCGTACGGCTTCCCGATGAAATCGTTCGCCCCTCCGTCGGCCATCGCCGACTTCAATTCCGGGTCGAGAAAACCGCTGCAAAGGATGATCCTGACATCGGGATCGGTGTTCCTGATCCTCAGGAGGACGTCCCAACCGTTGATCTTCGGGAGGTCCACATCGAGGAGGATCGCGGAGATGCGCTCCCGATACTTCTCCCACTGTTCGAGGGCCACCGCGCCGTCCTTCGCAGGTATGCAGTCGTACCCCTTCTCCCTCAAGAGGATCATCACGGCCGAGAGTATCAGTTCCTCGTCCTCGACGATCAGGATCGTCCGCCTCACGGCCCCGCGCTGGGGCGAGACTTCCCGTACGGGCGCGGCAGAGCGGGTGATCCCGTCCGACGCAGGAAGGAAGATCTCGAATGTCGTCCCCGACCCCGGCCGGCTCTTCACGTCGATGAACCCGCCGTGCGCGCCGATGATGCCGTACACGACGGCGAGCCCGAGGCCCGTCCCCTTCCCCCGCCCCTTCGTCGTGTAGAACGGTTCGAAAATCCGCTTGCGCACCTCCTCACTCATACCCGAACCGGTATCCGAGACCGACAGACGGAGGTACCGAACCGGTTGCACTTCCTGGAACCGTTCTGAAAGGGAGGATCCTTCCGCAAGGCCGGTCGAGATGGTGATCTGGCCGCCGTTCGGCATCGCGTCGCGCGCGTTGACACAGAGGTTGAAGACGATCTGGGTGAGCTGCGTGTCGTCGGCGTTGACCGCGGGGAGCGAGTCGGCCAGCTCGCAGCGTATCGATACGGTTTTCTGGAACGTGTTCGAGAGCATCTTGTCGCATTCCCTGACGAGAGCGTTCAGATCGACACTGTGAAACTTGATGGGTGTTTTCCGCGCGAAGGTGAGGATCTGCCTGACGAGGTTCTTCCCCCTCTCGATCGCCGACTTGTTGATTTCGTCCCTCCGGGTGCGCGCCTCACGCGTATCGGACAGGGTCCCCGAATTGTTCATCAGGAGGACCTGGAGGATGTTGTTGAAGTCGTGGCCACCCCCGCGGCGAGGGTCCCGAGCCCCTCGAGGCGGTCCCGCTCCCTCAGTTTTTCCTCGAACCGTTTCCTCTCGGTGATGTCGCGGCCGACGGCGACGAAACCCGTGACCTGATCGCTCACCTTCATCGGCATAAATGAAAAGTTCATCGAGACACGGTCCCCGTCCTTCCGGAGGAAGTCCACGTCGAACAGGCCCTCCCGCGGCTGCCCGCCGATCACCGAATCCCGATACCCGCCGATCCGTTCCGGCTGGTCGAGGTACTTCAACAGGTCCTTCCCCTGCAGTTCGTTGTCCCCGTACCCGAGAAGCGAGGTCACTCCCCCCGTGACCATTTCGATCCGGAGGTCTTCGTTGGTCGTGAGGATCACGTCGTTGATCACCGAGAGGGCCGATTTCAGACTGTCATAAAAAGTGTTGACGACGATCTTGTGCCTGAAGATGAAGTACACGGCGACGATCACGGCGATCATGCTCGAGATGTAGTACCCTGCGGTCCCGATGCCCAGGAGGTCGAAGAGGGTTCCCGTGAAGGGCCCGGGGAGGACCAACAGCAGGACGATGAACGATGCGAGGAGCAGGTTTGCCCTTCCCACTTTCTCATAGAAGCCCCTGGCGATTTCGTAGAGCATCGCGATGCCGATGGTGAAGAAGATCGTCATCCAGGTCAGGAAGAAAATGTAGCCGCTCTCAGACACCGACCCGTCCGCCTGGACCGGCTCGGGGATCAGGCCGAGGAGCACCATCGTATAGCTGAACAAACCTGTGAAATAAATGGCGGCGATCGTCGATTTCGAGCGAAGGATCTCATACCGTCGAACGAAGATCACCACGAAATGAATGAAGAAGAAGGGAAATGTGGAGTAGAGGAAGTTCGCCGCGGAACGAAGGACGGTCCGGAGGGTTTCGTCCTGCACCAGCGGAAGGTACCAGCCGAGAATGGCGATCGCCAGGAGGCAACCGACGCAGAAAACGTAGAACTTCGAAAGGAGCGCCTGGCGGTATTTCACCAGGATCATGATCGCGAGGATGACGTTCGCGGCCGAATACGATAGCGCGACAATGGTATAGAGCATCAAACCTTCTCCGTTTCTCCCTCCCGGGATTAGCTCAATATTAAACCGGCGGAATGTAAAGGTTTACGGTATTAAATTCAAGCAAATTATGATTCCGGGCGGGATTCCGATCAATTTCTCGATATGGCAAAAAAAATGGCCTCCCGAAGGAGGCCATCTCCGTGCCAGAACGTCGGAAAGGTTACTTGGCGCCGCACCCCGTCCCGAGGATTTCCAGCCCTTTCCGGGCGATATCGGCATCCTCGCCCTTCGGGCAGACGCTCAGCACCCGGCAATAGAAGCGGGTCGCTTCGTCTTTGTTGTTGCTGTTGTGGTAGGCCTGCGCCGTCAGGAGAAGCGTGTTACAGTGCTTCGGATTGATCTGGATCGATTTCCTGAGCAACTCCGTTGCCGAGGGGTATTTCTTGTCCAGGAGCTCCTGGACGCCCTCCATTCGATATGCTTCCTCGAGGGCGCGGTCGTACTTGCCGTTGACAGTCGTGTCAGCCGTCCCAAGTTCGATCACCTTCTTGTAGCCCGAGCGCTGCTTCGGGAGGTTGCCCATCTGGACATAGTTTTGAGAGAGCGTGAGCCAGGCCTGGACGTTTTCGGGCCGGAGCGCGATGCTGCTGAGCGTGTTCTCCTCCGCGCTCTTGAAATCCTTCAGTTGCATAAACGACATCGCGGCGTTCAGGTGAGATGCGAACCGGTAACCGGAGGAGGTGTCGCACGCCACCTTCTTCGCGAACATCGCCACGGCCTTCTGGTAATCCTTGACCTTCATATAGGTCGTTCCCAGGTCATAAAGGATGTCGCAGCGTGAGCTGTCGCGCCGCAGGACAGTTTCGTAGGTGCCGACTGCCCTGTCGAACTGGTCGAGCGACCGGTAGGCCTTCGCCAGCCCGACGAGTTCGTCGACCGTAAGGGAATCGACGGGTCTCACCGAGTAGATCTCCACCACACGGTCGAATGCCTTCGTGGCCTTGTAGGCCTCCCCGAGCATCGACTGAACGTCGGAGAGCGAGGCGTCCCTCTGGAAGAGCGCCTCCGCGATCGGGATCATCTTTTCATAGTTGCGGGTCTCGAAGAGCGTCTTGACGTAGGCGTACTGGACGTCGAGCGAATCGGGCTGGAGAGGATAGAGCTTCTCCAGGATCGGCAGGGCGCTCGGATACTTCTTCGCCTTCACGTAGAGGGTCCCGAGGGCGCGAAGTGCGACGATGTTTTCGGGTTCGAGTTCGAGGATACGCCCGTAGGTTTTCGCCACCGGATTGTATTGCCGGGCCTTCATCTGCGCGTCTGCCAGCTTCATATAGAGGCCGACATCCGTGCTGTCGAACTCAGTGGCCCTCGCGTATTGCTGCTCCGCGGCGGCGAACTGCTTCTTGATCGTGTAGATGTCTCCGATGAGGATATAAATCTCCGCGTTCGGTTCGGCGAGAGCCCTTCCCTTGTATAATTCGTTCTCGGCCTTCTGAATCGAGTCCTGGGCCAGGTACGTCCTGGCAAGCCAGATATACCCCTGCGAATTCGTCTCATTGTCCGAGATGAAATCCTCCAGGTATTCGATCGCCTGAGCGTGGTTTCCCGCTTTCAGCTCAATCTTCCCTTTCTCGAGGTCATCTTGGGGATAGGCCACGGCCCCGAAGCACATGGTCAGCACGAGCAAGGAAAAAACTGTTACTATTGATCTTCTCATTGATAACTGCCTGTCGTTGATGGCTTCGATGTTAATGTTTTTCAAGCTCTTGGGCTTAATATATATACCAAGGAACAGCTTTTTTTGTTCCTCAGGGGTCTTTTTGCCGAAAAAACCTCAAAATGCGTGGTGAGTCAGAGATTGTCGTTTCTCAGCTCGACCAATCTGACCGGCATCGTTGCGGGGACAAGTCCTTGATTCTGGACGATTTTCTGTCCTGCCGCGCTGGTGATGAATGAGGTGAATCCGCTCGAAACCCCGTAACTGTCGGGAGTGAAGTAAATATAGACAATCCTCGTGAGCGGGTAAAAATGCTTGTACACATACGCCTGGTGCGGGGAAAAATATTTTCCCCGGATGTCGAGCGAATCGGGTGCGGACGGATCTGATAATTCGAGGATCCGGATCCGCGCCGTCGTGTTCCGCAGCCAGTTCAGGCCGACGATGCCGATGGCCGACGGGTCATTCTCCACCGCGGCGATCATCTCCGCGCTCGACGACGCGACCGTCGTTGCCCGACCGTACGACGCTCCTCCGAGGACCCTTCCTGCGAACGTCTCATAGGCCGCGGCGTTCCGGTCGGGGAGGCAAAGCGCGATCTTCTTCGACGACCCGCTCCATCCCACGAGGCCCCAGTCCATCGTGCGACCGGTGAAGATGCTGTCGAGCTCGGGCAGGGTGAGCCCGGTGACGTCATTGGCCCGGTTGACAATCACGGCGACGGCATCGAGGGCGATTTTCACTTCGCCGATTTCAAGGTTCAGCGCCTTCGCGGCCGAGCGTTCCTCTTCGTTGAGCGCGCGCGCCAGGACGATCACCTTCACGCTGTCGCTGAACAGTTCCGCGATCGTCTCCCTCGCAGAGCGCGGGCGCAGCTCCACTTTCGCTTCCGGGTAGAGTTCCTCGAACCGGGCCTCTTCCTCGCGAATCAGGGGGAGGACCTCCTCGCACACGGAAACCGAGGCGTGCCCCCTGGTTGGAGTATCCGATTGATTGTCCGAGCACCCCGCGAGCGTCAGCAGCGACAAGGCGGCGACGAGAAGCGCCAGGATGGGCCACGTGCCGAATTGTGCCTTATGCATCGCTGTCCCGGTGACCATCATTTTCATCGTCATCCGATTCACCGCTCCCCCGCGTATCGGGGCCATCTGCCCGTTTCAACCTGCTAACTGCCGTGATGATCCTGTAGAGTGCGTACGCGGTCATCATTCCGCCGAGCGTGTACCTGTAGTTTTCCGGGATCTGGCCCGGAAGGAACAGACCGGTCAGCAGGACGATGCCGATGAGCAGGATGAGTGACGCGGTGGCCATGCTCAGGAGAGTCAGAACGGGCTGGATATTCATTGCGGCTGCCTGGTTTGAACCCAATTCCCCGCCGCGCCGGGGGGGCGCGACGGGAATATGGGAGATCGTTGCTTATTTGTTCAGCTTGAAACGGAAGGGAACCGCGGCCCAAACCGCCACCGGGCCGTTGTTCATCATCGCGGGGGTGAACACCCACCCCATCGCCGCCTTGATGGCGTTCTCATTGAAGATTTCGTTGTCGCTCTTCATGATCACGGCCTTCTTGGACTTTCCTTCCTTGTCGACCAGGATTTTCACCCACACGGTGCCTTCGACCCCGGCCCGCCGGGCGATCTCCGGATACTCGGGATTGACCTGCTTGACGGGTACTGGTTGCTGTTCCACCGGGACGAAATCAGGCGGATCCTCGTCGATGTTGATGTCCTGCTCGATCGATACCCCCCCTTCTCCGTCGCCGGTGCTGACCACGGGGCTCTGGATGTCCGAGAGCTCCTGCTGAGTCGCGATCGTCTGTTCCGGGTTCACCTCTGCGTCCGGGACGGGCACGGGAACCCCGACGCTCGGCTTCGTCACCGGGACGCTGACCGCCACCTGCGGCGCGGCCTCGTTGTTCGTGATCGACGGAGGCGGCCCCAGGTCGGTGTACTTCATGATCCTGACGGTCATCGTGGGCTCATCCTCTTCGGCGAGCCACCCGGCGACGTAGTAGGAACCGATGATCGCGAGGTGGATCGAGGTCGCGATGATCAGGGCCCTCAGGAGGTTCCTCTTGTACACCTCCTTGATTTCCTGCATCCCGGAGTGGGATGTGAACGCTGCTGCTGTTTGTGTTGTCATGGTCTCGGTCCTCCTCACAAAATAGTTGAGAGGATTTTCCTGTCGTTGTCCCCCATCGGGGCGAGGCTGAACCTGGTCACGTTCGCCAGATTCATCTCATCCATGATGTCGACCATCATCTGGTACTTGCCCTTGCGGTCGATCTTAATGAGGGTGATGAGCTTCGGGTTCGCCCGGTTTCGCTCGTCCATCAGGGTGCGGAGCCCCTTGAACTCCACCTTCGCCGGCGGTGCATCGCCGATGTTCCAGAAGATCGAGCCGTCTTCCTTCACCAGCAGCGTCATCAGGTTGCTCATCGCGACCTCAACCGTGACTTCGTTGTCGGGCGGAAGGTTGATCTCCATCGTCTGGGGCTTGTTCATCGTCGTGGTCAGCATGAAGAACGTCAGGAGCAGGAACGCGACGTCCACCATCGGGGTGTTGTCGATGCGTACTCCGATCCTCCGTTTTTTCTTCTTCTTGCCTTTTTTCTTGTCGTGCCCTCTCGGGCCCGCTGAATCGACTGCGCCCATTGTTTTCTCCTAATCGGATTCCAGTTCGGTCACGAGGTTGAACCTCGTGATGTTGGTTTTCTGGAGGACGTTCATCACGTCCTCCGCGAGGCCGTATTCGGCCTTCTGGTCGCCCTTCACCACGGTGCGAAGCCGCGGATTCGCGATGCGGGCCTTCACGAGCAGGTCGCCCAGCTCCTCCTTGGTGACTTCGATCCCGGCCCGGAGCTTGTTCTCTTCTCCGAACAGACGACCGGTCATCTTCTGGGAATCAAACCCCAGGAAGATCCGGTTGTCCTCGCTGATCGTGATCGTCATGACGTCTGAATCGGGCAGTTTGAAGGCCGAATGGGACGACGGGAGTACGATCTGCACCTCTTCGGGCGGACGGAACTGCGTCGTCAGCATGAAGAACGTCAGCAACAGGAACCCCACGTCGACGAGCGGCGTGTTGTCGATCGCGACGCCGACCCTCCTCTTTTTTATCTTATGCATGGCTGAGGACCTTTCCTGTTATTTCACCTTCAGTGTCTGCAGGATATCGTAGCTGGCTTCGTCGATCATATAGGTGAAGTTGTCCACCTTGTTCACGAAGAAGTTGTAAGCCACGATCGCGACGATGGCGGCGAAGATCCCGAGCGCCGTGTTGATCAATGCCTCGGAAATGCCGATCGAGAGCTGGACCGCGTCCGGCGCGCCGGCCTGGGCGAGCGCCGCGAACGCGCGGATCATCCCGATGACCGTCCCGAACAGGCCGAGCATCGTCGAGATCGACGCGATGGTCGACATCGCGATCAGGTTCTTCTCGAGGATGGGCATTTCCAGGGCCGTGGCTTCCTCGATGGCGCGCTGGACCTCGGTCATCTGCTTCTCGGCGTCCATCCCTTTGGCTTCCTTCGAAAGCTGGGAGTACCGCTCGAGGCCGGCCCGCAGGATGTTCGCCATCGAGCCGCGCTGCTTGTCGCAGTGAGCCACCGCTTCGTCGACCTGGCCGCTGGCGAGCGCGCGCTGGACGTTTTTGAGGAAGGTCGCAAGCGATCCCTTGCCCTGGGCCTTCTTCAGTGAGAAAATGCGTTCGATGATGAAGGTGAATACCATCAGCGAGAGCGCGATCAGTGAGGGCACGACCAGTCCGCCCGTGTAGACCGTCCCCATCAGGTTGAGGGGCCGCTGGCGGTTCTCGCCGTCCTTGAAGTTCGACGGGTTGCCGAGGATGAACATATAGATTCCGATGGAAATCACGATCGCCGCGGTGATGACGATCGAAACGAATGTCGACTGTTTCATTACGGTGACTCCTTTATTATAAGGGGATGATGGATGATTGAATACTATTTGTTGACAATGATTTCAAAACTCTCGATCGCTTCCCGGAGTGTGTCGTACACCTCGAACACGTCGATCAGCCTGGTGATGACCAGCAGGCTCTGTACATTGTCCGAGAGGCCCGTCAGCCGGATGTCGCCGCCGTTTTTGCGGAACGTCGCGTGGGCCGAGATGATACTCCCGATCCCGGTGCTGTTCAGGTAGTTGACCTTGTGCAGGTCGATCACCGCGTGGCGGACCCCCTGCTCAAGGAAGTCGGCGACCGCGGCGCGCAGCTCGTCGGTGTCGCCGTCGTCGACGAGCGATCCCCGGACTTCGAGGATTCCGACCCTGCCATTGTTCTTCGTTGACGCCCTGACTTTCACAGATGATTCCTGCGTGGAGGAGGCGCGGCGCTTTCGGATCGCCGCCATATCCGATTCATCTACCTCTGCAAGGCTCGTGCCATCCGCGGGCGAGCGGCGATGGGGTGATTTTCAGTGGAATGGCGGAATTCCGGCGGGGCTGTGATCCGGCCTCCCTGCATTTTGCAGGCCGGGATCCGGGTCAGAGTTGAATATCTTCGAAGGGAGAGTGAATTCGGGACATTCGTGGGACTGCAGAATGCATCCCTATAAACCGTATTTTTTGCGCTTTCTCCACAAGGTGGTCGGATCGATCTGCAGAACCCGCGCCGCCTCGTCGAGGTCCTTCGCCACGGCAAGGATGCGTGTGATGTGTCGGCGCTCCGCCTCCTCGAGCGAGATGAAGCCCGCCGGGCCGTCAGCCGGCGCCCTGAGTTCCTCCGGCAGTTGTCCGCTTCCGATCACGCCGTCCACAGCCAGGAGCGTCGCTCTCTCCATCACGTTCTCGAGCTCCCGCACGTTGCCGGGCCATCGGTGCGCCGTCAGCCGTTCGAGGGCTTCCGGCAGGATCGAGAGCTCGCGACCGGAGGAAAACTTCCCCAGGAAATGGTGGATCAGGAGCAGGAGATCTTCCGGCCTCGACCGGAGCGGCGGAAGGTTGATCCTCACGGCGTTGATACGGTAGTAGAGGTCGTCGCGGAACGAGCCATCCTCGAGGGCTTCCGAGAGCTTCCGGTTCGTCGCCGCGATGATCCGCACGTCGACCTTCTTCGTCTCGTTGTCGCCGACGCGTTCGAATTCGCGGTGCTGGAGGAACCGCAGGAGTTTCACCTGCGTCGCCTTGCTCATATCTGCGACTTCGTCGAGGAAGACCGTCCCGCCGGAGGCGGCCTCGAACCGGCCCTCGCGGTCCCTGACCGCCCCGGTGAACGCGCCCTTCACGTGCCCGAACAGTTCGCTCTCGAGGAGGTTCTCGGGGAGCGCGGCGCAGTTCACCTTGATCAGCGGCTTGTCGCGGCGCTGGCTGTTCCGGTGGATGAACAGCGCGACCAGCTCCTTCCCGGTCCCGCTCTCCCCTTCGATCAGGACGGTCAACGGGCTGTCGGCGACCTGGCGCGCGAGCTGGATCTGCTCCCGCATCAGCGGGTTTCGGGTGACGATATCAGTCCCGGCGTCCCCCGACGAGAGAAGGTCGCGGAGCCGTCGCACCTCGCGTTCGAGACGGTGATGGTCGAGGACTTTCTGCGTGAAGAGCTGGAGCTCCTTCAGGTCGAACGGTTTCTGGAGGAAGTCGAACGCGCCCTGGCGGATCGCCTCCACGGCGCTGTCGATCGATCCGTGCGCCGTGATGATCACCGCGGTCGTGGATGGGGACTTCTGCTTGATCTCGCGAAGGACGTGCATCCCGTCCACGGGGGCCATCATCAGGTCGATGAACGCGAGGTCGTACTTTCCGGGTTCGAGGGCGTCCAGGGCGGCCACCGGGTTGCCGAACGCTTCCACCGAGAGGCCGATCGCCTCCAGGCCGATCCGGAGGATCTTCAGGATGTTTTTTTCGTCATCCACCACGAGGACGGTCGGTTTATCGGTCATACTGTCACTTTCTGATGGACGGGAAGCGTGAACGAAAAAGTCGAGCCGCGGTCCACGACGCTCTCCGCCCAGATCCTGCCGCCGTAGAGCTCCACGATCTCCTTGGCGATGGCCAGGCCGAGGCCGACGCTCCCCGGGGTCGCCACCTGCTGGGCCTTGACCTGGACGAACTTGTCGAAGATCGTCTCGAGCTGGTCCTCCGGAATCCCACGCCCGGTGTCGCGCACCTGGACCAGGATCTCACCGTCGTCGAGGGTGGAGCGTATCTCGACCGTCCCGCCGGGCTCGGTATACCGGAGCGCGTTGCTGACGAGGTTTGAGACCACCCAGGAAAACTGCTGCTCGTCCCCGGTCAACGGCGGGAGCCACCCCCCGGCGATGACCGCGAGCCCGACGCCCTTCTCCTGGAAGGGAAGCTTGAGGGGTTGGAGGGTCGACTCGATCGCAGACGCCACGTCGAACGGCTCGGCTTTGAGCTCGATCTTCCCCGCCTCGAGCCTCGAGAGCTGTAGCAGCTCCCGGACGAGCTTCGTGAGCCGGTCGCAGTCCTGCTTCGAGCCGGCGAGCAGTTCCTCCTGCTCCGGATTCAGCGGCCCGAGAAGTCCCTGCCGCAGGATGTCGACACCCATATTGATGGAGGTGAGCGGCGTCCTGAACTCGTGGGACACCGCCGCCATGAAGTCCGACTTCATCTTGTCGATTTCCTTGTAGAGGGTCACATCCTGGAGCACGAGGACGGTTCCACCCCGTTCGTTCCGGTCGCGGGACGGGATGACCGTAATCCTCGGCCTCAAATAGATGGCTTTGTTCCTGTAGTGGAACATCAGGTAGGGCTCGTCCCTGATGGCGGACTCGTCGCCGCTCGTCAGGATCGTCCTCAGGCGCGGATCGCGGATGATCTCGCCCGCCGGTCGGCCGATGGCGTCGGCCTCGTTCACCTGCAGGAGGTCGACCGCGGACTGGTTGAGGAGCTGGATCCGGCCGTCGGCGTCACAGACGATGATCGCGTCGGCGATGCTCTCAACGATCGTCTCCGACTTGTTCTTCTCCGAGATGATCTGCTGGATGTTCATTTCCTCATACCGGCGCAGGCGCTCGGTCATCTTGTTGAACTCGCGGCTGAGCTCCCCGATCTCGTCATTCGTCACGATGTCGAGCTTGAGGTCGAGCCTCCCCCGGCCGATCTGGTGGACGGTCTCCGTCAGGCGCTCGGCGGGTTCGATGATCCGCTTCGTGAACTGGAGCATCGTCACGATGCTCAGGGAGACGGCGATCAGCGACGCCACGATGACCGCAAGGCTCGCCTTGTCGGACGTGGTCCGGGTTTCCCGCGCGACGACCTGGAGCAGCTTCTGGTTCTCCTCAAGGAGCCAGAAACAGTTGTCGATCAGCCGCTTCGAGAAGGGGGTGATCCGGTCGTAGTAGAAGGTTTTTGCGCTGCCGTACATCCCGCCGTCGGCCATCAGGAAGAGCGAATCGGTGACGAGCAGGTAACCGGCGTACGTGGCGCTGATGTCAGAGAGGATGAGCGCGAGGTCCGGGTGCGCGGAGTCCTTCCCGGCGATCTGGAAGTTCCGGTAAAATTCATACTTCGCTTCGTTGAAGCGGAGCTTGGCGTTGGCGAGGTCCTGCGTCAGGACGAGCGAGAGGGCGTTTTCGTGACGCTCGACCGACCTCGCCATGTTTTCCAGCGAGATCATCTTGGGGAAGTTTTCGGTGAGGAGGATGTTCGTCGACTGGGTCAGGCCGATGAAGTTGTAGATCGCCCACGCGGTGAGGAGCACATTGATCACAACGAGGAACACGTACCCCACCCCGACCTTGAACCTGAGACTCCGGAAAAACGGGATCTTCATTCGGGCCGGAAGGATTTAGTCTGTTCGTATCCCGACAATATATCCAGATATCGTTGGAATTTCAAGGAATTGGTTCTCCCGCGGTTCATCGATTCCCCCAGGAGAAACATCGTGGGACGGATCAGGCGCGGACGAGTTCCTTGATGCGGGTTTCGATCTGCTCGATGTCGATGGGTTTGCGGAGGATGCCGAAAACGCCGATCTTGCGCGCTTCCGCCAGGACGCGCTCGTCCTGAAAACCGGTGATGAATAGGAATGGAAGCGTTGAGGTTTCGGGTGAGGCCTTCACCTGCTTGAACATCTCAAAACCGCTCATCTTCGGCATGACCACGTCCGAGATGATGACATCGGGGACGAACGTCTTCAATTTTTCAAGACCCTCCTCGCCGTTCTCAGCCGTCACGACCTCGTAATTGTCCATCTCGAGGAGATCGCGAAGAAGCTCGGCAAATCCCGCTTCGTCGTCGACAAGCAGAATCTTTCGGCGTTTTTTCTCTGGAGGCATCGTATCCCCGTTTGTTGAAATTGAATGCGAAAATATAGGTATTGCACCCCCAAGAATCAAGTCCCTCCGGCCACCACCCCCGGAATGGCCCGGACGACCTTCTCCCCCCCTACACCCTGCGAACCGTTAAATCCGTGGTTCCGCCCCATTGTCGGGTGCAATGCGAAAATGGGTCGGGAGATCGGGTGGAGGCGGCAGGATCGGGGGGGAGCTGGGAAGTTCTGGGGGGTCTGGGAGGTCGTTGCGCGGCGCAGTTCAGGGGTGTCCGGGACTCTCCTTCGAGGGGCTATATCCGGTAATCGGGTGACCCGCCTACCAGGCCGTTCCCGAGCGCAGGACTGCCACGACGACGTATCCCGCGATGAGCGTGACGATGATGGCGATCCTGATGGTGGAATCCTTCGACATGGCGAATCCAATGTACCAAAATGCGCACGATTTCCAAAGTGGGAGCGATACCGAGCGGCATCCGTTGCACCCAGTTGCATCCGTTGGCGAAGGTCGCTATCTTCAAGGGCACTTTTCATTCACCCCGCTACTCAGAAAGGATCCTCAATGCTGAACTCTGCCACTGCCCTGTTGACGTTTCTCCTCATCGTCGCGACCTGCCTTCCGGGCCTGGCCGCGGCAAATTCCACCCGCGTCACCACGGAGGGCGCCGACACGACGGCGGCCCCCGACACCGCCAAGAAAAAAGAGGCGGTCTGGGACGTGACCGCCGCGCACGGAACCTCGCGCGATATCGATTTCGAGACCGATGAGGGGACCTGGATGGCCGTCGATGTCAGCCCGGACAGCCGGAGTGTCGCCTTCGACCTCCTCGGGGACATCTACACAATTCCGATCGCGGGCGGGGACGCCACGCTGCTCTCTGGAGGGCCGGCGTACGAGACCCAGCCGAGGTACAGCCCCGACGGGAAGTGGATTTCGTTCACCTGCGACCGCGACGGCGTGGAGAACATCTGGAGGATGCGAGCCGATGGCAGTGACAGGAAGCAGATCACACACGAGAAAGAGCGGCAGATGAACAACGCGGTCTGGTCTCCGGACGGCAAGTACATCGTCGCCAGGAAGCATTACCGGAACAACAGATCGCTCGGCGCGGGTGAAATGTGGCTCTTCCACATCGCCGGCGGCGACGGGCTCCAGCTCACGAAACGCAGGAATTGGGAACAGGACGCCGGCGAACCGGCGCTCTCCCCTGACGGCCGCTACCTCTATTACAGCGAGGATGTCAGCGACGGCGGGGGGTTCCAGTACAACAAGGATCCGTATGGGGTCATCTATGTCATCAACCGCCTCGACCGTGAGACGGGGAAAACCGAATCCCTCATTACCGAACCGGGCGGTTCGGTCCGCCCCCAACCCTCCCCCGACGGCAAGACGATCGCCTTCGTCCGAAGGGTCGGCCTGAAATCGGTGCTCTTCCTCCACGACATCGAGAGCGGTATCCAGACCCCGGTCTATGACGGCCTGAGCCGCGACGCCCAGGAGACGTGGGCAATCTTCGGCGTCCATCCGGGGTTCTCCTGGACGAAGGACGGGAAACAGATCGTCATCTCCGCCGGGGGACGGATCCGGACGGTCAACCTCGCGACGAAAGAGGTTTCGACGATCCCCTTCCGCGCCAAAGTCCACCAGACCATCACCGACGCCGTTCTCACACCTCAGGCGGTAGCCCCCGAGCGGTTCGACGTCAAGATGCTCCGGTTCACGACAGTCTCCCCGGACGGGAAGTCGGTCGTCTATACCGCGCTCGGCAGGCTCTATATAAAAATACTCCCCGACGGGACGCCGAAACGGCTCACCGACGACAAGGTGAGCTTCGAGCTCTTCCCCTCCTTCTCCCCCGACGGCCGGTGGATCGTCTATGCGACCTGGAACGACCAGGAACGCGGCGCCATCCGGAAGATCCACGCCGGCGGATCGTCCCCAAAAAAACTGACGGCGGAACCAGGCCATTACGTCGAACCGAAGTTCTCTCCGGACGGCTCCCGGATCGTCTACCGGCGGACCGGCGGTGACAACCTCAGGGGGACGGCTTATTCGAGGGAGGCAGGCATCTACGCGATGCCTGCGGACGGCGGGAAGGGGACGTTGATCACCACTGAGGGATCCGAACCGATGTTTACCCCGGCAGGCGACCGGGTGTACCTTTCCGCCGGAGAAGACGGCAAATCGGCGCTGATCAGCGTCGGATTGAAGGGCGAAGACCGGAGGGTGCACTTCACGTCAGATAACGCCGCGCAGTTCCTCCCCTCCCCCGACAACCGGTGGATGGCTGTCGTCGAACGCTTCAATGTATACGTTTCGGTTTTCCCGAAGACCGGCAAGCCGGTGCAGATCGGGCCGTCGTCGTCGGAGTACCCGCTCAAAAAGGTGTCGCGCGACGCCGGGTATTACCTCAACTGGTCGCCCGACAGCCGGCGGCTCTGGTGGTCACTCGGTCCCGTGCTCTACTCACGCGATCTCACCAGGACGTTCGCATTCGTCGAGGGCGCCCCCGACAGCGTCGACGACACGCCCGACACCACAGGCATCGCGATCGGCTTTACGGCGACCACCGACAACCCCACCGGTTCGGTGGCGCTGACCGGTGCGACGGTGATCACGATGAATGGTGACGAGGTGATCCGCGACGCCACCGTGCTGGTGGAACGGAACAGGATCAGCGCGATCGGCGCTCGCGGGTCCGTCAAGGTCCCCAAGGGCGCGGCCGTCGTCGACGTCACCGGGAAGTTCATCATTCCGGGCCTGATCGACGTCCACGCGCACATCTCCACCGGGAGCGATCACATCACGCCGAAGACCCACTGGGGATACTATGCCAACCTGGGTTTTGGGGTGACGACGGCTCACGACCCCTCATCCAACACAGAAACGGCTTTTTCGAACTCCGAAATGATCAAAGCGGGGCTGCTGACGGGCCCGCGACTCTACTCGACGGGCTCCATCCTGTACGGCGCTGAAGCGCCGTTCAAGGCGATCATCAACAGCTACGACGATGCGATGTCGCACCTGCGCCGGCTCAAGGCCGTGGGAGCGTTCAGCGTGAAGAGTTATAACCAGCCCCGCCGCGACCAGCGGCAGCAGGTCGTCGAGGCCGCGCGCGCCCTCGGGATGATGGTCTACCCGGAGGGAGGTTCCACCTTTTTCTGGAACATGTCGATGATCCTCGACGGCCACACGGGCATCGAGCACTCGATCCCCGTTTCACCGCTCTACAAGGACGCGATCACCCTCCTCAGCAAGAGCAGGACGGGGTACACGCCCACGCTGATCGTCTCATACGGCGGCCTCTGGGGGGAGAATTACTGGTACATGGCCAACAACGTGTGGGAGAACACCCGGCTCCTGGCGTTCACCCCGCGCGAGGTCATCGAATCGCGGTCGCGCAGGCGCATCAAGGCGGCGGACGATGACTTCAATTACGTCGAGAACGCCAGGGCGGTGAAGGCGGCCCTCGACGCCGGCGCGCAGGTACAGCTCGGCGCCCACGGGCAGCTACAGGGACTCGGCGCCCACTGGGAATTATGGATGTTCGTCCAGGGAGGGATGACGCCGATGGAGGCGCTCCGGTGCGCCACCCTCTCCGGCGCGAGGTACCTCGGGATGGAGAAGGAACTCGGATCGCTTGAGCCGGGAAAACTCGCCGACCTCGTGGTCCTCGACCGGAACCCGCTCGACGACATCCGGAACAGCGAATCGGTCCGGCTGGTGATGAAAAATGGCAGGGTGTACGACGGCGAGCGGATGGACGAAATCGGAAACCATAACGCCAAGCGGGGCAACTTTTACTGGGAATAATCGTAGATTAGCAATAGATGAGCGATAGACTAGCGGCATGAAGACGCACCTGAAAATGCTCTGCGTGGACGACAACGCCGATCTCCGGGAAAGCCTCGCCCAGCAATTCATCGCGGAGGATTTCGACGTGGACACGGCGATCGACGGCAGGGACGCGATGGACAAGATCGCCGTCAACCATTACGACATCATTCTTCTCGACCTGAAGATGCCGCGGCTCGACGGGATGGGCGTGCTCAAGGAAATGAAGGCGCTCAACAAGAACCCGCACGTCATCGTCCTCACCTCCCTGGTGGACGTGCCAACGGCGCTGGAGTGCGTGAGGCTCGGGGCGAGCGATTACGTCTCGAAACCGTACGACCCGGAGGACCTCCTCCATGTCGTGATCAAGGTCTTGGGGTCCTAGGGACTACCGGTTGCGGGGGGGTCACGAGGCTGTCGAGGTTTCCCAGGTTCTCCCGTTCCCGGTCGTACTGCGCGGTCCCCTCTCCCATCTTGTAGGGATTGATGGATGGTCTTGCGGTGTCGTTCCGCAGACTGTCGAGCCGCGCCTGCTCCTTCCGCCTTTCAGACGGTCGTTTGCAACCGCCGACTGCGAGGATCGAAGCGATCACCACGATCGCAATCATCAATCGGATGATCCCCCGCGCGGTCGACCTTCTCAACCGGTTCACCCCTGCTTCAGCTCGAGGGCTGCCCGGGGTTTTCAATCCCCCGGTTTTTCTTTCGGTACATGATCCCGACCGGGATGATGACGCAATACCCCAGCACGAGGAGGATCGGCGCAACCGTCAGAGGCAGGAATCCCTCGACCGTCTTCTCCGACAGGGCGAGGTATCCGGCGATGATCACGATGACTCCCGTCAGCAGGATCAGGTAATTCTCCCGTCCGAACGGAAATACATCCTCTTTCTTCGTATTCCTCGACGACCTGCTCTTTTCGATTTTTGCCATTATTGTCCTCTTGTGACCGGCCTCGTCCGGATGGTCCGGGCGGGATTGAAGGTATGGAAAAGCGGTGATAAAACAAACTCACCTTCCGCAACCTCCACATCCTTCGGCCCTCCTCTCGTCGTTCGCTGAGCGGGGAGCCCCCGGTACATAAAAAAACCGCGGCGGATTTGATCCGCCGCGGTGATTTGCGTTTACACCCGTGGACGATCAGCCGCCGTGGCCGTCGTCGTCGTCATCGTTGTTCCGACCCTCGCCCCGACCGTGCGACCTTCCGTCATCGTCGCCGTCATCATCATCGTCGTGCTTGTCGCCATCCTTGTCGTGGTGACCCTTCGAACGATGGCCCTTCAGCTGCCCGCGGATCTCACCGCCGTTGTAGTCGCCGCGTCCGCCATCGGTGCTGTCGACACCGTCGTTGGTGTGCACGTTGACGTAGAGCGAATCAGCGTGCAGGTCGGCGAGGAACAATGAAAAATCCTTGGCGCCGGCGTACGGTCCGACGAGGTCGGCTGGCGTGAACGAACCTTCGGCGATGGGGCCGCAGGTGCGGCCTGCGCCGGCGGTATCCTCGAACAGCCCGAACACCACCGGACCGTTGTCACCTTCGGGGCCGAGGTGGATATGGGCACCGACCACGTTCTTGATGTTGGCGACGATCAGCTTGTAGCTGATGCTCTTGCCGTCCTTCGCGACCTTGAACTTCGCGACGCCCCGGCCGCGTGAATCAGTGGGGGGAACTTCTTCTCGGCCCGAGAGGACGCCGATGAAGTTGCGTTTCCCCTTTTTCCAGCTGGAGTGCGATGTGGCGGCGATTTCATCCTCGATCATCCCGATCGCCGCGGCATCGTCGGGGGACAAACCGTTGACTGATGCATCGGAGAGGGATGGCTGAGTCGGCTCATCCTGGCACCCTGCGACGAAGAGGGCCGTGATGGCGAGGATGGCGAAAAGAATTGTGAATCTCATTGCGTTTGCTCCTGATTCGTGATCGATTGATGCGGGTCCGTCGTGCGGAGCCGCCGTTCGTTATTTAAGTAGTACCATTTTTCTGACTGCGTTGAATGCCGTGGACCGCCCGTCCGCCGCCCCCACCGCGGTGATCCTGTAGAGGTACACTCCCGACGGCAGCGTGAGCGCCTCGAAGTCGACCGATTGCGATCCGGCATCGAGGGTCGCCCCGGCGAGGAGCGATGCCACCTCAGCCCCGAGAAGATTGTACACCTTCAACGACACTACGGACGGCTCGGCGAGTTCGAACTCGATCGTCGTCACCGGGTTGAAGGGATTGGGGTAATTCTGGGAGATGGCGTACGACCTCGGCTCCTCCTCGAGTATCGAATAACCGGAGACGGGTCTCGCCGACGGTGCGGCCACAGGGTTGTCGTGCAGGAACCAGACCGCATCCAGGTCGATGGCGCCGGCCAGAACGAATGGGGTGAACGACGCGGCTGCAAATGGCCCGTCGAAGGCGGCGTTGATCCGCGAGATGCACGCGTCGAGGTCGGCATACATCGCCGAGTTAAAATGCACGCAGTACGACAGTGCCGAATCTGCCAGGTGGACGATCTCCCGGATCGAGAGTCCGTTGCAGGGATCGCCGGGGTTGACGCTGTCGCTGTAGATAAGGTCTCCGAATAGCGTCGCGAGCGTGTCGAGCGGTTCGGTGACCCCGGAGTCGTTCGCGAGGACCGCAAGCTTCAGCGCGTGAAGTTCGCCGAGCAGGTGGTTGTCGTGCTTTTTCACGTGAGGGTTGCGGAGCTGCCCGTCGAGGTTACGGAGCCTCCCCGATGGATTGGAGATGAAATCGAGGCACCGGGGTGCCCCTGTATGTGGGAAATACTTCCGGTCGGCCTTCATGTACCGGATCCATCCGACGTCGGGCGTGTCGGTGACGATCCCCGCCACGAGCCCCGCGGGACGGCGAATGACGCGTTTATACAAGTATTCCAGGACGTTGCCACCGTTCGGCTGAGTCTCGATACGCACGTCGGAGATCGATTCGAGTTCGCCGTTCTTCGGTCCGGATTGTACGCCGTCCTTTGTCCACCACCAGAAATTCACCTGGGAACCGGGGGATTTCTTTCCGAGCGTCAGGCAGATGGTCACGGAATCGCCCGGGGGAACCGCCACACCGGAGGCGTCGAGCTGCTTGCCCTTCTCGCCGATTTCGGCCACGGGGAACCCTCCCGCATCGTCGATCGAGACGATGCTCGCGTTGAACTTCGCGTGGAGGTCGTTGACCGTATCGCCCGTCGTATTATAAAAGCGGAAGCAGACGGTGCTCGCAAGCGCCTTGCCGGGTTTGCCTTTTTTCTCGGCGAGGTCGGACTGGCTGAAGGTGCGGTATTTGTCGCCGGCGTTGCCGGGCCCGGTGAGCGTGAGGAGGAGGACGGAAAGAATAGAAAGTCGTACCATGGAAGTCATTGTGTGCACAGAATTGTTCGTGGGCACTAAATATACGAAACCCATTTTCAAATCTCAAGAGTTCGGGCGGAATTTTTGATCGGAAGGAGGCAATTGTGTGCCCGGTCACGTGAACGGCGGCAAATTTCGGACGGCGGGTTGACTGGAACGGGTAAAACGGGGAAAGCGGGAACTAACGATTCTCATCCGAACGGACGAGGTGTCCGTCGGCCATCGTGAACGTCCGGCCGGCATGGGGGACGAACTGCCTGTTGTGCGTGACGATCACAAACGATTGGCCGTGCGCCGCGTGGAGCCGCCCGATCAGTTCCGAGAGCTGACGGCTGTTGTCCGAATCGAGGTTGCCGGAGGGCTCGTCGGCGAGGACGATCGCCGGCCTGTTGACGAGGGCCCTCGCGACCGCGACCCGCTGCTGTTCCCCGCCGGAGAGCTCCGCCGGTCGATGGTGGAGCCGTTCCGCGAGCCCGACTTCCGCCAGGAGTTCCGTGGCGCGAGCCGACGCCTCCTTCGGCGTAAACCCGCGGATCATCGCCGGGATCATCACATTTTCGAGGGCGGTGAATTCGTTCAGCAGGTGATGGAACTGGAAGACGAAACCGATGAATCCGGCGCGGGCCGCGGAGCGCGCCTCCTCGGCCATCAGGTAGTAGGACTTCCCTTCCCAGAGGACCTCGCCCGAGGTGGGGCGATCGAGCCCCCCGAGGATGTTCAGGAGCGTGCTCTTTCCCGATCCCGAGGCCCCGAGGATCGTGATGATTTCCCCACGCATCACCCGGAGGTCGACGCCGCGCAAGACCCGCACCCCGGGGACCGTGTCGCCGACCGCGCCGTACGACTTATGGAGGCCTGTGCATTCGAGGATGACCTGGAGGTCCGCGCTCATTCCCACCTCAATGCGGCAGCGGGTTCGACCGCGGCGGCCCGGCTTGCCGGGAAGAATGCGGCGAGGATCGAGAGCCCCATCGACGCCGCCGTGACCGAGATGAAATCTTCGATCCTGATCTCGACCGGGATCGCCGGGATGATGTACACCGTGGGATCGAGGGGGAAGACCTGGAACTCCATCTGGAGATAGATCACGGCGAGGCCGAGGATCAGACCCGCGGCGGTCCCCGCCGCGCCGGTCAGGAGCCCCTCGAAGAGAAATATCCTGATGACGCTTCCGCGCGGGAGGCCGCACGACCTGAGCACCGCGATGTCCCTTCGCTTCTCGAGGACGCTCATCGTGAGCGAGCCGAGCAGGTTGAAGGAAGCCACCGCGATGATGAGCGACAGGAGGATGTAGGCGGACCACCGTTCGATCTTCATCACGGAATAGAGACTGCGGTGGAGGTCATACCAGGTGGACACGGCGTAACCGTCGCCGAGCGCGGCTCCCAGGCCCGCGCTGACCTCACCCGCCTCGTCGATGTCGCGGATCCGGATGTCCACCCCATTCACCATTCCCGGCCTCTCGAAGAGCCGACCCGCCGCGTCGATGGAGATGAAGGCGTAGTTGGCATCGTACTCTTTATTCCCCGACTCGAAGATCCCCGCGATCCTGTACCGCGCCTGGCGCGGCGCCGACGAGCCCGCGATCGCCCCCTGGAGGCCGGCGGGGCTGACCACCGTGACCTCGTGGCCGACAACCGAACTGAGGCGGTCTGCGAGCGTGATGCCGACGATGATCCCGGGGAGGCCGTCCGACGCCCCGAGCGATGTCCCCCCCAGTACCATTTTGGCTCCGAT
>JANNFI010000049.1:0-18736 GCA_031379665.1 Ignavibacteria bacterium
GTTGTCGCTCTCGTGATGCTCCTTTGTGTTCCTGCCGGTACCGCCCGGGGCGGCGCGCCCACCCTACCGCCGGCACCGGGGCGCCGACCGGTCCACCCCCACCCCGATTCGGTCAACTACAATTTCAGGGGGTACGTCTGGCCAACGGACGCGAGCCACAAGATCACATCCTCGTTCGCGGAGTACCGTTCCGCCCACTTCCACGGCGGCATCGACATCAGCACCAACGGGACCGTCGGCCACAAGGTCTTCTCGGTCCAGGACGGTTACCTGTACCGGATCAGGATCACCCCGAACGGATACGGGAAAATGATCTACGTGCGCCACCCGGACGGGTACATCAGCACATACGCCCATCTGCACTCGTTCA
This sequence comes from Ignavibacteria bacterium, assembly GCA_031379665.1. Classification (GTDB taxonomy): domain Bacteria; phylum Bacteroidota; class Ignavibacteria; order UBA10030; family SZUA-254; genus SZUA-254. The sequence goes on from JANNFI010000049.1 coordinate 371, forward strand.
ACGAGAAGATCGGGGAGCTCGCGCGTTCCGAACAATACAAGACTGGTCGTTACGAAATCGACCTCATCTACGACGCCCCGGTGGTAAGTCTGAAGAAGGGCGAGGTGATCGCCTATACCGGGGACACCGGTTTCGGACCACCCCATCTCCACTTCGAGATTCGCGACGGCAACCTCAATCCGGTGAACCCCCTCCTCGGGAAGTCGTTTCGGATGGAAGACGACATCCCGCCGACCATCTACCGGTTCCTGGTGAGGCCCCTCGAGGCCGGCTCCTCGGTCAACGACAACGACAAGCCGAAAATATATTCGCGATTCCCCAGAAAAAACGGGGAGTACCGCCTCGGGGAGAAGATCCGGGTCCGGGGGGAGATCGGGTTCGGGGTGGAGACGAAAGACCGTTCGAACGGCGTTGGGGGAAGGACCGGTGTCCATACGATGGAGCTCCTGATCGACGGGAAACGAATATTCCATTCGTCGCTGAATGCGGTCCCCCTCGAGAAGACCAAGCAGATTTACATCCACTACGACCTCCCGATGATCGTGGAGGGAAAGGGGAAATTCCAGAAACTCTACATCGAGAAGGGTAATGAGCTCCAGTTATATTCCGGCACCCCCGCCGGGGGCGGCATCATCCGGACCGATCGGCTCGCTGAAGGCGACCACGTCTTCAGCGTCCGGTGCACGGATATTTACGGGAACACCTCGACACTCACCGGGACGATCGTCATCTCGCATCCCCCGGTGATCGCCCTCGGGGCGGTCACGGACGGTTCGATCACGCTCATCAACCGCTCGCGCACCCCTCTGTCGACCGTTTCGGTCCAGGGGAAACGGCACTTCACCGACCGGTGGACCGAGCACACGCTCTCCGGGGCCCGCCTCGTGACGGCCGGGGACAGTCTCGTCATCGTTCCGGTGAACACCGCCGCCTACGACATCCTGAAAATCTCGGCCCGGTCCGGCGCGGGCTCCTGGTCGGAAGCGCTCTTCCACAACAAGAGGAAGGAAACCGGGCCGGCGCACCGGCTCTTCATCGACCACCAGGTCGTCGGCGACGACCTGCGGATCACACTCACCTCCGCCGGGGTCATCACCGACCGCCCCACTGTCATCGTCTCCGAGGGGCTCAGGACCTCCGTGGTGACAATGAACGCCGTTGACGTGTCCGAGTTCGTCGGGTATTACCGCCTCCCCGCCCGAAACACCGAGCCCCGGACCATCCTCGCCGAGGCCGAAATCAACCGGCACCTCGTGTCCGCCGAAGCGCAAGTCAACGTTTATTCGATCCCCCACGACCGCGCGGGCGAATTCACCTCGGTCCGTGACGGGTTTTCAGTGTCGTACGACTCAGGCGCCGTCTTCAGACCTCTCCATTTTACCGTCCGGAAAGAGGATGCGGACGGGAAGACCGTGTATACCTTTGAACCCAGGGACGTCCTCCTCAACCGCGGGATCCGCGTCTCTCTGCCCCTCCTTCCCGGGAACGACGGCAGGCCCGGGCTCTATTACCGCTCGAACCAGGGGTGGAATCTCCTCAACGCCAGGGAAGGCTCGCTCAAGGGCAAGATCTCCGGGGTACTCAACACGATGCTGGGCGAGGTGGCCGTCATCATCGACCGCACCGCGCCGACGGCTGGACTGGTGAAGGTCCGGACCCCGGGCGGCAAGCCGACCTTCAGCTTCCGCTACCACGACAACCTGTCTGGGGTCGACCTGGAACGGTCTGTCGTGACGATCAACGAGTCGGTCGTGATCCCGGAGATCGATGGCGAGCACCGAAGGGTGAAATATTCCGCCACCGACCGCCTGAAGAAGGGGCGGCACCTCCTGAAGATTGTGCTTCGCGATCGCGTGGGGAACGAATCCTCCACCCAGCGGTGGTTTACCGTCCGTTAACGCTTCGCCGATCGCTTTACGATTTTGCCCCTACTGTAAAAACCCGTATCTTGCCATTTCTTGAACCGATGCACGCACTTTCCCCGTATGAACACCGATGAGTGAAATTCCCAAAACCTACAACCCCGCGGAAGTAGAGGAACGATGGTACCCATTCTGGGAAGCCCGGGGATTCTTCAAGGGACGGGTGAACCCGGGGAAGAAGCCCTATACGATCGTGATTCCGCCGCCGAACATCACTGGCATCCTGACGATGGGGCACGTCCTGAACAACACGATCCAGGACGTCTTCATCCGATGGAGGCGGATGCAGGGATACGAAACCCTCTGGATGCCGGGCACCGACCACGCCGGGATCGCCACCCAAAACGTCGTCGAGAAGTCGCTCATCCGGGAGGGGACCAACCGCCACGAACTGGGACGCGAAAAATTCCTCGCCAGGGTGTGGGAATGGAAAAAGGAGTACGGCGGAACGATCATCCGCCAGCTCCGGCGGCTCGGCACATCGTGCGATTGGGAACGGGAACGGTTCACGATGGACGAAGGTCTCTCGAGGGCCGTCCAGGAGATGTTCGTCAGGTTGTACGAGAAAAAGCTCATCTACAGGGGAAAATACATCGTCAACTGGTGCCCGAAGGACCACACGGCCATCAGCGACGACGAGGTGAATCACACCGAACAACAGTCGAACCTCTGGCACATCCGTTACCCGCTGGTCGATTCGGAGGAGTGGGCCGTCGTGGCGACCACCCGGCCCGAGACAATGCTCGGGGACACCGCCGTCGCAGTCAACCCCTCCGACGAGCGATACCGGCACCTCATCGGACGAAGGCTGCGCCTCCCCCTTACGGACCGGGAAATCCCCATCATCGCCGACGATTCCGTGGACGCGGCGTTCGGTACCGGGATGGTCAAGGTGACCCCCGCCCACGACCCTAACGATTTCCTGATCTGTCAGCGATACAACGAGAACGTCGACACGGCCCACCGGATGGTCCCGATAACCATCCTCGACACATCGGCGCGCACCAACGACGCCGTCCCGGAGAAATACCGCTCCCTCGACCGGTTCGATGCCCGGAAGGCGGTCGTCGCGGACCTCGAAGCGGGCGGGTTCCTCGTCAAAACCGAACCGTACACCAACAATGTGGGACGCTGTTACCGGTGCGACACGGTCATCGAACCGTACCTCTCCGATCAGTGGTTCGTGAAGATGAAACCGCTCGCGCAGGAAGCGCTCTCGGTGGTGCAGGACGGCACCATCAGGTTTTATCCTGAACGGTGGGTCAAGACCTACGAACATTGGATGACGAACATCCGCGACTGGTGCATCTCGCGCCAGCTCTGGTGGGGCCACCGGGTCCCGGTCTGGTACTGCGTCGGCGACGATGCCTGCAAGCTCGAATGCCGTGAGCCGATCGTCGCACGCCGGGCTCCCGCGTCGTGCCCCCACTGCGGCTCGACGAACCTACGCCAGGACGAAGACGTGCTCGACACCTGGTTCTCCTCGTGGCTCTGGCCGTTCTCGACGCTCGGCTGGCCGGACGACACGAAAGACCTCCGGTATTTTTATCCCACGGACACGCTCGTCACGGGACCGGACATCATTTTCTTCTGGGTCGCGAGGATGATCATGGCAGGACTCGAAGTGACCGGCGACATCCCGGCCGCCGACGGATCGCGCAGGGCGTCACGCGAGAGCATCGTCCCTTTCCGGCACGTCTACTTCACCAGCATCATCCGCGACGCCCAGGGGAGGAAGATGAGCAAGTCCCTGGGGAACTCGCCCGACCCGGTCGAGGTCATCAGGGAGTACGGCGCCGATGCGCTCAGGTTCACGATCGTGTACCTGGCGCCGCTCGGACAGGACGTCCTCTATTCGAACGAGAAGTGCGAGATGGGGCGCAACTTCGCGAACAAAATCTGGAACGCCGGGAGGTTCCTCCTGATGAACGCGGGGGAGACCGGAGTCCCCGACGTCACGCCGGAGCTTCCTGACGCCCACGCGGACCTTGCGGACCGGTGGATACTCTCCCGATACCATTCGACCGCTGTCGCGCTCAACGAGGCCCTTGAGAAATTCGAGATCAACAACGCGTCGAAAATCCTCTACGACTTCGTCTGGCACGATTTCTGCGACTGGTACGTCGAGATGGTGAAGGGACGCCTCTATGGCGACGCCCCCCCGGAGGTCCGCTCCGCGGTGCTCGGCCGGGCGATCATGGTCTACGAAGAGACGATGAAACTCCTCCACCCCTTCATGCCGTTCCTGACGGAAGAGTTATGGCAGAACCTGCGCCCCCGGGGTGAAGGCCGGTCGATCATGGTGTCGGAATTCCCGAAAGGCGACCGGTCTCGAATCGACACCGCCACCGAGGCCGAGATGTCTTTCGTGCAGGATTGCATCAACAGCATCCGAAACATCCGGGGCGAACTCTCCGTCCCTCCATCGAAAGAGATCTCCCTCCTCGTACGGTTCGACGATCCCTCGGCCTCCGCGGTGCTGATGAAATACGAGGGATACTTCCGCAGGCTTGCCCGGGTGTCCGGAATACGCGAGCACCTCTCCCCCGGAAAGCCGCCCCAGTCCGCCGGCGCAGTCGTCCGCGGAGGGGAAATCTTCGTCCCGCTCGAGGGTCTCATCGATCTCTCGGCGGAGCGGGCCCGGATCGAGAAGGAACTTAACCACGTCGCCGGGATGTTCGAGAATACATCGAAGAAACTCCTGAACGCGAGCTTCGTCGAGAAGGCCCCCCAACAGATCGTCGATCAGGAGAGGGCGAAACTCGAGTCATTCAAAACCACGATGGAAAAACTCAGATCGAGCCTTGAAGCCCTGTAGTACACCCGCGCACCTCTGTCTCACCGTCCTCCTCGCGGCCTTCGCCACGCCCGCCCCGGCGCAGGTCGGGGCATTCAGCGATTCGGCCCTCATCGTCAGGTTGGGCCGGTTTGCGCCGGCGTCGTTCACCATCGACACATCGAAGCTGGCTACGAGTGAGCGACAAGCCCTCGGAAATCTCATCGCCGCGGGTAAAGTGGTCGAGGAAATCTACCTCACCCAGATGTGGGCGGGAAATATTGCGCTCCTCGATTCCCTCTCGGCCGACACCTCCGCCGGCGGTAAACTCCGCCAGCGGTATTTCAGCATCAACCAAGGACCCTGGTCGATCTCGGACAGGATGCAGGCATTCCTCCCCGGTGTCCCCGGGAAGAAGCCGCTGCGCGCGAACCTCTACCCTGACGGCCTGAAGAGGGCCGACTGGGGAGTGTGGTTCATCGGCCTCGACGCGCGCCGTCAAGCGGAGGCGGCGGGGCCGTGGCACGTCGTGCGATGGGACTCGGGCGGATCGATGAAGACCGTACCCTATTCGGAGGAGTATCGCGCACTTCTCGGAAAGGCCGGCGGATTCCTGAACGATGCCGCCGCCCACATCGGCGACGCCGGGACGAAGGAACAACTCCGCTCGCTCGTCGAGGCATTCGGCGAAAACGATTTCCGGGAAAGCGATCCCGCCTCGATCGCCGCGAACGGCACGATCAGCCTCACGATCGGTGCGACGAACGGCTCGCTCGACGAGCTCTTCCGGTATAAAAAAGCATTCGAGGTCGTCGTCGCGGTCAGGGATGAGCCCGAAACGCGCCGGATGAAACTGATGGAGCGATCGCTTCCGGCGGTGCTGCAATCCCTTGGCGGTGGAGGATCGGTCGCGCCCGGATCGGCGCTATCGCTTCGGATCGACAACGCCGTCTACATCGGGGGCGGCGCCCGCGCCGGGGCCGTTGCGTCGACGGTCCGTCTGACGACCGACAGCACGCTCACTTCCACGGCCCGAAAAAAGACCATCCTCCTGCGTAATGTTCTCGAACGGAATTTCACGCTGATCCAGGCGCCCATCGCGGCGGCACTGCTCGACACGGGTCAGGCGGACGAAGTCTCGTTCGACGCGTTTTTCCTCCACCTCGTGATGCGCGAACTCAGCCATCGTTTCGATCGGAGTGGAACCCCCCGGCGGACACCCACACAGGCCGACGCCGCAGACCTCCTCGATCCCGCACCTGCGTTCGCGGAGGTGAAGGCCGATCTCGCGGGTCTCGCGGGCATCGACCAACTTGCCGCCGATGGCGTCCTTCCCGCAACCGTGTCGCATTCGCTCTACCAGACCCAGGTTTCCAGCCTCCTCCGCGCTCTTCGATTCGGGAGCAACGACCCCTTTGTCGCAGGTGCTGCGATTCAATTCAATTATCATAGGGTGCAGGGGGCGATCACCTACGACTCGCGCGTGGGCCGCTACAGGGTCGAGCCAGCGAAGATGGGAGTCAGCGTGAAACGTCTCTTTAAGGAAATCTCAACCCTTCAGACCGACCCCGATCCGGCCCGCACGGCCGCGTTCAATGAAAAATACAACCGGCTCTCGCCGGAGATCGCAAGTCTTGCCGAAAGGCTTGCGCACATCCCGTTCGACCTGGAACCATCCTTCCCTCTCGCCGACTGATCCATATCCGCGATCCTTCGGGACCGCATTCCCTCTGAACGATCCGTTCGGGGACTCCACCCCACATCATCCCCCTTGAAATCGAAAGCGCGCCACCTTATCATCCATTCGTAAAATATTTTACATAAAATATTTTACGCGCCTCCCGTACCACGAATTCATTCAGATCACACCGGCGGGCCCGCGGAGGCCAACCGGTGCAAGTTCGGGAGGCTCTCATGATCTTCAATTACTCTCGCGTCGTACGTCTCGCTCTCCACATCGTTACGCTCTTCACCATCACCCTCTTCCTCCTCCCCGCGTCCCTCTACGCACACAAGGAGTACGTTCATCAATACCTGGCCATCGAAGCCTACCGATTGCTGCTCGACCGGTATCCCGGGCTCGCCAGTTCGGAATTCGCGGCCCACATCGGCACACAGAGCGGGAACTGCGAGGGGTTCCCGTTCACGCAGGCGACGATCACCGCCGGCGCCTACCGCGAGGACTGCGAAGATCCTGTCTACCACTACGGCGACGTCGTTCCACCGCTCGACGCCGCGTATTTCAGCGCCTCGCATTTCTGGGACGCCGACGGGGGGGACCAATCAACGATCTCCATCTGTGACTTCACCTGCACCGACTACCAGAACGCATACAGAAAATCGCTCCGCTATGTCCTGCCTTCCGTTTACGGCCGGTGGACGGCGAAGCTCACCTGGCCCGCCGGCTACGCCTCGTTCTACCTGCAGGCGGGTGGAACCGGTTCGATCTTTCACAACGGAATGATCGGTTTCGAGTACGACAGCCTCACCAGTTTTTTCAGGGACGGACGCTGTTCGATCACTGGCTACATCGACATCAACGGCCGCTGGCAGACGGCCTCGACGGTACCCGACCGGCTCCCGTTGAAGATCATCGCACCGAAAAACGTCAGGGACAGGATCGCCTGGGAGGTGATCGGACGGATCACCCACCTCTTGGGTGATATGGGCGTTCCGGCCCACGCGCACAATGACATCCATCCCCCGTTCTGGTGGAACAATGAACCGGCCGACATTTTCGAAGAGGAGATGGCGCGGATCCATACCGCCTGGGATCACCGGGACGCCGTGGACCAGGGACACCTTCTCGACTCACGACTCGCGTCGCCAGCGGGCAGGCACGAAAACGCGATGCGCTATTTTTTTTACACGACCAACCAGGTGGCGGACCGTTTCCCTTCGAACGACGCCAACGGGGATTCCAGGTTCGAACGTTCGTGGATGGGCGACGATTACTCAGTCCTCGGGATCCTCGACGAAGTGGAGACCTCTTACGCCGCGGGAGACATTTTCCACCCGGAGGCCGCCGATTACGCGTTCGTCTTCTCGATCCGATCGATCGCCGGGCTCTTCCATTGGTTCGCGGCTGAAACCGGTATCCTGGCCACGTTCTCCGTCGAGGCCGACGTGGAAGGCGCGGTCGTCCACGTCGACGGTAAACCACAGGCCACCCCGGCTTCACTGAAGCGACCGGCGGGAACCGCGTTCACCCTCGAGGCCCGCGACCAGCCGGTGACTGATCCGGTAACGAACACCCCGATCACGCTCAGGTTCAGGGAGTGGGAGCGGTTCCTGCCAGCCACTGGTGGATCGACCACGACGACGCGACTCCTCTCAGCGTCCGCGGTCGACGGAGCCCGTTACCGTGCCCGGTTCGACCCGGAGGTGACACTCTCGATCCTCCCACTGCGCCACCTGGATGGCGGCGCTGGTGGCCGCTATTCGCTGAACGGTTCCGATGTGGGATCAGGTTGGACTGGAACACTTAATACAGGGACCTATCCGTCGGTGACGATCGGGATGACTCCCCCGGTCGGTTCCGTTTTCCTCCGCTGGAGCGATGGTGTCAGGGATAATCCGAGGGTGATCCGGCCGACCGGCAGCCTGAGCCTCCACGCCATTTGCAAACAACGCCTTTTCACGACGGTCTCACCTACTGACCGCCCGGCGGGACAGCGCCGGATAGCGTTCACGGGCAGCTCAGGTTCTGCATCGACCGGCGCCGTGCTCGCCTACGCTTCTGCCGGAAACGTTTTCTTCTCGGAGTCTGCGAACGGGACGACGTGGACCAACGAGGAACTGGTCAACGACGGACTCGGCAACGCCCGCGACCCGTCGATCGATTATTTCATCAATCCCTTCGAGGGTACCACTGGTGCGATCATCGTCTGGGAAGAGTCGATTTCCGGCGGGGCCGGGTATCGCATCATATCGCGGGTCAGGGATATGGTCGACGGTCAATGGGGCGGCCCCACCGCGGTACACTCGGACGCTTCGAGGAGGCCATCCAGAGCGACTCCGGTCGTGTCTGCGGAGGTCGTCGCGTGGAGGGGCCCCGACGGGATCCTGGTGAAGATGATCGGCGACGAGGAGCCGGTCGTCGTACCGGGCACCGATGCAGGGTCGGAGTCGCCTGTCCTCGATTATTATTCGGTCGCGGAACGGAAATTCGGTCTCTCCTGGTTGCAAAACGGTACACTCATACTCTTCAGGCGCGGGACCTGGCCCGGCCCGTCCTGGTCTGTGGCACGAACGGTCGCTGCGGTCACCCCTGGAGAGTCGCTACGCAGCCCTGATCTTGCCCTGAACGCTTCGGGATCGGGTTGTGCGGCGTGGGCTCTGTCATCGGGCGGTGGCTGGAACGTGCACTACCGGTGGATATCGGCTTCCGATTCGATGCAGTCAGTGACCGCGATGTCGGGCTGTTCGATCTCCAGTCCGGGAGCTCCACTCCCGCGCCTGGAACATCACCGGCTGGATGCGACCGGTGTGAAGGACATCGGCCTGCACACCTGGAATCCGACCTCCGGGATCCTGCTTTCACTTCTCCTGCGCTCTGGAACGAGGACGGGGCCGACCGGCAGGCCGATCGCGGGCACCGACCCCGACATCCCCCGCGCCGGGTTCGCATCGTCGGGTGGAACACCGGTTCTCGCCTGGATCCCACGTGGTGGCTCCGGATGGACCCTCTCCATCTCACCCACAGCGCTGGCGCCTTCCCTCCCGATGCCGGCTACCACGCTCGCGCCCCCATCCGGAAAGCCAAACGTCGGGTCCGTCGTTCAGCTCAGCTGGCAATGCTCCGCCGATGCTGAGACCTACGGTCTCCAGGTGAGCCGTGGACCGTCCTTCTCCTCACCGCTCGTACTCGACCGAGTCGGCATCGCCGGGAAATCGTTCACCGTGTCGAATCTCGAACCCGGTACGACCTATTACTGGCGGGTCCGCGCATACAATTCCCTGGGTGGCGGCGCGTTTTCGGCGGCATCATCCTTCTCGACGTCGGCGCCTCCCGCAGCGCCACAGCTCAGCGGAACGACCGTTTCTTCGGGGGGAGCGACCCACCCGCGACTCTCCTGGTCGACACCCCCGGGAGTGACGTCGTTCAGCCTCTACCGGTATCTCTGCGTCGAATCAGACGATTGCGTCGCCGCGGCCTTACGCCCCGCGCTGGTGTACGAAGGAACGGCGACGACATTCACAGACGGGAACATCGCCGTGGGCGGCAAGTCGGCCGCCGCGAGGGCGTACTATTATGTGAAGGGAAAAGCCGGCGGCTTCAGCTCTGCGCCATCGAACGTCCTCTCCTTCGCGACTCAGGTAAATATCATTTGGGGGGAACCTCCACCCGATCGTCACCTCCCCGAAGCGAGCGGCCTCGGCGACAACTACCCCAACCCGTTCAATCCGTCCACGACGATCCCCTACGCCCTCTCCACCGACGGCGTGGTCACTCTCGCTGTCTATAACCTTCTCGGTCAGCGGGTAGCGCTCCTGGTTGACGGGCCGCGGGCGGCGGGATATCACGACGTCCCGTGGCACGCCACCGGGAATCCGGCGGGCGTCTACCTCCTGGTCCTGGACATCGTCGAAACGGCGTCCGGGGGAATGGTCCGTGACAGGCGAAAATTGGTCCTCCTCAAATGACCGCCGCCACTCTTGCTTCGTCGCCCCGGAAACAGTATATTTCTCACCAAATTCACTCACCTCCACGCACATTCTCGCTTCCGTCCTTATGATGAATCGCGCGATGTCCGTCGTCTGCCTGGCGATCCCACTAATCATCCTCATTCCCACCAACCCGGCGTCCGGAGAGAAAAAAACCGCAGCCGGGGAGGGCGCCCTCGAGGACTATCATTTCCGGCCGTTCAACGCCCGGAGCATCGGACCCGCCGTGATGGGCGGACGGGTTTCATCGATGGCGTTTGATCCCGTCGACCCGTACACCTTCTATGTCGGCCTCGGCACCGGCGGGGTGATGAAAACCGCCGACAACGGCGTGACGTTCTCGGGCATTTTCGAGAACGAAGCGGTGGCCGCCGTGGGGGCCGTGGCGGTTTCACCGTCGAACGCAAAGCACGTGTGGGTGGGGACGGGCGAGGCGAACGACAGGAATAGTTCCAGCTGGGGCGACGGCGTATACTTTTCCAATGACGGCGGCGGGTCGTGGAAGAACGTCGGACTGAAGTCGAGCAGGACGATTGCGCGGATCGCCCTTCACCCGGCCGACACCAACACGGCTTGGGTCGCCGCGATGGGGGACTTGTGGAACCCCGGCGGGGAGCGCGGGCTCTACAGGACCACCGACGCCGGAAAAAACTGGAAGCGCGTCCTCTCGGCGCCCTCCCCCCACGACGCGATCACCGGCTGCGGAGATGTCGTCGTCGACCCGATAAATCCCGGCACCGTCTACGCCGCGATCTACGCCCGGCGGAGGACCCCGTGGTCGTTCACAGCCGGTGACGCGCTCACCGACGGCAAACCGGTCGGCGGCATTTACAGGAGCACCGACGGCGGCCTCAACTGGAAAAAACTCGAAGGGGGACTGCCCGCCGCCACGGGGCGGATCGGTCTCTGTGTCTACGAGGCGAACCCGAAAATTCTGTTCGCCGTCGTGCAGAGCGACGAAGGCGGCAACACGGGCGACGTGACCAGCAAGACGGGCGGGATCTTCAGGTCGGCTGATGGAGGAGACACCTGGACCAGGATCAACCCGCTCAACCCGCGCCCCTTCTACTTCAGCCAGATTAGGGTCGACCCCGCCGACAGTTCGAAGGTCTACGTCCTCGGCTTCGGCCTCCACGTTTCCCTCGACGGCGGAAAGACGTTCCGTGAAGATTACTTCAAAAAGGTTCACCCCGACCTCCACGACCTCGTGATCGACCCACGCAACTCAAAACGCATCCTCCTTGGGACCGACGGGGGCGCGTATCAGAGCTACACCGGGGGAAAGAATTGGGACCATCTCAACAGGATGGCGGCAGGTGAGTACTACCGCATCGCCGTGGACAACCGGACGCCCTACCGAATCGCCGGCGGCCTGCAGGACAACCTCAACTGGATCGGCCCGTCGAGGACCCGCTCCGCCGAGGGGATCATCAACGCAGACTGGTCACAGATCGGCGGCGGCGACGGGTTCTATTGCATCTTCGACCCGGTCGACTCGAACGTGGTCTACGCCGAGGCGCAACAGGGCTACATCTACCGGTTGCATCTCCTGAGCGGACAGTTCAAGGGGTTGCGCCCCGAACCTGTCGAAGGACAGACGGCCTACAGGTTTCACTGGAACACCCCGTTCATCCCCAGCGCCCACACGCCAGGGACGATGTACCTCGGAGGCAACAGGGTCTTCCGGCTCACCGGCCAGGGGGAACGGTGGGAAACGATCAGCCCCGATCTTTCGGCACAGGACCCCGTAAAAATTATGACGGTGGGGAGCGGTGCGGAAAGCTACGGCGTGGTGTACGCGCTCTGCGAGTCTCCCCTGAAGGCGGGGATGCTCTGGGCCGGCACCGACGACGGGAAGCTTTGGGTGACGCGCGACGGTGGGGCGACCTGGCAAGACCTCACGCGCAATCTCCCTGGTGAGGCGCGAAACCAGTGGATCAGCAGGATCGAGGCGGGACATTTTTCCGAGGACGACGCCTACCTCGTCGTCGACGCCCACCGGAGCGGCAACTTCGCTCCGCTGGTCTATCGAACCGCGGACGGCGGAAAAAAATGGACGAAGATCGCGACGGGCATCCCCGCGGAGGAGCCCGCGAAGGTCATCCGCGAAGACCTGTCGAACCCCGACCTCCTTTTTCTCGGCACGGAGTTCCACCTCTATTTGTCCCTCGACCGGGGGAAACTATGGCGGAAATTCGGCGGGATCCCGACGGTGGCCGTCGATGATCTCGTCATCCACCCCCGCGAACGCGACCTGGTGATCGCCACGCACGGCAGGAGTCTTTACATCGTCGACGACATCAGGCCGCTTGAGGAATTCCGCGACACGGTCCGCTCGAAGGACGCCTTCTTCTTCACTCCGAGGAACGCTGAAGCGGCCGAACTCCTCCCCGGCTTCGCCGACTGGGCCGGGGCAGGCGTTTTCCGCGGCGCGAATCCTCCTTCGGGCGCGATCCTCAACTACTGGATCAGGGACTATAACGGCGACGGTGTGAGTTTCACGATCAAGAATTCTGCGGATCAGACCGTCGCGACCTTGAACGGGCCCGGGAACTCGGGATTCAATCGCCTCGTCTGGGACCTGAAGATGTCGAAGGATTTGCTGAGTGATTACGGCGGGGAGGGACAAAAATTCGTCGCCGCCGGCGAATATACGATCACCTTCAGCTACGGCAAGACATCGCAAAGCCATAAGATCGCGATCAGCGTCCTGCCCGGGCTCGAAACACGATGAGCGACGTGCCCCGGTGGACGGTAGCCTGATCCCGCCCCCGTATTGGGGCCTCCTCTTCGCGGTTGGAGTCGCATCGGGGTACCTGAACGTCCTGGCCGGCGGCGGATCGGTCCTCGTTCTCCCGGTCCTCATCCTCCTCGGCCTCGATGGCGCGATGGCGAACGGCACGAACCGCGTCGCCATACTCTTTCAGAACGTTTCCTCGGTCGCCGAATTCCACCGGGGGAGCGCATACCCGGTGAAAACGGTTCTGACCTACTCCCTCTGGACCCTGCCGGGCGCGGTTGCCGGCGCGTTCTATGCCACAACCATCGGAGACGACCTGTTCCAGTCCATACTGGGGGTTGTCATCCTCGGGGTGGTCGTGACGATGCTCCTGCCGCGCGGCGCCGTCTTCACGGGGGCCGTGCGTGAGCGGCCGGGGAAATCACCCTGGATCTACCCCGCACTCCTGGCCATCGGTTTCTATGGGGGATTCATCCAGGTAGGGGTCGGCTTCCTGATCATGGCCGCGCTCTATCACTTCCTGGGGCTCGACCTCGTGGAGGTGAACAGGTATAAGGTCCTCATCGTCCTCGTATACACGGTCCCCGCCCTGCTGATCTTCATCTGGAGCGGCGACGTGGACTGGATCCTCGGCGGAGTGGTTGCGGCAGGAAGCACGATCGGCGGGTGGCTCGCCGTGAAGTCCTCCATCCGCGGGGGAGAAAAACTCATCAGGGCGGCCCTCGTGGCGGCGCTGCTCATCATGGGCGTCAAACTGTTAAATATTTTTTAAGGAGTCCATCGAATGGAGACATCGTCTTTCGCCCGGTCCGTCCGGCCGTTTCAAGCATTCATGGCCATATGGGTCATACTCGCCGTCCTGACCCCTGGAGGCGCCGCCCACGCCGACGAGGGGATGTTTCCGCTCAGCGAGCTCGCCCGGCTTAATCTTTCGAAGGCGGGGCTGAACGTATCGGCGGCCGATATCTTCGACCCGGAACACGGCGGTCTCGTGGACGCCATCGTGAGGATCGGCGGCTGCACCGGCTCGTTCGTCTCTCCCGAGGGCCTGGTCATCACCAATCACCACTGCGCCTTCGGCGTGATCCAGCTCGCGAGCACGAGCGAGAAGGACTACATCACCGACGGATTCCTGGCCTCCGACCGGTCGACCGAGCTTCGCGCGCAGGGGATGACCATCCGGATCACCGATTCGTACGCGGATGTCTCGCCCGAGGTGCTCGGGGTCCTCTCCGACACGATGAAGTACTCGGAACGATCGAAGGCCGTCACCCGGAAGATCAAGGACATCGTCGCGCAAGCCGAACGCGACAACCCCGGCAAGCGGGCTGAAGTCTCGGAAATGTTCCCAGGGAAAGCGTACGTGCTGTTCATCTACACGCTCCTGCGCGACGTCCGCGCCGTTTACGTCCCCCCCAGGTCCGTCGGCGAGTTCGGGGGTGAATACGACAACTGGGTGTGGCCCCGGCACACCGGCGATTTCGCGTTCATGCGGGCATACGTGGCGCCCGATGGCTCCCCGGCCGATTATTCCCCGGAGAACGTCCCCTTCCGACCGAAGAAATTCCTGCGTGTTAACCCCGACGGGGTCGAGGACGGCGACAAGGTGTTCATCCTGGGGTATCCCGGACGGACATTCCGCCACCGGTCGGCTTCCTTCCTGGCATTCGAAGAAGATATCAGAATGCCCTACATCGCCGACCTCTACCAGTGGGAGATTTCGGTGATGGAGTCGGCCGGCGAGGAAGATCCCTCGGCGGCGATCCGGACAGCCGCGAGGATCAAGAGCCTGTCCAATACCATGAAGAACTACCGGTCGAAGCTCGAGGGAATGAAACGGATGGGGCTCGTCCCGACCCGCCAGGATGACGACAGGGCCTTACAGAAGTTCATCGACGCCGACGCGGCACTCGTCCCGGAATACGGCACCATGCTCCGCGATCTTGAACGGACGTATAATGGTATGCGGGAATCGGCCGACTACGACCTGACCCTTCGATATATGCGTTCATCGGTGACGATGCTCGGCACCGCCCTCACGCTCCTCGACGCGGCCGAGGAACTCCGCAAGCCCGATATTGAGCGCGAATCCGAATTCATGGAGCGCAACCTCGCCGCCACGAAAACGGGTCTCGCACAGTCCCTGAAGAATTACGTCGTCGAGGTCGACCAGGTGTTCCTGAGGGAATTTTTCCTGGATGCCTCTGAGCTCGCCGAGGGTGAGAGGATCGCACCCATCGACGCCGTGATCGGGACGTCGATCGTCGAGCAGAAGATCGACGAATTCATCGCGGAGGCATACCGGTCGACGCGCCTCAGCGATTCCGGGTTCGTACAGTCGGTGTTCGGCCTCTCGACCGATTCGTTGCGCTCATTCTCCGATCCGTTCCTCGCACTCGCGATGGAACTGCGCCCCCTCTACCGCTCCCTGGCCGAAGCCCAGGCGGAGCGTGACGGGGCCCTCGCGAAGCTGGACGGGGAGTACGCCGACGCGAGGAGCCGGTTCCTCCGCAAGGATTTCATCCCCGACGCAAACGGGACGCTCAGGCTGACGTACGGCGCCATCCGCGGATACTCTCCCGCCGATGCTCTCCAGGCAAGTCCCATCACCACGATCAAGGGGGTCATCGATAAAACGACCGGACGC
Source organism: Ignavibacteria bacterium (assembly GCA_031379665.1). Taxonomy (GTDB): domain Bacteria; phylum Bacteroidota; class Ignavibacteria; order UBA10030; family SZUA-254; genus SZUA-254. Next base: position 16,123 of record JANNFI010000049.1, read on the forward strand.
GAGCCCTTCAACACACCCGCGAAGGTCGTCGAACTCTACGGCAAACGTGAGTTCGGGCGGCTCGCCAGCAGGAAGCTCAAGACCCTCCCGGTCTGCCTCCTGTACAACCTCGACACGACCGGGGGCAATTCCGGAAGCCCGCTGCTGAATGCGGAGGGGGAACTTGTCGGCGTCAATTTCGACCGATCGTACGGGGCTACCATCAACGATTTCGCTTGGGACGAATCGTACAGCCGGTCGATCGCCGTTGACATCCGGTACGTGCTCTGGATGACGGCACTGGTGGCCGGTGCGGAATACCTGACGGACGAAATGGGCATCGATTCCCTCGATTGACGACCGGGGACGTTGAAAGACGCGGGCCGAATTCGTACATTAGGGGATGAACTTCCTCTTTTATATCGCGACCGCGGCGCTCATCACCCTGACATCCTGCACGAACGAATCGCCGCGGGCCGTATCGACCGCTGACAGCCTCCGCGTCATCAACGAATCGCTCGGCTACCGACGCCTGAGTGAGGAATATTTCCAAAACCACCCCAGCTCCCCCTTCAAGTCGGATCCGCCGGTCCAGTACGAAGGTTTGCGCTGGTACCCTCCCGATGTCGGCTTCTATTTCACATCGAAACTCCACCGACTCGAGCATCCCGAGACAGTCATCGTGTTCGGCACCAAGGGGGAGCCGCGGAAGCAGCTCCGGTACGGATATTTCACCATTGGAATCGAGGAGCAGGAACATCGGCTGAACGTCTATAAATTCACGTCGGAAGACATCAGGCTGCGCCCGGAGCTCGCCAGAACCCTTTCAGTCTGGTTCACGGACGAAACCACCGGCGCTGAGACCTACCCGGTCGGGAGGTACCTCGAGATCGAGCCCGAGGTCGATGACGCCGACCACCTGTATGTCGTGAACCTCAACAACGCTCACAATCCCTACTGCGCATACAACCCCGCCTTCTCGTGCGCCATACCGACCCGGGAGGACCGGCTCCCCGTCGCCATCCGGGCCGGTGAGATGAACTACCACATGGAGTGATCTGTTGCATTTCAGCCCGAATCACGCTACATTGGAAGGCAATTGACCCATTTTACGTGATTGGATGCACGTCAGAAAACTGTACCGCACGATCGAGGCCATCGGCTCGAAAAAATTTGACCGCGAGGAAGATTTTCTCCGGGACGTCCTGACCGAGATCGTGCAGAACGAGGAAATCAAGATCAAGGGCGGGCGCATCTGGAAGCTGAACCAGCGCGGCGCCAGCTACGATCTTCTCGCCCAGGTCGGGGAGGTCGAACAGATCAAGACCCCCTATAAAATCCTCGTCAGCGACTATCCCGTCTTCCTCGAATTGCCGAAGGTCAGAACCATCGTCGGCCACGAGCACGACCAATACCTCCGGAACCGGGGAATCCACCATTATTCCGCCACGGGCATCGGCCCGAAGGTCTCCCTCAACGGCGACACCCTCTTTCAGTACGTGATGGCGTTCAACGCCGACGAACTGAACGACAAGTTCACCGCCACGCTCAATATCATCGGATCGGCCGTGACGGCGGCGCTGGCCGCGCGCAAATTCGAGCGCCGGACGAAGATCCTCGAGCAGGACATCGACAAGGCCCGCGAGATCCAGCGGAGCATCCTCCCCGAACACGAAAAGCGGTTCCACAAATATGACCTGTACGGCGTTTCGGTCGCCGACCGGATCGTCGGGGGGGATTTTTTCGATTACCTGGAAATCGAAGGCGACACCGAACGGCTTGGCTTCGTGATCGGCGACGCCGCGAGCAAGGGGCTCTCGGCGGCCGCGCAGGCCCTCTACACCTCGGGGGCCATTCGGATGGGCTTCGAGTACCAGACGAAGATCAGCTCACTCCTCTCGCGGGTGAACAAACTCCTCAACAAGACCTTCACCGAAGAACACTTCGTCACGCTGTTCTACGGCGAATTGACGGACGACCGGAACGGCCTCGTCATCTTCGCCAACTGCGGCCATAACAATCCGGTCCTGTATCGCGCGGCGACCGGTGCCACCGAGTTCGTCGAGACGACGGGCCAGATCATGGGCCCGTTCCCGAACGAGGTCTTCAAGACCGAAAACTTCCTGATGAGCGCCGGCGACATCCTCTTCCTCTACACCGACGGTGTCTCGGAGGGAATGGACCAGAACGGCGGATTTTACGGCGAAGAGCGGATCGAACAATTGCTCAAAGAGCACCACGCCCTGAGCGCCAAGGAGATCACGCACGTCGTACTCGACGACGTCCAGAAATTCAGTGTCAACGGGGCGCAGTCCGACGACAAAACGATTCTGACCATCAAACGATCACACTGAAACTGCCAGGGAGACTCCATGTCTGAAGATGCCAGGACCATCGCGATAGTCACGTCGGTGACCAGCAGTTCCGTCTCGGCGATCATGAAGAACGGAAAAAACGGTCAGGCGGAGAAAGGGAGCACGGCGGGCAGGATCGGCACGTTCGTCACGATCCCCGACGGCAACTATACGATCGTCGGCATGGTGTCCGCCGTAAGGACCGACGCGAACCGGACGGAAGCAGGCGCTGACCAGATGACCCTCGGCCACCGCATCATGGACATCCAGCTCATCGGCAC
>JANNFI010000052.1:0-1791 GCA_031379665.1 Ignavibacteria bacterium
CTGCGAACCCTGCTCGAGCGCATGGCCGAGGTCTACAAGTGCGAAGTCACGACGCGGCCGCCGCGCATCGCGTACCGCGAGACGATCACGGCCAAGGCGGAAGGCCACCACCGGCACAAGAAACAAAGCGGCGGCGCTGGCCAGTTCGGCGAGGTGTTCCTGCGCATCGAGCCGCTGCCGCGCGGCACCGGCTTCGAGTTCGTCGACCAGGTCAAGGGCGGAACCATTCCCACGCAGTTCATTCCCGCGGGCGACAAAGGCGTGCGCTCGGCGCTCGACGGTGGCGTGATCGCCGGCTACCCGGTGAAAGACGTGCGCGTGATCGTGTACGACGGCAAGTCGCACAGCGTCGATTCGAAAGACATCGCGTTCGCCACCGCCGGGCGCAAGGCCTTCATCGACGCCGTGCTGAAGGCCAGGCCGATCGTGCTGGAACCCATCGTCAAGGTCGAGATCACTGCGCCCGAAACCAGCATGGGCGACATCACCGGCGACTTGTCAGCCAAGCGTGGCCAGGTCAGCGGCACGCATGCGCAGACGGGCGGCAACGTCACCGTCGATGGCCAGGTGCCGCTGTCGGAGTTGAGCAACTACCAGGCGCGCTTGAACGGCATGACGGGCGGGCAGGGGCGCTACGCGATCGCACTCAGCCACTACGAAGCCGTGCCGCCGACGATTCAGCAGCAGTTGATGGGGCAGTACAAGGTCAAGGACGAGGACTGAGCAACCGTCGCAAGGCGTTCGCAAACGCGGTAGCCCGCCGCTCGGCGCGACGGCCTGCTTCGAATCAGGGAATCAGGCCGCCTGCTGAAGCCGCGCGATGCGCTGTTCCATCGGCGGATGGCTGGACAACAGTGCCATCAAGCCGCCGGGGCGCGCGCTGATGCCCAGCGCCTGCATCGACTTGGGCATCTCGCCCGGGTCCAGGCCGCCCAGGCGCGCGAGCGCATTGATCATCGGCTGCTTGCGCCCCATCAACTGCGCGGCGCCGGCGTCGGCGCGGAACTCGCGTTGCCGCGAGAACCAGGCGACGATGATCGCCGCCACCACGCCCAGCACGAGGTCGAGCACGATCGTCGTGGCGTAGTAGCCGATGCCCGGGCCTTGACTCTGGTTGCGCAGCACGACGCGGTCGACAACGTAGCCGATGACGCGCGACAGGAACACCACGAACGTGTTCATCACGCCCTGGATCAGCGTCATCGTCACCATGTCGCCGTTGGCAACGTGCGTGACTTCGTGGCCGATCACCGCCTCGACCTCCTCGCGCGTCATCGACTGCAGCAGCCCGGTGGAGACCGCCACCAGCGCCGAATTCTTGAAGGCGCCGGTGGCGAATGCGTTCGGCGCACCCTCGTAGATGCCGACCTCGGGCATCGTGATGCCGGCCTGATCGGCGAAGCGGCGCACCGTCGCGGTGAGCCAGGCATGCGTGGCGTCGCTCGAATCGTTGATGACCTGCAGATGCGTCGTCCACTTCGCCATCGGCTTGCTCAGCAGCAGCGAGATGAAGGCACCGCCGAAACCCATCACCAGCGAGAAGCCCAGCAGCGACGTCAGGTCGAGCCCACTCTCGGTGAGAAAGCGGTTCAGCCCGAGCAGGTTCACGGCCAGGCCCAGCACCAGCATCACGGCCAGGTTGGTCATTACGAACAGGACGATGCGTTTCATGGTTTGCCTTGAAGTGATGGTTTCAGATCGTGTGCAGCCCGCTGCCGGTGGTGGCGGTCAGCGCTGGCCCTGTGAGGCCGCAGCCTAGCACCCCTGGCCGCGCCGCGCGGCGGCGACAAT
>JANNFI010000085.1:0-24081 GCA_031379665.1 Ignavibacteria bacterium
GCAGGTATGACCCGATGAGCACCCTCCGCCCCCGTCGCCGCAGGGAGGATCGATCCGCCTCCAGTCGTCGGGCGGATAGGCCTGCGCCAGCTTGTTCGAGTCGTCCCAGGTCTGGAGCGGGTCGATCGGCCCCACGCTTCCACCCCACTCGAGCGTCACGCGCTGGAACCCCTCGGTGTGACGCATTGACGGGGACGGCGGGACGATCGGCGGAACGTACCCGCGATTGTAGAGCTTGATCGCCTTCTCCGCGTTCGCCTTCAGGTTGTTCGGCCCGCTCTCGACGCCCTCACCGCCGACGAGCGCCACCGAGACCTTGATGGTGTCGCCAGGCTCGAAGTTATCAAACGGCCCGAAGGAGAAGAGGAACCTCGTGTCCGACGGGTTCGTCGGGCTCTCGCAGGTCGCCACCAGGTTGTTCGGGAACGGCTCGCCGCTCATCCAGCTGTAGAGGATCGAGTCGTTCGTGCCCGGGCTCGGGTTCGTCGTGAAGTTGAACCACTGGTAGATGTACTTGAGTTCGTTGAGCGGCTTCGGCGTACCGAGCACGGTGATGCCGATCGGGGTCGAGCCACGGTCGATCGGGTTGTGGATGTAGGCGGTCCGCAGTGAATCGAAGTAACAGGAGTAGTTCCTTGCCGCATAGTTTACGGATGCGGCCGGCCCAACGTCGGCGTCGATGAAAAACGCCACGTAGACGTCCTCGATCGGCCGGTTGGAGACGTTGATGAAGTAGTAATCGAACGGGATCACCGCGTTCGCGAAGTTTCCGCTCCAGGCAAAGGTCTTCTGAATCACCTTCACGCCCATCGGGAAATGCCCCGCGGGTACGTCGTTGTCGTCGCGCGCCGAGCAATAGAGGTCGTTGTCGGAGATCGCCGCGTAATCCTCGTCCACGTGCGGCTCCCCGTGGTCGGCCAGGCCGTTCTTCTCGGTGTATGCGTCCGGGTCGTCCTGTTTCCGGTAGTTGCCGTTGGCGTCGGGTCGGCAGAAATCGGTCTTCGTCCGGTCGTAGTTGTCGAAGTTCGGGTCCGGGTTATTGACCGCGTCGTACCCGCCGCGGCATCCCACCTCGATGAGGTCCCCGACCCCGTCGGAGCCGACGTCGTCGCTCGAGAGCACCCAGTCACCGTCGTTGTCGAGCCCGTCCAGGTCGTCTTCGTCGATCGCCCCGTCGCCGTCGTCGTCGCACCCACGACGGTTCGGCTCGTCGAGGCTGTCGCGCACGGAGGTCTGCCAGATCAACTCCCGCAGGGGATGCCGGGGGTCGGGACGGATGTACTTGTTCGCGTTGTCGCCGTTGTATCCTTCGGAGACCCGTCGTGTGCCATCGACGATGCCACCGATCCAGGGGCCGGCGCCGAAAACGTGTTCGATGCCCGAGCCTGCTGGGTATTCGAGCCCGTACTGCGGTTGAAAACCGGGGGGGATAGAAGCCGCATCAAAAGCCTGCAATCCCAGCGTCATCTGATTGCTGATCCACACCTGCATATCGTAGCCCTGGGCGGCGCGTTTCGCGTATGTGACAGCAGTCTTGGATACCGACCGGGGATCCCCTGAGTTGACACGGTCCCCCCTGACACCCGCCTCGACGCCCGGCGCGGACGTCAAAACCGCCGCGACGAGTACCACCCCCATCCACCTGAACATATTCGTCATCCTCGGATGCTTGGTTACGTTAGTCCCAGTTCACTTTTAACCCAAGCAGGATCTGCCTGGGAGCGTCGAAGTTCGTCTGATCGAGAAAATCGAATTCGGTCTTGTTCCAGGGATTGATCACGCCCGCGTTCGGATCGTTCGGGTCGAGGTCGCCGTAGACCGGGGATTCGCCTGTATAGTTGAGCGTCCTAACAACGTTTCTGCGATTCAAAAGGTTCGTGATGTCGAGGGTTGCGATGAAGTTGATTTTGCCGGTAAGTCGGAAACCCTTGTAAAGGCTGAGGTTGACGGTCGACGTGTAGGGGTTCGTCTCGGTATTGACGAGGAAAACGTTGCTCTGCGTCGTGCGGCTGCGGTACGGCGTATACGGGAAACCGCTTCCGACCGACCAGGTGACCGACATGCCGTAGTTGTTCACGAACGGGAGGCCGAAAAACGTTCCAGGATCGTTCGGTCCGACGCGGTACGTCGCGAAGACGTTCGCGGTGTGGTTCTGGTCCCAGTTGAGGCGGGTTTCACGCGGCAGCTGGAATTCCGGGTTGAAGACGCTCGCGAACGGGTTGGAGGAACGACCCTTGGCGATCTGGTAGGAGTAGCTCATGTTGAGGGAAAAATTTCCGGAGAAGGCCTGGTTGAAAGTCACCTCGAAACCGCGCGACGAGGCGTAATCGAAATTGATCGGGACGACGATGTCCGTGAGGTTGATCCCGGTAACGTAGTCGAAGATGTCCTTGTAGAAGGCGCGGATGGCGAATGCCATATCATCGGTGAACTGGTCCTCGAACCCGGCCTCGTACTGGACCGTCCGCTGCGGTTTCAGGTCGGGGTTGCCGACGAGCGTCGCGTCGCTGATCGTCCGGTCGAAGGGGTTTCGAAAGTAGTTCTCCCGGTCGGGCAGCTGCAGGAAATGACCGTAGTTGAAGTAGAAGACGATCCTGTCGGTGACAGGGTACCCAATCGAGAGGCGGGGGCTGACGTTGCCGTGCGTGGCATAGTACGGGAACGAACTGCCGCCGGAGAGGCGTTTGTAATCGCCTTGTTCGCCTGTGGCCGTCTGCTCCCTCTCGGCCCACTTGGCCTCGAACTTCGTGGCCGCTTCCCATTTCGCCACGTATTCGGGATCGAAGACCTGCCTGCCGATGTCGAACCAATCATACCGAATGCCCACGTGAAGGTTCAGGCCGGAGAATTCGATGTTGTCCTGGATGAAAACCCCGCCCCTGTTCGGATAGTTGTTCATATAGGCCCTGAACTGTCCGTACCCGGGGTAGTCGCCGTGGTCGGAGTTTAATTTGCTGGGGTATGGAGCGTTGACAGGATTTCCCGAGGAATCGGAGAGCAGGGCTGTGGGCCGCAGGATCTCCACCGAGTTGATTTCCTCGAAATTCACCTCGAAGCCGGTCTTGAGCATGTGCAGCTCGTGGACCTGGCTGTTGAAATCGAACCTGGTCGACCAGACGCTCGTCTCTGAATTGAACCAGCGCTGTCCGCTGCTCACGTCGATGAAGTTGTCGAGGTTGACGTCGAGGTTCTCGTATGCCCCGGAGTAGGCCGGCGGAGGCGTCCCCGCGATGTCGTTCCCGTCCTTCGTCTCGAGTTTCGCAACGTAGAACTTGAGGAACGATTTTCCCCCCTCAAAGAAGTGGGTCCACCCGAGGTTGTTCTGGATCGAGAGGCCGTCCCCGAGCGAGGAGGAGTCGGCGCGGTATTTGTACGACCGGTTGTACGAGTGGTCCGATGTAAGGCTGGCGCGGTAGCCGTAGCTTACCTGGTCCGCTCCGCTGATGTCGTACCTGAGCTTCGTGTTGAACGTGAAGGAGTTGTTCTGGTTATCTGTGTAGCCGAACCCGATGCCGTCGAGCAGACCGCCGAGGAAGCCGTTCAGTTCGATCCTTCGCTCAAGCGGGTTGTAGAATTCGTTCTGGACGAAATTGTAGGCGCCGTCGCTCTTGCTGACGTCGGAGCTGATGAAGAAGCTCAGGTCGCCGGGAAGATCCACCCCAAGTCCCGGCAGGATGTACTTGCTGATCGGTTCCGGGCCGCCGAACGACAGCGAGGAGTACCATTCGTTCTGGTTGGTCGCGGCGATCTGGTCGGTCCTGTACTGGGCCGACCCGGTGTAGTGGTCGCCGCCCGATTTCGTCACGATGTTGATGATGCCCGACTGTGCGTTCCCGTAATCGGCGTCGAATCCGCTGGTCTGCACGCTTACCGATTGGATCGCGTTCGCTGACACCGACAAGCCGCTGGAGCCGCCGCCGATGCCCTGCGATGCGCCGGCGTACAGCGCGGAGAGCTCGGCGTTCAGGCTCGACGTCGTCTGAAGGTCTCCGGCGTTGCCGACAATGCTGTTGGTGGGGATGCCGTCGACGAGATACTGTACTTCGTTCGCGCGACCGCCGCGGAGGAAGAGCTGGTTCCCCTGCTTCACGACCCCTGCCTGGAGTTTCAGGACGTCTTCGACGTTTTTCACATTGGGGATGCTCTCGATGGCCTCCTTGGACACCGTCTGCGTTCCCGATGTGATCTGAGAGTTGACCATCTGCTGGTCGGCGGTGACCGTCACGCCGGAGAGCTGCACTTCTTCTGTCAACATCTTAAAGTTGAGCTGGGTGGTCTCGTCAGCGCCGATCTTCACGTCCTTCATCTCGGTCTGCGCGTAACCGATGGCGCTGACCCGCACGGCGTAATTGCCGATCGGTATGCCGATGATGGAGAATTTCCCGTCGGGGTCGCTCGTCGCACCGCGCGTGGTCCCGACCACGAGGATGTTGACGCCGAAGAGCGCCTCGCCGGTGCTGTTGTCCGTGACCTTTCCGACGATCTTCCCCGTATTCCCCGCGAAGAGCTGGGCCGAGAGAAGGATCGTCGCCAGGCCGGCGAACGGGATGCATCGTGAGAAAATATTCATGGTGTTCTCCTCAGGATATCAAGGTTAGAGGTGTTTGAGGTCACGGAATGCTCTGCGAAGGACTTCGATCGCGGCGGTTTGCTCCGTATAGTAGAGCGGGAACCCGAGGTAGATCACGTCGTACGTCAGGCCGATGTACCGGATGCCGACGACACCGCCTTCGAGCCGGATCGGCGACCCCGGGAAGACGAAGTTGTCGTCAAGGGCGTCGTAGCGATAAATGATCTCCCCGAACCCGTACACCTGGTAGAGGTGGTACGACGGCATCCCGCCGTGCCACGCGGTATCGAGTTTGAGCGGATCGATCGGCGCGTCGGGGTACTGATCCGTCCCGGCGATCGTCTGGTGGGTCGCACCGACATACTGCGGAAAGGGTACTGGTTGCTGGTTCAGGATGTGCAGGATATAGTTCCAGAAGGTGGTCGAGGGCGGCAGGATATCGCCGCGGGTCAGGTTCCAGCCGTTGATGACCGTCTTCCCCCCCGCGTAGCAGTAATTGGTAAGATTCGTCTGCGACCGTAACGAGATCGTGGGCACCCTGATGAACTCGTTCGCGATGTCCCCGACGACGTGGATCAGGCTATACTGGGCGAGCAGTCCGAGCCCCGGCCACGTTCCGCTGAGGGTGGTGTTGTAGGAGACGTTGTAGATGTCGTACTTGCCCGCGAGACCGAGGGCGTCATAGATCTCGGTGTAGTACTGGAGGAGGTCGGCCCGGGCGGGTCTACTGGGGGGGACTGCGAGCGTGTCCCAGTCAAAGGTGTTGTTGATCAGGAGTATTCGCTGTTCCGCCCCGGGCAGCGCGAACTTCGGGTAGATCGTGTGAAATTTCGCGTCCGCCCAGGTGGTGTCGAAGGCCGCGCTGTCGGTGCCGGCGTTGATCGGCCTGGTGAAGTAACCCCGGGTCGAGATCGATCCGAACTCGTTCCGGCCCCGGATGTAAATAGTGTGTGTGGTCGTCGATTCGGGCTTGAACATGTCCGAGCCCTTGATGCGCGCGCTCGCCGTGAGGCTGAACGGCGACCACCTCGCCTCGACCTCATCCGCCGGCCAGAGATCTCGGTCGACGATCCAGGAATATTCGATCGTGCGGCTGTTCGGGTCGTACCCCTGGAACCTGAATTCGATTCCCGCATACGTATCGGTGAATTCATTCAGGACGATGACGGTGTCGGAGAAGGTTTGCGTGTTCCGGTCGAGGGAACCAGGTCCTCCTATGGGTTCAACGTCGGGCGGAGGAACCAGGGGGGTCGTGAAGTCGACCATCGCCGGCGAGGTGTCGATCACGCCGTTGTTGTCGATCGCCGAAACTTCGAAGACGTGGGGATTAAGTGAGTCCTGCGAATCGAAGATGAACGTACCCTGGCTCGGGCTCTCGTGAACCGGGTACCGTTCGTCGTCGGGATTCGAGGCGTACAATCCGACCCCTTCGACGTAGAGGGTATCGCCCCGGGCCAGCAGGTTCAGGCTCGCCGTGTCGAGGCCCGCCGGGGGAAGGGTCGAGAAATATTTATAGACGGCCGGCGCGACCGTTTCGTCGCCCATCATCACCAGCGCCATCCCGCCCGCCATGATGTTCAGGAGGTGGGTATACGGTTTATACTCGATCGCGGAGGTATCGTCCAACTGGAAACTCCATCGGTAACGGTAGGCGACCACGAAGCCGTCGGCGTCGTCCCCAAGCCACGAGAGCGTGAGCAGGGGGCTCGTGGAAACCGTCCCAGGGGGAGGAACGTTCGAGAGCCGGGTTTCCGGTATTTTGTTCGCGTACTTCCCGCCCGGTTCCTTCGGGTCGGTGCAACCCGCGATCAGGATCGGGACGAGGACGGCGGCGAGGATGAAAACTGAGAGGTGACGGCGCTGTGGTGTCTGACAATTCATCGTGGAAACTCCTGTTGGGGAGACGGGCGTGGTCATCGGGATTGGGTGATTGACGAGATCCTGTAGGTCGGCCTGAACATATACGTGTTGGCCCGCTTCAGGAGTGTGGAGTCGAGGTCCAGTTCGAGAACGATCTGTGTGGTCGTGTATTCGTCGATGGAGAAGGGACTCGCGAAGGAGAGTCGTGTGTCAAAATCGGGCTGGCGTTCGACGGTGATGACTCGGTAGCCGTCGAGGATCACCTGGCGGGCGGGATCGATCAGCATCCCCACCCCGGTGTAAGAACCGGGGGGCAGGTACGTTTGCCCGATGATCAATAACGAGTCTTGCGCCCTGATGTCGAGCGTGTTCAGTTTCGTATCCTCACGGTCGATCGCTTCGAGGTCGGGATAGATCTGCGCGCGCGCGCCGTCATCCCTGATCGCCTCAACGGAGGGTATGGTCAGGATGAAATTGTTCAGCGGGTCGAAAGCAATGTCCTTGGAGACCGTTTTCAGCCGAACCTCCACGATACCCGGAAGCGGCGATGCGTATTCGGTCTGACACCCCAGATTGAGGATGACGAAGGTAAGCGCGAGGGCAAGGACCAGGGCCAGCCCCGGCGCAGAGATCTTTGATTTCATGACGACATCCGATTGTGGTATTAGGGGGATAACTAAGCGGTGAACCACGAATAGGTGATTATAATAAATATTCAATAGAAGGTCAAGTTATTGTAACTACACTACGGCCGCCCGAGCCTTGATTCATCGATTCGGCGCCTCGTCCTGTTGCACGAGTATCTCCGCTGACGCCAGCCATCAGACCCTCCCGGCGATGCTAAACTGCTGCAATAGTTGCAGATATCATCTAGGATGCCTCCCCGCGTTTCCGTATATTGGATCTTTCGGGGATACCCCACCCGTCTCTTCACGGCCATTGCGGATTTTCGTTGAAACACCCACTCCGGCGGCGCGTATACACTCCCGAACCGGATGATTCCAATCACCCCAGCACAAGAGATAATGACGCCGACAAGAACCCTCGCCTGTTATTTCACCATCGTCGCACTTTGTACGATCCTTTCCGGTTGCGGTAACGGGGAGGACATCGTGGTCCCCCCCGCCGGCCCCGCGTGGATCACATTCAAGCTCCCCGGCACCCCGCAGCTCCTCGCAAACGACATCAATGACCTCCACCCGGACCAGTCAGGGCGAATGTGGATCGCCACCGACAGCGGAGCGAACTACTATCAGCGCGGTTCGTGGGGAAGGATTCGCGATTCCCTCCGATTCAGCAACGGGGGTCCGTACCGGTACGCGGTCAACGCGATCGAATCGGGAAAGTTTTCAACCATCTGGTTCGGGCTCGATGGGGGCGGAGTACGCAGATACCGGGAGGGCGCGACGACGGCGGTCTGGACGACCTATAATTATCCCGACCTGACCTATCCCGTGGTACAGTCCATCACCGCGGACAACGTCGTCAACGGCGACGTCTGGTTCGCCACGACGAACGGAGTCAGCAGGTTCATGCCGAGCGCGACCAACCCTGAATTTGGGACCTGGCAGACGTTCCTGATGCCGCACATTCCGTCCAACCAGGTCTATTCGAGCGCGATGAATTTCAACGACAACACACCCTGGTTCGGCACGCAGGACGGTTTCGCGTCGTTCAACGACGCCCTCAGCGATTGGACGAGCTACGACCTCCCGCCCGCGTACAACTACAGGATCAATTCGATGGCCTTCGACCGGTCGGGGACGCTCTGGATGGCGAAGCTCGAAGGGGTGAGCAGTTTCAACAAGGAATCGGGTATTTGGGTGCATTACACGAACACGAGCACCGCCGGACAGCTGCCGCCGGGTGAAATTCACGCGGTCACGACCGACCTCGAGAACACGCGATGGTTCGGCACCGACTATGGACTGGTGCGGCTCCGGGACACCACCTGGACCACCTTCACAATGGCGAACACGCCGGAACTTCCGGGAAACGTCGTCACGGCCCTCAGCTACGATAACATGGGAAACCTTTGGATCGGCACCGAAACCGGATTGGCCGTGTTCAACGAGACGGGCACCCGGTTCTGACTCGGGACGGGTCAGCCTGGACCGGCCTTTCTGAACATCCCGATATATCCCCACCCCGAATTCCGGAGTGAGCGCAGCGGCATCACCATCATCAGGTTTTCCATCCACGTCTCCACCCGCACGACGGCACGTCCGCTCAAACCCAGCATCGAGAGCGCCTTCAGTTCGTAGCCGAACGTCATCCCCTCGACCCTGGAGAATCCCCGGGAGGTAACGAGTCGTTCGAGCCGTCCCACGTTGTAGGCCCGACTCTTCCAGCCGCTCCCCCTCGTATGCGTCGCCATCGAAACCGATGACCGGAGCGCACGCCAGCCGTGTTGCAGGATGTACCGTACTTTCAACCTGCCGGTGTAGTGAATAGAAGTGAGCGCGTTCAGGTTCCTGACGTTCAGAAGCAGCCGGCCTCCGGGCCTGAGGAGGCGGTGGAGCTCGGACAAGGCGCGCTCGTCCTGCTCGAGGTATCCGAGGACCCCGATGCAAAGAATGGCGTCGAACGATCCCGACCTGAAGGGGATCTGTTCGATGTCGCCGCGCACGAGTCCGGGCGTAATACCCCAGCCCCTGGAGCTCAGCAGGTCGCCTGAGGACCGGATCATTTCCTCCGAGGCGTCCATCCCGAAGATCTGCACCTCCCCTCCGCCGAGTTCTCCGAGGTACTCGCCCGGGCCGCATCCCGCGTCGAAGACCCTTTCGGCGGCGTGGTCGAGATGTTTCGCGAAGAGGCGGAGTACGTGACCCTTCCGCCTGACGAGCATTTGCCCGAAGGGATCATCGGCCTCCTTGTAGAATTTTCCCCTCCAGCCGTCGCTCGAGTTGAAGAATTCGCTGACCTGTGATTTTTGACCCGGGTTCTGCATGATAGTCTTTTCCATTTGTGATGAACAGCGATCCGTCACCGGCGTAGATCGCGCAGCATCGCCTCCCACCGGAGGACAGCGCCGTCGATGGTGACCCGCGGACCGTTTTTGATCGCGGTCCCGGGGGAGATCGTATCGAACCGGAAGTTCGGGCCGAGGACCCTCGGCAGTTCCACCGACGTGAGCGGCGGGGCCTGGGCGGCGTTCACCGGCTCACGGAGGTAGGTGATCTTCCACGTCCGGGCATCCACCGGTTCGAGCGATACGCTGACACGACCCCACCGGGTGGGCGTCCGTTCGATTCGCAGCGGCCGGGCTTCCGCCATGTCCATTTTGGCGACACCGTCGAACAACCTCAGGACCGCCTCGTCTTCCATCACCATCGCGTGCCGGAGGTACCGTACAGACTCGGCGGACGACCGCAGATCGACGCCCCCCGCACCTGCGGGGCCGGACAGACTCCGCCACGCCGGAGTTGTCCAGGTGAAAACGGGCGACGCGTGGTTCAGGCAACCGACGAAAATCTTTCTGGCCTCCTCGGGGAAGCCGAACCACGCCAGCGATTGCGCCGCAAGGGCGGCGTCGACGGGGTCGTACCGGTCGGCGGAGCCGGGCCCCGTGCCGAAGGGAATATCCTCGCGAAGCGAGGCGTTGACGATCGACGGAAAATCCCGGGCGACGACGTCATCCTTCTTGAACAGCAGGCCTGGGAAAAGGCCAAGTGCGAGGGTCCCGAGCGCAGACTGCGGCCGGATCGGCGCGTCCGCGCTCCCAGCCGCGCCGGTGGCGACGGCCGACACCAGTGGGAACCAGGAAAAGCCGGCCGGGTCTTTCTGCATCGTTTCACGCGCCGTCGTGACGAAGGCCAGCCGGAGCTGTCCGTAGAACTCCCTGAGCTGGGATTTTTTTACCAGGAAATGCCTGTCCGAAATATCGAGGAGCGGTTTCACCGCGATGAGCGCCCAGAGCGAATTGGTCATTTCCTCGTAGAGGCCCTCCCATCCCCTCCCTGGTGAGCCCTCGGGGAGCAGTTTCCTCCGGCCGTTCGCCGACGGTGATGGGCCGGCCGAGGCCGTGTCCCTCATCTGCCGCAGGGTGTCGATGGCGTTGAAGGCATCGTGGTAGAGTTCGTTGAACATCGTCCAGTCCCCCGTCGCCTCAGCGTGCCTGCAGAGGGAATAGACGGCGGCACACATTTCCTTCATGTTCGACTCCCCGCCCGCGCCGATCACCATCCCCCTGGAGTCTTCGAGGTTCCAGACGGCCTCAAGGCGCGCCTTCGCTTCACGATCCCGGCCGAGGTAGAGTTCGGCCTCAGAGATGAAATGTTCATCGACGAGGTCGGGCGGGAGTGATGCCGGGGCCGTCGCGCCGGGGGACGTCTCGCCGACGGGTCGGACCGGCGGGCTCAGCTGGTCAATGATTCTCGCACTGGCGATGCCGAAACGACCCGGGTCGCCGGGGAACTCCCACCCTGCCGGCATCCGGAGCGATTTCCACCCGGCCCAGCGTCGCTTCCCGGCATCGGCCAGTTCCACAAGCCGGAGCGAACCTTCCACGATGTCGTCGCGATCCCCCTTCCCGCGGGGCACACGGATCCGGAACGTCTCGGACGCACTCCCGGCGGATGGCACGACCGGTATCGTCAACACGAGCGCGTCCCCCTCCCGGGTCGCAGTCCCCTTTGCATCGAGGACGAGGAAAGGATGGTCGGAATCCGACTCCGGAGAGACGATGCAAACCGTCCCCCGGGGGAGGTCGTCGTCTTCGTCGAATTCGGCGGTGAGCGCCCGCGCCGAGCGGACGACGAGCCGCAGGCTGAGTGGCCGGTCGGCCGGCGTCACGGAGATCGTGATGTTGTCGACTGACCCCTCGTCATCGTCTGCAGAAGAAAAGGCCATCATCTCAGCCGAGGCGGATCCATACGATAGAAAAGTCCTGACCACCGGTTCGTGAGGCTCCTCACATCGCTGGGATAGCGCGGTGATCTCCCCGGCGCCCTCGATGGAAATGTCGATGCCGTCCGGGGCGGGACCGTCGCCGGGCGTGAGGAGGCCTCCGGAGCGGGCGATGAAGGATTGTCCAGGCTCACCCGGATGCCGGATCGGTGAATGCCACTGCGCGGGCGCGTACCGAAAATCGACCGGTCCCGGCCCCGCCGGATCGGGCGGCTTCCGAAGGGTCGTTTTTTTCTGGTAGAAAAATGCCGGGGCGACGTCGACGCCGATCGTCAGCGCGCCGACCGTGAGGGTGATCTGCCTGATGAATCGTCTCCTGTTTTCCTTCTTCATCCGTGGATCCTGGTTGGTCAATGTGATGTTGAAATTGGTGGTGAGTTACCGTATAACAGCGAACGTCCCGATCTGGGTTCCGTACTCCGATTCGACGGAGAAGACGTAGACGCCCGAGGCGATGACGCGCCCGCTCGCGCTCATCATGTCCCATTCCTCCTGGCCGCCGGGCCTGCCGGGATCGGTGCGTCCGGCGTCGTCGTGATCGAGTGTGGCGACGATGTCACCCGAGAGGCTGAAAATCCTGATGACCGCCCTCGGCGGTAGATGGATGAACCAGATCGTCCTTTTCAGTTCGTTCCAGTCGATCGAGCGCCCCTCCCACCCGCCCGACTCGAACGTGTAGTTCGCGTCCACCCTGTACGGGTTCGGGACGACCAGGACCTGGCCCGGCCCGTCCGACGGCGAGAACGGGAGCTGGACGAGGGTCGCGTTCGCTCCGATGTCCGATTCGCTGGACGGCGAGTAGAGCGTATCGATCCGCGTCGACCCGGGATCGTCCGGCAGCGGGATCACGTTGACACTCACGCCCGGAATGGAGAACGACGTCACGGCATACCAGTATTTCTTTCCGCGGAGCAGGTTCGAATCGGTGAAGGAGAATTCGAGGCCCCCGTCGTATTCGAAATCAAGGTCATCGTCCACGTCGTACTGTCGGACGAGGCCGAACGATCCGGGGTCGAATTCCGGCGACTCACTCCTCCAGAGCCGGAAGCCCTCGAAGATGCGACCCCCAGCTGCGTGTCCCGCCGGCGGGTCGGCCCGCCTCCAGTGGGTGTCGGGCAGGGACGAAAGGAATGCGCTCGAGTCGTCCCACGTCGAGAGGGGGTCGGGTGTGAGGTCGTCGGGGGACCAGCTCCAGTCGATCACAACCGTTCCCGGCCCATCGGCGACCCTGAGGGGGGGCGAGGGCGGTACGACCGGCAGGCGGTATCCCGACGAATAGAGCGAGTACGCCCTCCTGGCGTTTTCTATCAGGGAATTCGGGCCGATCTCAACCCCGTCTCCGCTGATGAGCGCGAGGGCGATCTCGAGTGTGTCGCCGGGCGCCATCGTTTCGAACGGTCCGAACGCGAGGAGGAACTGGGAATCGGACCCTGGGTTCTGCGGCTCGTCGGTTTTGATCCTCCCTGCGGCCATTAAATCGTAATGCTCCCTGTCGGTCCCCGGGTTGTCCTCGAACCGGTTCCAGTTGAAGGTGTACCGGAGCTCAGTCAGCGGTCTCGGAGTGCCGAGGACCACCACGCCGACCGGCGTGGCCGCCCGGTCGTACACGGTGTGGGCATACGCGGTCCTGAGTTCGGGGATGTAGGCGGAATACTTGTGGTTGGTGATGTCCGGCAGGTTCACGTTTCCGATCAGCGGGTCGACGAAGAATCCAATGTAAACGCTGTCGAGCGTCTTCGACCCCGCGTTGATGATCGTGTACTCCATTGCGAGGATCGGCTGAGTGACCAGGTTCTGCCAGGCGTACGATTTCTGCCACACCCGGATACCGAGCGGCACGTGCCCGGTCACCACCGGATCGGTGAAGACGTCCGTGTATGCGATCGAGACGTCGCGCTCCGACACGGCACCGTAATCCTCGTCGACACCCGGCTCCCCTGCGTCGCCGACACCGTTCTTCTCCGTGTAGGAGTAGACGCTGTTCTGCCGGGGGTAGTTCCCCGAACGGTCCGGATGGCAGACATCCCGCAGGGCGGGCGAATAATCGTCGTGGGCGGGATCGGGGTTCGACGACGCATCGTAGGAGCCCTCGCACCCCACTTCCAGCGTATCGTGGACGCCGTCGGAGCCGACATCGTCGAGGTCGGGCCGCCAATCCCCGTCGCCGTCGTGCCCGTCCAGCTCATCTTCGTCCACCTCCCCGTCTCCGTCGTCATCGTAACCCGCGAGGTTCGGCGTCCCCCGGTCGTTCACACCCGTGATGAAAAATGTGTCGCGGGGGGTCTGATAACCGTACATTTCGTGCTGGACGCCCGTCTCCCCCCAGTTGTAGGCCTTCGTGACGGCGTGCGTCTTCGAACCGGTTCCCGGACCGCCGGTATCGATGATGGCCCCGATCCAGAGGCCAGCCCCGTACAGGTGCTCGATCCTCGAACCCACCGGGTATTCCATTCCGATCCCGTCCGGAGGGAGGAAATTGCCGTAGGCCCCCTGGCCGATCGTTCCGTTTGCCCCGATCCACGCCTTCAGGTGGTACCCCTGTTTGATCTGCAAGTCACCCACGGCCTGGGTCATACTCACCGTCCGCGGCGCGATGCGACCATCGCCCGGGTCAGGTCCCGAGCCGGCGGAGCCGGGGGTGGTGGCCGCGGCGAAGAAGAAGATCAGGAGCGTTGAACGAAAATCACTCGCCGTCATCATCCCCGTCATCGGCCCCGTCGCCGTCCCCGTCATCCGTGGTGTCGCCCTGCGCGCCCTCCTTCTCCATCTGCTTCATCATATCCTCGAACATCTTCTCGAAGTTCAGGTCCACCACCTGCTTCTGGTACCCGTCGGGCGTTTCGAACGTCGACTCCGGGATTTTAATCTTCTTGATGGCGAGCACCTCTTCCCTCTCGGTCACTTCCCCCTCCTCGCTTCTGACGACGAGGAGCGGGAATAGTTTTTTCCCCGCCAATTCCCGCTCCCACCGCGTGCCGTCGGTCGCGGATTCCATGCTCATCTCGTCGAACCACTTGACGACCCCCTCGTACATGTCGCCGAACTCGCCGGTCGCCCAGATCCTCGCGCTGGTCCCGTCGCCTTCGTCGGCGACCCATTCCTCGCAGGGATGCCCGATCAGCGTCCCGCTCTTCCCCGTTTTCGTCAGCGTGTAGGTTTTCGCCGGCGCTGATGCCTTCGTGGTGTCGGGCATCCGGCCCTTGTCGGCGAGGGGAATCTCCATGTATTTCTTCTCCTGGTCGATGACGATCCACATCAGGTTCTTATCTCCGCGGAGGATAAACCTCCCCCCCTGCCCGGCGGAGTCCCCCGAGCTGTCGATTGTCGCCGCGAAGAGCTTCCCCTTGAAGTAGACGGTGGACGCCACGACGTTGGAATCCTCGTCGGAATAGGTGACGGCCCGCATACTGATGGTGCCCTCGAACTGAGCGTAGGCGGCCGCGGCCGACAGGATGAGTGCCGCGAGGATTGAAACCATTGTCTGCATTGGATGCTCCTTTGTTTTCGCTCGGTGGTTATGTGGTTGCCGGGGGTGGCAGGGTGGTTGCCGGGGGTGGCAGCGCCTTCGCCGTGACCTCCGAGAGGAAGGCCCCGTTTTTATGTGATGAATCGCAGAACGGTTTGTCCTTGCTGAGGCCGCACCGGCAAAGGCTGATCGCCGTGCGCCCGGCCAGGTCGAATTTCCCGCCCTGCGCGTCGTAAATTTCGAAGTCTCCCTCCACCCTCAGACTGCCATTCGGGCGGACCGTGATTTTGACTGGCGGCATCGCTGACCCTTTCAGTTGTTTACTTGATGAGAAGCATTGTGATGAACCCAACGCGGCCGCCCGCCGATACCCGGCAATAATAGACGCCGCTCGGCCGGCCTTCCGCGTTCCACGTGAGCCTGTGGGAGCCGGCACTCCGGCGCTCGAGCGCGAGTCGCCCTGCGACCCTTCCGTGCAGGTCGTAGACGTCGACGCGGAGCATCGCGGCCGCGCTCAGCTCGACGGTGATGACCGTCGAGGCGTTGAACGGGTTCGGATAATTCTGTTCGAGTCGGAACTCCCGTGGCTCCCCGGCCCGGTCGACCACCGGCGTGCCGGCGTCGTTCCGGTAGTAGACGAGGCCTCCCTTCGAGGTACCGACGAGCATATCGTCGTCGCCGTCGCCGTCCGGATCACCGAAGGCGAGGGCTGGCTCGTAGGGCACCCCCGGACCATAATGGTCATCTTCGAGGACAAAGGGCGGTTCGGCGGGTCCGCCGGTATTCCGGTAATAGTTGACGGCGCTCCTCCCACCCGGGGCCGTGTCGCCGGAGGCCGGGGCCACGCAGAGGTCGGTGAACCCCGTTTGCGCATTGAAAAGAAATGCCGGTCGGGCGTTCGTACCGAAATCCGTCCCGAGGTAGAAGTCCGATTCCTCCACCGGATCGAAGTTCGCGGAGTCCCCTTCGTTCCTGTAGAAGCTGAGCGCTCCGTTCCCCCTGCCCACTACGAGGTCGATGTCTCCGTCCCCGTCGACATCGGCTGCCGCGGGTACGGCAAACTGCGAGGTGACGATCGTATCGGCCGGGACGAACCCGCCGGGGCCGTCGTTGCGGTAGAGGATCACCCTCCCGTCGAACCGGCCGAGCAGGAGATCGGGATCGCCGTCGGCGTCCGCATCGAAGAACTCGGGCGCGTAGGAGAAGTTGCCGCTGATCCCGGCGAAGGCCGTGTCGGCGAGGTGATACACCGGCGAGAGAATGCTCCCCTCGTTCCTGAAGTGCCAGAGCTCTCCTTCGTTGTTGCCGATGACCAGGTCGAGGTCAAGGTCGTCATCCAGGTCGGCGAACGCCGGCCTGGCGTTCTGGCCGACGTCGAGCGTCGCGATGTAATCCCGGGTCACCAGGTCATACTGCGGCACGGACGGCGTCCCCGTGTTCTCATAGTACCAGAAGGAGTGGCGGGTGCGGGAGTTCAGGACCCCCACGGTGAGGTCCCGGTCGCCGTCGGCGTCGAGGTCGGCGAAGGACGCCTGGTTGAATCCCGCCGTCATCAGCGACCCGTCGGGAGGGAAAAAATCCGATTCACATTCGAGCGCCGGCTCCTGCGCCGTCCCGGCGTTGCCAAGGTGGAAGAGGCTGTGGGAGAAGGCGTCGCCGTAGAAAAGGTCCAGGGTGCCGTTGCCATCCAGGTCGTGGAGGGCGACCGCCCCGAGACCGTGGGCGGAACCCTTTGTGGTCGGCACTGCGGCCGTGCCCTGCGTGCAGGTGTCGCTCGTGATCGTGATGTCACTCAGGTGCGTGGTGACCAGGGCGTATGCGCTGACACCGGGGGCGCCGACGTTCCGGTAAAAGTTGAAAGAGCCATCGCCGGAATTGCTGGAGAGTATATC
Organism: Ignavibacteria bacterium; assembly: GCA_031379665.1. Taxonomy (GTDB): domain Bacteria; phylum Bacteroidota; class Ignavibacteria; order UBA10030; family SZUA-254; genus SZUA-254. The sequence continues at coordinate 16,697 of JANNFI010000085.1, forward strand.
GGGGAGCCCGTCGCCGTCGAGGTCCCCGAACCCCGGAAGCCCTCCGAAGCCGGCGAAGATCGCCGCGCCGGCGGTGTCGGCCAGCTGCGGAACATCGACCCCCCAGCGCGGATCGCCCGGGGTGTTCTCATTGCGCCAGACCCTGATCCCGGACGACTCGTCGTCCGTGAGGAGCTCCGTTGTTCCGTTGCCGTCGTGATCGACGAAACGGAACCAGTACCTGAAAACCACGCCGGCGAGGCCGCCGTCTGGTTCGAGGGAATACTCCGCGGCCGTCGAATCGCCGGTGTTCCGGAAGAAATATCGTTCGGCGTAAAAATCGCTGTCGAAGATGAAGAGGTCGAGGTCGCCGTCCGCGTCGGTGTCGGCATACTGGTGCATCGGCGCGTTCAGCCCGCCGGAAAGCGGTTCGGCGTACGCGACCGAGTCGCGGTAAAACGGGATGCCGTCCAGGTCCCTGACGTACTCCTGGGCAGAAGAGCGCGAGGCCAGGACAATGAGTAGAGTCACAGCCATCGCGGCCTTAGGCATGGAGCGCGGGGGTTTGCTCCGGCAGGTCCTGGAGCGGGTACCGGTATCGTTCCACGGAGAGCCTGGAAAGCGCCATCGCCGTGAGCGCCGGTATGTCCAGCTTTCCTTCCTGGTCCCGAACGAGGTCCTGGTCGGCCCACGTTTGGGGGCTCCGGGGCGCGAGGAATGAGCAACAATCGTCGTAGGGCTGGCTGGAGATGTCGTGGGTACCGATCGCCCTCGATGCGGCGATGGTCTCCTCCTTGTCCGCCCCGGAGAGCGGACGCAGGATCGGGATGGTCGCTGCGGAGCCGATCGCGCGGATGTTCCGAAGGGTCTGTGAGGCGACCTGCCCCACCGCCTCGCCCGTCACGAGCGCCTCGGCCTTCTCCCTCAGCGCGATTCTTTCGGCGATCCTCAGCATCATCCTGCGGTAAAGGATGATCCTCAAGGATGCCTCGGTGCGGAGAACGATCTCGTTCTGGACGTCGGCGAACGGGACGATGTAGAGTTTCGAGCGGTGCTGGTACGGAGTGAGGACCCGGACGATGTCGCGGACCTGGTCGATCGATTGTTCGCCGGTGTAGGGCATACTGTGGAAATGGACGAAAGTGACGTTGCACCCCCGCTTCATCATCTGCCAGCAGGCCACCGGAGAATCGAACCCTGCGGAGAGCAGCCCGACGACGCGCCCGCTTACGCCGGCGGGGAGTCCTCCCGCGCCGCGAAGCCTCCGGGAATAGACATAGGCCGCGCCGTCGGCGAGCTCGATCGATACCGTCGCATCCGGCCGGGTCATGTTCGCCCGCACTCCGAATCGCGAACAGAGTTGCGCCCCCACTTTTGCATTCGTCTCCATCGAGGTCAGGGGGAAGCGCTTGTCGACCCGCCGGGTTTCGACCCGGATGGTTCGGAACTCCAGCCCCTCCAGGGAACCCTCGGCCGCGGCGCCGATCGCATCGATCTCCTGCGCCACGCGGACCCCGGGGCAGATGTTCGCCAGGCCGAAGACCCTGCGGAGCGCGCTGATCAGTTGGGCCTCATCCCCCCCGGGCTCCGGGGTAAGGATGAACTTGCCGTACCCACCCTTCACGACGCACCTCGCCCCAACCGCCGCCGCGGTCGCGCGGACGTTTTTCATCAGGCTTCGCTCGAAGTATTTTCGGTTCCCCCCCTTGAGGACGATCTCGTGGTGGTGGAGAACGATCACGGAATGCATTGGTAAAAGATATGATTTATAGCAGGGAAAACCAAAATGGCCCCGCGGTGCCGGGAGCCAGGCCACGGGGTGCCCTGAGACGGGCCTCGTGGTACGTCGAGGCGCTCTGCCCGGCGGCCCGAACTCGTTTTAGCCGGGGGATTCGCCCGCGGCTCGCCGCAGGAGGGTCGCGCAATGGAGCACCTCGACGTCCGCCCCCGAAGCCCGCAGGCCGCGTTCAATCTGGAGGTGGCAGCCGGGGTTCCCCGTCACGACAATCCCCGCCCCGCTGGCGACGATCGCCTCGACTTTGGCTCGCAGGAGACGATCCGAATCGTCGGGTCGGACGATGCTGTAGATGCCCGCGCTCCCGCAGCAGCGCGACGCGTCGCGCAGCTCGATGAACCGCACGCCCGGTAGCGACGTGATGAGCTCACGGGGCTGTCGCGAGATCCCCTGCGCGTGGACGAGGTGACAGGCGTCGTGGTACGTTACGCACTCCCCTACCGTCCCGCGGGGCGCCTCCCGCGGCCGTTGGGCCAGAAACTCCGAGAAGTCGGCGACCTTTGCGGCGAAGGCAGTGGCGGGACCCGACATCTCAGGGTCCTCCCGGAAGAGCCGACCGTACTCCTTCATGAAGGCCCCGCAACCGGCGGAGTTGACCACGATTGCGTCGAGCCCCTTCGGGAACGAACTGATCAGGTCCGCGGCGAGGCGCATCGCGCGTTCGCCCTCCCCGTTGTGGCCGTGGAGCGATCCGCAACAGAATTGCGAGCGCGGGACCACAACGTCGAAGCCGGAACGGCGCAGGACTTCGGCCGTGTCAGCGTGAACGCCGGCGAACGAGACATTCATGATGCACCCGGTCAGCATACCGACGCGTCCGGCGCCGGGCGTTATCGCTGGGAGGACTTCGGCGGCCGTCTCGAGATACGGCCTTCCCGCGACCTCCGGAAGTCCGAGCACCATCCGGCGGATGGATCGCGGCAGCAGTTCCAGGACTCCCGATCGCTCGACCGCTTCGCGGAATCCCGACCCGCGGTAGATGCGTAACAGGGCGGAGAACGCAGAAAAGGTCCGACGCGACCGGAAAATCAGACCGAGAATGACGAACTTCCGGATCCGGATCGCGAGCGGTTCGAGTTTCCGGTCGTGGACGATCGTGCGCGCGTGTTCGATCAGTTCCCCGTACCTGACCCCCGCCGGGCAGGCGGGCTCGCAAGCCCTGCAGTCGAGGCAGAAGTTCATCTCATCGGCGAACTCGCGGCCGGGCGTCAGCGACCCGTCGAGCACCGACCGGATCAGGCGAATCCTCCCCCGCGGGGAGGACCGTTCGTCGAGCGTGAGCGCGTAGGTGGGGCACGCGGGAAGACAGAGCCCGCAGTGCAGGCAAGCGCCCGCCACGAGGTCGAGGTGGCCGCGGTCCGGCCCGGGACCGCTCAGGATTTCCTCCGGAGGATCGGGATGAGCATCGCCCCCGCGAGGAAGCCACCGATGTGCGCCCACCAGGCCACACCGCCCGCGTCCGCCCCGATCCGCAGCGAAAGGAGCCCGCTCGCGATCTGGATCAGGAACCAGAGGCCCAGGAATGCGTACGCGGGGAGTTCGAGCAGCTGGAAAAAAAAGAATATCGGTATCAGCGTCAGGATGCGGGCCCGGGGAAAGAGGATGACGTAGGCGCCCAGAACCCCGGCGATGGCCCCGCTCGCCCCTACCATCGGAACCGGAGAGGACGGATCGATGATCACCTGCGTCGCCGCGGCGGCGGCACCGGCGAACAAATAGAAGAACAGGAAGCGGCCGTGCCCAAACCGGTCCTCGATGTTGTCCCCGAAGACCCAGAGAAAAATCATATTCCCGATCAGGTGCATCCACCCCCCATGGAGGAACATCGAGGTCAGGAACGGGAGGAAGGCTGCGGGGTCCGCGGCGGCGGGGTCGATCGCGGCCCCCACCCGGGCAGGGACCACACCGTACTCCCCGACGAACGCGGGGAGTGCGTCTCCGAGTCCAAGCTCGAGGAGGAAGACGGCGACATTCGCCCCGAGGAGAAGATAGGTGACGAACGGGACAGTGCGTGAGGGATTGGCGTCGCGGAGCGGAATCATGGCGTCATCCGGGTGGGCCGGGGCCTGCGCATCATCGCCGGGGGCTCAGGAGTCGAGCCTGGGGGACAGCCAGGCGACCATATCGTTGAGGCTCTCCTCGTTGATCTGGTGCCCCATGTCGTACTCGCGGTGCGTGACCAGTGCGCCGTGCGATTCAAGGAGTTCTTTCGCGCGCCTGCCGTGGGAACAGGGGATCACCGGGTCGTAGAGGCCGTGGGCTATGAAGAAGGGCCTTCCCTTCACTCCCTCCCACGTAAACTCCATCCCGGCGTCCTCCGGGATGTAGCCGCTGCCCGCCATCACGCCGGAGAACTGCTCCGAATCCGTGAGCGCGATGGCGAACGCCATGATCGAACCCATGCTGAAACCGCAACAGAAGGTCCTGCCAGGGTCGAGTCCGTACCCTTCGCGCGCTTCGCCGAGAAACGTCCGTAACCTGTCGTAACTTTCCCGGAACATCGCGCGGTCCGGCTTGCCGATCTCTTCGAGGTCGTACCAGGTGTAACCGCCTCCCAGTGTGAAGGGGAACGGGGCGCGCGGTGAGATGATCAGGAGCCGGTCGTCGAAGTACTCCGCGAGCCCCAGGAGGTCATCCTCGTCGGCGCCCCGGCCGTGGAGGAGGATCAGGGCCGGCGGCGCTCCGGCAGAGACCCGGCGGGGACGGAGAAACTTGTGGAAGAGTGAGAGGTCGTGGGACGGTTTCATCGGGGTTCAGACCCACGCGACGTCTTCGAACTTTGCGATCTCCTCGCGGGACCTCGGCATCCGACCTTCGCACCTCGGCTCGCAGTCGAGGATTTTCCCGGGGTTGAGGACCAGGTTCGGGTCCATCAGCAGCTTCAGCCTCCGCATCATCATCATCGACGCGGAACCCACCATCTTTTCGAGGAGCGGTTTCTTGTAGAGCCCCACACCGTGCTCGCCGGTGATCGTCCCCCCCAGTGCGATGGCCGCCTCCTCGACTTCCATCACCGTCCGGTGCGCTCGCGCGAACTCCGTGGCGTCCCCCTCGTCCGTGAGGTAATTCGGATGGAGGTTTCCGTCGCCGGCGTGTCCGAACGTGCCGATCCGGATGTCGTTCCTGGCGCTGATCTCGTTGATTTTCCTCACCAGGTTCGCCAGCTCCGAGCGGGGAACGGCGACGTCCTCCATCAGCGTGGTCGGCCGGACCCTCGCCAGCGACGTGAACGCGGAGCGCCGCGCAATCTTCAGTCTGTCGGATTCCGCCGGGGTCGCCGCGACGGAAATCTCCGTGGCCCCGCACTCCCGGAAGATCCCGGCGATCTGCGCGGCTTCCCTCTCGACGACCTCAGGATGCCCATCGGTCTCTGCGAGGAGCATCGCCGCGGCGCCGGTCGGGAGCCCGATGTGCGCGTAGGCCTCGACGCAGCGAATCGTCAGGTCGTCCATGAATTCAAGCATCGCGGGGAGGATTTTCGCAGCGACAACGGCAGACACCGCCGCCGCGGCCGCTTCCATCGTCGGGAATGACGCCAGGAGGGTCCTTGCCGATTCCGGTTTTGGGACGATGCGCAGGAGGATCTTCGTAATCACCCCGAGTGTCCCCTCGGAGCCGACCAGGATGTCCCGGAGATTGTATCCCGCGACATCCTTCGCGGATTTTCCCCCGGTCCAGAGGATCTCGCCGGTCGGAAGCACGACCTCGAGCCCCATGACGTAGTTCTTCGTGACGCCGTATTTCAATCCCCTGAGGCCGCCGGCGTTCTCGGCGACGTTACCGCCGAGGGTGGAGATGGACGCGCTCCCCGGGTCGGGCGGATAGAGGTATCCGAGCGCGTCGACGGCCTGCTGCAGCCTGGCCGTGATCACCCCCGGTTCCACGGTCGCCGTCTGGTTCGCGGTGTCGATTTCGAGTATCCGGTTGCGGTGTCCGGTCAGGAGGACCACCGATCCCGGGAGCGGTATGGCGCCTCCGCTCAGACCGGTTCCCGAACCGCGGGGGACGATCGGTGTCCTGGTCTCGTTCGCGAGGAGCATGATGCGGCTGATCTCCTCCGCGGATGAGGGCCGGACGACGCAGAGCGGTTCTTGCGGGGGGAGCGCCGTGGCATCGTAGGAGTAGGCCACCAGGGCTTCCCGGGAATCGAGGACATTCCCCTTCCCGACGATCTCTCCCAGGCGGCGTACGACGGTGCGCGAGCTCATCACGTTCGAAACGTACACAGCGTCCGGTTGAAATGCAAGGAAACCGCGGCCCGGGAACGGGCCGGGGAGGATCAGGGGGTGAGCAGGGAACGGCCGACCGCGACGGTGACCGCCGCGACATCCTTCACCAGGAGCGCGAAGAGTGCGGGAGTCAGCGACTGCTCGCCGTCGGAGAACGCCTCGGCAGGTCTGGGGTGAACCTCGAGTATGAGACCGTCTGCTCCCGCGGCGACCGCGGCCCTGCTCATTGGGACGACGAGGTCGTGCCGGCCGGTGCCGTGGCTCGGGTCGGCGATGATCGGCAGGTGCGACACGAGCTTTACCGCAGGGATGACGTTCAGGTCGAGCGTGTTCCTGCTGTACTCCACGAAGGTCCTGATGCCGCGTTCGCACAGGACGACGTTCGGGTTCCCGCCGGAGAGGATGTACTCCGCGCTCATCAGGAATTCGGCGAGCGTGGCGGAGAAATGGCGCTTGAGGAGCACGGGCTTCCGGATTCTGGACAGCGCCCGTAACAGGTTGGTGTTGTTCATGTTCCGGGCCCCCACCTGCAGCATGTCGGCGTACTCGGCCACCATCGGGACGTCCTGCGACTCCATCACTTCGGTCACGATGCCGAGCCCGGTCCGCTCACGGGCGTCCGCCAGGATCTTCAATCCTGCCTCGCCGAGCCCCTGGAACGCGTAGGGACTCGTCCGCGGCTTATACGCCCCGCCCCGGAGCAGCACGGCGCCGGAGGCGCGCACGGCGGTCGCCGTCTCGATAAGCTGTTCCTTCGATTCGACCGAGCAGGGACCGGCGATGATGACGACCCCGGTCCCGCCGATCGGCACGCCGCGGACGTTCACGACGGTGTCCGCCGGCTGGAACTCGCGACTGGCGAGCTTGTACGGCTTCAGGATCGGGATGACTGCGTCGACCCCGGGGAGGAGCAGGAACGATTCCCTCCGCATCTTCCGGTCGTCGCCGATGACCCCGATGATGGTCCTTTCGAGGCCCTTCGAGAGATGCGCCGTGAGGCCCTCTTCCCCGATCTTCCTGACGACTGTGGCGATCTGTTCTTCGGTGGCCGAAGCCTTGATGACGATGATCACGAACGCTCTCCGTAAAAGAAAACCCCGCCCCCCAAGGGCAGGGTTTGAGTCAAGATTGCCTGGCCGGGGCTGCGCGCCCCGGCGACATTATTTTACAACATTCATTTTTTTCGTCCCACGGCTGATGAGGAACGCGATGGTGCCAAAGAATCGGGCCATGGTGATCTCCCTCATGATCGCTGATGGTGGAATGATGCGGACTCAGGCGGGCTCGGGCGTGAGCCGTAACGACGCGTAGTATAATAAAGTAGAGGGTGAAAATCAACCGGATCGACCGGCTGCGGACTGGCCCTCGCGGCCGTCCACGGC
>JANNFI010000087.1:0-2977 GCA_031379665.1 Ignavibacteria bacterium
GTAACCTCCCCGGGTAACCCGAAAACCTAAACGTTATCAGGGGGGTATTAATTCGGGGTCCACGGTTAAGGGTCGCCGTTTTTTATCCCCCCCCCCCCCCCCCCGGTACGCATTCTTGCATCCCATCTAAATTTTAACGTATTTTACCAACCGACAAGTACCATTGACCGGCTCTCCACAATCCCCAATGACGACGCGACTCCTTTCCGCAGGCCTGCCGGCGCTACTTGCCTTCACCCTCCTCCTCGCATCGTGCGAAAAAAAACAGGAACCCCAGCCCGCCAGCCAGGAAATCTCCATCAAGGACGAGCTCCTCGTTTACCTCGATTCACTCGAAGCGGAATACGAGAAGGCGTGCGTGGCCACCGGGACCGCGAACTGGAACAGTTACTCCGGCGAGGCCCCGTACAACCTTGACTCCGCCAAAGCGCTGTTCGCCCGGATCTTCCTCGACTCGGCGGCGCGCGCGACCGTTGGCGAGTGGCGCAGGAAATCGGGCTCGCTTGCGGACCAGACGCTCGCCCGCAGGCTGGAGCTGTGGCACCGTTGCTTCATCGGCGGGGCAATCTATGCCGACCCTGCGATCGCGAAGCTCGAGAACAAACTGCAGTCGCTCATCACCGGATTCAAATTCAGGTTCGAGGGCAGGACGATCACGCGGGCCGAAGTCAACAACCGGCTCAGGGGCGAGAAGAACCAGAAGAGGCGCCACGCGCTCTGGAAGGTCAATGCCCAGCTCTCCGCCGTCGCAGCGCCGAAGCTGGCCGAACTGGTGAAACTCCGGAACAGGAAGGCCGAGGAGTTCGGCTTCCGTAACTACTATTCCCTCTCGCTCCATCTCCAGGCGATCGACGAGGAGTGGCTGGTCAAGACGCTCAACGCCCTCGAGGCCCAGACCCGTCGTGCGCTTCGCGGGTTCATCGAGAACTCGGCGGCGGAGATGCGGCTGAAGCGGTTCAACGCCTGGGACTTCGACCTGAGCCTGAAGAACGCCGCGTCGATCCCGGACGAGTACTTCCCCGCCGATTCGGTCTTCCCGGTCATCCACCGATTCGAGGGCGCCATCGGGTTCGCGGTGGACTCGCTCCCGATCCGGGAAGTCGTCCGCGACATCCCGTACGGCGGGCTGAGCCTCGGCATCCTCATCCCCGACGATTCGAGGTTCCTCGTCAACCCGACGCGCGGGAAGGGCTTTTACGGCGTCGCCTTCCACGAGTATGGCCACTCGCTGAAGGCCGTCCACACCGAGGTGCGTGAGCCAATCCTGAAAGGCTACGAGTGGATCCCCGGAGCGCAGTGCGCGGCGTACGAGGAAGGCGTCGCGGAGATGCACGCGGAGTTCACCGAGGACACGGCGTGGCTCGGATCGTACACCAAGGCCCCCGCGAAGGTGCTGCGCGAATACCTGGCGGGCCGGAACCTGCCGGCGCTCCACCGCCTCCGCCGACTGATGAAGGACTTTTTCTTCGAGTACGAGATGTACAATAACCCCGACCAGGACCTGGCGCTCCTCGAGCGGGCGATGTTCGAGAAATACCTCCTGGTCACTCCCCCCGAGGAGAACGAGCCGCCCACCTACGCGTCGTCGATCTGGTACGCGTCGTACCCCTGTTACTACCAGAACTACATACTCTCCGGGATGATCTCCACCCAGCTGCAGGAGGCCCTATCAAACAAGTTCGGCAGGAACAAGTTCACCGACTCGAGCGTCGCCGGATGGATGGTGCAACACCTCTACCGGGACGGGGAGACGGTCGAATGGGGCGAACGGGTGCGGCGGGCGACGGGCAAGTCGCTCGAGACCGGCGCCTACCTCCGGAAACTTGCGATCGATCTCCAGCGTTCATCAGAAGAGGACGCCGAACAAAAAGAAATGGATTGACAATGAAACGCACACTGATACTGCTGGCGGCGATCCTTGCCGCTCCCCCCGGCCTCCGGGCCCAGCCCGAGATCACAGAGTTTTTCGGCATCGCCGACTCGGTGAGTGAACATCCCCCGTTCCGGAACGAACTGACGACGCTTTGCCAGGTCCGCGTACAGGAACGGTGGGTGTCGTTTGTCGGGTTCAAGAGCACGCGGACCCTCCTCTACGTCGCCTTCACCCTCGACTCCCTCGCCGACCCTGTGGCGGACGTGTCTCCCACGGTGGCGTTCGACAAGTCACGGCCGACGCTCGGAAAGGTGTCGACGTGGGGATATCCCTTCGACCGCAACCGTGACGGGAAGATCGATTACCTGACGCTCGTGGGCGGGGCGGCCCCCTACGAGGATGCGGATTTCCCGCCGAACTACCCTAAGAAGGGCGAGGTCTCGATGATCCACCACATCGAACTCTTCGTGGCGAAGTGCAAAATCGCCTTCAACCACTGGGCCGACGACAACTTCGACGGCGCCATCGACGCCGTCGTGCAGATAGACATGGACCGCGACAGGGAGTGGGTCGGCCGCAATATCCTGGCGAGGTCGACGAAGTTCGATGGCCGTTTCGACGACGTCCACGGGTTCCGCACCGACACCTCCTGGGTCGACGATTCCGTCAGCTTCACTCCCGACAAGGTCGAGTACCGGCCGATCGGGTTGCCACCGGCTGCCTTCGGAAAGAAAGAGTTGGACGACAAGTCCGGCATCATGGCCCTGATGAACCGCGCGATCGAATCTTGCGGGAAGGGAGCCTTCAGGCTACCGAACGGGTTGCAGGACGAGACCGGGGAGGCAGGCAAAAATTGAAGCACGCGGGGACAAAAGCAGGAGTCATCGGCTCCGGCGACGTCGGCAAAACGCTCGCGAACGGGCTGATCAAATACGGTTTCGACGTGACGATCGGAACGAATACCCCCTCGAAGCACGAGGCGATCCGGGAAAAGACGGGGGGAAAGGCGAAGGTCGGGTCGTTCAGGGACGCGGCGTCGTTCGGTGAACTGGTCGTGCTGGCGGTGAAGGGCACGGCCGTCGAGTCGGTGGTCGACGAACTCGG
>JANNFI010000113.1:0-1566 GCA_031379665.1 Ignavibacteria bacterium
CGGGTGGGTTCCAACCGTGCCTGGCCGACCCACGCGCAGCAAAAAGGGCGTTTGATTTTCCTCTCCCGCTACTTCTTGCCGATAGTGCGTGCCTTGTCGAGGCCGTCTCGCAGGATGCGTGCCCAGCTGGAGGCGATATCCCGGGCCTGCCCCGTGTTCTCGACTTTGCCGGAGAGCTGGATCATTGGCGAGGTTCCCCTGCTGCTGCATCAGGCGCCGCCGAAGCAGCGTCACCACCGCAGTATAGGGTCGCCCGCCACGCCTCATCAGCCTCACCCGCCCCTCCCGGAACGCACCTTGCGCCGCGATGACGGCTGCTCGCTCAAGCACGTTTGGTCAGCAACTCCTGCAGGCCTTGCAGGGTGTCGTGAATCTGTTGCTTGCGCTGCGCCGACGCGCCGGCACCGGTTGCGCCCGCCAGCTCCTGTTCGACGAAACACACCGCCATGCGCGCATAGGTGCTGTCCAGCGCCTTGCGCACCGCGTTGAGCTGCGCCGCGATCGTCATGCAATCGTTGCCCTCTTCGATCAGGCGCTGCACGCCACGCAACTGGCCTTCGGCGCGGCGCAGCCGGTTCAGCAGGTCGGCGCGCGCGGCGGGTTCTGTGAGTGCGGTCATGGGTTCACGGGTGTGGGTGTGGCTGCGACTGCCTGGCCCACGGCCCCGGGCGGCATGGCGGGGGCGACGGGTGACGCGGTTGCCATCGCTGGCGCGGGTTTCTCGAAACGGCGCCGGAACGCTACATAGTACAGAACCGGAATCACGATCAGCGTCAGCAGCGTCGAGACGAAGATGCCGAAGATGAGCGAGATCGCGAGCCCGCCGAAGATCGCGTCGTCGAGGATAAAAAAGGCGCCGGTCATCGCCGCCAGGCCGGTCAGCACGATCGGCTGCGCGCGCACCGCGGCCGACTGCACAACCGCCTGCTTCAGCGGGACGCCCTGGCGCAGCTGGAGTTCGATGAAGTCGACGAGCAGGATCGAATTGCGCACGATGATTCCGGCCAGCGCGATCATGCCGATCATCGACGGCGCGCTGAACTTCGCCGCCAGCAGCGCGTGCCCGGGCATCACGCCGATGATGGTGAGAGGAATCGGCGCCATGATGATGAGCGGCGTGAGGTAGCTCTTGAACTGCGCGACGACGAGCAGGTAGATCAGCACCAGGCCAACCGCGTAGGCCGCGCCCATGTCGCGGAACGTCTCCTGCGTCACTTGCAGCTCGCCGGTCCAGCGCACCGCATACTGGCGGAACGGGTCGCCGGGTGGCCCGAACAGATACTCCTCGATCACGCCGGTGCCGGGCAGCGCCGCCTCTTGCAGCTTGCGCCGGATTTCGATCACGCGGTACGGCGGCGAATCGAGTTTGCCCGACAGGTCACCGACGACATAGCTCACGCCCAGCAGGTCTTTCGTGTACAGCGCGACGTCGGCCGCGCCGTACTCGATGCGCACCAGCTCGGACAGCGGCACCAAACGCCCGTCGGCCGCGGCCAGCGGCAGCGCGAGCAGCGCGTCGAGCCCGACCTGGGCCTCGCGCGGAAGTTGCAGGCGCACCGGCACGGG
>JANNFI010000135.1:0-38509 GCA_031379665.1 Ignavibacteria bacterium
AAGGCGGCGGCCCTTTTCAACGATCCGGCGCGCCCGATCCAGCTGATCTACGCAGGCAAGGCGCACCCGCGCGACGGGGGCGGTAAGGACTTCATCAAGCACATCACCCAGCTCTGCGACCAACCGACGTTCCACGGCAAGATCGTCTTCCTGGAGGACTACGACATCAACGTCGCCCGATACCTTGTTTCGGGCTGCGACGTCTGGCTCAACACTCCCCGCAGGCCGCTGGAGGCGAGCGGAACGAGCGGCCAGAAGATCGCCATCAACGGCGGCCTCCACCTGAGCATCCTCGACGGATGGTGGATTGAAGGATACAACAGGAAGAACGGCTGGGCCATCGGCGGGACAGACCCGATTCCACGGTCGAACGAGGAGGCCGACGCAGCCGATGCGCTCTCCCTGTACGACGTACTCGGAAAGGAAGTGATCCCGCTGTTCTATGCCCGGGATCGGATCGGAATCCCGCGGAAGTGGATAGGGATGATCAGGAATTCGCTCAAGACGCTGATCCCGATGTTCAACACCCACCGGATGGTCTCGGAATACGCCTCGAAATATTATTACCCGGAATAATCCGGTCCCTCGGGTGAGCCCGAAACCGGCCGACGCCTTGGACACTCTCCGACATCTCCGACTCCTTCACGACTCCCTGCTCCTTCGCGGCGGCGGGACCCCCGCGGGACGATACACCGTACCGGCACTCTGGCTGCCGCCCGGCCGTACGACCCGCCCCGTGGATGTCAACCCCTACGAATTCTACGCCGGGGTGACCGGGTCGATCATCGGCACCGGTCCGGTTCCACTCGTCGGGAAAAGCGGGGCAGGGGGTCCTCTCGAGACCGGGGACAGAAGCCGCGGTGCAGGCCAGGGAGGTCGATGGAGTGCGGAAGCAGTAGTCTACAATATGATGGTCAGGCTCACCTGCGCGTACGACCACGTCGGTGACGGGGAACTTTCCCTTCAAAACGGATGCGGGTGGCGGGAGGGTGGTTCGTTCCTGAAAGCGATCGCGATCCTTTCCCACATCAGTTCGCTCGGGGCCAACACGATCCACCTCCTCCCGGTACAGGAGATCGGCCACGACGGGAGGCGTGGCAACCTCGGATCCCCCTACGCCGTAAAGGACCCGATGGCGTTTGATCCGGCGCTTGGAGAACCGAACACCGGGCTCGACATCGGTTCACAATTCGCCGCCTTCCTCGAAGCAGCTCATCATCGGGGCATCAGGGTCATTCTCGAATTACCATTACGAACCCTCAGTAAAGACTGTGTCTGGGTGAGAGATCACCCGGAATGGTTCTACTGGATTACCCAGGTCGCGGCCTTCCGACCCCCGACGTTCACGGACGGGGATATTCGGCGCGCGACCGAAAAAATAGAGTCCGGGAATCACGAGAACCTCCCAGCGCCAGCACAAAGTTACAGGGAAATGTTCACCGAATCCCCGGATCCAGGGAGTATTACAATAGAAGGTGATAGGTGGACCGGAACAACAGCCGACGGTAGGAAGGTGGTCATTCCCGGAGCTTTCGCCGACTGGCCTCCCGACGACCACCAGCCGGTCTGGGACGACGTCACGTACCTCAAATACCATCAGGACGAACGGTTTAACTATCCGGCCTACAACACGATACGGATGTACGATTCAAGTTTATTGGCGGGCGGAACGGGGACGATTCCGCTCTGGGAAAAGATCGAAAACGTCGTCGCCCACTACGCCACGGTCTATGGGATCGACGGTCTAATGATCGATATGGCGCACGCGATGCCAGGGGAAATGGCGGTGAATCTCATCCGTAATGTCAGGGAAATCCACCCCGATTTCGCCTTCTGGGCTGAAGATTTCTCCAGGAATGAAGACCAGGTCCGGCTCGGGTTCAACGCCGCGCTCGGCGGTCAGTGGGCCTGTCAGCACCGGACCGGGGATTTCGTCGATATGCTCGACTGGCTCGCCCGTACCCCCGGACTACCCCCGCATCTGGCGACCCCGGAAACACACAACACTCCGAGGGCTATCATCCGCCCGGGCGGCGAACGCTTCTGTCGCTATGCGTGGACCATCAGTTGTTTCATCCCCGGCATACCGTTTATACATTCAGGTTTTGAATTATATGAGCAGCGTCCGGTGAATACAGGATTAGGATTTACGGCTGATCAGCTCAGCCTTTTCCCGCCGGAATCACTACCGCTGTTCAGCGCCCATCGGCTCCGCTGGGACGCCGTGACCGCCCCCCCCGACTGGATGAGTAGGCCGCTTGCCGTCAGGGAACGGTTCCGCGACCGCATTCTGGCCGGGCATGACGCGGGCTTCCGGCTCATATCGGGGGGAGACCCACGCATCATCGCCTTCGTCCGGACCGGATCGGGCGGGGACCTGATCGTCGCCGCAAACGCCGACATGGAAACCAGGGTGAATGCTGCCTTGGCGGCGGAATTCAAATCACCCGAATACCCCGATCTGTTGTCAGAATCGGTATTCCAGGTCGTCCACGGCGTTCTGAGCGGAATACTGGAACCTGGTCAGGTCGTCGTCTTCGACCTCCCGACCGGAGAGCGCGTCTAACCATATGTGCGGACGGTTCACCATCACCACCGACAGGGTGGAGTTTATTTTAAAGAAGTTTCATGCCATTCCCGCGCCGGGTTTCAGCGGTATCACGCCCCGATATAACGCCGCTCCGGGGCAACTGGTCCCGGCCATCATCGCGCGGGACGACGGCGTACGGTTCCTCGCCGACGTCCTCTGGGGTTTCGTGCCGCCCTGGGGGGAGGAAAAGGGGGAGGCGGGGTATCAGATCAACATACGCGACGACACGATCGCGAAAAACCGGTTTTTCAGGTCCCGGCTTCTCTCCGGTCGCTGCGTCCTCCTGGCCGACGGATTTTATGAGTGGCGCAAGCCTCCCGGGTACGAGAACCTCGAAAGGGGGAAGCGACTCCCGAAAGGAGTCAGGAAGGTCCCGCACAGGATCGTCCTGAACGACAGGGAGCCGTTTCCGCTCGCGTGTCTCTGGCGTACGGTCGACATCAACGCGAAGAAGGTCGTCACCGCCGGGATCATCACCACCGCAGCCAACGCACTCGTGGCGCCGATCCACGACCGGATGCCGGTCATCCTGAACGCTGACGAGCTTCCCCTCTGGCTCGATCCGAAGGCCGACGATTTCGATGCGCTTCACCGCCTTCTCGACCCCTACCCGGCAGGTGAGATGCACGCCTACGCCGTCTCCGACGTCGTCAACAACAGCAGGAACGACGTCAGCGCCTGTATCGAACCGGCGTAGGGTCTCCGGCCGGAAATAATTCCCACGCCGCTTCCGCCTTCCCCGTCGCGTCGTTCCGCCGCCGTGGGGCTGCCGTTCCGGCCGGAACGGACGACCCCTTTCCGCTCACATCCCGCGCTTCCGACCCGTCAGTCGCACCCGTCCCGCGAACCCCGCGCTTCGCCCCGACGCCGTAGATCTCCGCGAGCTTCACCCGGTCGTACCCGAACGGCGAGAGGAGCGTCTCCACCGCCTTCAGGAAGAACTCGGTGTATTTTTCGATGTCGTACCCGTCCCAGTGCTGGTAGGTCAGCATACTCTTCGCCTTCTGGGGATCGCGCTTCCCGCTCTGGTCGACGATGATGTATTCGATCACCTCGCCCGCCTTCACCGTGACGCCGAACTGCGCCAGTTCCCTCACCACCATCGCGCTCAGGTTGTTGGTGGAGTATTCGTCCGCCTCCTTCTGGACCCGCCGGCGGAGTACGAGCTGCTTCGGGTCGACGCGGCCGCCGCGGAGCTCGTTCAGATAAAATCCCGCCTCGCGGATCAGCTCGGGGGCCCGCTCGGAGATTTCCCGGACGTCCTTCATCTCCGACATGAGCTCCAGCAGCCGGGCCTGCATCGTCTTGACGAACCAGGGGGTGTCCTTGCGGCGCACTTCGATCCCCCTCGTTTTCATCTCCCCGTGCTCGTACCACCCGGCGTATTTCCCCGAGGTGGGGATGCCGGGATCGGTCTTCGAGGAAGGGAAGAGGAGCCACGTGTACATCCCCTCGAACGAGACACTCACCCCCACGGTGTCTTTGATCTTCGAACAGAGCCGGAGATATTCTTCCTGCGTTGCGCCCGGCTTCTTGAGCCAGAGGCAGTCGATGATGGCGTGGAGAAGATGATGGCCATCGGCTTCGGCGATCTCCTTCGCCGTGAGGAGCGCCTCGCGCGAATACGCGTTCACCGACTCGTGCGCCTCGATCCTGCCGAAGCGCGCGTTCTTGTACCCGAGGTAGCCGAAGCAGGTGACGAGCATCCATTTCAGCGCGTTCTGCCTGCGGTCGTACTTGCGGTATTCGTCCAGGGTGGGGGCGTTCTTCCGGCGCATCTTGTAGTATGCCCGTTTCTCCAGGACCGGCTTGAGCGTCGTCGGAACTATACCCTTTCGCTTTTCGCAGATCGTGTACCCCAGCTCCGGCACCTTCCGGTTGTCGCAGCAGGAGCAGTTGATCGTCTCGGGGCTGATGTTGTGCAGTTCCATCAGGCTCGGGTACATGCTCGCAAAGTCGAGTTCGGCGACGTTCTCGTGGTATCCCATCTCCGGCATGAAGACCAGGCCGCCCCGGTCGCTCAGGAGGAGTTCGTCGGCCGTCTTGAAGTCCTCGCCCTCCTTTTTCTCGGCCGGGATCAGGATGTTGTTCCTCCAGGCGTAGCTCATCTGCATGCTGGCGAGGCCGGTGCCGATGGCGGCCCGCGACTGTTTCTGCATCGGGAGCTGGGTGAGGCGCGCGAGCTCGATCACCCCCTCGATGTCCGATTCCCCCATGATGAAGCTGTTCTCCGCGTCCATGTGCCAGCGGCCGGCCAGCATGAAGGCGGCGTCGCGGTGGATGATCTGGCCGTAGGTCCAGTAGCTCCGTTCCTGCGTCGTGAAGTATTCCTGCGACTGGTCGCGGTTCAGCAGCAGCGGCACGCGGTGGCGCAGCGACGCGTTCAGGATCGTCGGCAGGAGGGTGGCGTCGCCCCACGACGTCAGGATGATGTCGGGGTCGTAATTGTACAGGTGCCAGTTGAACGATTCGAGCACGGACACCGCGTCTTCGCCCTCGAGCGAATGGGTTAAGCCGTCGTAGCTGACCTCCAGGTTGAGCGTCCTGAAGAACTTCGACGGGAGTTCCGCGCCCCCGTTGGTGAGGCGCATGATCCTGAGATCAGGAAGAGCGTAGTCCCGGGCGTCGAAGCGGTCGCGCACGTCGATGCCGAGCAATCGTCCGGCCCCGTCGACGGTGAATGCGCAGCGCGCCAGCGGGAAGACCTGCCGCTCGTACAGGTACATCTGCGGCACGGGGATGTTGCTGTTGTAGAACGCGAAATGGGGAAAGAACTTCTGCAGCGTCGAGACGCAGCGGTTGAACTGCATGGGGTCGTGGACGCGAACCTCCTCCACCTGCCACTCCTCGCCGCTGAAGAGTTCGGTCTTCAGCGCCTTGGCGAGCGTGACCGGAAGGTTCCGGGCGAGGGCGCCGAGGCGGAGGGCGTCGCGGCGGTCGAGGCGGAGGTAGAACGCGGGGGAGAAGGGGTCGAAGAACCGTTTCGCGACGCCGTCGTCGTCCAGGATCCAGACGGCCATCCCGCCCGCGACGGGGTAGGCGTCGAAGAACCAGGCGTTGATTGTTGTCGTCGCGGACGTCAACGGGCTGCTCCGGCGTCGACCGTCCGCACGTACTGCGCCGTCTCGAGGTATTTGATTTTTTTGTACTGTTCCAGCAGCATGCTCATGAAGATCGCCTCGAGCGGGGCTTCGTTCGCGATGAAGGCCCCGGCGGCCAGGTGAACCTTCGGGGCCCGCCACATCTCGTCAAAGAGCTCTTGATCCTCCTTCCTCAGCGCCCGACGAAATTTGCTCCAGGCTTCCCGGTTCCTGTCGATGATCAGCGTGAAGGTGTCGTTGTTGCGTCCCATGGGAACTCCTCTGTTTTTGGCTCAGGTCCTGGTCGAGGTAAAAATTCGCGCCGTCGCAGCCGCCATCGTGCATCAACAGCAGCGCTTCGTCCGCGACGCCCCTCACGAGGGCGAAGAGGTCCGCTTTCCCCGGGGGGGCCGCCGTTCCCACGTCCACGTCGGCGATCAGCACGTGCGTCCCCGAGCGCGCCAGATCCCCGAACGCCCGCATGACGCGGCCGAGGCTTTTCCGGCACTCGGCTGGCTTGACCTGTTCATCGTAATACGTGTCCAGCAGGCCGGTCACGACGACCAGCGGGCAGGGGAGGCGGGTGAGGAAACCGGGGAGCTTCGAGGTGACGGCCGCCTCTGTCTGGAACGCCGTAAAGGACCGGGTGACGTGAACCCGTGTCAGGGTCTCCTTCGGGACGAGCCCCAGGAACGACGAGAGCCGCGAAATGAGGTAGCTGTTAAAGCGCATCGAGCCGTCGATGACGGCGACGGGGCGTTTCGATGCGCAGGCGAACAGGAGGGCGGCGGTATAGACCGACGAATGGCCGTGGAGCAGGTGGACGGCCCCCGGGGGCCCCAGAAAACGGCCCGCCGCGGCGCCGAGGCGGGCGAGGGGCAGAAAACGGGAGGATTCCGTCTGTCCGAAATGTACTGGCGAATGCACCGGGAGGAGTGTGATTTGTTCTCTTTCGTTCCCCGGAATGATACGACATATTTGTCGCATTGTCAAGAGGCAGGCGATAAATTTGTCGTAACCGGGGCGCCGAAATTCCGGGAAAGTCGGGTAACGGAAGATCGTGACGACGAGGGGCGTGGAAAAGGACTTCAGCCGCCCCCGAGGTCGTCAAGTCCTGTGCATAAGCGTTTCATCCCCTCGCGAAACATCGCCGTTTCCCCCCCGAGCCCTATCCTGAAATGTTCCGGCAGGTCGAAGAACCTGCCCGGCGTGATGAGCGTTCCGTAGTTCCGCGTCAGGTGAGCGCCGAGGCGTTCCACGTCCCCGGTCAGCAGCTTCGGAAAGACGACGGTGCCGTACCCCGGATCGAAACACGCGATCTCCGGCCGCCGCAGAAGCGTCTCCCTCAGCACCCGCCGGTTTTCCGATATCAGTGACCGGGCCCGTTCCCGGATCGCGTCGAGGTGCCGGAACGCGATGACGCTGAGCCGTTCCGACACGTGCGGCGGTATGCTTTCGAAGAGGTCCTTCAGCCTCCACATCGAGCGCACCAGTTCCGGCTCGGCGAGTACCCACCCGCACCTCAGGCCGCTCAGGCCGTACACCTTCGTCAGGCTGTTAGTGACGACGAACTCGTCGCCGAGGTGGGCCGCCGACGGGAAGTCCATCCCGAACGCCGACTCGAGGTAGACCTCGTCGACGAGCACCCGCGCGCCGACACCCCGGCAGGCACGCCCGATCTCGCGGAGGGTCTCAGCGTCGATCGACGCGCTGGTCGGGTTGTGGAGGTTCGTGAGCACAACGAGTTTCGTCCTTTTCGTGACGCGGCGCGTTACTTCGTCGGGCAGGACGCGGAAATCGTCCAAGCTCCGCCGGGGGAACCGCACGATCACCGCGCCGAGGTAGAGCGCGGTCGAGACAACCAGCTCGTATGCCGGCTGCTCGACCAGGACCTGGTCGCCCGGACGCAGGAGGACGGCCATCGCCAGGTGGTTGGCCTGGGAGGTGCCGAGCGCGGAGAAGATCCGTTCCACGCTCAGGCCGGTGTGCCGGGAGATGGCCTCCTGCAGCGGCGCGTACCCGTAGAAGCTGTCGCCGGTAATCTCCAGGTCGTCGATCGTCACCGGGAGCGACGAGAGTGGATAGTTGGCGACCCCGCTGGCACCGACGTTATACGGTGCGTGGACGTGGGTTTTCGCCCACTGCATGTACTCGGACTGTGTGACCCGTTCGGGGATGGACATGGGAGATCGTACCGAAGAAATTATTTTCCGCCGCCGTTCCGCGAGCGCCACCGCCAGAAGTAGTACACTGGGATGCCCGCCACGAGAATGCCCACCCCGGCCAGCGTATTGACCGGGTATGCATACGCCGTGTTCACCACAACGGCGCAGCAGACCACGATAAATCCGAGCGTCGTCCAGGGGTGGCCGGGCACGCGGTAGGCGCAGGGGGTGTCGCCGTCCCGTCGCCTGAAGACGAAGACGCAGGCGGCCGCGAGGCCGAAGAAGATGAAATCGTCCGACACCACGTAGCTCAGGATCTCTTCGTAGGTACCTGAGAGCGTAATAATGATCGCCACCGCCCCCTGCAGGAGGACCGCCGTCACCGGGACGCGGGTCACGGGATGGAGCGTCGCGACGTTCCGGAAGAAGGCGCCGTCCTCGGCCATCGCGTAATAGACCCTCGGAGAGGTCAGGATGCCCTGGCTCAGGAACCCCAGCGTCGAGATGGCGATGCCGAGTGCGATCACGGTCGCACCCGTTTCGCCGAGCACGATCCGCATCACGGCCGACGCCGGCGCCGGTGACTGCGCGAGCCCGTCCGCCCCGAGCACCACCAGCGCCACGACATTGACCAGGAGGTAGAGTATGACCACCCCCGCCATTCCGAACAGGAGCCCCTTGGGCAGATTTTTTTCGGGTGAACGGACTTCACCGGCGATGAAGGCCGCCGTCTGCCAACCCCCGTAGGCGAACATCACCGGGACGAGAGCCGCCCCGAAGGTGGTGAGCAGGCTGAACGACCCGGTATGTGCGGTGACAGCCGTGGTGTCGAACCTGTTTTCCGGGACGAACGCGAAGCCGCACACGACCAGGATCGCGATCGCGACGATTTTCAGCACCATCAGCGTGCTCTGCACCGTGCCCCCGGTCCTGACCCCGAGGCAATTGACGCCGGTGAGGATCGTCAGCGCCGCGACCGCAAGAAACCATTCGGGCAGGGAGGTGGAGGTGAGTTCGATGGTGTACCGGGCGAACGTCATCGCAACGGCGGCGAGACCTCCCGAGGTGGAGACAAGGAAGAGCCCCCAGCCGAACAGAAAACCGAGGAGAGGGTGGAAGGCCTCCCGGATGTACGCGTACTGGCCGCCGACCGCGGGTCTCCTCGCGGCGAGCTCGGCGTAGATGAAAGCCCCGCCGAGCGCGATCAGCCCGCCGAATGCCCAGGTCCCCAGGATCAGCCAGGGGGTGTCCACAATCCGGGCCACGACGTGTGGGTTCATAAAAATGCCCGACCCCACGATCCCGCCCATCACGAGCATCGTCGCGTCGAAGAGTCCCAGCCTGCGTGCGAATCCCGGCTTTTCCATCGTGGCCGGCAATATAATATTAATTCGTATCTTCCGACACTTCCATCCCACACACCACCAGGCACACCCATGAACGGTCCGATCAAACGCGCTGCGCTTTTCCTCAGCATACTCCTCCCCCTGTTCGTCGTCACCACCGTCGCGCTGCGAGCCGGACCGCAAAACACCCCGACGATGGCAGATTCGGTGAGGAACGAGTTCCTCCACGCCTGGAGCGCCTACAAGCAGTATGCGTGGGGCCACGACGCCCTCAAACCCTTGAGCAAAACCCCCCACGACTGGTACGGTATCTCGCTCTGCATGACACCCGTCGACGCGTTCGACACGATGGTGTTGATGGGCCTGAAGGAGGAGGCCGCGGAGGCGAAGCAGCTTATTTTCGACAGCCTGAGGTTCGACCTCGACCTCGAGGTCCAGAGCTTTGAGATCACGATCCGGCTCCTCGGGGGCCTGCTCTCCGCCTACCAGCTCGACGGCGACCGGCGGTTCCTCGACCTCGCCGAGGACCTGGGGAAACGGCTCCTCCCGGTCTTCTCCTCGTCGACCGGAATGCCGTACCGCTATGTCAATCTGCAGACCGGGAAGATCCGGGATTCGATAAACAATCCGGCCGAAATCGGAACGGCATTACTGGAATTCGGGACGCTCTCGAAATTGACCGGCAAGAGTGTGTACTACGAGAAACCCAAGCGGGCGCTGACCGCACTCTTCTCCAGGAGGTCACCGGCAGGACTGATGGGGACCTGGCTCAACGTGGAAACGGGGGAGTGGACCAACACCACGGCCCACATCGGCGGCGCTATCGATTCCTACTACGAGTACCTGATCAAGGCGTGGCTCCTGTTCGGGGACCGGGAGTGCCTGGAGATGTGGCAGACACACATCACGGCGATCAATCTTCACCTTGCGGACACGGTGAACGGCGGGCTCTGGTACGGTCAATCGGAAATGGCGACGGGGAAGCGGACCGGCACGCGCTTTGGCTCCCTCGAGGCATTCTTCCCCGCGATCCTCTGCCTGGCCGGGGACACCGCGCGCGCCGCGAAACTCCAGGAGTCGTGCTTCAGGATGTGGACGCTCCACGGCATCGAGCCGGAGGAGATCGATTACGCCACGATGGAGGTGAAGTCGGCGGGGTACTACCTACGGCCGGAGATCGTCGAATCGGCGTATTACCTCCATTGCACGACGGGGGACGAGCGATACCGCTCGATGGGGCGGACGATCTTCGACGACCTGCGGCGCCACTGCCGGACCGAAGCGGGGTACGCCCACCTGAAGAGCGTCATCACGAAGGAAAAGGCCGATGCCATGGAGAGCTTCTTTTTCGCGGAAACGCTGAAATACCTCTACCTGCTCTTCGCGCCGGCCGGAACGCTCGACTTTCAGAACACCGTCTTCATGACCGAAGCCCACCCCATCAGGAGGACCTGGGACTGAGGGGGGAGGGGAAACCGCGTTCCTTGCATAACCGAGGGAAATTGCATATATTTAGGCCGTAATTTCGTCCAAAAACCCCATAATACAACGGAGCCCGTAGCTCAGGGGTAGAGCATCTGCCTTTTAAGCAGATGGCCGTTGGTTCAATTCCAACCGGGCTCACGGAATGCGCGAGTGGTGAAATTGGCAGACACACCATCTTGAGGGGGTGGCGCCCGAAAGGGCATACGAGTTCAAGTCTCGTCTCGCGCACCATTTTTGATGTTTCTTGACTTTTTCAGGACTAAACAGTACCTTACCGGCCAAATGGGAATGATGACCGTTCGAACCATAACAACGCTCCTGCTCGCGATCCTCTTCTCGATCGCACCTGCCGTTGCGGACGTGATCCGCGCGGGCACGCTCCAGGCGACCAGTGATGGAGTGGACGTAACCGTCCGCTGGGTTTCGGAGGATGAATCCGGCGTCACGATGTTCGAGATCGAGCGCCGCGGAGGAACGGACGGGGACTATGCGACGGTCGGAGTCATCGAGCCGAAGGGTCCCTCGGTCTATGAATTCGTCGACCATTCCGCCTTCATGAAAAGCGCTTCGATCTACCAGTACCGGATCAAGGTCTCCTTCAGCAACGGCCAGTCGCCGTACTACACCAATCCGATGACCATCTCCCACGCCGTTTCCGGAGTCCGGCGGACCTGGGGAAGCATCAAGGCCATGTTCCGGTAATCGTCCCGGCATTGTGGGATGGAAGTGTTGAGAGCGGGCGATCGCAGTTCGCTCTTTTTTTTATTGCCTGCCAGATCGAATTGAGCAAACGAATCATCCTCGCTTCGGGGTCCCCTCGCCGGAGACAACTCCTCCACCAGATCGGGATCGCTTTCACGGTGGACCCGAGCGGCGTCCCGGAGGATGTCGAAGGGTCTTTCTCCCCGCGGGAGATCGTCCTCGGGCTCTCCCGGCGTAAAGCGGCCGAGGTCGCGTCGCGAAATCCCGACTCTTACGTGATCGGCGCGGATACCATTGTGGTGCTGGACGGCGTAGTACTCGGTAAACCCGCTGACGCTTCGGACGCGGCGAGGATGCTCAGGCTCCTGAGCGGTCGCACGCACGAGGTGTATACGGGTTTTTGCATCATCGAGAATCCCGGGGACCGATCGGTGTGCGATTACGAGGTCACCAGGGTGACGTTCAGGGAGTTGTCGGACGTGGAGATCGATGACTACGTGCGAACGGGTTCGCCCCTCGATAAGGCGGGGGCTTACGGCATCCAGGACGATTACGGCGCAATATTCGTCGAGAGGATCGACGGGTGCTTCTACACCGTGGTAGGATTGCCCCTCACGAAGTTCTACCTGAGGTTTTCGGAACTCACAAAGAGCTGATTATGGAAAAGAAAATTCGGGTTCTCATTGCGAAAGTCGGCCTCGACGGCCACGACAGGGGGGCGAAGGTCATCGCGGCCGCCTTGCGGGACGCCGGAATGGAAGTCATCTACACCGGTCTCCGGAAGACGCCCGACATGGTCGTGGAAGCCGCCCTCCAGGAGGACGTGGACGCCATCGGCGTGAGTCTCCTCAGCGGGGCGCATATGACCATCTTCCCGAGGATACTGGGGCTGATGCGGGAAAAAGGGCTCAAAGATGTCCTGCTTTTCGGCGGGGGGATCATCCCGGACCAGGACATCAGGGCACTCAAGGAGGCCGGCGTCGGCGCTCTCTTCACGCCGGGCGCTTCAACACTCGACATCGTGGCATATCTCAAGGGCTGGGCCGTTGAACATCCGCGGAACTGACCTCCCGGCGACCTGACCTGCCAGCCGACTGGCAACTCCCCTCAGAGTCCGGTGTCCAGCCATATCGTAGGCTCCGGGGCCCCCGTATCCTCCTCCGGTTCATCTATTCCCCCAACATCCGCCGTCCGCACCGAGAGGGTCACCACGGTGATGCCCACCGGGGAAAACCCGAAAAGGTCCTCGGGGGAGAAGATCTTTTGGAAATCCGCCGGTGTGAAAAAGGTCTCGAACTTCGCGGATAGCTCCTCGAGCCGCCGGATGTAGAATGGGACATTCTCATCTGGCGCGACCGGATCCCATTCCGATGCGAGGCGGCAATGGGCGAAACTCTGGCCGGACGGGTCATTGCCGGTAATGTAAAAGGATACCTTTTCACCTCGCCTCCACTCGCCGAGGGCCTTCTGGGCCGCCTCATACGGAGCCGATTTGTTACGCCTCCCGCCATCGACTGCCGCCTTGTATTCCTCCGGCGTATCCTTCAACGTCTCAGTCCTGGAAAAATCCTCAACCGGCAGCGCGTTTGAGGATATTTCACGGTGACGGTCCACATATTCGCGGTGAAGCCGCCCGATGTCACCCTGGAGAATCGCCTCGATGCAATTCCGGACATATTTCCTGCCGAAGCGTTCAACGCTCCTGGACGTCAGCGAGGATCCCTTCAGCGTGATCTTCCCATCAAACCCCTCAAGCGCGTAATTCTTCGACTTATAACTCAACATCCTGCGATACCGGCCGTTCAAGGCGAGGGATATCCCCTCGGGAAGCACCGAGGCCACGCTCCTGACGAACCGCTGCTCGCCTTCCTCAGTGCGGACGGATGGGGGAGGGACGAAGAAGACCCCATCGGTATCCACCTCCACGACCGTCCCTTTTTTCTCGATGATCGTCCGAATCAGCGTTCTGAGGAGTTCCTGTCCGGTCTTTGTGACCCGGTCGGCGGCGATGGTGTCGTTGAAGAGTCCTCTGCTGTATCCGAGGTAACCGTAAAATGAGTTGATGAGGATCTTGAAAGAGGATTGAATCGCATCGAGTTTCGTCTTCTGTGACAGGTCTTTCGCCGCCTTCATTTCCTTTTTTGCCTTAAGCCTCATCGAGGTGAGTTCACGAAGCATCAGCGAGAAAATACCAAGTGTTTCGCTGTGCGGCGCTATACCGTCCGAGAGCATTATTGAGGGGTAGAGGGACTCTACATCGATGTCCAGGACCGGACCCAGGACCCCCGTGACGAAGACGTCCGTATATCCCCCCGATGTGGGTTTCATCGGTTCCGGAGAGGGGATCGAGACCCGCTTCCGGACATACTCCCTCAAGAGGATTGATTCGATCTTCGTAGCCGAACCGTTTCTCGCCGCCGTCCCGTAGTTGAAGGGGGTCATTTGAGTAAGATAAAAGTACGGAGGGGAAAGGACCTCGCTCAATTGCCTGGTTTCATCGACGTCATCGCTGGCGTATTCCACAAGGAGTCCCGGATCGTGGTCCCAATGCCAGGATATTCGATCTCCGTTGATGTATACGCGGTTATCCCTCGCAAAACCAAAGTGTTGAGCTGCGTGTTTCAAGCCGTAACTTTCGAGTTTTCGCTTTGAATGATCGTAGGTCTGAAGGAGGAGCCAGGTATCGATGATATGTCTACCGGGAATGTCCAGGAGTTGCACCTCCTGGGCTCGTTCCGTCCGCATCTGGCGACCGTCGGAGACCTTCATCCTGATTCCTTCCCGCCCGAAGTCAGGTTCGACTCCGTGAAGCCGGCAGCGCCTCAGGATGTACGGAAGGTCGAAATTGTAGATGTTATGACCTTCAATGACGTCGCAATCCCTCTCCCGGACGACGGAAAAGAGTCTCCGGAGCATCTCCGGTTCGGACAGCTTTCTGCCATCGATGACCTCCCGGAAACCCTGGTTATCGGAGAGGGCGATGAGGATGATCCGGTCCTCAGGCCTGGTGGGGTCGCTGAAGCGGCGGGCGTGGGAAGAGTACGTTTCGATGTCCAGCTGGAGTCGGTGGATCTCCCCGAATTGCATCCCCTTGAACAGCGTGAGACCGCTCTGGAGCAGGAACTGGGCGACAGGATCGGGCTTGAGGAGTATCGAAGGGACGTCCTGATACGATGTGGCGTTGCTCTTCAGCCGGTCATTATGCCGGTCGATGATCTGCCGTACGGCGTCCCACATCTCTGACCATCGTGTAAAGACCGCCAGGAACCGGTAATAGTGGGTCCCCTCGAGCTCCTTGAGCCAGAATTTTCTGGAGAACCCGTCGAGGAGGGTGGAGTCGGAGAGGTGGAAGAAGGGAAAGAACTCAGCGTCACGGGCGGTCACCCCCCCCGAGGATGACCGCGTATAGAGCCGCATCCGGTCGTCGGCCGCGTGATGCACTGCGACGAGCCCAGTCTCGGGGTTATGTCCGAAGAGAAGCGGATCCACCGACGAAGGGCCCGTCATTTCTCCGGTCTCGTGGTCACTTCCTGTCCATGAACGGCTTGATCAGGTCGATCGGGACGGGGAAGAGGATCGTCGAATTCTTGTCGGCCGCGACCTCGGTCAGGGTCTGGAGGAACCTGAGCTGAAGGGCGATGGGGTTCACGGCGATGATGGCGGCCGCCTCGGACAGTTTCTGGCTCGCCTGGAGTTCGCCTTCGGCGTGCACGACCTTGGCCCTCCGCTCCCGCTCCGCCTCAGCCTGCCGGGCCATCGCACGCTGCATCTCTGGCGGCAGGTCGATCTGCTTCACCTCAACGTTTGCGACCTTGATGCCCCATTGCTCAGTGTGCTCGTCGATGATGACCTGGAGTTGCGCGTTGATCTTGTCCCGCTGGGCGAGGAGGTCGTCGAGCTCCGATTGCCCAAGGATACTCCTGAGGGTCGTCTGGGAGAGCTGGGATGTGGCGAAGAGGTAGTTCTCCACGTCGACGATCGCTTTCGCGGCGTTAATGACCCTGAAGTAGACGACCGCGTTGACCTTGATGGAGACGTTGTCCTTGGTGATCACGTCCTGCGGCGGAATGTCGAGGACGACCGTCCTCAGGCTCACCTTGACCATTTTATCGATCATCGGAATCAGGAGGATGAGCCCGGGGCCTTTCTCTCCGATCAGGCGTCCGAGCCGGAAGACGACCCCGCGCTCGTATTCGCGGAGGATCCTCACGGCGTTGGAGAGGATGATGATGATAAAGAGTACAATGACGACGAATACTACTGATATGCCCTGCATGGGTCCTCCGTGGTTAAGTGGTCGCCTTCCTGCCAACGAGGAGACGAAGATTTTCACTCTTTTCGACGATGATTTTATCGCCCGCTGGGATGTCACCCCCGGAACTGCTCGCCGTCCAGGTTTCTCCGTGCACCTTCACCCTGCCCTCCGGCCGGAGATCGGTGACGGCGATGCCTTCCTCGCCGGCCAGACCTTCGGCGCCGGTGGTGGGCCTCCGGCGTTGGGCCTTGAGCCCCATCCCGATGATGAAGAGGAAGAAGGCGACGGACACGAGGACGGTTGTCGCGATCACCGCCCACGAGACCTCGACGACATCGAGGAGCGAATTTCTCTCGAAGAGCATTACCGAGCCCATCGTGAGCGAGAGTATCCCGCCGATGGCCAACAGGCCGTGACTGACGATCTTGATTTCGAGGAGGAAGAGGATCACGGCGAGGATGATCAGGCCGGCCCCCGCGTAACTGATGGGAAGGGTGTTCATCGAATAGAGCGCCAGGATGAGCGAGATGGCCCCCACGACTCCCGGGAAGATGGATCCGGGGTTGTAGAGCTCGAACAACAACCCATAGAGTCCGAGCATCATGAAGATGTACGCGATGTTGGGGTCGCTGACGATGTCGAGGAACTCCTGTCGGAACGTCTTGTTCAGCTCGACGATGGCGGCGCCTCGCGTCCGCAGCGTGTCCGAGCCCCTCTCGACGGTGACGACTCGTCCGTCGATCGAGGAGAGTAGCGCCGCGAGGTCGTCGGCGACGACGTCGATCACGCCTTCCTTCAACGCCTCGGCCTCCGTGATGGAGAGGCTTTTCCTGACCGATTCCTCGGCCCAGCGCATGTTCCGATGACGCCTTTCGCTGATGGAGCGGATGAAGGCGGCGGCGTCGTTCGTGGTCTTCTCCGACATCACCGAATCCATCGACTCGCCGATCAGGACGGGGTGGGCGGCGCCGATGTTCGTACCGGGGGCCATCGCGGCGATATGACCCGCGAGGGTGATGAACACGCCGGCGGACGCCGCCCGTGCGCCCCCCGGGGCGACGTAGACGATGACCGGGAGGGGGGCCCCGAGTATGTCCGTCACGATGTTTCGGGTCGAGGTGAGAAGACCGCCGGGGGTATTCAACCTGATGACGAGGGCGACGGCCCCATCATCGTGCGCACGCAGGATCGATTCCCGGATGTAATCAGCAGTCGAAGGATTGATCGCGGATTCCACGGTTATGACGTGGATTTTTTCGTCCGCCCGGATGGAGGCCCACCCCTGAAGGAATAGAAGGACGATGGCGAAAAGAATTTTCATCGGGACAGCCCGTCCGATTGTGGGTAAAGGAACCGGTCTGATCCGGTCCCCCGTCGTGGCGGAAAGGGAGAGATTCGAACTCTCGGTACCCTTTCAGGTACACACGCTTTCCAGGCGTGCCAGTTAAACCGCTCCTGCACCTTTCCGGGATTGTTTAATCAGCCCCGGAGACCGTGGGAGCCGAAAAATAATCAATCGAAATTCAACCGAAATTCAACGGAAATATAGTGGAAATCCGCCGCAATTCAAAAGGAACGAGGGGAGGAAATAAGTAGGAAATAAAAACGCCCAGGTCGGGGGCGTGCCTGGGCGTGTTGTAACCTGCTCATGTCCATAGGGATGGCGCACGAGCAGATATGGGCTGTACAACGTTGAAGCAGTACAATGGTAGGTAAACTCCCCCCCACAGTCAAGAGATGAAATATTAAAATTCCTTAATAAATAGTTTTATAATTGCTTAATGAAATACAACACTCCGCAGGCCTCGTGATCCTGAGCGCTCATCGAACGATCGATGACCGGTGCCGGCATCCATATACCGGCACAATATATTTTGGATGACATCGGTAAGAATATTATTTTAAAGATGTTGACTGTGGTCCCATTATACTAACTCTACCATCAGGAGAACATCATGAGAACCATCCTCGCGCTCGTTATCGGGACCCTCGCCACGACGATCGGTCTGGCGCAAGAGCTCCCCGGGTCTACACCTGCCACGGTGGGTACGTACTCCATCGTGGCCCGGGACCCAGTCACGGGTGATCTCGGGATCGCCGTCCAGTCCAGGTACCTTGCCGTCGGGTCCGTGGTCCCCTGGGCGAAGGCCGGTACCGGAGCCATCGCCACGCAGGCGCAGGCCAATACCACCTTCGGTCCGGAAGGGCTGCGGATGCTCGCCTTCGGCTGGACGGCGCAGGAAGTCCTGGACTCGCTGCTCGTGATGGATCCGGAGAGGGAGTACCGGCAGGTCGGAATCGTCGACCCGACGGGGAACGCCATAGCCTATACCGGCACCCGTTGCCAGTCGTATGCCGGGCATAAAATCGGTGCCGGGTATGCCGTCCAGGGGAACATCCTCGCAGGCGCCGGGGTCGTGGAGGCGATGGCCTCAGCCTACGAGCGGAGCTCTGGCGACCTCGCCGGCCGGCTCCTGGCGACACTCGCCGCAGCCGATAAGGCCGGTGGCGACAGCAGGGGAAGGCAATCGGCCGCTCTCCTCGTCGTGAGGGAGGGGGGCGGGTACGACGGTTTGAATGACCGGTTCATCGACCTCCGGGTGGACGACCATCCCGATCCCGTTGCAGAATTGAGCCGGATATACTCACTCTGGAACGCCACGTTCGGCGTCACCTCACGCATGGAATCAGTCAAACGGTTCAACACCAACCGACAGTTCGCCGCCGCACAGGAAGAGACCCGCCGTGTGGTTGATGTGATGAACGCGCAACTTCGGGATCACCCGGACGACCCCGAAGTACTGAACAGCGTGGCGTGGACACTCGCCACGTACGACATTGCGAAAGAGCGGGCCATCGAACTCGCCAAACGGGCGGCGAAACTGGCGCCCGGAGATCGCAGGATCATGGATACGCTCGCCGAATGCCACTACCAACTCGGCCAGATCGACCAGGCCGTTATCATCGCATCGGATCTTGTCGTAAAAGAGCCCGGCAACGAATATTACCGGAAGCAGCTCGAGAAATTCCGGGCGGCGAAAGACCATTAACCCCCACGGCTCCCACGCCG
The DNA here is from genome assembly GCA_031379665.1 of Ignavibacteria bacterium. Classification (GTDB taxonomy): domain Bacteria; phylum Bacteroidota; class Ignavibacteria; order UBA10030; family SZUA-254; genus SZUA-254. The sequence goes on from JANNFI010000135.1 coordinate 18,694, forward strand.
GAGGTGGACCCTCCGACCGACGGCACCATCCCGGTAGCACTGTCCCGGGCGCGAGGTTTGTAGTAACTCGGGCGCGAGGGGTTGCGACTCAGGGAGGAAATGACTACATTTTGTCCGTCTTTGAGCTGATACTCACGGAGAGGTGGGTGAGTGGCTGAAACCAACGGTTTGCTAAACCGTCGTACGGGGTAAACCTGTACCGAGAGTTCAAATCTCTCCCTCTCCGCTCGTTGTCGCCTTCAATACTCGTCAGTCACGACCTTCCCCCGGCGGGGATTTTTTCTTTTTCACTCTCGCATGACCGATCAATCTCGTCCCCGCGTTCGTTTCGCCCCGAGCCCGACCGGTTTTCTCCACGTAGGCGGGCTCCGAACCGCTCTCTACAACTACCTTTTCGCAAGGAAGACGCAGGGGACGTTCATCCTCCGGATCGAAGATACCGACCGCTCGCGCTATGTCGAGGGGGCGGTGGAGAACCTGATCGCGACCCTTGCGTGGTCCGGCCTGGAGTTCGACGAGGGACCGGGGAAGGGGGGCGGGTCCGGGCCCTACATCCAGTCCGAACGGCTCGACATCTACCGAAGGCACGTCGACGATCTCCTCGCCAAGAAACACGCCTACCATTGCTTCTGCACGTCCGATCGCCTCGACGAGATGCGAAAACAACAGGAAAAGATGCGGATCGCGCCGAAGTACGATCGTCAGTGCCTCCGGCTGCCGGTCGGGGAAGTATCGGGCAGGCTCGCCGACGGGGCACAGTCCGTCGTGCGGATGAGGATTCCCGAGTCCGCCACCATCACCATCCGCGACATCATCAGGGGGGACGTCGAATTCCAAAGCGACCGGGTGGACGACCAGGTCCTCCTCAAGTCGGACGGGTATCCGACGTATCACCTCGCAAACGTCGTGGACGACCGGCTGATGGGGATCACCCACGTCATCCGCGGGGAGGAATGGCTTTCGAGCACCCCGAAACACGTCTTGCTCTACCAATTCTTCGGTTGGGATCCCCCGCAGTTCGCGCACCTTCCGCTGCTCCTGAACGCGGACCGGTCGAAGCTCAGCAAACGCCAGGGGGACGTAGCGGTGGAGGACTACCGCTCCGCCGGTTACTTGCCGGAGGGGCTCGTCAACTTCGTCGCGCTCCTGGGTTGGAACCCCGGCGACGAACGGGAGATCTTCTCCCTGGCGGAGCTCGTCAACGAGTTTTCCCTCGAACGCGTCGGGAAGGCGGGGGCGATCTTCAACGTCGAGAAGCTGAAATGGGTCAACCAGCAACACCTGCGACGGCTCGACGCAGGTGTGATCGTGGAGAAGGTGAAGCCCATCCTGAGCCGGGCCGGGATCGCCTGGGGAGACGACGCGTACCTGCGGCGGGTGATCGGTGCGATGAGGGACCGCCTCACATCGTTCGACGATTTCACTTCCTTCGCCCTCTACTTTTTCTCCGATCCCGCAACGTACGACGAGGCGGCGAAGAAAAAGAACTGGTCAGCGGAGTCTCCGGCCCACCTCGGGGCACTCGCATCGAAGTTGGAAGGAGACCCCGATTTCAGCGAGGGCTCCCTCGAAGGGGTGGTCAAGGCCGTCGCCGTCGAATTCACCGTGAGTCCCGGAAAGATCATCCACGCCGTGCGCCTTGCCCTCAGCGGCATGGCAATCGGACCGGGACTCTACGAGTTGATGACCGTCCTCGGCAGGGATACCGTGCTGCGGAGATTGCGGAAGGCCTCGGAGTCGCTCCGATGAGCCGCCCGGGGTGTCCTTGCCTTTCTTCCCGCAAACGGATATATTTTCAGGATCCGCCATGCTGAAATCAGATGTCATCAGGATACACAACGCCGTCTTCTATGCCTACCACGGCGTGGCGAGCGACGAACAGAACCTCGGCGGGCATTTCGAGATTGACGTGGAATTGCGGGCAGACCTTTCGGCGGCGCTCGAAAGCGACGACCTGAAGCGGACGGTCAACTACGAAGCGGTCTACGCGATGATCCACACGGTCGTGACATCGAAAAAGTACTTCCTTCTCGAGGCGCTCGCCAATACGATCGCCAAGGGCATCATGCGCGCGTGGCCCGTGGTCGATTCCGTCACGGTGCGCGTCAGGAAACCGCACCCCCCGGTCAAGGGGGTGGTCGACTACGTCGAAGTGGAAATCTCGGAGAACAGGTGAAGCAATGACGTACCGCGCCTATCTGGGCCTCGGATCGAATATCGGACTCCGCCTCGACCGCCTCACCGAGGCCATCGCGGGCGTGGCCCGTATCGCGAACATCACGGCGGTCTCCTCGGTCTATGAAACCGAACCTGTCGGGATGGAGGGTGCCGACGATTTCCTGAATATGGCGGTCGCCATCGAAACAGACGACGACCCGCCTCTTTTACTCGTCAAGATGCGGATAATCGAAAAAGCGATGGGACGAAAACCGTCCACACACCCGGGCCCGAGGCCCATCGACATCGACATCCTTCTCTACCGCGGGATGGCCTACGACGACCACATGGTCTGCGTCCCGCATCCGCGACTGCACCTGAGACGGTTCGCCCTCGAACCGCTCAACGAAATCGCCCCGACGGCGCTCCATCCCACGATGGAGAAGACCATCGCCTGGCTCCTCAGGAATTGCCGGGACTCCCACCGGGTCTCGATCGCGGGAACGCTCCCCGAATCCGTCCACGCGCACACGGCCTGACCGATGGCGCGTCCCCTCGACAAGCTGATCGAAGGCTCGAACATCAGGCACATCGCCATCGAGGGTGTGATCGGCTCCGGTAAGACCTCCCTCGCGAAGAAGATCGGCGATCTCCTTCCCGCGAAGCTCGTCCTGGAAAAGTTCGAAGAGAACCCGTTCCTCGAGAAATTCTACGACGACCCGGATCATTACGCGTTCCAGACCCAGATGTTCTTCCTGTTGAGCCGCTATAAGCAGCAGCAGGAGCTCCTGCAGGCCGACCTCTTCCACCGGTACCTCATCACCGATTACATCTTCGAGAAGGACAAGATCTTCGCCTACCTCAACCTGGAGGATGACGAGCTGAAGCTGTACGAGACCCTTCTGGCATCCGTCGAGCGGATGGTGCCGACCCCGGACCTCGTGGTATACATCCAGGCGAGCGTGGACCGCCTGATGACCAACATCAAGCAGCGCGGAAGGCCGGTCGAGAAAAACATTTCCGAAGAGTATATCCGTGACCTCAACGAGGCGTACAACTATTTTTTCTTCCGCTACAAGGCGGCGCCGCTTCTGATCGTCAACGCGACGCACATCGATTTCGTCAATAGCGAAGAACATTACGAAGACCTCCTGATGGAGATGTTCAGGGGGAACCGCGCCCCGGTGGAGTATTACAACCCCTCCATCGCGCGTTGAATGGGGGACCGCCATGCTCCGATTCCTGACTTACGTCGTCATCGGTACCATCGTCTTGAGAATCATCTGGTTCATCATCCGGAAGATCGCCGGGCTCGTTCTCTCGACGAAGCGGTCCGCGGGACGCTACCAGAACCCGCCGACCGATTCACCGCAGGACCATGCCTACAAGAACATCGAAGACGCCGACTTTGAGGACGTCAAGGGCGATTCCGACAAACCATCCTGATCCAACGGGAGCGTTGGGGCCCCGGTGAACACCGAGAACCAAGCATCGGGATGGGCGATCAGAGCCGCGGGTTTCTTCCTCCGGCCACGGCAGGTCCCGGAGCTCCCGGACGCGTTCCGTTCCATCCTCGTGGTGCGCCAGCACGACCAGCTCGGCGACATGATGTGCATCATCCCCACGCTCGCCGCGTTGCGCGACCGGTATCCCGGTGCGGCCATCTCCCTGGTCGCGAGCCCGATCAACCACGACATCATGCTCCACCATCCATACCTCGAGCGGGTCATCCTCTTCGACAAGCGCGCCATCCTTCGCTCCGTAGCCGGGTTCAGGAATTTTATCCGCGACCTCCGGCGCCGCCGCTATGACCTCGCGATCGTTCCCGGAACGGTTTCGGTCTCGCTTACCAGCGGCCTCATCGCATGGCTCTCCGGCGCGGCGGTCCGCATCGGCCCGGGTCGGCTGGAATTCAGGGACAACACTTCGAAATTCCTCTTCACGCACCCGGTCGATCTTGACTGGTCGCTCACGCCATCGAAACACCAGTCCTTGCGCAACGCCGACATCCTTGCGCCGCTCGGGATCACGACGACCGTACCCCGATACGTCCTCGGAGTCACTCCCGAAGAGGACGCGAGAGCAGTAGCGTTGCTCGCGCCGCTGCGCCGCGACCATCCTCTGGTCTTCGGCCTCCACCCGGGGGCGGCGAAGCCGGGGAACCGGTGGCCGGCGGAACGCTTCGCCGAGGTCGCCAGGAGGCTTTACAGGGAATACCGCAACGGGCTTGTCGTGACGATCGGCCCAAGGGATTCCGCGGTTTTCGAACAACTCACATCGCTCCTCGACGTCCCGCATCTCTTCATCCGCGATGAACCGATACGGAACGTCGCCGCCACCATCAACCGCCTCGACTTTTTCCTTTCCAACGACACCGGCCCGCTCCATATCGCGGGTGCCCTCCGGTCCCCGGTCCTCGGTCTGTTCGGGCCAACCGACCCGCGTCAATGGGCCCCGCCCGGCAGGAGCAATCATTACCTCGCGTCGAAGGACGGCACCATCGACTCTATTGGCGCCGAGGAAGTGATCTCGATGAGCAGGATCATCATCGCCGGCGGGGCGGCGGAAACGCCTCGTTTCGATTGAATATTCATTGATTTTTCGTGGGTTCTTCAGTATCTTACCCTATGAACCTGCGAGGCCCCGTAACTGAATCTGCACTGACCGATATGCCGGTCGATCTTGAATCCGCCATCCGCGATTTGAAAAAAGAGCTGAATGCGATCATCCTGGCCCATTACTACCAGGAACCGGAGATCCAGGACCTGGCGGACATCGTCGGCGACAGCCTGGAGCTCTCCCGGCGGGCGGCCGATACAGACGCCGATACGATCGTCTTCGCCGGAGTCCATTTCATGGCGGAAACCGCCAAGATCCTCAGCCCCGGAAAACGGGTCCTCCTGCCCGACCTCGCTGCCGGCTGTTCCCTCGCCGAGGGATGCCCGGCGCCGGAGTTCGCAGCGTTCCGCCGCCGCTACCCGGACCACATCGCCATCACATATGTCAACTGCAGCGCGGAGGTGAAGGCCCTCAGCGACATCATCTGCACGTCGAGCAACGCCGAAAAAATCATCAGGAAGATCCCGCCGGAACAGAAAATCATCTTCGCCCCCGACAGGAACCTGGGATCCTACCTCGTCAGGAAGACCGGCAGGGAGATGGTCCTCTGGCAGGGGACCTGCATTGTCCACGAGACCTTCAGCGAAAAAAAACTGATACGCCTGCGGCTCGATCATCCCGGCGCCCGGCTCATCGCACACCCGGAGTGCGAGGAGGCGATCCTCGGCCAGGCGGACTTCATCGGTTCGACGAGCGCGCTGCTTCGACACGTTCAGGAGAGCGCCCACGGCGAATTCATCGTGGCGACGGAGGCGGGGATCCTCCACCAGATGGAAAAGAGCTGCCCGGGCAAGACGTTCATCCCGGCGCCTCCGGACGCGAACTGTGAGTGCAACCTTTGTCCGTACATGAAGCTTAACACAACCGAGAAGCTGTTCCTGTGCATGAGGGACCGCGCCCCCGAGATCGTCCTCGACGACGACATCATCGCGAGGGCACAGGTTCCGATCAGGCGGATGCTCGAAATGAGCTGACGGCGCACGAACCACCTCCATCCATTTCGAATCGAGAACACGATGCACAACGACAGCTTTAAAACACAATCCACGCTCGCAATCAACGGGAAGCACCTCGAATATTATGCCTTGGGGAAATTACCCGGGCGCGAGGCGGTGGCGACCCTTCCGGTTTCTCTCGGCATCCTCCTCGAGAACCTCCTCCGACACGAAGACGGGATAGGGGTGACGCGCCGGATGATCGAGTCGCTCCTCAGCTGGGACCAGACCCGGGCCGGGGCGACCGAGATCGCGTTCATGCCCTCGCGCGTGCTCCTGCAGGATTTTACGGGCGTCCCCTGTGCGGTCGACCTCGCGGCGATGCGCGACGCGATGGTAAGATTGGGCGGGGACCCGCAGAAGATAAACCCTCTGCAGCCCGTCGACCTGGTGATCGACCATTCCGTCCAGGTCGACCGCTTCGGCACACCGGCGGCGTTCGCCTACAACGCGAAGAAAGAATACGAACGGAACGCCGAGCGATACCGGTTCCTCAAGTGGAGCCAGCAGGCGCTGAAGAGTTTCCGCGTCGTCCCGCCGGAGACCGGCATCGTCCACCAGGTCAACCTTGAATTCCTCGCGCGGGTGGTCGTCACGACCGAGACAAGCATCTATCCCGACACGGTCTTCGGCACGGATTCGCACACGACGATGATCAACGGGCTCGGAGTGCTCGGGTGGGGAGTGGGCGGCATCGAGGCCGAGGCTGCGATGCTCGGACAGCCGAGCTCGATGCTGATCCCGCAGGTGGTGGGCTTCAGGTTGCACGGCGCCATGCGGCCGAGCTCGACGGCCACCGACCTGGTCCTCCGGGTGACGGAAATCCTCCGGAAGAAAGGCGTGGTCGGAAAATTCGTTGAGTTCTTTGGCGCGGGACTGAGCGCGCTCTCGCTTGCCGACCGGGCGACGATCGCGAACATGGCCCCGGAGTACGGCGCGACGATGGGGTATTTTCCGGTCGATGCGGTCACTCTCGCCTACCTGAAATTCACCGGGAGGGACGCCGCGACCATCGGTGCCATCGAGGCATATTACCGCGAGCAGGGCCTGTTCTACGACGCCAATTCCCCGAAACGTCGATATTCGGAAGTCCTCGATCTCGACCTCGGGAGCGTCGTGGCGAGCATCGCCGGACCGAAACGGCCGCAGGACAGGGTGGAGCTGACCGAGTCGAAAAGATCCTTCCGCTCATCGCTCGTTCAAATGCTGGAGGCGAAGGGAACAGCATTCGAGAAACCGGCGGCTGACCGATGGATCGCGGAAGCGGGTTCCCCCCTGCGCGGGAGCAGCACGCGGCCCGACTTCCTGAAGGAAATTCCCGTGCGTGAGAATGGCGGTGGATACGCCGTCGCCCACGGCTCCGTCGTGATCGCCGCGATCACCAGCTGCACGAATACGTCGAACCCGTCCGTGATGATTGCTGCGGGCCTCCTCGCGAAGAAGGCTGTGGCGCTGGGGCTCTCGGCCAAACCGTGGGTCAAGACCAGCCTCGCACCCGGGTCGAAGGTTGTGACCGAGTACCTTCGCGCGGCCGGGCTTGACAAACCGCTCGACACGCTGGGATTCAACCTCGTGGGGTACGGCTGCACCACATGCATCGGCAACAGCGGGCCGCTCCCTCACGAAATATCAAAGGCGGTCCAGGAGAATGACCTCGTCGTCGTATCGGTTCTGTCCGGAAACAGGAATTTCGAAGGGCGGATCAACCAGGACGTCCGCGCGAATTACCTGGCCTCGCCGCCGCTGGTGGTCGCGTACGCCCTGGCCGGGACGATGGACATCGACCTTGGGACCGATCAGATCGGGACCGGCCGCGACGGCTCGCCGGTATTCCTGAAAGACCTCTGGCCGTCGCCTGAGGAGATCACCGCAACGATGAACGAATCCCTGAAATCTGAGATGTTCGTCGGAGTCTATCGGGGCGTCTTCGAAGGAGACGAAGCGTGGAAATCCCTCGCGGCGCCGACGGGGGAACGGTTTGCGTGGGACCCGGCATCCACCTACATTCGCCCCGCGCCGTTCTTTGACGGAATGACGGAGACCCCGGAGCGCCTGGTCGACATTACCGGGCTCAGGGTGCTCGCCTTCCTCGGCGATTCGGTGACGACGGACCACATCTCCCCGGCGGGATCGATCCAGGCGTCCGGCCCGGCCGGAAAATATCTGGTCGAGCACGGCGTCGACTCGGCGGATTTCAACTCCTACGGCTCTCGCCGCGGCAACCACGAAGTGATGATGCGGGGAACGTTTGCGAACATCCGGCTTCGCAACCTCCTCGCGCCGGGAACGGAAGGAGGCGTGACCGTGCACCCTGACTGGCCGGAACCCGTGAGCATCTTCGATGCCGCGATGAAATACCGCGCATCCGGGGTTCCGCTCCTGGTCATCGCGGGGAAGGAGTACGGTTCGGGCTCGTCGCGCGACTGGGCCGCCAAGGGCCCGCGGCTGCTCGGCGTCCGGGTCGTGCTGGCTGAGAGTTACGAACGGATCCACCGCAGTAACCTGATCGGGATGGGAATCCTCCCGCTCCAGTTCACCGAAGGTGAGAACGGGGCGCGCCTCGGCCTCACTGGTCGCGAGACGTTCGATCTGAAGGGGATTTCGGACACGATCACGCCGGGTTCGACCCTGACCCTGACCGTCCGCACGGACGGTGGGAATGATCTGTCGATGGACGTCCTTTGTCGGCTCGACACGCCAATGGAAGTGGAATATTACCGCCACGACGGGATTTTACGGTATGTACTCAGAGGATTACTACAGCGATGAATCCATCAAGCCATTTCACGACGGTCCTTCGGGAAAAACGGATGCACCGTCCCTCACGGCGATTTTCAGGGGAGGCGCACATCGGCTCCTTCAACGAATACCGGAAGCTCTACAAGCTCTCGATGAAGAACCCCGCGAAATTCTGGGCGATGATGGCCTCGGAGCTCCACTGGTTCAAGAAATGGCGCAAAGTCCTGCAGTGGAAGGCCCCCCACGCGCAGTGGTTCCAGGGGGGGACGCTCAACGTTTCGTACAACTGCCTCGACCGTCACCTTAACGGCTGGAGGAAGAACAAGGCCGCCCTGATCTGGGAGGGGGAGCCGGGCGAGAAGCGGACGCTGACATACCAGGAGCTTTACCACCAGGTCTGTAAATTTGCCAACGTCCTGAAGTCGCTCGGGGTGGAGAAGGGCGACCGGGTGGTCATCTACATGCCCCTGGTGCCCGAGCTCGCGGTGGCGATGCTCGCCTGCACCCGGATCGGGGCCGTACACTCGGTGATCTTCGGGGGATTTAGCGCGCAGGCGATCATCGACAGGGTCAACGACGCGGGGGCGAAGGTGATCGTGACCGCCGACGGGGGATACCGCCGGGGCGGGGTGATACCGCTGAAGGAGAATGTCGACCAGGCAGTGAAACACACCCCGTCGGTCGGGCATGTGGTCGTTCTGCGAAGGGTGGGAATGGAGATGGGGCTCCGGGAAGGGAGGGAATCCTGGTGGCACGACCTGATGAGCGCTGCCTCCGCCGACTGCCCCCCCGAAAAACTTGACGCCGAACACCCGTTGTTTATCCTGTATACGAGCGGCACGACCGGAAAACCGAAAGGTGTCGTCCACACCACCGGCGGATACCTGACCCAGGTGGCCATGACCAGCAAATGGGTGTTCGACCTGAAAGACGATGACACCTACTGGTGTACCGCGGACATCGGCTGGATCACGGGGCACTCCTACGTGGTCTACGGTCCGTTGGCGAACGGTGCAACGTCGGTGATGTACGAGGGCGCCCCCAACTGGCCGGAGCCAGACCGGTTCTGGAAAATCATCGACGCGCATAAGGTCTCGATCTTCTACACGGCTCCGACCGCGATCAGGGCGTTCATCAGATGGGGCGACCAATGGCCGAAGAAACACAACCTGAAATCGCTCCGTCTCCTGGGGACGGTCGGCGAGCCAATCAACCCCGAAGCCTGGATGTGGTACCGCGACGTCATCGGTGGAAAGCGCTGCCCGATCGTGGACACCTGGTGGCAAACCGAGACTGGTGCGATCATGATCTCACCACTGCCTGGCGCGACGCCCACGAAACCGGGCACCGCAACGCTCCCGTTACCCGGGATCGACGTGGATGTCGTCGACAAATCGGGGAAGTCTGTCGGGAAAGGGAAGGGGGGGTACCTCGTCATCAGGCGACCGTGGCCGTCGATGCTGCGGACGATCCACGGCGACCCCGAACGGTACGTCAAGCAGTACTGGACTGAATTTCCGGGAGTCTATTACACCGGTGATGGTGCCAGGAAGGACGAGCACGGTTATATTTGGATCATGGGCAGAGTCGATGACGTCATCAACGTGTCCGGCCACAGGCTCGGGACGGCGGAGATCGAAAGCGCGCTGGTCAGCCATCCCTTTGTCGCCGAGGCGGCGGTCGTTGGCCGCCCCGATGACATCAAGGGCTCGGCCATCTGCGCGTTCGTGACGCTCGAGGGAAACCGCGTACCCGGACCCACCCTGAAGGAGGAGCTGCGGAAGCATGTCGAGGCAGAAATCGGTGCGATGGCGAAACCCGACGAGATACGGTTCTCAGACGCTCTCCCGAAAACACGCAGCGGCAAGATCATGCGACGGATCCTCCGTGAAATCGCCGTTGGAGGTTCGGTTCACGGAGACACAACGACGCTGGAGGATTTCTCCGTCCTCGAGAAGCTCCGGGAACAGGAGGAGGAATGACCTGCCGCAGCATTCCGGCTGCCGAGGCCGCGGAAATGATCGGGAAGGATCCCTCGATCGTCATCGTTGACGTGAGGACTCAGGATGAATATAACGGGGAGCTCGGGCACCTGCGAGGGGCCCTGGTGATCCCCCTCCAGGAGCTCCAATCGCGGCTGGGGGAGTTGGAAGGTTTACGCGGCAAGGAAATACTGGTCTACTGCAGGACGGGGAGAAGGAGCCTTGTCGCCGCCGACCTGCTTCAGAAAAACGGGCTCAACGCAACCAACGTCGAAGGGGGAATGGTGGAGTGGAACGAGAGGGACCTCCCCGGCGTCGAGTTTTCGACGTAATCATCGTTCACGCAGGCGTGCTCCCGCGCCAGGGGACATCGGAGCGGGCAGCCTGCCATCGCCTTCTTGGATGTTTTCATGATTAGTGATATATTTTTTTGGTTTTTAATACCTTAGGGGGTTTTTCTGATGAATACCTTTAAAACAGTGATCCTGATGACGACGATGATGGTCATCCTCATCATCGTCGGATCCCTGATCGGCGGCGAACAGGGAATGATCATCGCCTTCGCCTTCTCGGTACTGCTCAACTTCGGCTCGTACTGGTTCTCAGACAAGATTGTCCTGAGGATGTATAAAGCCGCGGAGGTCTCCGAGGCGAGCCACCCCGCCTTTTACTCCGCCGTCGCGAGGCTCACCTCGCAGGCGGGAATGCCCATGCCGAAGGTCTATGTTCTGCCCGGCGAGGGGATGAACGCCTTCGCAACCGGCCGGAACCCGGAAAACGCCGCCGTCGCGGCGACGGAGGGACTCCTGAGGACGCTCCAGTTGGACGAACTCGAGGGGGTCATAGCACACGAACTCGCGCATATCAGGAACAGGGATATCCTGACGGGGACGATTGCGGCAACGATCGTGGGTACCATCACGTTCATCGCACGTATGGCCGGATGGGCGGCGCTCTTCGGAGGGGGGAATCGGGATCGCCGGGACTCCAACGGTATCGCGGACCTCGCCCTGCTGATCCTGGCGCCGATCGCCGCCGTACTCATACAACTGGCGATCTCCCGGTCGCGGGAATTTGCCGCCGATGCCGCCGCCGCAGGGCTCACAGGACGGCCGCTCTCACTGGCGAATGCCCTTCGGAAATTAGAGCAGGCCGCCGAAACCCGGCCTGTGTTGAACCCGGGCCCCGCGACGGCACACCTGTTCATCGTCAACCCCCTGCGTGGAGGCGGTGTGATGAAACTATTTTCGACGCATCCTCCGATCGAGGAACGCATCGAACGACTGAGCATCCTCGAGCGCGGCGGAGCCTGAATTGAGCCACGGTCCGCACCGACAGCGTTCCGATCCCGGCCTCGGCCGGCGGGCGGCCTTCGCCGTCGCGGCCTGCCTCTGCGCGGGCGTCACCGGATGTGGATCAAGCGAGCCGGCTACTGCCGCGCGCGCAACCGTGCCGACGAACATCACCGTCATGAGATCGCTGGTCTCCGGTCTCGGGCGCCAGGTCCTCGATTCCGCCGGCGCCGCGCTCATGGACACGGTCGTCCTCGATGTGGATTCGTCGACGATTTCCTGGATTGCCCGAACCGAGCTGGCTGCGCTCCTCGGATCGGCGGGAAAACAGGTCATCGCCGGACGATCCGCTTCCGATCCGGCCGCCCGGTGGAACGTCCGGGGGTTGACACTCTCGGTGGAATACCGCAACATACGGGACGAGGGGATGTTCTCGGGAAGCGTGGTCGACCGTGTCGTGACTGCCGTCTTCAGTTCCGAATTGACGGACACCCGGCGGGTCGTGTACGCCGGCACCCTCACCGGAAGCGCCATCGACACCGTTGCCGAGGACGGGATCGCCCTCCTCGAGTCGGAGTCACTCGCCTTCACGAAAGGCACCGTCCCCGATGCCCGCTCCTTCGACCGGTTCATCGAACCGTTCGTCATCATCGGCGCCACTGCCGCCGCGATTTTCCTTTTTTTTCAGGTGCGAAGTTGAAGCGTGAATCGAATGCGACTCACAAGTTGGGACGTCAGCCGGCCGGCTTTTTTGTGGCACTGTTTCTCACCCTCATCTGGGCCGGTTGCGGTTCGTCGGGGGAGATGGTGAACATCGGTGCCGAGGAACGGTTCGCGATGGGGAAGGCCCTGTTCGACGACGGGGATTACCTCGAAGCCACCACGGAATTCGAAATCGTCAAGCTTCAGTTCCCGGGGAGCATCGTCGCAGACGACGCCCAGTTCTACATGGGGGAGTCGCGTTTCAACAAGGAGGAATATCTCCTCGCCGTCGAGGAGTACCGGACGCTCAAGCGCAACATGGCCTCCAGCCCCCTCATACCTGCGGCGCAGTACCGGATCGGCCTGAGCTACTATAATCTCGCGCCGAGACCGAGCCTGGACCAGACCTATACCAGGCAGGCGATCGACGAGTTCCAGGCGTTCGTGGAGTACTATCCCCTCGACGAGCGAAGAGCTGACGCCGAGGAAAAAATCCGGGAACTCAACGGACGGCTCGCCGAAAAACTGTACGAGTCAGCGGAACAATACGTCGACCTGGGATACCATCGATCTGCGGGGGTCTATTTCGACCTCGTCATACAGCAATACCACGATTCGCCCTACGCGGAACTCTCGTACCTCGGCAAGATCAAGAGCCTGCTCACCAGGGGGAGGTCCGGCGAGGCACGCGAGGAAATCGCGAAACTCCTCGAGCGTTTTCCCTCGACCACGTTGAGGGAGGAGGTCGAGGAAATCCTCGCTTCTCTCCCCGACCGTCAATGAACCGACTAAGGGCCTGATCATGAAAAAACGAAAACGCTTCGTCCGGGATTCACATGTAGAGATGACGCAGCTCGTCCTCCCGAACGACACCAATTACCTCGGCAACCTCCTTGGTGGAAGGCTGATGGAGTGGATGGACATTGCCGCGGCGATCTCCGCGCAACGTCACTCCAACCGGATCTGCGTCACCGCCGCGGTCGACAACCTCGTGTTCCACCAGCCGATCCGACTGGGGGAGGTCGTGACCCTCAGGGCCTCGGTCAACCGGGTGTTTGGCACCTCGATGGAGGTGGGTGTCATGGTGAGCGCCGAAAACCAGCTGACGGGGGTCAGGAAGACGGCGAACACGGCCTATCTCACATTCGTTGCGATTTCCGGGGCAGGGACACCCGAGAAAGCTGAACCGATCCATCCGGCCACCGCAGAGGAACGGCGCCGCTATCGTCAGGCGCTCGTCCGCAGAAACTTCAGGCTGCAGCACCGCCGCGACTCCGGCCGATGACCACGCCGGGATACCTGCCGGGGAGAACACCACCGAACCGTGACGCAGTCCGAAGAGCGCACCTCCTGATCCTGGCGTTGATCCTCTGTGCGTCCTCTCTCGGCGCTCAGCCGTCGAAGGTCGCCTTCGACTACCGTTCGGAATTGAAGCTCTCTCACGATGCGGAGGTCCAGGCGAGGGGCGATTTCAACGGCGACGGCGTCCCCGACGTGATCGTCGCCGGGTCGGGCCACATCACGGTCTTCGAACAGGGAGGCAGTTCCTTCGAATGGAAACTTCTTCACGGCCCCGCATCCGCGCGCGTCCCCCTCGTGGCCGCCTGCGGCCGCCTGAACCCGGATCAGCGCGATGACGTCGTTTTCCTCACGGGCCCGCGGCCACTCACTGCGGAAATATTCCTGACTGGGGGTGGCGGCATCCCCGTCCCGTCGTCAACGCTCGAACTTCCGGGCGATTTTCAACAGCTCACGATTGCCGATCTCGACGCCGACCGGAACGCCGATCTCCTCCTGTACGGGAAAAAAACGCTCGGGATCACGACATTCGCCGGCAACGGCAGGGGAGGCTTCACGCCCGGGCCGGTCCTCTTTCCGGATATCTCCGTGAGTCAGGTGGTCGTGTCGCTCCTCGATGGCGACGATCAGCCGGACATCGCTCTCGTCGACTGGATCGGGAACAGGGTCGATATCTGCTCGGGCTTCGGGAATTTCGTTTATAGCGATCCGTTCGTCCTGGAGTTCGATGACGAACCGATCGCCCTGGCGATCGGCGACCTCACCGGGGACCGGCACCGGGACATTGTCCTGGGATTCGGGGAACACCCCGGCTTCAGGGTATACGCTGGAGACGGCTCCGGTAATTATTCCGACACAGAACGGAGCGAACTCACTGCGGCGCCGGAGAAGATCCGCGTGGGTGACGTCGACGGCGACGGCCGCAACGACATCCTGATGTTCCTCCCCGCTGCGAGGTCACTCGTCGTCCGGTACCAGGACGGCGCCGGGTTCTTCGGTTCTCAGCAATCGTACGCCACAGGTCCCTCGCCGCACGACGTCCTCTTCTTTCAGGATTCCCGGAGGCGATTCCTGAACTCGGCCGTCTTGTCCTCCGATGACGGCGTCGTGCGGATCCTCCACAACCGGTCCATCGAGTTTCCCGGGCCCGCCGAATGGAATTTCGCGACCGGCAATGACCCGGTCGACGTAGAGCTGGCCGACCTGAACGATGACGGCTGGATGGACGTCGTGCTGACCCAGGCCTCGGAACCGGTTCTGAACCTCTTCCTCAACGATGGGAAGGGTAACCTGAACGGCCAGTCGACCCTCGTCCTGCCGCACGCCGTCACCGGGCTGATCCCCCTGGTGTCCTCGGCTCGAGAACGTGACTTTCTGGGCACCGGTCCGGACGGAGCGACCATGACGCACATCTCCCTGAACCGCGGCGACCTCACCGTTTCGCCGATGACCGTCACAGCTTCCGGCCCCGCGGAGGCCCTCGACGCGCGGCGTTCGGAGGAAGGGGGGGGGCGACGCATCTATGCCATGGTCGGAGGAACGGGCGGCCGGGACGCCCACCTGCTCGCCTACGATCTCATCGACCGGAACCGTTACGAGGAGACCGATACTCGCATCGCGATGCCTCAGCGCATCGTTGCCACGACGACCCACGACTCCGACCGCGACGGGCTGCGGGACCTCGTCTTGATCACGGTCTCCGACAGCGGGTCTGAATGGACGGTGACGAGCTACCGCCAGATCGCCGACGGATTCGAATTCCACGGTAACATCACCGTCGGTTACCCGGGAACCCGGTCGTCTGGCGTCTCGGCCTGGATGGCCGACCTGAACGCCGACGGGGTCGACGACCTGCTCCTGAACCTCCAGAAACCCGACAACATCCTCGCCGTCGCCATCGCGACCGGTGATACGGCGTTCGGTGACGTCGAGGTCATCGCTTCGGATGTCAGAATTCCGTTCCGCAAGTCGCTCCTGGTGACCGATTTCGATTCAGACGGCCGGGTTGACCTCGTGTTCGTGAATGACCGGACGAGGACCGTGCAATTCCTGCCGGGCGACGGAACCGGGCGGTTCGCGGGCCCCGTCAACCTCACGAGTTCGAGAGGGGTCAGGAGTTTCGGGATCGGCGACCTCAATCACGACAACGAAAATGAGCTCATCCTCACCGTCGCCGACGAAGGCGTCCTCTCGGTGACATCGTTCCATCATCCCCTCTTCGAACGAAAGAAGGGGAAGGCCCGTGAGTGACCCCCGATCGCGTCCCGGATTGCGGAGGTGGGCCGTGTCCTCCATTGTGTGCGCTTCGCTGGTCCTGATTCCGGCGGCGATGTCCCTCCGGGCGGACGACGGCGCCGCGGGTGACGAGGGGCGCTCGCGCGATGGTAAATGCGGCCTACAAGCCTGGCTTCGTGAATCAGGGTTCATGGAGCCAGGGACCCATCAGGCGTTCATGGCCACCCCCTTCGTCCAGACCGCACTGCAGGCCGAGCGTACGATCGGAGTTTTTCGGTTCCACTATGATACCACGGGATCGAACGCCCCGGCCATGCTTGATCCCCTGGGGAACAGAATTCCCGGGACCCACGAGGTTTTCGTTGATTCAGCCGGCTCCATCTTCAGCGAGGTCTACGACGTGCAGACGTCGGAGCTCGGATACATCTCCCCGATTCAGCCTGACCCCGGGCTGTACGACGTGACCATCAGCAACGCGTCCCCGTACTATGGTTGGACGACGCGCGGCACGCGGATCGGGATGTCGACACCGGCGCGGTACACCAGCACGATCGTCGTCGATCAGGATTTCCGGGAATTCGCCAGCAGGGGACTCGACGGTCTGCGCGTAACGGCCGCGCACGAATTTTTCCACGCCGTGCAGTTCGGTTCATATGGTTACTGGGCAGGCGATGAGTACTTCATGGAGATTACGTCGACCTGGATGGAGGACGTCGTCTACGACGACATCAATGACTATTACCAGTACATCAGGGGTCTGCCCGGCCCGGGAGGGTACCCGCCGCGGGGACATTTTGTCCACCCGGACTCCTCCTTCCCGACGAGTGACGGCCTCCTCGAATACAGCCGTTCAATCTTCGGCAAGTTTATCGAAAAAAAATACTCGCGGGACGTCATCCGACGAACCTGGGAACTCATGCCCGGCGGGGTGGCGGTCCACGCCCTCAACAGCGCCCTCAATGAATGGGAATCGTCCTTCAGGGAGGCTTTCCTGCAATGGGCCGTCTGGAACACGAAGACCGGCCCCGACGCCGATACCTCGGCTTTCTATACGGAGGGCCGGGAATATCCCCGGATCGTCACGGCGCCGGTGATGGATTATACACCGCCGTCACGGTCGATCAGCGATGAAATCGGCGCGCTCTCTGTTTTTTATTACCCGGTGAACATCGTCGGGTCCACCCCGATGTCGGTCATCGTCGCGAACATCAACGAGACCGCACCCCGTGGGATTCACTCGTTCGTCTACGAGATGGCCGACGCGGGAGACGAGTCGTACAAAAGTCTGGCGAACGGCCTGTTCGTTCGCCTCGACGTCTCCGACCCGTCGAACTGGTCGACGCTCGAAACCGTCCCTTCAGTCATTGCAGCAGTCACGCCCGCACCCAATCCATTCACGTTCGACGATTCGCACGCGCTCAATTTTCACATCCCTGCGACGGCCAGGCCGGCCTCGGTCAGCCTGACGGTCCTCAGGATCGGCATGGACCGGGTATTCCAGGGACCCCTGTCCCTGCGCGACGACCTCTCGACGCCGTTCGTGCAGATCGCGGAGTGGGACGTCCACGACGGATTCAGCCGGCCGCTTTCCAGCGGTATCTACATCTATATCCTCACCGTCGACGGCGCTGAACATACCGGAAAATTTTCAGTGGTCAGGTAGGGACGCGCGATGCCGGACATCGAGATCGTCGCCGAGGAGCTCCGGAAGGACTTCAACCGTCGCCCCATCTTTTCGGGGGTGTCGTTCCACCTCCGTGGAGGGGAAACCCTCGCGGTGTCGGGCAGGAATGGCTCCGGGAAATCGACGCTTCTGAAGATCGTGGCATCGCTCCTCTCGCCCTCGTCGGGGACGTTCAGGATGAAGGTAGGAGGGAAACCGGTCCCGGAGCGTCTGATGTTCCGTCACATCGGGATGGTCGCCCCGTACCTGCAGGTGTACGAGGAATTCACGGCGCTCGAGAACCTCACAATCATCGACCGGATACGGGGGGGGACGCGCACCGCGGCCGACTACGAAAGGCTCCTGGCGATGGTCACGCTCGAGCGGCGCAGGCACGATTTCGTACGGACGTTCTCCTCCGGGATGAAGCAACGCCTGAAATACGCCCTCGCGTGGATGGACCGGCCGCCGCTGCTCCTCCTCGACGAACCGCGTACGAACCTGGACGCGGAGGGAATCGCGATGGTGCTCACGCTCTTCGAGGAGCAGAAGAAGGAGGGTATCGCGATCATCGCGACCAACGAGCAGGATGATGTGGCGATCTGCGCCTCGGAAATCGCGCTCGGATCCGACGGGATCCCGAAGGGAGCCCCGGCGTGAAGGCCGGCGGATTCGCGGACGTCACGGCGGCTGTGTTCAGGAAGGACACCGCCTCGGAGCTGAGGACGCGGTACGCCCTCAACGCCCTCTTTCTCTTTACGGTCACGACGCTCTCGATCATCCTTTTCTCGTTCCAGTCGGCGGTGGTACCGACCCAGGTCCACGCCGGCCTCCTCTGGGTGCTGATATTCTTCGCGGCGATGTCAGGCCTCTCCAGGACGTTTATCACCGAGGAGGACCGGGGGACGATCCTGCTCCTAAAGCTTTCGACCATCTCGACGCCCGTGTTCTATGGGAAGCTCCTGTTCAATGTCCTGCTCCTCCTCGCGCTGACGACCGTCCTGACCGTCCTTTACGCACTCGTAGTCCCCGGATTCGCCGTGGAGGGCCTCTGGACGCTCTGCACGGCCCTCTTCCTCGGCACGGTCGGGCTCGCCTCGGCCTCCACGATCATCGGCGCGCTGATCGCCAAGGCGAACGCCAGGGGAACCCTCTATCCGGTCCTCTCGTTTCCGATCGTGTTGCCGCTCCTGCTGACCGCCATCCGGGCGACTACCATAGCGATTGAGGACCCCCGGTGGGACGCGGCCTCGGACGAGTTCCGGGTGCTCCTGTCGTACATCGTGGCCATCAACGCGGTATCGTACCTGGTGTTCGACTTCATCTGGAAGGATTGAGCGGTTTTTGAGCAACCGAAATTATTGCTTATCTTGGAACCATGATATTGATGTCGCGATGAAGGGATTCCAGATCATACTCGGACTGTGGTTGACGGCGGTGATCATCTGCGCCTACGTCTTCCCGATCGTCCCCGACGTGACCGAATGGTATCAGTACCCGGTCATCCCCGGGCTCGAGGAGAAGGCCAGGATCCTGTTTTTTCACGTCCCGCTCGCGTGGACGTCGGTCGTTGCGTTCGTCGTGTCGGTGATTTTCGCCATCCGTTACCTCCGGCGAAAGCAACTCGACGACGATCTCCGATCGGGTTCGGCAGCCGGCCTGGGCCTCCTGTTCTGCGCCCTTACCACCCTCACCGGGGCGATCTGGGCGAAGTTTTCCTGGGGGTCGTTCTGGAACTGGGACCCGAGGGAGACCTCCATCTTCGTTCTCCTCCTGATCTACGGGGCCTACTTCGCGCTCAGGTCGTCGGTTCAGGAGGACGAGAAACGGGCCACCCTCGCCGCCGTCTACGCCATCATCGCCGGCGTCACAATGCCGTTCCTGATGTTCGTGATGCCGCGGATCGTCGCCAGCCTCCATCCGGATCCCATCATCAACACCAGAGGGAAGGTAAGCATGAACCCGACGATGCTCATCGTGTTTCTTTCCTCGCTGGCGGGTTTCACAGGCCTCTTCTTCTGGATCTTCTCGCTCAAGGTCCGCGTCGCGCGGCTCGAATTCAAACGATCAATCCAAGGTGACTGAGTGTACGACTTCCTTGAGGCAAACTCGCTCTACCTCGTCCTCGGCATC
>JANNFI010000139.1:0-72575 GCA_031379665.1 Ignavibacteria bacterium
CAGTCTTCTCCTCGTGGGGGATCGAGAAGTCGCTCAAGGGGTATTTCGCGCTCCTGCTATTGCTCGACACGGGAATGATGGGGGTCTTCGTCTCCCTCGACTTCTTCCTCTTCTACGTCTTCTGGGAGGTGATGCTGCTCCCGATGTATTTCCTGATCGGCGTCTGGGGCGGGGCGCGCAGGGAATACGCGGCCATCAAGTTCTTCCTCTACACGCTCCTGGGGAGCGTCCTGATGCTCCTGGCCGTGATTGCCCTCTACTTCAGCGTCAGCGTCCTCGATCCGGCGACGGGGGAGAAGGTGCACACCTTCAATATGCTGGCGATGATGAACCCCGCGAATTTCGAGCCGGGTTCGCTGCTCTCGGGTGCGGACACCACCTGGAGGTACCTCGCCTTCATCGCGCTCTTCATCGGCTTTGCCATCAAGGTTCCAATCTTTCCGTTCCACACGTGGCTCCCCGACGCCCACGTCGAGGCTCCCACGGCGATCAGCGTCATCCTGGCGGGTGTCCTCCTGAAGATGGGCACGTACGGCCTCCTCAGGGTGAGTTTCCCGATCTTCCCCGACGCGACGGTCGCGTACCAGATGCCGCTGGCGATCCTCGGGTTCATCAACATCGTCTATGGCGCACTCGTGGCGATGGCACAGACCGATTTCAAGAAACTGATCGCCTACTCGAGCATCAGCCATATGGGCGTCGTGATCCTGGGGATGGCCGCCCTCAACACCCAGGGCGTCACCGGCGCGGTGATGCAGATGTTCAACCACGGCACGATCACCGCGATGCTCTTCCTCATCGTCGGCGTCCTCTACGACCGGGCCCATACCCGTGGCCTCAACGATTTCGGCGGCCTGATGAACCAGATGCCGAAGTATTCGGGGATCATGGTAGTCGCCTTCTTCGCAGCCCTCGGCCTGCCGGGGTTGAGCGGATTCATCAGCGAGGCGTTTTCGTTCATCGGCGCCTTCCAGGCGTTCCGCGAAATCACCATCGCCGCGACGATCGGCATCGTGTTGACGGCGGCGTATATGCTCTGGACGCTGCAGAGGGTCTTCCTCGGCACGCTCCCCGAAAAATGGAAGAACCTTCCCGACATCAACGGCAGGGAGCTGTTCATGCTCGTCCCACTGGCGGTGATCGTGATCTTCCTCGGCATCTATCCCGCTCCCGCGATCGACCTGATGAGCTCCGCGGTCAACAGGCTTGTGGAAGTCGTGAACATCAACGCGGCGATGGCCCAAACAGGCCGGTAGGAACCCATGCTCGAGCATATTCTCGCCAGTACCAGGCTGTTCTACCCTGAGATCACTCTCAGCGCGACATTCTGCGCTGTGATCCTCGTCGACCTGCTCAGCGGGCGGAACAGGAGTGCGGCCGCCGTCACCGCAATGGCGGGGACGCTTCTGGCCGCCTACTTCGTGCTCGCCCAGGCGCCCGGCTCCGATTCGATCTTCTCAGGGATGGTGGCGGTGGACGCCTTCTCGAGGTTCTTCAAGCTGGTGATCCTCCTCTCCGCGTTCATCGTCCAGCTCTTTTCGCTGCAGAGCTCCGAACTGAAGACCCGCGCGATGGGCGCCGGGGAATACTTCGCCCTCCTGACGGCGATGTCCCTCGGGATGACCCTGATGGCGGGAGCGAGCAATCTCCTGATGATGTACCTCTCACTCGAGCTCACAAGCCTCTCGTCGTACCTGCTGACCGGCTTCACGCGCGACGCCGACGATTCGGCCGAGGCATCCCTCAAGTACGTCCTCTACGGCGCCGTGGCCTCGGGGATGATGCTCTACGGCATCTCGATCGTGTACGGGCTCACCGGTTCGCTGGACATCTACGCGATCAACGGCGTCCTCGCCTCGGGCGTCGTGAGTCTGCCCGCCCTCGTGGTCGCGGGCGTTCTGATCACCGTCGGGTTCGGGTACAAGATCTCGGCCGTGCCGTTCCACTTCTGGACCCCGGATGTCTACGAGGGCGCGCCGGTGACGATCACGGCGCTCCTCTCCGTCGCCTCCAAGGCGGCCGGCTTTGCGATGATGATCCGCTTCTTCAAGGTCACATTCGTCGACATTATGATGGGGACCTCGTCTCCCTCCGGGTGGGCGATCCTCAACGGGTTCGAATGGAACCACCTCCTGGCCGTGATGGCGGTCCTCACGATGACCGTCGGCAACCTGGTCGCGCTCTGGCAGAACAATCTCAAGAGGCTCCTCGCGTATTCGAGCATTGCGCACGCCGGGTATATGCTCCTCGGGGTGGCCGCGCTGAACAGCGAGGGGATCTCAGCGGTGATGATCTATTTCGCCGTCTACCTCTTCATGAACCTGGGGGCGTTCTACATCGTGATGCTTGTGGCGAACAAGACGGGGTCCGAGGAGATCGACGCGTACGACGGCCTCGGGCAGAAGTCGCCGTTCATCGGGGTCGCGATGACCGTCTTCCTGCTCTCGCTCACCGGTCTGCCGCCCACGGCGGGGTTCGTCGGGAAGCTGTACATCTTCTCCGCGCTCATCAGCGCGAAGCTGATCTGGCTGGTCGTCATCGGGGCGCTCAACAGCGTGGTCTCGCTCTATTACTACGTGCGGGTCCTTCGGGCGATGTTCCTGAAGGAGCCGGTCGCGGGGGCGGCGCCGCTCACGTTCTCGGGCGCAGAGCTTGCGCTCACGCTTCTCCTTCTCATCCCGACGCTCCTCATCGGCCTCTACTTTGGCCCGCTCGTCGAGTACGCGCAGGCCTCCGTCTCGATGTTCGGACTCCCCTGACAGGCTCGGTCAATCCGGTTCACCCGTTTCACCCTTTTCCGTCCCTTTTCGCGCCCGGGGGAGGTCACGCGATTTCCCTCCGTTGCCGTTGACCGGAAAAAAGTGTAGTATTTTCTACCTGCCATGCCGAGGGCCCCAAAAACAGTCCTGGAAACACTGAAGAACCCTGCGAACCGGGAGATCAATCTCCTGATCGTGGAGGACGAGCTCCACCTCGCCGATTCCGTCGCCAGACGGATGGAGGAGGAGGGCTATTCGGTGGACGTGGCGAATGACGGCGAAGAGGGATACCGGCTCGCCTCGACCAAGAAATACCACCTCATCATCCTCGACCTGCTCCTGCCGAAGAAGGATGGGCTCCAGGTCCTCCGGGAGATCCGCCGCAACAAGGTCCAGAGCATGGTCCTCATCCTCACCGCACGGAGCACCGTGGAGGAGAGGGTGGACGGCCTGCGCCTCGGGGCCGACGACTATCTTACGAAGCCGTTCGCGTTCGCCGAGCTGCTCGCCCGCGTGGGTTCGCTCCTCCGAAGACAGGGCGTGGGGCACGGGCCGGTACTCAAGGTCGCGGACGTCGAGCTCGACGTCGAAACCCGCGCCGTTCGCCGGTCGATGAAGAACATCCAGCTCACGGCCAAGGAGTACCTCCTGCTGGAGTTCCTGATGCGGAACAAGAACCGGATCCTCACCCGGCGGGAGATCGCCGAGCAGGTGTGGGGGTACACGTTCGACACCGGGACCAACGTGGTCGACGTCTACGTCAACTACCTTCGCAAAGCCCTCGATGAAGGCTTCCCCAAGCGGCTTATCCACACCGTGCGGGGAGTGGGATTCATTTTCAAAGAGGAGTAGATGTTCCGTTCCATCCGCTCGCGCCTCACCCTCTGGTACACCCTCGTCGTCGCCCTCACCTTCGTCATCATCGCGACGGTCACCTACCAGATCGTCGGCGCCTCCCTGTACGACCAGCTGGACCATTCCCTCGTTAACGAGGTGAAGTGGATCGCCCAGCAGCTCGAGAAGCGGGATGCGTCCCCCGAGTCGGACGCGGCCGTGATCGCAGCGATCCGTGAGCACAGCGCCTACTACCCGGTGAAGGAGTTTGTCGAGGTCTGGAGCCCCGACGAGACCCTCTTCTGCCAAAGCGGTAACCTCCTCGGGGATTCGCTGGCGAAGCACGCCCGGTTCCCCCTCGATTCGCACTTCATGCTCCGGACCGTCTCCACGTTTCGCATCCAGCCACTGCGGATCGTCACTCAGGAAACCCCGGGCGGGAAGATCCTGGTCGCCGTGCCGGTGGAAGCGGTCGAGCAGACGCTCGCCGAACTCATGAGGGTGCTCGCCCTGATGGGCCCCCTGATGGTCCTCCTGGCGTTCGCCGGAGGGCTGTTCCTCTCCAGGCAATCGCTGGCGAAGGTGAATCAGGTGACCGACATCGCCCGTAAGATCTCCGCCGACCGGCTCTCTGCCCGGATCCCGTCGCACGACGTCGACGACGAGATCGGCCGGCTGATCGAGACCTTCAACGGGATGATCGGCCGGCTCGATTCGTCCTTCGAACTGATGAAGCAGTTCTCGGCCGACGCCTCGCACGAGCTCCGGACCCCGCTGACGGTGCTCCGCACACAGCTCGAAACGGCCCTCGCCAGCAGGACCTCCCCCTCGGAGCTGAAAAAGATCGTCGCGCAGTGCCTCGACGAGGCGTTGCGGATGGGGTCGATCCTCGAAAACCTGATGCTCCTCGGGAGGGGCGATTCCGGCCAGCCCGCGATCAAGCGGGAGAGGGTTCGGCTGGACGAATTGTTGCGCGACACCTATGACGAGTCGGTGATCCTCGCTTCGCCGAAATCGATTGAAGTGAAAATCGAGAACACCGACAACGTGCTGATCTGGGGGGACCGCGAGCGGCTGCGGCAGATGATCCTGAACCTGGTGGACAATGCCATCAAGTACAGCGGCGAGAAGACCGCCATCACGCTTTCACTGGCGAAGAACGACGGCGCCGCGACGATGGTCGTCCGCGACCAGGGGATGGGCATCCCCAAGTCCGAAATCACCAAGATTTTCGACCGGTTCTACAGGGTGGACAGGGCGAGGTCGAGGACGCTCGGAGGTTCCGGCCTGGGGCTGGCGATCGTGAAATGGATCGTGGATGCCCACGGCGGAACGATCGCCGTGAAGAGCGGTGTCAACAAGGGGAGCGAGTTTACCGTGACCCTGCCCGTCGCCGTGAAGTAACCCGCCAGGCGAGCACCGCACCCTCGAGCACGAGCGTTGGATCCAGCACGTCGAAGAGCCCGGCGGCCTTCATCAGGGCGGGGGCGTCTCCGCCGGTCCCGACGACGGTCGCCGACTGCCCCACGATCGCCTTCAGTTCACCCACGTTCTCCCTGACGCATCCGATCGCCCCGAACCAGACCCCGGACCGGATTCCGCCGACGGTATCGGTGCCGGCAGCGCTGGCTGGGCTGGCTGGGCTGGCTGGGCTGGCTGGGATTGACCATTCGCGTTCAACAGAGGGGAGCGCGGCGGTGCCGTGTCCGAGGGCGGCGGCGGACATCGAGATCCCCGGGGCGATCATTCCGCCGATGTGTTTCCGGGGGCGGGCGACGGCGTCGAAGGTGATCGCCGTCCCGCAATCCACGACGATGACCGGAGATCCATATTTTCTGACGGCGGCGAGCATCGCGCAGACCCGGTCCGCGCCGAGGAGGCCCGGATCGTCGTAGGCCAACCGCAACCCGAGCGGGAGCGCGCCGCTGACGAACAGGGGGGCACTCCCCGTGAGTTTCCCGAGGACTCCCGGCAGAACTTTTCGGACGGCCGGGACGACGGAACTGACGACGCAGCCGGCGAGGTCCATAGGGTCGACCCCCGCCTCCGCGCAGACGAGGACCGTGAGTTCCTTCCACCACGTCCGGCCGGCCCGGGGCGGCCGCCGCAGCGTCCAGTGAGAGACGAACCCGCCTCGCCTCCCGACGTCGTAGACGCCCGCGGAGACGTTCGTATTCCCGATGTCGAAGGCCAGGATCATATCAGGTGCACATCCCCCGCCGTGACCTCGAGCGTCCCGCCGTCCGTTTCGATCCGTAGAGCTCCCGTGGGCGACACCGACCGCGCGATCCCCCTGATCCGATTGCTCCGGGCTGTCGTCCCCGCAACCTCCACACGCGTGCCGAGGATGACGTTGCGTTTCGTCCACTCCGTGACGATCGCCGCCGGCCATCCGGCGTCGGATGGCCGGTAGAATTTCTCCAGGGCGCCGAGGACGCGGCCGAGCGCCGCCGGGAGGTCGATCACCCTGCCGGTCTCGATGAACAGCGAAGTCGCCGTCCTGGCGATGTCGACCGGATACTCCCGCTGGTTGACGTTCAGGCCGATCCCGACGATCACCGATTCCACCGATCGGGCAGAGATCGAGGACTCGCAGAGGATGCCTGAGATTTTCTTCCCCGAAAGGAGGACGTCGTTCGGCCACTTGCAGCCCGCATCCGTTCCCGCCATCTCACCGACGGAGCTCGCAACCGCGACCGATGCGAACAGTGAGACGACCCCGAGGAATTCAGGATTGATCTGGGGCCTGAGGATGACGCTGAACGTGAGGTTCATCCCCGGCTCCGCGATCCATCTCCGGTTCTGCCTGCCCCTGCCTGCTCGTTGATCGAACGCCGCCACGACGCTTCCTTCCGGCGCCCCCTCGAGGGCCAGCCTTTTGGCGGTATCGTTCGTCGAGTCGAGCGACTCGAAGAGGTGGAGTTCCCTTCCCATCATCGTCGTTTCCAGGTGGCTTCGAATACCTTCTTCGGTCATTCGATTGGATTCGATTCGGGCGGTAAGGGGGACGCCTGCTCTGTCAACGACGGGCGACGCTTTGGCAGATTTTTGAGATTTTTCTGACACAGTGGCCGAATTAGCGTTCTGCGGGTTCATTCATTGATTGTGAATATATGTATTTATATAGAATAATCGAGGATTTAAAGTTGGCACGTCTGTTGTAAGTCTTATTATTGAAATTCAGTCCGGAATACAGGATTTAACATTGAAGGTATTTTGAGTATGTCCAGCAAAATCATCGGAATCGACCTGGGTACGACCAACTCCGTCGTCGCCGTGATGGAAGGCAACGAGCCCGTGGTGATCGCCAACTCGGAAGGTGCGCGAACGACGCCGTCCGTCGTCGGCTTCAGCAAAGGCGGCGAACGACTGGTCGGCCAGGCGGCGAAACGCCAGGCAGTGACGAACCCCGAAAACACCGTCTTCTCGATCAAGCGGTTCATGGGGCGGTTCCACGACGAGGTGAACGAAGAGATGAAGCTCGTCCCGTATACCGTCGTCAAGGGAGACAATAACACCGCGCGCGTCAAGATCGGCGACAGGATCTATTCCCCGCCCGAGATCAGCGCGATGGTCCTCCAGAAAATGAAACAGACCGCGGAAGACTACCTGGGGTCGAAGGTCACCGAAGCGGTGATCACCGTCCCGGCGTATTTCAACGACGCGCAGCGGCAGGCGACCAAGGAAGCCGGCGAGATCGCGGGTCTCCACGTACGCAGAATCATCAACGAGCCCACCGCGGCGGCGCTCGCCTACGGCCTCGACAAGAAGGCGAAGGAAGCGAAAGTCGCCGTATTCGACCTTGGCGGCGGTACGTTCGACATCTCGATCCTCGAGCTCGGCGATGGAGTCTTCGAAGTGAAATCGACGAACGGCGACACACACCTGGGCGGAGACAATTTCGACTATCGCCTGCTCGAGTACATCGCCGATGAATTCAAGAAGACCGAAGGCGTCGACCTGAGGAAGGACGCGATGTCGCTCCAGCGCCTCCGGGAGGCGGCCGAAAAGGCCAAGGTCGAGCTCTCGCAGCTGATGCAAACGGAGGTGAACCTTCCGTTCATCACCGCCACTGCCGATGGCCCCAAGCACCTCAACATGACCATCACGCGCGCCAAGTTCGAGCAACTCGTGGACGACCTGGTGAAACGCTGCATCCCGCCGGTCGAGAAGGCGCTTCGTGACTCCGGGCTCAACCCGAGCCAGATGGACGAAGTGATCCTCGTGGGGGGAATGAGCCGGATGCCCAGGATCCAACAACTCGTCAGGGACATCTTCGGCAAGGAGGGGCACAAGGGTGTGAACCCGGACGAAGTGGTCGCGATCGGCGCCTCGATCCAGGGCGGCGTACTCTCGGGCGACGTCTCCGATGTGCTACTCCTCGACGTGACCCCGCTCTCCCTCGGGATCGAGACCCTCGGCGGCGTGATGACGCCGATGATTCAGTCGAACACGACCATCCCGACGAAGAAGTCCGAGATATTTTCGACGGCGGCCGACAACCAGCCGTCGGTGGAGATCCACATCCTGCAGGGCGAGCGCCCGATGGCGGTCGACAACAGGACCCTCGGCCGTTTCCATCTTGACGGCATTCCACCGTCGCCGCGGGGAGTGGCCCAGATCGAGGTCATCTTCGACATCGACGCCAACGGCATGCTCCACGTGATGGCCAAGGATAAAGCTACCAACAAGGAACAGAGCATCAGGATCACCTCGTCCAGCGGCCTCAGCAAGGAGGAAGTGGAGAAGATGCGGCAGGACGCGCAGGCGCACGCCTCCGAGGATCGCAAAAAGAAGGACGATGTCGAGATCAAGAACCAGGCCGACAACCTCGTCTTCCAGACCCGGAAGCACGTCAAGGAATTCGGCGACAAGGTCCCGGCCGACCTGAAGACGAAAGTGGAGACCGCGGCGGATGACCTCGATGCGGCCGTCAAGGCGGGAATCACCGCGGACATCAAGAGCAAGATGGAGCACCTCAACACGGTCTGGAGCGAGGCCTCCACCGTGATGTACCAGGGTGCGACCGCCGGAGCTCCGGGCAGCGATCAGGCTCCCCCGCAATCCGGCCCTGGGCCTGAGAACGGAGCCGGGAAGAAGGACGGAAAAGTTGTCGAGGACGCTTCCTATGAGGTAGTGGACGACAAGGACAAGGAAAAATAACTCCTTCCGTTCCGCTCCTTTGCGGGCGGTTACAGTGTAACGGGCCGCCCGCGATGAAAATCACGGGCGGTTTTTTTATAGGCATGAAGAGAATGAACTTCCGAAAATTCATCATCAAATCGATGGAAGCGGTTCAGGCGTTGCCTGCTTTGATTGCGGGGCCCTTTTTCCTTACCTTCTATCAATAAAATTTCCATTTCAGGGCCTGGTTCTTCATGATTTCACTGATCGTTCACGGCGGAGCGTGGGATATCCCCGATGCCCTTCTCGGGGCCCATCGCGATGGCTGCGCCTCCGCGGTCGGAACGGGGTGGGGGATCCTCTCGTCCGGGGGCACGGCCATCGACGCGGTCGAACAGGCCATCCGGGTGATGGAGGCCGATGGCACTTTCGATGCCGGACGGGGTTCCCACCTGAACGCGGACGGCCAGGTCGAGCTCGACGCGAGCATCATGGAGGGACATTCGTACCGGTGCGGCGCGGTGGCGGCCGTCCGGAGGGTGATGCACCCCATCACGCTCGCCCGGAAGATCATGGAGGAGAGCGAGCACATCCTCCTCGTGGGGGAGGGCGCTGAGCGTTTCGCCGTCAGCGCCGGGATGACGCTCTGCAAGGAGGCCGAACTGGTCGCTCAGCGCGAACGCGACCTCTGGAAGACGGTCAACGCCACGTCCGGCTTCACCGCGAAAGACACGTTCACGAAACACCCCGGCGACACCGTCGGCGCCGTGGCGATCGACCGTTCCGGCAACATCTGCGTGGGCACTTCCACCGGCGGGACCCTCAACAAATATCCAGGGCGCGTCGGTGATTCGCCGCTCATCGGCTGCGGCTCGTATGCGGAAAACGGAATCGGCGGGGTGTCGACCACCGGCTGGGGCGAAGGGATGATCAAGGTCGTCCTGGCGAAGACCATCATCGACCGTATGGAGGAAAACGGGAGGGATCCCCAGCAGGCGGCGGACTACGGCATCGACGTCCTCCGGAAAAAAGTCGACGGGCGCGGCGGCGTGATCGTCCTGAACCACGAGGGCCGGATCGGTTTCTCGTTCAGCACCCCGAGGATGGCCTTCGCCTACCGGACGGAGGAAATGAACGAACCCCGCGTGGAGGTATGATCCCGGCATCGATCGCCGGCCACGTCATCGAACTTCTCGTGCTCGCCGACCGCGGCCCCGGCCCCGTCGACCGTCTGGTCTCGGGTTTCCTGCGTGAGCGGCAGTATCTCGGGTCACGCGATCGGCGCACCATTTCGGACGTCCTCTTCGGCGTCATCCGCCACCGCCGGCTCCTCGAGACCATCCTTGAAGAATTCCTCCGGCTTCACCCCGCGTATTCTACGATCGACGCCCCAGCCCGGAGGTACCTTCCGCTCCTGGTGATCCATTCGTCCATTTTCCCCGGCCTCTTCGCAGAAGTACCGCCACCACCCGAGGAGTTGCGGCCGCTCTGGACCCCCTATTTTCCCGACCTCGACCCCGCCGCCTTCGTTTCCTGGATCGCCGGCGCGAAGGACCTTGGCTTCCTAATGGAGGCCCCCGAGGTGATGCTCGCCGTGAAACACTCGTTCCAGGATTGGATGGTGGCCGACTGGCTTAGCCGCTGGCCCTCCGAAGCGGAGGATCTCCTGACGGCCCTCAACCGTCCGGGTGTCGTCTCGCTCAGGGTGAACCGGCTTAAAACGGACCGTGACGCCTGCCGCGAGCGACTTGTCGCCGAAGGGATCGCCGCGACGGATGCTTCGTTTCCCGATTCCGCGCTTAGCGTCTCGAAGCGATTCAACCAGAATGCCTCGGCCGCTTTCAAGGAGGGGTGGTACGAAATCCAGGATATGGGGAGCCAGGTGATCTCACTCGCCTGCGCACCGCAGTCGGGGCATCTCGTCGTCGACGGGTGCGCTGGCGCCGGTGGAAAATCGCTGCACCTCGCCGACCTGATGAAGAACAAGGGGAAGATCATCGCCGTCGACACTGATCCTGCCCGGTTGAAGGAACTCACCGTCCGGGCGCGGCGGGGCGGGGCCGGCATCATCCTCGCCGTGGCGAAGAAGGACTTCGACCCGAAACGGTACGACGCCAGGGCCGACGTCGTCCTTGTCGATGCCCCTTGCTCGGGATCAGGAACCATCAGAAGAAATCCCGCACTCAAGTGGAGCATCCGCGAGGATGAGGTTGCGCGGTTCGCCAGCCGCCAGCTCGACCTCCTGAACATCTACGCGCCGTTGGTGAAACGGGGCGGTCGCCTGGTCTACTCCACCTGCAGTCTTTTTTCCGCGGAAAACGAAGCGGTCGTGGGGCGCTTCCTGAGTTGTCACGCCGGTTTCCGGCCGTTGGACGTCTCCGGGACGATACCGTGGGGCATCGAAAAGGGGGCCCACGATTCTCTCACGCTCCTGCCCCACCGCCATCCCACGGACGGGTTCTTCATCTCGGTCCTGGAACGACCCTGACGCCCGGGGTTGCAAAATGTCACCGCTCTTCGTAGATTTCACTCACACACCATCAGTCATCCAATGAAACATATCCTGTTTTCCCTGTTCACCGTCTCTGCGCTTGTACTGCTTTCCTCCTGCTCCGGCCGAAACGCCCGGGACCTCTACGACGAGGGCAGGGCCGCCGAGGATTCCGCGAAATACATCCTCGCCCTCGAAAAATACGACGAGGTCGTCAACACCTATCCGTCGGAGGCCGTGGCGGAAACCGCTCTGTACCGGACCGTGATGATCCGCGCGAACGCGCCCGGCGACAAGGCGCTCGCCGTCGGTTCACAGATGCGGTTCCTCGAGCTCTACCCGAAAAGCCAGGAAGCGCCGAAGGTGATGTTCATGCTCGCGTTCCTCTATAACAACGAACTCGGCCGCACCGACAGCGCGAAGAAATACTACGAACAATTCCTCGCCGTCTATCCCGCCCACGAGCTCGCCCCGTCGGCGAAGTTCGAGCTCGAGACCCTGGGCAAGGGTCCTGAGGAGATCCTCGGGGGGGGCGACGCGCCCGCGGTGGCGTCGGAGAAGGCGGGGAGCGGAGGCCAGCCCTAATGCCCTCCGTCGTCCCAGACCACCTGCGCTTCCTGCAGCCGGACGTCGTCGCGAAGCTCTCGAACATGGAGCTGGTCGCGCGTCTGGTGGTCGAGGGATTCATCACGGGGCTCCACAAAAGCCCGTACCACGGGTTCAGCGTCGAGTTCGCGGAGCACCGCCAGTACATGCCCGGCGACGAGATCAAGCACATCGACTGGAAGATCTACGGCCGCACCGACCGGTATTACATCAAGCAGTTCGAGGAGGAGACCAACCTCAAGGCGTACATCGTCCTCGACGCGAGCGCGTCGATGGCATACGCGTCGGAGGGGCGCCTTTCGAAGCTCGAGTACGCCTCGTACGTCGCGGCGGCCCTCGCCCACCTCCTGATCCAGCAGCGCGACGCCGTGGGCTTCGTCCAGTACGACGAGAGGCTCAGGACCTTCATGCCGCCGCACGCGACGAAGTCATACCTGAGGGAGATCCTCCGCGCCCTCCACGCCGTCAAGCCGGCGAATAAGACCGCGACATCCGAAACTCTCCACAGCGTGGCCGAACGGATCAAGCGCCGGGGACTCGTGATCCTCCTGAGCGACCTTTTCGACGACCCGGCCCAGGTGATGACCGCGCTACGGCACTTCAGGCACCGGAAGCACGAGGTGATCGTGATGCAGGTGCTCGACCCCCTCGAGAGGAGCTTCGCGTTCGACCGTGACGCCGTCTTCCGGGATATGGAAACAGGCGACAAGATCACCACCCAGCCCTGGCACATTCAGCAGGCGTACCGCGAAGAAATGGGCAAATTCCTCGATTCCTACAAGCGGGAGTGCCGCCAAAATAATATTGACTATATTCTGCTCGACACTACCACGCCCTTCGACGTGGCCCTGTTCGAGTTCCTCCACAAGAGACAGAAGATGGGGTAGGGGGGAGGCCCCCGTGCGGCGCATATCCGCACACGCACGACCCGGTTCGGAGCGTTTCGTCTCCCGGAATCATATCGTCCATCATGCCAATGTCGCGTTCCTGATCTGATAACATCGTTCATCCCCACGCCAATGCGTGATGCTTCCGCGGAGACACACAACATTCCGGAGGTCGTCGAATGTCAGGCTGCCCGATCCCGAAGTTCACCTTCCATGCCACGCTCATCGCACTCAGCCTTCTTGCGTTGAGCTGTGAGGAGAAGATTTACCAGACCATCAACGGTCCGGGTTCACTCGACGATCCTTCGGTCCTACCCGCGGTCGTTTTCACCCTTCCACCGGCGAATTCGATCGGCCCGTACCCCGATCTGTACATCAAGGATTGCGTTGCGAACTATTGCCCGTCCTACCTTCAGCTTCAGGTCCGATTCAACAAGTATATGGATGTGTCGTCCGTGCGCCGGGCAATCGGGCTGGAGACCACCTCCGGTAATATCGCGGCCGACTCGGGCCTGATCTCCGTGCTCGGGGGAGATCTCTTCCTCGTCTCGCCGGTCGATTCCAATGGGAACCGGATAACGGGCAATTTTCGGATCGGGGAAACCTTTACGATGACGGTTGACTCCACCGCGAGAGACATCCACGGGAACAGCCTCACCCAGCCGTTCAGGATGACGTTCGTGCCGGAGCCGTATTTCCGCGCCCGCTCGACGACGCCGGCCGACGGGGCAGGAGACGTGCCCACCTCAGCCACGGTCTCGGTGCGGTTCAACGGCAGGATCGACGGTTCGATCCTGGACGCCGTCCGCCTCTACCCGGATGCGGGCGGGTACTGGTCGATCAATCCGGATTCGACGATGGCGTCGTATGGTTGGCTGAGCTCCAACGGTTCCCTCAAAAATTCCACGGCCTACACCATCACCGTTGATTCGGGCGCGGCCGACCGCGACGGTAACCTGCTTCCAGAAACGTTCGTCTCGACCTTCGTGACCCGGCCCTTCGTGGTCACCAGCACGACTCCGCGCAACGGGGAGATGGACGTCGACCAGGGCACGGCCATCGTGGTCAACTTCAATACGCGCCTCGACACCTCGACTGTGCGAGCCTCGATCTCCATCGACCCCCCGGTCGACGGCATCTTCCAGCTCTACTCCGGGCTTGCTTCGTTTTACTTCCAGCCGCTTGAGCCCCTCCCGAAGGGGACCACGTTTACCGTCCGGATCGACACGACACTGCGATCCGCCAACGGCGCATACCTCCTCGAACCGTACGAATTCGCGTTTACGACCACCGATTTCAGGATCGTTTACGTCTATCCCCCCGACGGTTGGGGGGATGTCCACCCGCTCTATCCCCTCAGCGTGTCGACGAACGCTCTCCCCGACTATTCCACCATCCGCGGGTCGATCCATATCGAGCCGCCCCTTGGGTTCGAGGTCACGAGCTGGCCAGGCGACAACTCCTTTTTCATATATCCCGACCATTATCTCGCTGTTTCGACGCGCTACACCGTGACAATCGATACGTCGCTGAGGTCTACCGAGGGAATGCGTCTTGCCTCGGCCACGACGTTCTCGTTCACCACGGCGCCGCTCGCCGCCATCAGTGCGGAGCCGGTCCCGGGATCCGAGAATGTAACGCTCACGGAACAGGTCTCGGTGGGTTTTAACGCGGAGATCGACGCCGGTACGGCCGAAGCGGCTTTCTCGATCTCCCCCCCGACCCTCGGTTTGATCTACACCGCCGGGACGACGGTGAGTTTCTCCCAGGTCGAATTGGCCGCCCGGACACTCTACACGGTCACCATCGACACATCCCTCGAGGCCTACCATGGCGGAGGGTTGCAGAAACCGTATTCGTTCTCCTTCACCACTGGGAGTTTCGGCGTGATCGGAACCCAGCCTGCCAACGGCGATACCGGTCGTCCGGTCAACTATATCATTTTCATTTATTTTTCGGGCAATCTCGATACTTCGAGCATCGCCGGATCCTACGCACTGAGGGATTCGACGGGCGCCCTCGTCCCGTCGGGATTCCTGTATTACCGCCAGAACCCGTGGGAATTCGCGATCGATCCTGACGCAAACCTGGAGCCGGGTACGCTCTACACCGTCACCATCTCGGCCACGATCAGGTCGAAGGGGGGAAGCATGCTGGAGGCCCCGTACATTTTTTCATTCCGGACGGCGCGCTGAGGAGTGACCTGCCGGGCAATACGATAACGAAGGAGGTCGCATGAAAATCGTACTGATCCTCATCTGCGCCGTAGCGGCGCTCTCGTGCGAAGGCCCGATGGGACCCGCCGGCCCCCCCGGCGATCCGACCGGGTCGCTGGGCGATCCCTCGATCATGCCGAAGGTGATACATTCTTATCCTGCCGCGAACACGACGGGTCCCTACCCGGAGCTCTACCGGTATGACTGCGGCTTCGAATGGTGCTACTATTATTCACAGTTCCAGGTCCGGTTCAATAAGTTCATGGACCTGACGTCGGTGCGGCGCTCGGTCCGTCTCTACTCTCCCGACGGGAATATCAATGCGGATACGAACTTTATCATTTCAGTCGGCGGCGACGTCTTCATCCTGAACCCGGTCGATTCGAACGGGTACCGCTCGAACTTCCGGTTTCAGGTCGGCGCACCGTACTCGATCGCCGTTGACTCCACCGCCAGGGACATCAATGGGAACGCGCTCGCGCCTCCGTTCACGGCGACGTTCGTTCCAGAGCCGTATTTCAGGGTGATGGAGGTCCAGCCGCAGGACGGTGATGTAAATGTTTCGGCGTACACGTACCCCCAGTTGAGATTCAACAGCAAGGTCTCAGCCGCCATCCTCACACACCTGACTGTCGAACCGGTAACGACCGGAAACTGGTGGCTGGGATACGATTCCACATCGGTGGGGTTCCAACCGACAACACTCCTTCCCACTGCCACCGAATTTACGCTCACCCTCGATGGTTCGGCGGAGGATGCCCGGGGGAACAGGATCCCGGCACCGTTCACATCCCGGTTTACCACGAGACCGTTCAGCGTGATGTATGTATCTCCCTGGGATGGGGCGACGGGGATCAGCTTGAATGCATCCGTCATGCTGCATTTCAGTGTCCCGATCGACACGTCAACGTTCAGGTCCGCGTTTAGTTTGTCCCCGGCCACCTCAGGGATTATCTACGGGCTCAATCCCGGATCGACCAGCATTAATTTCGCTCCACAGGACGGACTCCTGGCTTCGACGACGTTCACAATACGGATCGACACCACGCTTCGCGATCTGGCAGGATCCCGCCTCGCCGAGGGCTTCGAATCTTCATTCACCACGGCCCCGTTCTCCATCCTCTCGACCTTTCCGCAGGACGGCTCGGTGGGTGTATCCCCATACAATTTGTTCTACGTCTACACCGATGCGCCGCTGAACGAGGCAGCCGTTGCGGGGTCTCTGCAGATCAGTCCGTCAATCCCTGTGACAGTGATTATGTGTGACGGCTGTTCATATTTCTATTTTTACGTCCCGGCAGGCTTCGCAGCGAATACGACGTACAGCGTGACGATCGGAACGGGGCTCAGCACGAAACGGGGACAGACCCTTCCGGCGCCTTACACCTACTCATTCACGACCGGGGCGAACTGACCCTTCATCCGCCCCCGATGCCGGGGCCGGGGTCTGCCCGGACGCGCCCCGGCCCCAGTGCAATCTCCGTCCTGAGCGGCGCCGGGATCATTCCCCTCGCCGCTCCTTGCATTTACCCCCCGGGAACGGTTATATTGATTGTCTAAGCCGAATTTCCCGACGAACGAGCCGAGGCCCCTCCCAGTGCCCGCGATGCCAGCCCCACGACTCTCCGACGACAAGCTCGTCGTCCGGGGAGCCCGCGTCCACAACCTTAAGAACATCGACGTGGAGATGCCGCGCGACCAATTGATCGTCGTGACCGGCCTCTCCGGATCGGGAAAGTCCAGCCTCGCCTTCGACACCATCTACGCGGAAGGGCAGAGGAGGTACGTCGAGAGCCTCTCGGCCTACGCCCGGCAGTTCCTGGGGCTGATGGAACGACCCGACGTCGACTATATCGACGGCCTCAGCCCGTCCATTTCCATCGAGCAGAAGTCCGTCTCCCATAACCCGCGATCCACGGTCGGGACCGTCACCGAAATCTACGACTACCTCCGACTCCTGTTCGCGAGGGTAGGAATCCAACACTGCTACAACTGCGGCAAGCCGGTCAGGAAGCAATCGGTGGACCAGATCCTCGACTCGGTGATGGGCCTCGCGGATGGGACGAACATCCAGATCATGGCGCCGGTCGTGAAGGGGAGGAAGGGCCACTACCGGGAGCTGTTCGAGAAGATCCAGAAGGACGGTTTCCTGCGGGTGAGGATCGACGGCGAGGTCGCGGAAATCAAGAAAGGACTTAAGGCCGACCGGTACAAGGTCCACGACATCGAAATTGTGGTGGACCGCGTCGCGGTGAAGAAGGCGGCGCGCAGCCGGATCACCGATTCGATCGAGACCGCCCTCGGGCTGGGGTCGGGCGCGGTCATCGTCACCTCAGGCGCTGGCGCCAAAACCACCGACCAGCTCTTCAGCCGGCATTTCGCCTGCCTCGAGTGCGGCATCAGCTACGACGATCCGGCGCCGAATTCCTTCTCGTTCAATTCGCCGTACGGGTCGTGCCAGGCGTGCGCCGGCCTGGGGGAGACGAAGGAGTTCGATATCCGCCTGATCGTCCCCGACAAGTCGCTCTCGCTCAACAGGGAAGGGCTCTCGCCCCTGGGCAAACCGCGCGATACCTGGTTCTGGCACCAGGTGAAGGCCGTCGCCGCGAAGCACGACATATCGCTCGATGCTCCCGTCGGCGAGCTCTCGAAGGAGGCGATCGACCTCCTCCTCTACGGCGGCGGGAACGAAAAGTACGAAATACCCTACACCTACGCCTCGGGCCGGGTTGTGAAATACCGCCAGAAGTATGGGGGGGTGATGAAGACACTCAAGCGGTTCTTCGACGAAACGTCCTCGGAGGGAGTGCGCCGGTGGGTGGAATCGTTTATGAACACGATTCCCTGCGTCGAGTGCAAGGGGGGGCGGCTGAGGAAGGAGAGCCTCGCGGTGAAGCTGGTCGACGCGAAGAGCGCGAAACAGGTGACGATCCGTGACGTGGTGAACCTGTCGATCCGCCGTGCGCTCGAGTTCTTCGACGCGATCGCCCTGACCGAACGCCAGCAGGTGATCGCCGAACAGGTCCTGAAGGAAATCCGTCAGCGGCTGGGGTTCCTCGTCAACGTTGGATTGGAGTACCTCACGCTCGACCGCTCCGCAAGGAGCCTCTCGGGCGGCGAGACGCAGCGAATCCGGCTGGCGACCCAGATCGGTTCTCAGCTCGTCGGCGTCCTCTACATTCTCGACGAACCGAGCATCGGGCTCCACCAGCGCGACAACATCAAATTAATCAATTCCCTGAAGGGCCTGAGGGACCTCGGCAACACCGTCGTGGTCGTCGAGCACGACCGCGAGATGATCGAGAACGCCGATTACGTCATCGACCTGGGTCCGGGGGCGGGGGAACACGGCGGCCGGCTCGTTGCGGCGGGGACTCCGGCCGAACTGATGCGGACGGTGGGCGAAGCCTCGTTGACCGTCAGGTACCTGCGGGGAGACCTCGACATCGCCCTCCCGGCGGCGAGGCGGAAGGGTAACGGAAAATCGATCGCGTTGAAGGGCGCCACGGGGCACAACCTCAAGTCGCCGGAGCTCGTCCTCCCGCTCGGGGCGTTTGTCTGCATCACAGGAGTGAGCGGGTCGGGGAAATCGTCGCTCATCACCGAGACGCTCTACAGGATCCTCGCGAGGAAATTCTTCAGGGCGAAGGACGCTCCGCTTCCGTACGAGTCGGTGAAGGGGCTCGAGCACCTCGACAAGGTGATCGACATCGACCAGTCACCGATCGGCAGGACTCCCAGGTCGAACCCCGCCACCTACACCGGCCTCTTCACCCACATCCGGGACCTGTTCGTCCAGCTCCCCGAATCGAAGATCCGCGGGTACAAGCCGGGGCGGTTCAGCTTCAACGTGAAGGGCGGGCGGTGTGAGGAATGCGAGGGGGATGGCGTGAAGAAGATTGAGATGAATTTCCTGCCCGACGTCTACGTGCTCTGCGAAGTCTGCAAGGGGAAGCGATACACACGCGAGACGCTCGACGTCCTCTACAAGGGGAAATCGATTTCGGACGTCCTTGAGATGACGGTCGAGGAGGGGGTGCAGTTCTTCAGGGACGTGCCCCGTCTCTTCCGCAAACTGGCGACTCTGCACGACGTCGGCCTCGGCTACATCCGCCTCGGGCAGCAGGCCACGACCCTCTCGGGCGGCGAGGCGCAGCGAGTGAAGCTCTCAGCGGAGCTCTCCAAGCCGGGGACGGGAAAGACGCTCTACCTGCTGGACGAGCCGACGACCGGGCTGCACTTCGAGGACATCCGGCTGCTGCTGGCGGTGCTGAACAAGCTCGTAGACAAGGGGAACACGGTGATCGTCATCGAGCACAACCTCGACGTGATCAAGGCCGTCGACTGGATCGTGGATATGGGACCGGAGGGGGGGGACGGCGGCGGATCGATCGTGGCGGAGGGGACGCCGGAGAATGTGGCGGCGACCGAGGCTTCGTACACCGGCTCCTACCTCA
Source organism: Ignavibacteria bacterium (assembly GCA_031379665.1). GTDB lineage: Bacteria > Bacteroidota > Ignavibacteria > UBA10030 > SZUA-254 > SZUA-254. The sequence continues at coordinate 19,375 of JANNFI010000139.1, forward strand.
AAGCGCTCCTTCGGCCGCTCCCGGTTATTTCATCAAAACGATCTTCCGGGCGGCGGTGAACTCGCCCGCCTTCATCCGCACGATGTAAACGCCGCTCGGCGAGGCGAGCCCGTTCGGGTCCCGCCCGTCCCATTCCACTGTGTATACTCCTGCACTCCTGCGTCCCTCGGAGAGGACGCGCATCTCCCTCCCGAGTACGTCATACACCGCGAGGGTCACATCTCCGTCCGCGGGAAGTCGTATTTCGAATCGTGTGGCAGGATTGAACGGATTAGGATAATTCGACCCGAGTGAATATTCCACCGGTTTGCTCCCACCCCCTGTCACCCTCAATGAGAATTCCCCCGATGTCGCCGTGCGAAGCACTGCGCTCCCCGAACCTTCCAGCAGCGCGAGGACCGGATCGGCATTGCCCTCGCCGGTGAGGCCGATCGAAGCGCCGTCGGCGGGGCCTCGCCGAATGTCCCAGCTGACCGTGATCGGCCTCGTCGCGCCGCGTAACGAGATGGGCAGCCGGAATCCGGGACTTGCGTCGGAAGGTTCAGGCCAACAGTCGATGAAGCGCTGCGAGCCGAAACGGACGTCGAAACCGCCCTCAGGAGGCGGTGGAGGCATCTCGAAAATTTCCAGGTCGGGGCCGGTCGCGTCCCGGTCGCCGAAGTAGAGCGTTCCGCTTCGGCCCGCCGCATCGCGGAAGGTGATGGCGTTCAGCCGTTCCGGATCGGTCCCGCTGGGCGTTGAAGCCTCGACCTTCGGGGCAAGGGCGGTCGACGTCAGGCCGAGGGTCCCCGTCCCGGAGACCTTCACCCAGTACCCCTTGCCGCCGGTGAGCGACGAGGCGGAATAGTACCCCGACGGCCCGTAGCCGAAGTAGGACGACATGACCGAGACGCCGGACGGGACGACGGACGGCGTCGGCACAGCGCCTGATGGCCCGCCGATCATGTTCCACTTGTCCTGCACGGGGGCGTTGACGCTCTGCACAAGGGTCCCGGCCGAGGCGCCGGCGGTCCCGGCCGCGTCGAACTTGATCCAGTAACCGAGTCCGTGGGCCAGTGTGTCGGATGGCAGATAGCCAGCAGTGTACCGGTATGCCGGAGTGAGTGCGCCGGGTGATGTGGTGGACGGGAAGAGAGCCGTCTTTCTGAAGTCCCCGTCGAGGGGGTCGAGGGAGACGGCGATCATATTCCAACCGTCGAGCGCAAGGGTTCCGATCGTGGGGTAGAGGCGAACGCACCAGTTGTTCCTTGGGATCGTTGCGGAGGGCGCGCCCGCGCGATTAAGATATATCCATCCCGGGTCAGGTCCGGAAACCTCGTTCGAATCGGCCTGCATCCCCACCAGGGCGAGGGCTTCCAGACCGCGTGTACCGACGTTCACGTACTGATACTCGACGGTCCCGGTGCACCGGTCGATCACCACCCTGAACGTGGTGGGGTCAGTCGCCGGTTCGCCGGCCGCGAACGACCCCAGCGAATCCCACTCCACGATGAACAGGCACGTGTCGCCGGCGTTACCGTAGACGATGCGGCCGAAGTCTGTCGTACTGTCCCTGACGATCATGTCCGCCCAGAACGGGGCGATGAACATTCCCGGCATTTCGTAGGCGCCCGCGGCGTCTTCCCGACCTGATTTTTGCGCGTTCGGAAAATCCCATAACTGCGTGGCGAACCCGTTCGAATTGACGTCGAGGGTGTCGTCGGCCGATTTGCTCAGCGCCAGAGCGCCGTTCACGCCCACCCAGGCGTACCTGAAGGTGTCGCCGAACACCGTAAAATTATCCCCCATGTCGAACGGCCCGGCCGTGCCGTCGTCGCCGGGGAGGGTTCCCGAACCGGTGTGGTACGGGACGAACCAGGCCGACGGAGGAATCGTCGATCCGGTCGCGCGGATGTCAAGGTCCGCGCACGCCGCGCCGGTGTCGGCTGAATACCAGCCGTTCGTGAGGCTGACCACGCGGTACTCTGTCGCGCCGGTCGAGTCGGCGAAACCGGTGGAATCGGAGGAGACGATCCTGTAGGTCACCCTATCGTCGACGGCCGCCCCCGGGATTGTGCCCTCCCAAATGTCGCCCCCCAGGTACGTTAGGGGGATATCCGGCTGCGCGTCGTCGTTCAGGGTGTACCTGATGACGGCCTCCTCAACGCCCGCGCGTAATGGGACTGGCGCGTCGCAATCGACGATCGTCGCCTGCACCGCCTGGTCGTCGGTGGAAAAGGTGTTGCGAATCCTGGTCACATCGCTGAAGGCTGGCGGTAGGTTCGTCGTGACGCTCATCGAGTACCAGATGAGGAAGTTGAAATCTCCCCTGGCCACCCAGCCCGGACAGGTGAAACCGGGCCCCTGGTAAATGTGCTCGTAAAATTTCCAGTTATGCGTCTGGAGGGCATCGGACTCCGACGCGGCCAGGTAGCCGGTGCGGTGGTCCTGCGCCTGTTCGACGTGCGGCCCGTACATCCTGATCGTGATGAAGAACGGCTGGCCGGCCGTGACGCTTGCCGTGGCCAGCTCCGCCATCGCGACACTGTTCGTCGTGAAGGCGCTCATCACCTTCGGGAACCCGCCGAACCCCCAGATCTCCGTCCCCATCGGGGAAAAGGAGGGAATGGCGCCGGGGACGGTCGAAAACCAGGTCGTATCGGTCGCGTCTTCCGGGAACGCGGCGAGGCCGTTGTCGAGGTCGTTGGTACTCTCGTAATACCCCCAGCAGAGTTTGCCCGGGCTTGGATAGCCGTCGTATCCCGGCCCGCTCCCGGGGTAGATGTTCGAGTTGAACAGCCGCACCGTGACGGTCGAGTCCTGTGTCCCGACGTCGAGGTTGTAAACGAAGACCGTGTCGATCGTCCCGCTCGCGGGGGCAAGGTACCACATCGCGACGATGTCCTTGTGGAACGCTTCGAACTGGACATTTGCTCCGGGATAAAGGCCGGTCGAATAGCCGAAGGTCCCCTTGTTGCTGCAGGTTGCAGTGAGCATCTTCGCCGCATCGGCCCTCACGATGTCGGAGATGCTCTCCCGGCCGGTGATCGCGCGGGCGTCGCCGTTGGGAGAGACGAGGATCCGTTGCTGGGTATGGGCCGTCAACGAACAGACGAGAACGAGGAAGATGATTTTATTCACGGTCAATAGTAGAAGTGCTCGTATGGATGGTTAAATATAGGGAAAAACGTCGTGAAAAAAGAAGGGAGGGGGCCTTAATCCCGGTCGGGGTCCAGCTCAATTCTAGCCTGCCTGGCCAACCCCTCCAGGCTGGTCAGCCCGGCTCAGGAACTCGTTGCCCGGGACGAAAAACCACCACCGTTTATTGGTTCCGGCGCTGATCCCGATCCGTCCGGAGGCCGCTACCCGGGGGGGAGGATCTTGGCGGAAGCGACATCAGCCCAGCTGGCCCGAGTCCCACAGATGGAGCCCGGTCCGTTCGTCGGGATGTCGGTCCAGGTGAGGTCCGTCGAGTTCGTCGATGAACACTTCGCAGGCGAAGAGCTTCGTCCCGGGGAGGACGTGCCCGCCGAAAACCTTTCCCCCGGCGTCCCCGAGGAGGATATGGACGTGGACGAATGGCTGGCCGTCGCGCACGCTCACGTTCCCGTGGAGGTTGAGGATTTCCATTCCCCCGGGGAACTCGATCGGGTTATATGTCTTCGTGAGTTGATCGTAGTACGCCACTCGCGCGTGCGTCGTGGCCCCGAGGGCCTGGACGCGGCCGAGCCGGATATTTTCACGCCGGACGATCGCGGTGAGTTCGTCGTAGAGGTCGGAGCCGTAGGGGAGCTGGCCGAGGATGGTTCGCGTGACCCTGTAGTCGCTCACCGCAGGAGGTCGAGTTGTTCCTGGGCCTGCCGGGCCTTCGGACGTTCGATGCCGAAATGCTGATAGACGAGGTCGGTCGCCTCGCGACCCCTCGGGGTCCTCTTCAGGAACCCTTCCTGGATCAGGTAAGGTTCGTAGACTTCCTCCAGAGTGCCCGGCTCCTCGCCCACCGCGACCGCGATGGTGCCGAGGCCGACCGGGCCGCCGCGGTATTTTTCGGTGATCGTAAGCAGGATCCGTTTGTCCATCTCGTCGAGGCCGTGGTCGTCCACCTCGAGCTTCTTGAGCGAGTGGACGGCGACCTCCGTCGTGATCCGCCCACGGAAATGCTTGAGCGATTCATCGGCCTGCGCGAAGTCGCGGCAGCGCCGCAGAAGGCGGTTCGCGATGCGCGGCGTTCCTCGGGACCGTTTCGCGATCACGGCGCAGCCCTCGGGATCGGCCTCCTCGTTCAGGATCCGCGCCGAACGCGCGAGGATCCGCTCGAGGTCCGCCGACGGGTAGTAGTCGAGCCGGTTCGTCACGCCGAACCTGGACCGGAGCGGCGATGACAGGAGCCCCGCCCTGGTGGTGGCCCCCACGAGGGTGAACTTCGGGACCGTGAGCTGGACGCTGCGGGCGTTGGGCCCGCTGTCGATGACGATGTCGATCCTGAAATCCTCCATCGCCGAGTAGAGGTATTCCTCCACGACGGCGTTCAGTCGGTGGATTTCATCGATGAAGAGGACGTCGCCCTCGTTCAGGTTCGTGAGGATCCCTGCGAGGTTGTACGGCTTGTCGAGCGCGGGGCCGGAGGTGAGTTTCAGCTGAACGCCCATTTCATTGGCGATAACAAAGGCGAGCGTGGTCTTGCCGAGGCCCGGCGGGCCGGTGAGGAGGACGTGGTCGAGGGTCTCGCCGCGTTTCCGCGCGGCGCTGATGAAGACGGTCAGGTTTTCGACGATCCTTGCTTGTCCCACGAAGTCCCTGAAATAAAGCGGGCGCAGGGTCTGGTCGAATTCCTTTTCGCTCTCGAGCTGGACCGGTGACGTCGGATCTGTGCGCTTCTGCATGACGGGGTTAATGTAGCCACAATCGCGGGAAATATCAATTACTTCGAGGTGTGGGCGAGCGCCTTCCTGACGAGCTCTTCGAGGGAGAGCTCCGTGCCGGGCGATTCGACCGCGGCCGATCGCACCGCTTTCTCCGCGCTCGCGCGGTTGTGTCCGAGGGACATCAGCGCCACGATCGCCTCCGAGCGGATCTTGAGCTGGCCGCTCGAGGCTGGTATGAGATTCGCGGACGGTTCAGCGTCGCCAACCTTGCCGCGCAGCTCCACGATCAACCGCTCAGCCGTTTTCTTCCCGACGCCGGGAATCGAACTCAGGATGGCGGCGCTGCCCCCGGCGATCGCGGACCGCAATTCGGGGACCCGGATACCCGAGAGGACCCCAAGGGCCAGTTTCGGGCCGACGCCGTTGACAGAGAGGAGCAACCGGAACGTGTCGCGCTCGGCCTCGGTCGCGAATCCGTAGAGCTGTAGGGCGTCTTCGCGCACGTGCAGATATGTCAGCAGGACCGCCTCGCCGCGGACGCCGGTGAGAGCCTCGGAGGTCGAGTGGGGGACGCTCAACTGGTACCCGACCCCGTTGACGTCGATCGTGACCTCCGAAGGTGTTTTCGAAACGATCGTTCCTCTCAACCGTGAGATCATCGCGCACCTCCCGGCTGTTTGGCCCTGTCAGGATTCTCCCGGAGGAATGACTTCCAGTCCGCGTATCGTTTCCGGCTCCCGACGGCTCGATGGCCGTGACAGATGGCGACCGCCAGGGCGTCGGTTACATCCAGGGCGGCGCCGCTGTCCTTCATCCCGAGGAACGAGTGGACCATGTATTGCACCTGCTGCTTCGAGGCGTTCCCGTTCCCAACCACAGCTTTCTTCACTTCCCTGGGAGAGTATTCGGCAACCGGCAGGTCGCCGGAGACGGCCGCGAGGATCGCGACCCCCCGTGCCTGTCCGAGCTTGAGGGCGGACTGTGCGTTTTTCCCGTAAAAGGCGGTCTCCACGGCGACCTCGTCAGGGCGGAATTTCCTGATGACTTCGAGAAGCGATTCGTGGATCAGTTTCAGGCGGGCGGGCATCGGCCGGTCGGAGCGGTTCTTCACGATGCCGGAGGCGACGTGGGTCAGCGCGCCCCGGTTGCTTTCGATGACGCCGTACCCGGTGACGAGAGTTCCCGGGTCGATCCCGAGGATCACCTTTCGGCCGGGGGTGTCCGCTGCCCGGCCGGCCGGGCGGACAGGGCGACTAGGCGTTGAACGAGGCAAGGACTTTGTCGTCGATGTCGAAGTTTGCGTAGACGTGCTGGACGTCGTCGTGCTCCTCCAGGGCCTCCATCAGCTTCAGGACCTGCTCGGCGTCTTTCGCATCGACCTTCACGGAGTTTTCCGGGATGAGCTGGATCTCCGCGGAATCCGGCGTGATACCCTTCGCCTCCATCGCCTCCTTCACGGCGAGGAAGGATTCAGGGGAGGTCGTGATCTCGTACAATTCGTCCGCGGTCGACATGTCGTCGGCGCCGGCTTCGAGCACAATCTCGAGCAGGGCATTCTCCTCGTATTTCGAGCGAGCGAGCGTGATTGCCCCCTTGCGGTGGAACATCCACGCGACGCTGTTGGAGGCCCCGAGCTTTCCGTTGTGGCGCTCCAGGAAATGACGGATTTCCGAGACGGTACGGTTGCGGTTGTCGGTGACCGATTCGATGATCAGGGCGACTCCGCCCGGGCCGTATCCCTCGTACGTGACATCTTCATACGCCACCCCGGGGAGTTCCCCGGTGCCCTTCTGGATCGCGCGTTTGATATTGTCGGCCGGCATATTGGACGCCTTCGCCTTGTCGACGGCGAGCCTCAGCCGGGGGTTCGATTTGGTGTCGCCGCCGCTCATGCGCGAAGCGATCGTGATTTCCTTCGCGATTTGCGTGAACAGCTTGCCCCGTTTTCCATCGGTGACGGCTTTCTTCCGTTTGATGGTTGCCCACTTGGAGTGTCCGGACATGATCAGGCTTCCTTTATATGTTTCCGTAGGTCCTTGATTTTCAACTGTGGTGTCGCCGTGCCGGCGGGGGTGTTCCCCTCGGCGCGCGTCGGCCATTCGTGCTCGTCGACGGAGTAGACGATGTCGATCGTTCCGCCGGCGGCGGGAATCTCCCGGATGAGGCTACCGAGGTTGAAACCGATCGCGTCGATGGTGGTCCCGTTCTGCCGCACCCTGAATCGCAGGTGGTCTTTCCCGACGATGCGGGGAGGGCCCAGGACTTCGACGTTTCTGGTCAGGAAGACGGGGCGCATGTTCCCGGGGCCGTACGGGGCGAACTCCTTGAGGATTCTGAAGAACCGGGGCGTGAGTTCGGTGAACCCGATTTCGGCGTCGATCCGCAATGCCGGCGTGCGGATCTCGTCGGTCATCAGTTCCCCTACCGCGGCGTTGAACGCGTCGCGGAATTCATCGACCCTGTCGAGTCGCACTGACAGGCCGGCGGCGTACTTGTGGCCGCCGAACTGGATGAGCGTGTGCTCAACCCGCTTCAGGGCGGTGTGAATGTCGAACCCCATGATGCTGCGGGCGGAGCCTTTCGCCACCCCGTCCACGCAGGTGAGCATCACGGTAGGCCGGTAATATTTTTCCGTGAGCCTCGACGCGACGATCCCGATAACGCCCGGGTGCCAACCTTCGTCGAACAGGACGATCGCCGCCGGCGCGGCGCCGCCCGGCGCGCTGTCGACCCGGTCCTGGGCCTGCTGGAACGTCGTCTCGTCGACTTTGCGGCGGTTGCGGTTCTCCTCTTCGAGGACCTGCGAAAGCCGGTCGGCCTCGGCGTCGTCGGTGCAGATCAGGAGGTCGACCGCCCTCGTCGCGTCGCCCATCCTGCCGACCGCGTTGATGCGGGGTGCGAGGACAAACACGATCTGCCCGGTGGTGATCTTCCCGTGCTCCACGCCGGAACTGCGCAGCAGCGCCTTCATCCCTGGCCGCGGTGCGCTGTTGACCTGCTCGAGTCCGATCTTGGTGATCACCCGGTTTTCCCCCACCAGGGGTACAATGTCCGCGGTCGTGGCGAGCGTGGCGAAATCGAGGTACCGGTATGCCATTTCCGGCTTGCCCAGACGGAGCGCAATGGCCTGGACCAGCTTGAAGCCGACGCCGCACCCGCAGAGGCTCTTGAATGGGTACCCGCAGCCGCGCTTCAGGGGGTCGAGAACGGCGAGCGCCTTCGGCAGGACCTCGGCTGGCTCGTGGTGATCGCAGATGATGACGTCGAGTCCGCGGGAGCGCGCGTACTCCACCTGGTCGACAGCCGTGATGCCGCAGTCGATCGAAATCAGCAGCGTGGCGCCGTAATCGGCCCCGCGGTCGATGCCAAACTGCGAGAGGCCGTAGCCCTCCTTTACCCGGTCCGGGATGTGGAAGATCGCGTCTGCCCCCACCTCGCGCAGGAAGAGGACCATCATCGCAGCGCTGTTCGTTCCGTCGACGTCGTAGTCGCCGAAGACCAGTATCTTCTCGTGAGACCCGAGACGCTCGAGGATCCGCATCACCGCTTTCTCCATCCCGTCCATGAGGAACGGGTCGTGAAGGTCTCCGATGCCGGGCTTAAAGAACTCCCGCGCGCGGTCGTACGAATCGATCCCGCGGTTCACGAGGATTCTGGTGATGGTGTCCGGGACGTTCATCTCCGCGGTGAGCCGGGCGACGACTGATGGGTCGGCCGGTGAAGTGATCGTCCAACGGAAAGTTTTCTTCATTACTCAGCGTGTTGAAAAAAAAACGGTCGCGCACCTGTAAGCCGAATTCTGTCTTCCCGCGAGGGAAGCGCAATCATTTATCTGGATCCCCCCTCGCGGAGGGATTCTAGCGACCTACCCATCCCGCAGTCTTTTCGGGACTGGAGCGGACGACTCTCGAACGGATAGGCCGCCCTTGCGGGCGGTGGTCCGTTCACGGGATATATTTAGTCTTGCTCCGGGCAGGGTTTGTCGCTCCCGCCATCGCTGACGGGAGGGTGAGCTCTTACCTCGCCTTTTCACCCTTACCGGGCCCGTCCCCCTTTCGGGGGGCGAAACCGGCGGTATATTTTCTGTGACACTTTCCGTTACCGCCGGCTTGCGCCGTCGGTACCCTCCCGTTAGGAGGTGCCCTGTCCTATGGAGTTCGGACTTTCCTCCCCGTCGGTGCCGCTTACGCGGCCCCAACGGAGCGATTGCGCGGTGCGCGACCGGATCATCGGTTTATCGGATCAGGCGTTCACCGCATCGCTCGGGCAGGGGATCCTGCCGTCGATGCCGGCGTTCGCGAGCAAATCCGCTTCGTGGTTCAATTCCCGGTCGATGTGTACTATCTGAACGTTGAACGGTGACGCTTTCAACAATCGTACGGCCTCGAGGTACAGAGGCGCGAGTTTCTTGTCCTTCACGCGGTATTGGCCAAGGAGCTGGCGTACCATCAACTGGCTGTCCGAATGGACGATCATCCGGGTGCAGGAGAGCCCGGATGCGTGCTTCAGGCAGTGGAGCAGCGCGCGGTACTCGGCGACGTTGTTCGTGGTAGTCCCGATGTACCCGCCGAAGGAGTAAAGGACTCCGCCGCCGTCGTGGTCTCGCATGATCACGCCGATGCCACCTTCGCCCGGGTTCCCGCGCGCGGCGCCGTCGGTATACGCGAGGACGGTCATTCCGTCGGCACGCCCGTCCCGACGAGTGAGTCCGAAACCAGTATCCTTCCACAGTGTTCGCAGAGGAAGATATGGGAGTTCCGTCTCAGTTCGAGAATTTTCTGTGGTGGGACGCGACTGAAGCACCCGCCACACGCGTTGCGTTTCACGCTGACGACCGCCGTTCCGCCCTTCGCCGTGCGGATCCGATCGTACCGCTCGAGGTCGTCCTTCTCCAGTCGGGCGGAGATCTTCTCGCGCTGGTGGTTGAGCGCGAGCTCAGCTTTTTCGTGCTCCTTGTTGACCTCCTTCAGTTCTTTCTGCCGTTCCTTCAATTCCACGCCGAGGACCTCCAGCTGTTCTTTCAGCGCGTCCGCGTCGGTCTTCGATGTCTGGAGTCGGCTCTCAGCGCCATCCATGCCCTTCTGCAGTAGAAGCGATTTCTGCTGGGCGATCTCGATTTCCCGCGTGAGGGCGTCGTACTGGCGGTTCGACTTGACGCTCATCTGCTGCCCCTTGTATTTCTCCACCTTGGCGGCGATATCGATGATCTCGTTGTCGGCCCGCTCGCGGGAGACCTTGGATTCCTTCACGGCGGCGTTCAGGGCGTCGAATTTCGCCTTCATCTCGTCGTAGCGCGCCTGCAGGTCACGGACAGTGTGGGGCAGGTCGCCCTTCAGGTCCTGAATCTCCTGGAGGTCGACGTCGACGAGTTGCAGTGAGTATAAAAGTTTAAGCCTTTTTTCCACCGTAGTCTCCTTTGTCATCGGAAATAATTGACCGGGTTAATGCTTTTTTTCGATTCAATGACCCTGACGCGTTCCTTCCTGACCTCGGGGCGGCTCCTGAGAAATCGCGCCACAGCACCGACGGCAGGGTGTTCCGTTTCGTAATGTCCCGCGTCGACGAGGACGATCTCGCGTTCGAACTCCTGGAACGAATGGTACCGGACGTCGGCGGTGACGTACGCGTCGGCGCCCGCCCGGATGGCATCGGGCAGGAGGTCTGTGCCGCTTCCGCCGCAGACGGCAACGGTCCTGATCGGTCGCCCCGCCGGCCCTGAGTAACGCAACCCCCGGGCGCCCAGTCGGACGGCGACGCTCCGTAAGAACCTTTTCAGCGGGAGGGGGCGGCTGAATCCACCGATCGAGCCCATCCCAAACTCACTGCTCCCGTTCTCGAGCGCGTAGACGTCGACCGCAACCTCGTCGTACGGGTGGGCAGATTTCATCGCCCTGAGGACCCCGGGCAACTTCCAGCCCTGACATTCCATTTCCAGGCGGATCTCGTTCACCCGTTCAAGCCGGCCCGCGACGCCGATGTGGGGTTTCGACCCCGGGCCGGGGAGAAACGACCCGGTCCCTTCCGTCGTGAACGAGCACGATTCATAGCCGCCGATCACACCGGCGCCGGCAGCGGCCATCGCCTGCATCACGCCCCCCGAGTGCGACGACGGAACGAAAACAACGATTTTTTTTCGCAGCCCGTTCAGGGGCGCGAGCGGGACGATGTCACGAAGCCCGAGCCGTTCAGCGAGCGTGTCGCTCACCCCGCCCCTCGTGAAGTCCACGTTGGTATGCGCCGCATACAACCCGATGCGGTGGCGCAGGAGAGACTCCAGCATTCCCCCGGTGCGCGAACTGGTGTCGATGTGGCGGAGCGGCGTGAAGATGAGGGGATGGTGGCTGATGATGAGGCCCGCCCCGAGCGCGATCGCCTCGTTGACGACATCGGGGGTGGTGTCCAGGGAGACCAGGATCTTCCTGACTTTCGAATCGGGGGAGCCGACGAGGAGGCCGACGTTGTCCTTCTCCCAGACGACCCCGGGGGGCGCCCACGATTCGATCATACCACCGATATCCCGTATTTGCATGCGGGCAGGCCGTTAAAAAAAATGTCCCGGAGGGCCGGGACATGGACTGTATCTTACTGAACTGGTTCGATTAACCTTTTGATCACCGGGGTGGTTTTCCGGCGGGTCTCCGCGAAGAGCCGGTTATCGAGCTTGAAAGAGTGGAAATTGATCATTCAGTCAACAATATATGGCTTTTCCCTGAAATAATCAAGGATTCTTCCGCCCACGGGTAGATTCATATTTCCAGTCCCTGGAGCGCCCCCTGGTGAGCAATTCCACCGTGGTGGTCAGCCGTTTTTCGCGGGTTTCATCCCTTTTCGCTTCGGTGACCCTCTCGCAGGATCAGGACGGTACGCGCGGAGGAACGTTCATGTCTCGCAGTGTGACGATCTGTTTTTCGAGGCTTGAAATGTTCCGGTTGAGTTCACTCAGGAGGGCCTTGACGTCGGGGGCCTTGCACTGACGGGTCAGGATGTCGGTGCTGATCTTGATGGCGGCGAGCGGGTTGTTGAACTCGTGACACATCGTTACGATGAGTTCCTGGACGGCTTCGGTTTTTCGCTGGGAAATGACCTTGTTTTTTTCGGCCGTGGAGATCTGGGTCTTGAGGTCCTGCTGCTCGAGGGCGTTGACGATTGAGCGCGGGAACAAAGTGTCGACCACCTCTTCCTTTACGAGGTAATCGACAACCCCGTACTTCATCGCCTCGACGGCTATACGGAAGTCCTTCCCGCCGGTGAGCATGATGACCGGCAGGTCGACACCGGCCTCGCGGAGGTCCTTCAGGATCTCCAGACCGTTCCGGGTCTTGAGGTAGTAATCCATCAGGATGATGTGGATTTCGTTCGGGGATTTCAGGTACGACAGGACCTTCTCGCCGTCGTCCATCCAGGTGAGTCTGAACGACTTCCCGTTGAAGGACTGGAGGTAGTTCTTCGCCATCGCCGCATAGTCGGCGTCGTCGTCAATCAGCAATATGTTAATGACCTGGTCCGGCACCTGCATTCTCCCGCAAACATTAAAGTAAAGTATAGTATAGTATTTGGCGGTCAAACTTGCAACCGCGCCGGCGGGTCGCGCGCCGACTCAACGCCCCGGATTTCTTGATTTTTGTCTGGATTTAGGCGACCTTCACTCAAAGATTGAAAGAACGACGAATGAGCCACGATATCCTGGCCGGCCTCTCGGAGAAAGCGCGTCTGCTCTCCAGATCGGTCGCCTTTCCCGATGCCCTCGACGTCCGCACGCTCCGCGCAGCGGCCGCGCTCGCCTCGTCGCGTGTCCTCCGGCCGGTGCTCGTCGGGTCGTCCGAGGTGATCCGATCCCTGGCGTCCTCCCAGGGCGTCGGGCTCGACGGGGTCACGATCGAGGATCCATCGCTCTCGGCGCACCTCGGGCGGGTGGAGCTCGAACTCGCGGCCATCGAAAAGGGGAATGCGGGACGCGGGGGATCCGGCCCACGGCACGCGGGTGATCCGCTCATTTTCGCCGGAATGATGGTCCGGTCGGGCCTTGTCCACGGTAGCGTCGCCGGCTCCGTCTCGACGACCGCCGACGTGATCCGGGCGGCGCTTCGAACGATCGGCCTGCGGCCCGGGGTGAAAAAAGTCTCCAGCTATTTCCTGATGATATTTCCCGGACGCGTGATGGCGTTCGCGGACTGCGCCGTGCTCCCCGAGCCGACCGCGGGGGAACTCGCGGAAATCGCCGGGCTGGCCGCCGACAACTTCCGCATCATCACGGGCCTCGGCCCTGTCGTCGCGTTCCTTTCCTTCTCGACGAAGGGCAGCGCGGGACATCCGGCGATTGAGAAAGCGCGCAGCGCGGCGGCGATGTTCAGGGCCTCGCGGCCGGACATCGAAGCCGATGGGGAACTCCAGGTTGACGCGGCGATTGACCCGGGTGTGGCCCGGATGAAGGCGCCCGGCAGCCCCGTCGCCGGGAATGCCAACGTTCTGATCTTCCCCGACCTCAACTCGGGAAACATCGGATACAAGATCGCACAACGGCTCGGGGGCGCGGTGGCGCTGGGACCAATCCTCCAGGGGCTGGCGAAGCCTGCCTTTGACCTCTCCCGGGGGTGCAGCGTCGAGGACATCGTTCACGTCGCCACGATCAACGTCCTCACCCCGGTGTGAAGACTCCCCCGATGACCGCGGTATCGCCGCCGGACGCGGGCCGGTTCCTCTTCATCGATCTCTTTCGCACCATCATCATCGTCCTGATGCTCGAGGGACACGTCGTGCGTCAATTCCTTTCGCCGGACGGCCACTCGACGCTCGCCTTCTTCCTGCACGAGATCTTCCACGGTATCACGGCCCCGGCGTTCCTCTTCGGCGCGGGACTCACCTTCGTGATATCCTCCCACCGGCGCTGGACGGAATTCCATCATTGGAGCGACGAACTCGAGCGCCGGGTGCGTCGCATCGTGTTGATCTTCCTGATCGGCATCTTCCTCCACCTCCCGTTCTTCTCGTTCAGGAAGACGTTGCTGGAAGCGACCCCCGCGGATCTCCTGGTCCTGTTCCAATCGGACGTCCTCACCTGTATCTCCGCGGGCCTCCTCGTGCTCCACCTCACCCTCTTTTGCTTCAAGAGCGAGGACCGGTTCCACGGCGCCGTGGTGACCCTGCTGATCCTCACGGTCCTGCTGACGCCGATCGTCTGGGACGTGAACTTCCTCCACTTCACACCGATCCTCTTCGCCCAGCTCTCGAACAGCCTGCACGGTTCGCCGTTCCCCCTCTTCCCGTTCCTGGGGTACCTCTTCGCGGGTGTCGCGGTCTCGCGGAAATTCATCGTCGCCGTCGAGGCCGGGGCTGTACCCCGATTCATGAAGAAGCTCGCCCTCGGCGGGGCATTGTGCATCGCCGCCGGACTCCTCTCGACCGCGATTCCATTCTCCATCTACCCGAAGTACGATTTTTGGTACACAAGCCCGTCGTATTTCCTGGTCCGGCTCGGCCTCCTCTTCGTGATGGCGCCGGGGGTCTGGCTCGCGGGGGAGAGGGTGGGTCCGTGGATGAGGCCCCTGCTCATCCTCGGGAAGGAATCCCTGTTCGTGTACGTCCTGCACCTCGTGGTCCTCTACGGCTCGGTGATCAACCCCGGGCTGAACATGGCCGTCCTCCTGCCGGGTGGACCGGGATTGCTGCCGTTGATCGGACTCTTCGTCGGATTAACGGCGGCGATGTTCGTCGCGGCGTCGCTCTGGCAGGGCCTCAAGAACAATCATCCGGCAGCGTACCGGTACGTCCAGGCGGCCGTGGGTGTGGCCGTCCTGTTCCTCTTCTTTACCAGGGATTACTGATCAGGGGGGACAGATGACGCCAAGGGTGGTGGAGCGTGACGCGCCGGTGACGGCAGGGAGGTTCCCCGTTTTTCCCCTGAGCGTCCGCCAGGCGAGCAGCGCGAAACAGATCGCCTCCTTCGCGTCCGTGGGGATGCCGGCGTCGTCGGCAATGATGACGCTGGTCGGGTGGAAGTACCGCCGGAGCGCATCGAGAAGGTACTCGTTGTGGACTCCGCCGCCGCTGACGATCAATTCCTGCGGGAAATCCTCCTTCGCAACATGGAGGAGGAAGTTTCTGTAGACGCTCAGCGCGGTGAATTCGGTGACCGTCGCGATGACATCGTCCTTCCGCTCGCGGCCGAACTTCCTCGCCAACTCCGCCGCAAACCGTTCACCGAACATTTCACGCCCCGTCGATTTGGGCGGCCGGACCCGTATAAACGGGTGCGCGGCGAGATGCCTGAGCATCATCGGGATGATCCTGCCCCGGAGCGCCGCCGCACCCCCGCGGTCAAACCCGGACCCGTAGAACCGTTCGGCCAGCCAATCGATGATCATGTTTCCGGGTCCCGTGTCGAAGGCCCGGACGCCGTCCGGCCGGCATCCACGAGGGAGGATCGTCGCGTTGGCGATGCCGCCGATGTTGAGGGTGGCCCGGTTGATCCGGGGCGACCCGTGAAGGAGGTAATCGCAGAGAGGCACGAGCGGCGCCCCGGACCCGCCGAGAGCGATGTCGCCGACGCGGAAATCCCCGACCGTCATCACCCCGGTCCGCTTGGCGATCACCGAGGGGTGTCCAATCTGCAACGTCGAGCGTATCTGATGGCCGAAGAGCCTGATCTTCCCCGGGAGGTGGCAAATGGTCTGGCCGTGGCTCCCGATGAAATCGAGGCGCGAGGTGGGGAGGCCGAGCGAAGCTGAGAGCTCCAGGACGGCGTTCGCGAAAAGTTCGGCGGTGAGGATGTTCAGCGTGGAGATCTGGTCGAGCTTCGCGGTCTTCGGATCGGAATTGCGCAGGAGGAGGCGCCGGAAACCCGGGGGATAAGGATGCGTGCGGAACCCGAGGAGCGTGACGCGGTGACCCCGGGCCACCGGGGAGATCCGAATGATCGCGACGTCGATGCCGTCGGCGGATGTCCCGGACATCATCCCGGCCCCGACGAGTGATCTTCGCTCCGGGAGCACCGCGGCGCGGCTCTTCCGTGGACTCTGAGTCCGCTTTCCTTTATATTCTCCCATGGATACGACCCTCGTATGTCCCGAAAAGTAAAGCGAAGTCCTGAAGCGGAGAGCCTCCTCCTGGGCGCCCACGAGTCGATCGCGGGAGGCATCTACCTCGCCGTCGAACGCGCCGAATCGATCGGCGCGACAGCGCTCCAGGTCTTTACGAAAAACTCGAACCGATGGGAGGCGCCGCCGCTCACCGCCGAAGACGCCGCAAGCTACAAAACCGCCATTTCGAAATCAAGCATCCGATCGGTGATCTCCCACGACTCCTACCTCATCAACCTCTGCGCGACGGACGCGGCCATCCTCGAAAAATCGCGCAAGGCGCTCGCCGACGAGATATGGAGGTGCGACCTGCTCGGGATCGGCATGTTGAATTTCCACCCCGGCGCACATATGGGGGCCGGCGAGGAGGCTGGGATCGCCCTGATCGTGGAATCCCTCGATGTCGTCCACGCGCAGACCCGAGGCGCGAAGGTCCTCTCGGTGGTCGAAACCACCGCGGGACAGGGGTCCGTGCTCGGTCACCGTTTCGATCAGATCGCCGCGATCATCTCCGGGGTACGGGACGTGGAGAGGATGGGTGTGTGCATCGATACCTGTCATATCTTCGCCGCCGGGTATGACATCCGTGACGAGGCGTCATACTCCCGGGTGATGGACGAATTCGGCGAGGTGATCGGTTTCGACCGGCTCAGCGCCATCCACGTGAACGATTCGAAGGGAGGACTGGGGTCGAGGCTCGACCGACACGAGCACATCGGGAAGGGGCAGATCGGGACGGCGGGCTTCTCCGGCCTGATGAACGACCCGCGGCTCGCGGACGTCCCGAAGATCCTCGAAACCCCGAAGGGAGACGACCTCGCCGAAGACCGCGAGAACATGCGCGCGCTGAAAAAACTGGTTCGAAAGAAAATACGGTGAATGAGGGCTTGACTTCCGCGTAAATTATTTTCAATTTTCGGATATGGAAGCAACCAACGGCATTTGAGATGACGCAGCCGGACACACTGACACTGCGCGAGACGCTGAAGGCCCGTTCGGCGCCCGGTACGCTCTGCCGCGATATCGGGGACGGCAGGATCGAGTGCTACGCCTGCGGTCACCGCTGCGCGATCGGGCCGGGGCGGGAAGGAATCTGCAAGGTCCGGTACAACAAGGGGGGCACGCTGTTCATGCCCTGGGGATACGTCGGGGGGGTGCAGCTCGACCCAGTAGAAAAGAAACCGTTTTTTCACGTCCTGCCCGGCGCTCGCGCGCTCAGTTTCGGGATGCTCGGTTGCGACTACCACTGCGCGTACTGCCAGAACTGGCTCACCTCGCAAGCCCTCCGGGACCCCGAGGCCCGGCCTGCGCACGATCCGGCCACGCCTGAGGAGCTCCTCGGCGTCGCCTTCGATTACGGTGCCGCGGTCATCACCAGCACGTATAACGAACCGCTCATCACGAGCGAATGGGCGGTCGAAATATTCAAGGTGGCCCGCCGGTACGGCCTGGTGACGTCGTACGTCTCCAACGGCAATGCGACCCCCGAGGTGCTCTCCTTCCTGAAACCCTGGGTGGACGCCTACAAGGTGGACCTGAAGGGATTCAACGACCGGCAGTACAGGAAACTCGGTGGCGTGCTCGACCGGGTGCTCGAGACGATTCGTGCCCTCCACGAACGGAAATTCTGGGTCGAGATCGTTACCCTCGTCGTCCCTGGATTCAACGACTCCGATGCAGAACTCCGGGACATCGCCGGGTTCATTGCTTCGGTCTCGCCCGATATTCCCTGGCACGTCACCGCTTTCCATCCCGACTACCGGATGGCCGACACCAGTGCCACGTCGGTCCGCGCCCTCGTGAGGGCGGCGGAAATCGGCCTTGAGTCGGGTTTGCATTTCGTCTACGCGGGCAACCTGCCCGGCCTCGTCGGACGGTTCGAGAACACCTCCTGCCCATCCTGCTCGGCGGTGATGATCGAACGGTCCGGGTATCAAATCCACTCGAACAGGCTCCTGGATGGCTGCTGTGGCGAGTGCGGGACCCCATTACCCGGGATCTGGAAACGGACCCGGTCTCTCGCCGCACCACGTCACCATACCGTCTCCCTGTAGGGCATCATGAACGGTCGTCCCGTCAAGAAAAAGCCCGGAGAGATCCGGGTCGATCCGGTGAAGGTCCTCACGCTGTCGACTGAGGATTGGCACGAGGTCGAACACGGCATCACACTTTTCAATTCGGGGAAATTCTGGCATGCCCACGAGGCGTGGGAGCTGGTCTGGCAGCGCCAGTCCGAGGACGAGAGACTGTTTTTTCAGGGGATCATCCAGCTTGCCGCGGCATACCACCACCTCGTCAAGAAAACCCACCGTACGGGATACGCGAATAACCTGAAGAAGGCGGAGGCGATCCTGCAGGTCTTCGCGCCGGAGTACCTCGGGATCGACGTCAGGCCGCTCCTCGGGGCGATCGCCGCCGGCCTCGCCGCGTCCGCCGAAAGGCCGGACGACCCGCCGTCGGACGACGAGTTCTCCCTCGTTCCCAAAATCAGTTTTCGGCTCCCGTATGATCCCGACCTCATGGCCGCGGTACGGACTGCGATCGCCTGCGCCGAGTTTGCGGAAGGTGTGGGGTTGTTCAACCGGGGATACCACTGGGAGGCACACGAGCGCTGGGAGGAGGCGATGCGCGACGCCGAGGGGGAGGCGAAGGAATTACTCCAGGGCTTCGTGCAGGCGGCGGGCGGAATGAGCTTTTTCGTTGCGGGGAAGGGGGATAAAGCGGGATATCTCTTCGTGAAGTCATTGGAAAACCTCCGAAAGTTCGGGGGCTTGAATTGCGGGGTGGAGTTTCAGTCGCTGGTCGATTGGATGGCGGCGGCCCTGAAAACAAACGGATCGGGGCTGCCGGACGTGCGCAGCGGGGGTCCCGCTCCGCCGAAGATCACATTCGGCCGGTCGGTGGGGGAGGGGTCTACTTCGTAGGCGGCGCGGTCAACGCGCCGAGATCGCCGACCGAGAGCTCCCGGGCCAGCGTCTCCAGGAACGATTTCGTCTCGGGATCAGGTTCACCATCCTTGTAGGCGTCTCTCATCGCCTCCGTCATGATCTCCCGTTGAATTCCCGCAAGAAGGGCCTTTTCCTCATCTGCAGACACCGCTAATCGCTTTCGGGCGATCGCGACCTCAGCGGCCTGGACGCGGTTCGGAGTTCCTTCACCCCACGCTGAGCGGAGGAGTTTCCCGAACCACTGCAACGCGATCTCCCTCGGCATCTGCTTCGACTCGCCCGCGGTCGCTCCGACTCCCGATCGTGTCGCCGATTCCAGCTGTTTCCGCATGCTTCCGAGTACTGCATCTCCCGGATCGACGATGGTGATCCTTGACAATTCACGGTACGCCCCTTCGGTGTCCCCGGCCGCGAGGAGTTTTCCGAAGGCCTCCTTCGAGCCGGTCACCACGGCCGCCAGCGCTTCGGCTGCTGCCCCGGCGAGGGCGCCAGCGAGCGCCTGCGCCTCGACGGCCTTCAATCGGTCCGATTCCTCATGCTGGCGGAGTTCGTCCTCCAGCGCTTTTATCGCGTATACTTCCGTCTGGCGTGTGGTCTCCGTTTCGTGCGTCGCCCGGTCGCGGGCGATCTGGTCCTTCAGCTCGGTCAGATTCCCGTGGTCCTCGAACACCGGTTCGACGGCGGGGAGTTCCTCGATCCGGGCCCCGGTGATTTCGGTGAGCTCAGTACCCGGCCGTTCGGTCGCGTCGGGCACCGGGGGTGGAGTCGAGGCCAGTCCGCTCCGGGCGGGCTGGGACACGATGGGGGAGGCCGTCGGTTTTTCACCCGGGGGAGCGTGTTTCTCGCGAAGCGCGTTGATCCGGTCTTTATACGCCTGCGCATAGAAATTACCCGGCTCGAGTTCCAGGCTCTTTTCGACTTCAGTGAGCGCCACTTCGTAGTCGCCGCTCTTAAGGAGCTTGTCAGCGTTCCTCAAATATTCACCCACGAGTTTTTTCCGCGTGGAGTCCGGATGTTCCGATCCCTTTTTCATTATCGCTCCGCCGACCTCCTTCCGAAGATGCTGCGGATGTCGGCCATCGAATACACGTTGTAGAGGTCCGCGTTGCAGAGCTGCCCGTCGATGAACCGCTGGTTAATGGCTTCAGTCAGGAGGTCCATCGTCCTGACCATCTTCGTCGAATCGATCATCCTCGTCTGGGGCGAATACATCTGCAGGGCGTAGATCCGGGCGAGGAAATACTTGGCGTCGACATTGTTGGTGTCGGCGGCCACGACGGCCTCCCCGAGGGCGATCCCGTCCGCGTAGCGTCCAAGGCGCGTAAGGGTGAGGCCAAGGTACAAGCGCAAGCCGGCGTCGGTCGGGTTCGACCGGACCCTTGCGCGGAGTGTCGAGTCGAGCGCCTTCAGGTACTTGTTCGATTCCTCCAGATCGCCGGTCACCTGGAGAAGCCTCGCAAGGCTGTAGAGCGTCGTCACCTCGTGGGGGTCGTCTCCGAGGAGGTTCATGCAGGCAGTCGTGACGCGATGTCCCTGGCTCAGCCTGATCGCGGCATCGGACATAATAACGTCGGAGAGCGGTCCGGCAAGGTACCGGAGCGTGTCGCCGGTGAATTGCATCGCGGTTTCGTGAAACCAGAGAGCCCTGTCGAACGTCCGGTTGAGATAGTGGACAGTCGCCATCAGGGCGAGGATCTCGACATTCCTTGGGTCGAGCCGGTAGGCTTTCTGGAGGAATTCCAGCGCCTGCTCGGGGCGGCCGGACCGGAAGAGGGCCATTCCCCGCAGGTACGGGAGTGCGCTCCCGCCCGGCGCCCGTACTTCCGCGGAATCAAGGAGATCGAGTGCGGTCTGGTACTGATGACGTTCGATGAGGACCCGCCCCAGTGCGGCGTAACCCTCGCTCGAACGGGGGTCAAGCCTGATCGCTGTGGAGGCGGCGGCGCCCGCATCCTCGAGGATGTCCCCGGCGCCGGGCCGGCTCACCGCGTTTCTGGCGACGAGTGCCGACGAAAGACCGGAGTGCGTTTCGGCGAGGGCCGAATCAAGGGCCAATGAGCGGTTGAATGTGTTAACCGCCTCGTCCACCCCTATGCCGCCGGGTTGGCGCATCGCGTTGAGGCCCTTGAGATACAGGAGGTAGGCCTCCGTGTTCTGGTTCTGCACGGCGGTCCCCGCTCCCGGAGGCGTCGCGACGCGGAAATGAGTCCGGAGCCCGTAGGCGATCTCGTGGGGGATGAGGAGCAGCCCGGATGTATCACGCTCGAAATCCTGCGACCAAAGGGTCGTGCCGGCCGAATCCGAGAGTTCCACGTGCACCGTGAAGAGCGTATCGCGGCGGCTCAGGGCGCCGCGCAGGAAATGCGAATATCCGAGCCTGGTCAGCTCGCCAACGGGGTCGGATCCTGCGGAGGAGAGGTTCGCGCTTGTCGCATAGCCGACCACGCTCACGCCCGATGGAGTTCCTGAGAGCAGACGCACGACGACCTCGGGAAGGGCATCGGTGAACAACTTCAATTCCTTCGCATCCGCCGACGATGACCAGGGGAGCACGGCGATGGTCAGGTTTTTCTCCACCTTTTTCGGCATGTACTCGATGTAGACGATTGCCGCCGCAACCACCAGCAACCCGGCGGCGATCACGGTGAATGCCCAGGAGGGGAACTTTCGTTGACCCGGGGCGCCGGGTGGGAGCGCGGACGGGGGCTGCTTCGCCGGTTTGCTCTTCGGCTGTTTTGCCTTCGCCGGCTTCTCCTTACCCTTCTCCTTTCCTTTCTCTTTCTTCGCTTCGTCAGCAGAAGTCGGCTTGGCGGTGAATGTGTCCGAGGCCATCGCTTCCCGGATCTTTTCGTCGAGATCGAGCAGTTCGGCGTTGAAACCGTCCAACTCGAGCCCTTCGGTGATCACCTTCGCGGCGAGCTCCATGTCGCCGCGTTGCATGTGGTTCTGTGCGTGTTTCAGGAGGGTTCTGATCTTCGCCGAGGGGTCGTCAGTGGCGGCCTTCTTCTTCCTCTCTTCATCCTCAGCCTGTCGTTTCCTGGCCTCTTCCTCCTTTTTCTCCCTCACGAGCCGGTCTTCGCGGCGCCGAGTCTCGTCCCTCGTCCGCTCCGACCGTCGCCGGACCAGCTCCGTGTCGAGCCGGCGCAGCGTCTCATCCCCGGCCGCCTGGAGGACTTCCAACTCCTTCAGACCCGTCGACTCCGATTCCTTCCTCCGCGTTTCGGTGAGCCCGTCGAGGTATCCCCGGCGTTCCGCCAGGTGGCCTTCGATCCCTATCGAAATCCGCTCTTCGAGAGCCTGGATCCCGGCCTCCAGGGCCTCCTGCTTACGCAGGGCGACCCGCGCCAGTACGTCTCCCGGAAGGTTTGCTCCGTCGTCGTTCATCCTTTTCGTTCGAGAATCGGCATAAAGTTGGGAAAAATATAGAGAAATGCGCGGGAAATGTCAATATGCGGTTGCCGACCATCAAATTGATTTCATCCCTGAATATTCGTAGATTTTTCGCAATTTCAATCACAGTCAATCCTGGAGGGAATATGGGCACAGTGCTGGTTCTGGGTTTGCTCGCCGTTGTGGCGATATGGGTCGTTACAAAGTATAATTCGCTGGTGACGCTGAGAAACCAGGTCGAAAACGGTTGGAAGCAGATAGACATCCAGCTGAAACGGAGGCACGACCTGATTCCCAACCTCGTCAATACGGTAAAAGGTTACATGGAGTTCGAACAGGACACGCTTCGACAGGTGATCGAGGCGCGGAACGCCGCGGTCAGCGCGCCCGGCGTTGCCGCATCGGCCGCCCGTGAGGGAGAATTGACGGGCGTCCTGACGAAACTTTTCGCATTGATGGAGAATTATCCCAACCTCAAGGCGAACGAGAACGTGAAGCAACTGCAGGAGGAACTGACCGGGACGGAGAACAAGGTGGGATTCGCCCGTCAATTTTATAACGACATTTCGATGAAGTTCAACATTGGGCAGGAAGTCTTCCCCGGGAGCCTGATTGCCTCAATGTTCAATTTCCGCAGGGCGGAACTCTTTGCCGTGACGAACGACGCGGAGCGGGCGGTGCCCGGCGTCGACCTTTCACTCAGAAAGTGACGTGACAGAGTCGCATTTCGCGGCGTTCCCGAACCTCTACGAACAGCAACGACGGAACAAGCGGCGCACCGTCGGGGTCATTGTCGTCTTCATCGTCTTCCTCGGCTTTCTTGGTTTCGGGTTCGACCTCTACTTTCTGGGGAACGATCCCCTCGGTATCGTCGGGGAGCCGTATGGATTTCCGATGGCCTCGGTCGTTGCCCTGGGTGTGGGCGCCGTCTCGGCCGCGTGGGGGTTGAGCGGTGGGGCTAAGGCGGTGCTGGCATCCGCGCGGGCCTACCCGGTCCCTGCCGACGACGCGCGGTACCAGGTCCTCAACAACGTCGTGGACGAGATGACGATCGCTGCCGGAATCCCCAGGCCGGCGGTCTACATCGTCCCGGACGCCGACCCCAACGCGTTCGCGACCGGGAGCGACCCGGCGCACAGCGCCATCGCGGTGACGGAGGGGCTCCTCGACACCCTCAGTCGTGACGAACTGCAGGGTGTGGTGGCCCACGAGCTCGGTCACATCAAAAACTACGACATCAGGCTGACCACAGTGGTCGCCGTCCTCGTCGGCGCTGCGTTTCTGCTCTCCGACTGGGGGAGGACGGGGATGCGGTTCGGGATGATAGGGAAAGCGCGGAGCAGATCGGGGTCGAAGAGCAGCGGTCCGGGGGGTGTCATCGGTCTGGTGGTCATGGTCTTCTGGTTCGCGACACTGCTCCTCGCACCGCTCATCAGCCAACTGCTGGCGATGTCGATCTCGAGGCAGCGGGAATACCTCGCGGATGCATCAGGCGCGGAACTCACGAGAAACCCGCTCGGCCTCGCGTCCGCGCTGACGAAACTCCAGGACGCGTCGGCGCCTACGACCTCGATGAGGAAGGGATCCGCCCACCTCTGCATCGTCGATCCCCTGGGGAAGAGGATGAACTTGCGGGAGGGGGCGCTCGCGGAGATCTTCGGCACGCACCCGCCCCTCGAAAAAAGGATTACGATCCTGAAGGCGATGGCATATTCGAACAATCCGTCCGACGCCGGGCGTTGAAGCCCCTGATGCCGCCGGAAGCCCAGGCTTGGCGCGGACCGCCCGTCGGGAATTCCGTATATTGATTCAACGCACTGATTGAACTCACCGATTCATCCGACCGCAGGATTGACCATGACCTCCACAAGAAAGAAAACGTCGCGACGGCTCTCGGGGCTGGACCGCAGGTACGATACTGAACCCGTCTCGTCCGTTGACGCGGCCGTGCTCGAGACGTTCCCCTATGAAAACCCCGGCGAGCGGGAGGTGATCAGGATAGACACGAACGAATTCACCGCCGTGTGCCCCTATTCCGGCCTCCCTGACTTCGGCACGATCAGGATCGAATACATTCCCGGGCGAAGCATCGTCGAGCTCCGGTCGTTGAAATATTACCTCTTTTCGTACCGGAACGTTGGAGTCTACCAGGAGCACGTCGTCAACCGGATCCTCCGCGACCTGACGCAGTGCTGCAAACCGAAGTGGATGAAGGTTGAGGTGGACTACAACATCAGGGGCGGGGTGCACACGACGGTCTCCGGCGAACGGGGGAAGAAGCCCGGGAAGGGGAGTGACGTCCGTTGAAGGACGCGAAATTTTTTCTCGTCGCGGCGGCGCTCCTCGGATGCGTCAGCGTGGCACTCGGCGCGTTTGGCGCACATGCCCTGAAAGAGAAGTTCGGCCCCGAGCAGCTGGCGAGGTTTGAGACCGCGGTCCGGTACCAGTTCTACCACGTGTTCGCTCTCCTGGGCGTGTCGCTGCTTGCGAGGGCCTGGCCGGAGCTCAATTTCGCACCGGCGGGTTGGGCCTTCCTTGCGGGCGTAGTCGTCTTCTCTGGAACACTCTATCTCATCGACCTGACGGGAGTCAGGATGTTCGGGGCGATCACGCCAATCGGTGGAGTGTTGCTCCTTGCAGGCTGGGCGCTCCTGGCGTGGGAGGCAGGGAAGATACCCTAACGCCGCCGTCTCCTGCGGCGTCGGCCGGCAGGTGAGCCGGTCCCCTGGTCGCCGGGCTTGCTTCCGGTGTCCTCTCCGCCGCGGTCCTTCCTCGGTTCGAGGTCTGGGGCGCCTTCTCCACGGCTTTTCTTCTTCTGCTGTCCCGGCCGATCGCCGGGGCGGTCCTGTTGTTGTTCCTTGCCCTTCGCCGGATTTCCGCCCACCACCGGAGTACCGCGTCCGTCACCGCCGCGTCCGCCACGACCACGTCCGCGTCCTGCGGGTTCACGCTGGCCTTCCTGGCCGCTCCGGCCGCCGCCTGCGTTCCCCCGACCACGTTCGCCGCGTTTCTCGTTCCCCTCGACGTCGACGATCATGAAGTCCATTTCCCGTTCTTCGGGATCGACCCGCACGACCTTCACCGTAACCTTGTCCCCGAGGCGGTAGACCTGGTTGGTCCGTTTGCCGACGAGCCGGTAATGCTTTTCGTCGAAGATGTAATAATCGTCCTTCAGGTCGCGGAGCCGGATCAAGCCCTCGACGAGGAGGTCGTTGATCTCGACGAAGAGGCCGAAGTTTGTGACGCCCGAAATGAGCGCGTGGAAGACGTCTCCGACGTGTCGTTTCATGTATTCGACCTGCATCACCTTGATCGACGCGCGCTCCGCGTCGGTCGCGATTTTTTCCCGCGCGGAAGAGTGGCGGCAGATGTCGTTCAGGTTCGCAGCCCAGTGCGAGACCCTCGCCTTGGCGCCGCGGGTTTCGTATTCGTGGAGCAAGCGGTGGACGATCAGGTCGGGATACCGGCGGATCGGCGAGGTGAAGTGCGTATAGTACTTGAACCCGAGGCCGAAGTGACCGATGTTTTCATCGGAATAGACCGCCTTGGCCATCGACCTGATCGCGATCTGGTTGATGACGTTTTCCTCCTCCTTTCCGTGCACCGACTCGAGGAGTTTCTGGAACGCGGCCGAGGTGACGCCGGTCTTGGCGTTGAACGAGTACCCGAGATGCTGGACGAAGGTCCCGAAATCCCTCAGCTTCGCCGGATCGGGGTGGTCGTGAATGCGGTAGACGAACGGACGGGCCTCGGTGCCCTTCCTGATCCGGCCGATGTGCGCCGCGACCACCTGGTTCGCCTGGAGCATGAACTCCTCGATGAGGCGGTGGGAGGCGAGGCGTTCCTTCTTGACGATTTGCGAGGGGAGGCCGCTGTCGTCGAAGCGGAACGCGACCTCGGGGACGTCGAAATCGATGCTGCCGTTGCGGCTGCGGGCCGCGAGCAGGATGAGGCTGATCCGGTGGAGTTCGAGCAGTTCCTTCGCGCAGGGACCCTTCCGGTCGTCGATGATCTTTTGTGCGTCCTCATAACTGAACCCTTCGCGGCAATGAATGACGCTCTTGCGGATGGTGTAATCTTCCAGTTCGCCGTCGCGCGAGAAAATGAGCATCGTGCTGTACGACAGGCGGTCAACCTCGGGCATCAGGCTGCAGAGGTCGGCCGAAAGTTTCTCCGGGAGCATCGGGATGACCGTTCCCGGCAGGTAGACGCTGGTCCCGCGTTCCATCGCCTCGGCGTCGAGAGCCGAACCCTCGGTCACGTAGTGCGAGACGTCGGCGATGTGTACCCCGATCTCGAGGCGGCCGTCCTTCAACTCGCGAATGGAGAGTGCGTCGTCGTGGTCCTTCGCGTCGGCCGGATCGATGGTGAAGGCCACCACGTCCCTGAGGTCGAGACGCGAAGAGATCTCCCCGGGTGGGATGTCCTCCTCGATCCTGGCGACCTCCTGGAGGACGCCGGCGGGGAACGCCTCGGGCAGCTGGAATTCCTCCCTGATGCCTTTCATCTCGACGTGGACTTCACCGGCCTTCCCGAGGACTGTGACGATCTCCCCCTCAGGATTGAGTTGTTCCGATTCCCACGAGAGAACCCTCGCGGCGACCTTCTCGCCGGGACGGGCGCCCGCGGTCTTGCCCGACGGAATGTAAATGTCCCTCCCGATCCGGGAGGAATCGGGGATCACGAAGAAGAAATTCTTCCCCTTCTCGAAAGTTCCGATGATGCTCCGCTTCCTGCGCACAACGACTTCCACGACCTCGCCTTCCGCGAGAGTGTCGGCTTCCGGGTCGGCGTCGGCGGGCCGGGCGAACACGCTCACCGAGACGGTGTCGCCGTCGATCGCCGTACCCCTGAATTTTTGGGTGATGAGGATTTTTTCCACCCGTCCCGGTCCCGTCGTTTCCACGATCCCCTGGCCCTGCTTGATGGCCTTGAAGAGACCGGTTACCCGGTTTGAGAGCGGCGCGACGCCGCGGCCGTAAAGGCTGCCCTTGTCGCGGTGGACCTCGCCGGAGTCGTGCAGTTCGTTGAGAAGGGTCCTCAACGAAGTGACTTCCTCGTCGGTTTCGAGGGAGAGCCGGCGGGCGATGACCAGCGTCTTGAATGTCTCGCTGGGGTGTTTCGCGAAGAATGTGAGAAGCCGCTCACGGAGTGATTCTGGGGTCTGGGAGGTCATTGTGATTAGAATGAAAATCGATAATAAATCCGTCCTTCGACGGTGTTTTTAGACTCCTCCGAGTTGGTCTCCATACGCTGTTCGATCTCGAAGAAGAGGTTCCGGATGGATGTGGCGTCGAACAGGTCGCCGAGGCTCGCCTTGTAGCTCACGCTCGTGCGACTGGCGTCGCTGAGGATCTTTCCACCGATCCGCAGGTACCCTTCGAGCGCGCTCGCCGAAACCTGGACGTTGGTGCCGGGCGACGCGCCGCCTTCGTAGGTGACTTCCACGCTCCGTACGAAGGGGAGTTCCCTCCTGACGTAGTCGTCGAGGACCCTCGTCAGGAGGCTCGAGGTGAGGATCGATCCGACCATCGCCCCGGTTCCGGGGGAGACGTCCCCGGCGATCGATGAGCGGTCGCTGGACTTGAGCTCCTCGGAAAACTTGCCGGTCAGGATGAACGAGATGGCGTCGGATTGGGTCTCGGCGGGCGTGGAACTGCCTGAGATGTCCACGAACGAGCCCCCGCCCGAGGCTTCCTCGCGCAGGGTCATCTTCAGGACCGGCTCGAGCCGGCGTCCGGTGATCTCGAGCAACACCTGGACCCGGCGCGTCGCTGGCTCCTCCTCGCCGCTCTGCTCATTGTAGGTCACATGGGACGCCTCGTAGATCGCCTTCACGTCCAGTTCCGGATTGTCCCAGGGGCCGACGAATCTCAGCCTGCCGGTCGCGTCGAAACGCTGGAAGAATTTGTAGTACGACGGCACTCCGATCTCGACGGTGCCGTAGATCCGCGGCTCACCGGTTTCGTTGACTGCGGTGACGCGGCCGTCGAGCTCAGCGTAGAGGATTTCATCGGACTGTTGGGTGAAAATGAATTTCACCGCGGGGGCGCCGCGGGTCTCGACGATCAGGTTGTAGCGGAGCTGGTCGATGAATGCAAGCCGTTCGCTCCTGCCCGGCTTCCCGGCCTCGGCCCGACCGGAATCCACCTGTCCGAAGAACGGGCTGAGGAAGTCCTTCTCGGGAACATACCCCGCGGAGGTGTCGTTCACGACGACGTAGTTCAGCCGGCGGAACCCGAGCGTCGACTGCTGTCGCGACATCGGCGGGAATGTGATGAAGGCGTCGGTGACGAAGAGGTGGCCGGTGAGGTAGGGCCTGGAAAGATTTCCGCTCAGGTTCAGCCCGTCGCCGTCGGACCGGATGAAGAGCGGGCCGTACATCTCCGGCAGGGCGCGCCGCGATTCCTCTCCGAGCACCAGCAGTCCCCCGCGGCCGGTGATGTCGAAGCTGTCCAGCCTGAACCGCTCCGTGGTGATGGTGCCGCTGAGCTGCATCGTTCCCGCCGGACGCGCCGTCGGGACGTTTTCGAGCGTGAATCCGTTGAGCACGAGCCGGGATCCCTTGGCCTCGATCGAGCCGTTCATGATGTACGGCAGGTTGTTCGGCACGAAGAGGAAGTTGACCCCGCTGAATAGCATGCTGCCCGAGTAGGCCGGGTTGCGCGGGGAGCCGCCGATGATGAGGTCGCTGTTGAGCCTTCCGGTCAGGTTCTGCAGTTCGGCGATGAGAGGGTCGAAAATGCTGATGTCGAAATTCTCCGCGTGGATCCTGATGTCCTGTTCGAGGTCGGGGAACCGTTCGCCGGCGCCGGCGAACCAAAAAAAGGCGGGCAACCACCCGGTGAGCGTCAGGACGGCGTCCGTCGAGGCCCTGGTCATTTTGTTCTGGACGTGGATCGTCAGGAGGCGGTCGGCGTATGAAATGTTAGATCCGACGTACCCGAGGCGGGTTTTCCGCAGTACGAAATTTTCGCTCGAAGCCTCGACGGAGAACGTCGGAGCCTCCGGGGTTCCGCCGATCCTGACGTCGGCCTGCGCCGTGCCCCTGAACCCGTTGTCGGGCCTCCGCAGTTCCGGGTAGGGCAGGAGCAGATTCAGGACCGAGAGGTCGAACCCCCTGATGCCGAAGGACGCGTCGAGGCTGCCGTGTTTCCCGAGAAGGCCCCGCGCAGAGAGTTCCTCGTCGCCGCGCCTGAAGACCGCTCGCATGATTCTGAGGCCCTCGGCGCTGAGCCTGAACTGGACGTCCTGGTCGTTCGCCCAACCGTAATCACCCGCCCTCGCCGTGAGCGTATCGAGGTCGAAGACGAACATCCGGGGTTGGATGGACATCTGACCGCTCAACCCGAGGAAGAGCACCGAGTCGATCATTCCGGACGCGGCGATCCTTCCCTTCGCGTTTGCATACCGCAGCCCGAGCCGTGCCTGATCGACTGAAACGCCCTCGACGATGGCGACACGGACCCCGACGTTGATCTCCGCGCCGAGGTTTTCCAGCACCGCGGTCTCCCCGAGGTTCGCGACCGTGATGTCGACCGTCGCATCCTTCAGCAGCCAGCCGTGGTCGATCGTCCCGACGTAGAATTCCTCCAGCACACCCTTCATGTCGACGGTCAGGCCTCGCTCGTTGCTCGAAAAATTCCCCGAGACGCTGCCATGGACGTTGAAGGGCGTGAGGCTGAGGAACTCACCGACCGGGAGGAGGTTCTTGACCTCCACCCGATAGGAAAAATCCATGTCGTGACCTGCAGGATCGTGGCGCGGGGCCAGCCGCAAAGTGCCGCTTCGCCGTGGCAAGGGTGTCGGCGTCGCGGCCGTGTCCGTACCCCTGACGTGGCTCCCCACCGCCTCGATGAGCCCGGCGAACCGGTCCCGGGCCGTCTCCGTCAGCAGATCGAGCTCGAACGCCCCGTCGAGTTCCACCGCCGCGAGGGACGAATTCAGCCGGAGGAGCTTGTGGCGGGGATCGCCCTGGTCGAGGATGAACGAAAGCGAATCGGCCTCCATCGCGTGGTCTCTGAATCGCGAGGGGAGGATCACGAGCGCAGCCGTGACGTCGAGATCGTCGATCGAGGAGCCTGCGAACGAAACCCTGCCCCGGGCGGTGATGTCGCTCCGGTAGAGTGTGTCGTCGAGGAGCGTCGAGAGGTCGAGGGATGTGACCGAAAAATCGGCGTCGTGTACCGAAATCGTGTCTCCGGCCAGCCTCGCGGAGAACGAGGCGTCCGCCCTGGTCCGCCCGGATGATCCGTGGCCCTCGGCTTCGATCATCCCCATGCTCATCGTCCCGTTGGCCTCGAGCGAACCGAACTGGAAGCCCCGAAACCTGGACGAATCCAGGATGACGAAGAAATTGGTTTTCATCAGTTCGGGGTTGAAATCCTCACCCTGGATTTCCATCCTTCCGTTGAGCAGCGTCCCGGGAAATTCCTCGCCAAAGATGAGCGCGGGATTGAAGTCCGCCACCTCGTAGGAGGCGCTGTACGCGGGTGGCGTCGTGTTCAGGTGGAACGTGTTGCGTCCCGTCAACCGTCCGAAGGCGCCGCGGAGGTCGAGGTCGGTCGTGAAGTCGACCGGGAGCCCGACGAAATGTCCCTTCAAGGCGATCGGCAGGTCCGGGGAGAGGATGTCGTCGGGTATCTCCCTTATAAACACGTCCACGTCCCTCAGCGTCACGCGGCTCGGTTCGATCCATACATCGAGGTAGAGTTCTTCGGGTGTGTGCAGCCGGCTGACCCGGCCGCGGACTTCGACGCTGCTTTGCGGCGTCACGACTTCAAGGTTCGAGACCCTCAGGTCACTGAAGGGGCCCTCAGCCGCACAGCGGACCTCCGCCGATCCGGCGCCCCGGGGGATCCACGTCAGGAACGTGCTCAATTCCCCGTAGTCGACGTTCCGGGCGTCGAGCCGGAGGGAAACGGAATCGTCACGGAGGCCTTCGAGCGGCGGCAGGCCCTCCAGGAGCGAGCGGTCGATCGATGCATCCAGTTCCAGGTAACTCTTTTCCGACTGGATGATGAGGTCGTCAACCGTGGTGAGCGAGGGTCCGATGGTGATCGTGGCGCCCAGCTGCTGGAGTTCGAAATCGGGCTGGAGGGAGGACCATTTCAATTTGCGGATGTCGAGACCGGCATTCGGACCGTTCAGCGAAAACGCCCCGTCGAACCAGATGCCGTCCACGGTGAACCGGTGCGATGCGGGGTAGGAGAGGGGGACCGGCGCTCCGGGGAGGCCGTCGACGAGCTGGGAATCCTCAACGCTGAACGAACCATCGCTGATCTGGATGTCTGCGAGACGCAGCTCCCAGTCGAATCCCCCTGCTGAGGTATCGGTGGAGGGGTGGACAAGGGTCGCAACGTTCCACCCGCCGTCAGCGGATTTCACGAGCGAGAGTCGGGGTGATTCGATGATGAGGCTGCTGATGTCGATCACGTTCCTGAGGAATCCGATCGGCTCGTACAGGCAGATGATTCGTGCGATGGAGACCACTTCACGTTCCCCCTGGTCGATCGTGACGGAATCCATCGTGAATCCGCCGATCATATTTCCCTCGATCCGCCCGATATGGAGCGTCCCGTTCAGGCTCTTCGAGAGCGTCGAGACGAGGTAGGTGCGGAGCATGTCGCGTACGTACGGTGTCTGGGTGAGGAGTCCGGCAACGACGAGGAAGATCAGGACCGTGGTGACGATGTAGGCGACGATCTTGAAGACGCGCAACAGCGCGTGGAGGATGCGGTCCGAGGCGCTCAGGGGCATCGTTCCAGTATCCGCTCAATGATCCCTGTGGTTGAGCGGTCGGGCACATAGTCGATGGTCGCCACCCGTCCGCCGGCTTTCTCGACGATATCCCGGCCGACGATGTCCTGGATCTTCCAGTCGGCCCCCTTGACCAGAACGTCGGGCACCAGTGCCTCGATGGTCCGGTGGGGCGTGTCCTCGGTGAAGACGCACACGAAGTCGACGCAATCGAGGTGGGAGAGCACGAACGCGCGGTCGTCTCCGGCGACGATCGGTCGGCGTTCGCCCTTGATCCGTTTCACGGAGTCGTCGGAGTTCATCCCCACGATGAGGACGTCGCCGAGCTGTTTCGCTTTCGTCAGGTACTCAACGTGGCCGCGATGGAGGATGTCGAAGACCCCGTTGGTGAAGACGACGGATTTGCCGGCCGAGCGGTAGGTCGACCGAATCGCGGAGAGCTCCAGGAGGGGGACGACGCGGCCCATCAGGAACGGTCCCCGCGCGGCGGCTTGTGGTTGACCTCGGCGAGCACGGTCCTGATCAGTTCGTCCCGGTCGATCGGGACGATGCCGACATACCCGCAGACCACGCCGCCGCTGAAGTTCGCGAGGCTCGAGGCCTCCCTGATGGTGGCCCCGCCGAGCAGCGCCATCGTCAGCGTTGCGATGACCGTGTCTCCCGCGCCCGAGACATCGGCCACCGTGCGCGCCTTCGTCGGCACGGTCGAGACCGAACCGTCCTGCTCGAAGAGCATCATTCCCTGTTCCCCGAGCGTCAACAGGATGTTGCCAACCCCGAGCTGGCGGAGGAGGGCCCGTCCGGCCTCCTCGATCTCGGCGGTCGTCGTGAGCTTCCGGCCAAGCGCCTCCTCGACCTCTTTCTTGTTCGGCTTGAACACCGTCACCCCGGTGAAGTCGAAGAAATTCTCGAACTTCGGATCGACGGTCACGGGGATCCCGCGGCGTGAGGCCAACGCGGTGATTTCGCGGATGAGCTCCTTTCCGATTACGCCCTTGTTGTAGTCCTCGAAGATCACGCCGTCGATCCGGTCGAGCTGTCCGGCGACGAATCCGACGATCTTCGAGACGAGGGCGGGGTCGAGGGGCGAGCGGGATTCCCTGTCGATGCGGGCGACGTGCTGCGATTGGGCGATGATGCGGGTCTTTACGGTGGTCGGGCGTGACGGGTCGACAAAGAGGCCGTCGGCCGACAGGCCGCCCTCCCGGAGGAGGTCGGTCACCAGACGGCCGCTCCCATCATCGCCGACGACACCGACAAGGAGGGGGTCGCCTCCGAGAGATCGGACGTTCCGCGCGACGTTGCTCGCGCCGCCGAGCCTGGCCTGGTCGTCGTCGAGGTCGATCACTGGAACCGGCGCCTCGGGGGAGAGGCGGTTCACCCGTCCCCAGAGGTACCTGTCGAGCATCACGTCGCCGATCACCGCGATGCGCCGGCCGGTCATCGATTGGCAGACGGCCAGGAGCCTATTTTCATTGATTGTAATCACGGTCGGACAGCGCTCAAAGGATTCCTCTCCAATCGATCAATATATGCAGAACCGCATAGAAAATCAAATACTTAGGGCGGTCCACTTTGGAGATTTCTGAGGTGTTACCTATATTTGTTCACCATGAACACACCGATCCCCATACCGTCCGGAAAATTCAAGGCAGCACGTCTGCTCCTGAACAAAAAGCATCGTCTCGAGACGGGGACTTGCCTGATCGAAGGGAAACGGTTCGTCGCGGAGGCGCTCGGCCGGCCGGGCATCGTCGAATACATCCTGGTGACCCGCCGCTTCGCCCAGACGCCCGAGGGTGTTGAGTTCCTGGCCGGAGCCGGACGCCCGGATCTTCCGGCCTATTTCATCACCGAACAACAGCTAGGGCAGCTCGCCGACACCGTCACGTCCCAGGGTGTCCTCGCGGCCATTCGCCTCCCCGCTGCCGACCACTCGGAGATCCTCAGGATGAAGGGTGACCGGCTCATCCTCGTCGCGCTCGACGGCGTTGCCGATCCGGGGAACATCGGGACGATCATCAGGACTTGTGCCTGGTTCGGAATCGATGGCGTGCTGCTTTCGGAACGTTCCGTCGAACTCTCCAACCCGAAGCTCCTTCGCTCGACGATGGGGGCCGTGTTCCACCTCCCGATTGCAACCGGCGTCAATCTCGCCGGGATGATCCCCGTCCTCAGGGCGCGGGGTTTCAGGATACTGGCCGCGGAAGCCGGCGGGGAGCCCGCGGGGTCCCTCCTGCGCGGAGGTGGTAACAAGCTCCTCCTGTTCGGCAGCGAGGCGCACGGCCTCTCGCCGGTGGTCAGGGAGTTCGCCGACGCGACCTTCGGGATCGCCGGTTCCGGCCGCATCGAATCGCTCAACGTCGCCGTCGCTGTCGGCATCGCGCTGGACATCGCCGTCTCGCTACGGTAGGGGCCCGGCGAAGAGCGGGCAAGATTCTTCGTCCTCCGGACCCAACGCCCGCACTTTGTTTGCATTTCACCCCCTTTTTTCATAATTTTGGTCGATAATTTAACTCTCGCCGATTCGACATGCTCGAACAGTACATCCCGCTCGGCATCATGATTCTCTTCGGAATCGCGTTCGGCGTCGTTATGTCGAAAGCGAGTGAATGGCTCGGTCCGAAGAATCCCAACAGCATCAAGCAATCGACGTATGAGAGCGGGATGGAGCCGATCCGCTCGGCCCGGGAGCGCGTTTCGGTGAAATACTATATGGTGGCGATGCTGTTCATCATCTTCGACATCGAGGTGGTGTTCCTCTATCCCTGGGCCGTGAACTTCAGGGACCTCGGGATGTTCGGCCTCGTCGAAATGTTCATCTTCATCAGCCTCCTGATGGTCGGCTTCGTGTACGTGTGGAGAAAAGGGGCCCTCAAATGGGATTGAATTCCGCGACGGAAGGGTTCATCACTACCAAGATCGACGACATCGTCGGGTGGGCCCGGAAAAATTCGCTCTGGCCGATGCCGATGGGAATTTCCTGCTGTGCCATCGAGATGATGGCGTTCGCCGGCCCGCGGTACGACGTTGCCCGCTTCGGCTCGGAGGCGTTCCGCTTCTCACCCCGTCAGAGCGACCTGATGATCGTCGCCGGCACCGTCACCTACAAGATGTCCCACGTGGTCCGGAAGATCTACGACCAGATGCCCGACCCGAAATGGGTGATCGCCATGGGTGCGTGCACCTCGACCGGGGGGATGTACCGATCCTACTCCGTCGTCCAGGGGATCGACCAGTTCGTCCCGGTGGATGTGTATGTGGCGGGCTGCCCCCCGAGGCCCGACAACCTGCTCCAGGGGCTGATCGAGATCCAGAAAAAAATTACGCGTGGCGAGAAGCCGGGACAGGCGGAAAAAGTGTACATCGAGAACGAAAGGGTCCTTTCTGAACGACCTCATTCTTGAAGGGCTCCGGGGGATTTCCCCGGACCCGGTGATTTCCCAGAGCGAGTTCCGCGGAGAATTCACCGTCGTGATTCGGAAGGAAGCAATCGTCGCCTGTGCGACCCTCCTCCGCGACGACGAACGGTTCACCTTCGATTCACTCAGGGACCTCTGCGGTGCTGATTACGCGAGGCCGGAGGAGAGGTTCGAGGTCGTCTACAACCTGTACTCGCTGAAGTCGAACCGGCGGCTCCGCCTGAAGGTCCGGGTCGATGAGGCCGATTGCCGGGTTCCGTCGGTGACGTCAGTCTGGCCGGCCGCCGCCTGGCACGAACGCGAAACCTTCGATATGTACGGGATCACGTTCGATAACCATCCGGACCTCCGCAGGATCTACATGCCCCCGGAATTCGAACACTATCCCCTTAGGAAGGATTTCCCGCTGATGGGGATCCCGGGATCACTCCCGCTCCCCCGAAAATAACCTCATCGACGACCGACCATGCCTGCTGACACCCCACCGAGAAGCATCCTCCAGGCGCTCGAAAACCAGGATACCGTCATCACCTTCGACGATCCCCTCGAGCACGACATGGTGCTCAACATGGGGCCCCAGCACCCGGCCACCCACGGCGTCCTGAGGCTCCTGATCCGTCTCGACGGCGAAACCATCGTTTCGGCCGTTCCGGACCTCGGGTACCTCCACCGCGGCTACGAGAAGATCGCTGAGAACTCGACCTACCACGAATTCATCCCCCACACCGACCGGTTGGACTACCTGTCCCCCCTGGCGAACAATGTCGCGTACGCCCTCGCCGTCGAAAAACTCGCGGGGATCGAAGCCCCCGTGCGGGCGCAGTACATTCGGGTTCTCTGCGCAGAGCTGGCCCGGCTCTCCTCGCACCTCGTCTGGCTGGGTACGATGGCGATGGATGTCGGCGCTGTCACGATTCTGCTTTGGGGTTTCAGGGAGCGGGAGAAAATACAGGACATTTGGGACCTCCTCACAGGGGTGCGGTTCACCACGAGTTTCACCCGCATCGGCGGCCTCGCCAATGACATGAGCCCGGAGGTCGCGGCGATGACCCGGACGTTTATCGAAAACCTCGAAACGAGCCTGGTCGAAGCCGAAAAACTCCTCAAGAGCAACCTCATTTTCATCGACCGTTGCGAAGGGGTCGGCGTGATCTCGAAGGAGTCCGCGATTGCTCTCGGTCTGACCGGGCCGCTGCTCAGAGCTTGCGGCGTCGACCACGACCTGCGCCGGGACCAACCATACCTCGTCTACGACAAACTCGACTTCGAAGTGCCGGTGTACGGGGATTGCGACGTGCTGTCGCGTTTCTATGTCAGGATCGAGGAGATGCGGGAGAGCGTGAAGATCCTCAGCCAGGTGCTGGAGAAAATGCCGGCCGGACCGGTGAACGCTTCCGATCCTAAGAAAGTCCCCCCGCGTAAGGAAAAGACGTATGGCAAGATGGAAGAGCTCATTCACGATTTCATGCTCGTGAATTTCGGCATCAACCCGCCGGTCGGCGAGGCGTACCACGCCATCGAATCGTCGAAGGGAGAGCTCGGCTTCTATATCGTCAGCCACGGCGAAGGGTATCCCTGGCGCCTGAAGATCCGTTCGCCGTCGTTCTGCAACCTGCAGGCGATGCCCCCGATGCTCATCGGCGGGATGATTTCGGACGTCGTCGCGGTCATCGGCAGCGTCGATCCAGTGATGGGTGAGGCTGATAAATAACCATCAACCGACAATGTTTTCGAAGGAAAATCTCGATACGCTCGACGGACTGCGGGTCCGGTACCCGGTGGGCAAGCCGCTCGTGCTCCCGGCGCTCTGGCTGGCCCAGCGGCAGTTCGGCTGGATCTCGCCTGAGGTGATGAAATACGTCGCCGGGCTCCTCGACCTGCCGGTGAGTCACGTCTACGGCGTCGTGACCTTTTACACGATGTTCAATACGAAACCCGTGGGGAAATATCACCTCCAGGTCTGTACGAACGTTTCCTGTCTGCTCCGGGGGGGCGACCGGCTTCTCGACCACGCCTGCGGGCGGCTGAACATCGGTAAAGGCGAGACGACCACCGACAACAGATTCACCATCACCGAGGTGGAGTGTCTCGGTTCGTGCGGCACCGCGCCGGCCGTCCAGGTCAACGATGACTACCACGAAAACCTCTCAGTCGAGAGACTCGACGCCCTCCTGAACGACCTGCGCTGACCGATGGAAGCCTTCACCGAAAAACTGATCCTGCCCGACATCCCGGACCTTCACCGCATCGACGTCTACGAGAAGCACGGCGGATACGCCGCGCTGCGCAAGGCGCTCGCGATGAAACCTGAGGAGGTCACCGAGGAGGTCAAGAAGTCCAATCTCCGCGGCCGGGGGGGCGCCTGCTTCCCGACCGGGCTGAAGTGGACGTTCATGCCGAAGCAGACCGACAAGCAAAAGTACCTCTGCGCGAACGGCGACGAGAGCGAACCGGGCACGTTCAAGGACAGGCAGATCTTCGAGTCCAACCCACACCTCTTCATCGAGGGCGCGATAATCACCGCGTACGCGATGGGCATCAACGTGGTCTACACGTATATCCGCGGTGAATACGCCCGCTGGATCGAAATGCTGCAGAAGGCCGTCGACGACGCCTATGCGAAGGGATACATCGGTGAGAACATCCTCGGCTCCAGCTTTACCACGCAACTCTACCTGCACCGCGGCGCCGGCGCCTACATCTGCGGCGAGGAATCGGCCCTGATGAATTCGCTCGAAGGCGATAGGGGGTATCCCAGGGTGAAGCCGCCCTTCCCCGCGCAGAATGGCCTGTGGGGATGCCCGACCACGATCAACAACATCGAAACGATCGCGAACATCCCCGTCATCATCTCCCGGGGATGGGAGTGGTTCTCGAAGATCGGCGAGCCGAAGCAGCCGGGAACCATCCTCTACGGTATCAGCGGGCATGTCAACAAACCGGGCGTCTACGAACTTCCCTCGGGGACGCTCCTTACGGACCTGATCTATAAGCACGCCGGGGGCGTCCCCGGGAATAAGAAGATCAAGGCGGTCATCCCCGGAGGGTCGTCAACGAAATGGATCAGGGGGGAACAAATCGAAGGGGTGAAGATGGACGCGGAATCCCTCAAGGCGGTGGGGACGGCGATCGGAACCGCGGGCGTCATCGTGATGGACGAAGACACCGATCTGGTATCGGTCATCCTGCGCATCACCCGTTTCTACCACCACGAGTCGTGCGGTCAGTTCACGCCGTGCCGCGAAGGGTGCGGGTGGATGGAAAAAATACTGAAAAGGTTCCAGGCGGGGGAGGCCGCGCCCTCGGATCTCGACCTTCTGCTCGACGTCGCGAACAACATCGAGGGAAACACGATCTGCGCGCTGGGCGACGCGGCAGCCTGGCCCGTGCAGAGCTTCATCAAGCTGTTCAGGGATGAACTCGAGAAAAAGGTGCGCGGCTCGAAACCCGATGCCGCCTGGGTCCCGCCGCCGCACCTGGTCTCATCCAAACCCTAGTTGTTGATCCCCCCCTCGCGGATCCACTGCGCGATCCCCGTGATCTGGTTCGGGGTGAGGGGGGGCCTGTTCAGCGGCATCCGCGGAGTCAACCTCCCATCGATGCGCAACTGCAGGATGCTCTCATCCGGCGACCCCGGCACGACGATTCCCACCCGTTCGGTCAATCTCTGGTAACTTTCAAGGCTCAGGTTCGCCGCTGGGGCGTCGCCCGCGTGGCACCCGCCGGCGAAAGTGCACGCCCTGTTGAAGAGCGGTTGGATGGAGCCATTGTAACTGACGTTCGAGTCGGGGAGGACGATGTCGGTGAAAGGGCCGGAGTCGGTAATGGAGTCCTTGCACGACCAGGCCGCGACGATCAGGACGATTACGAAGCAGGCGATAAAGGATGGGCTGGCGGAATTGCCCCTCGGGCTGGTGGGGTGAGACCTCGGGTTGGATGACGAGAAAAATTTCATTGAGCGTTATGAAAACATACTAAAGTGATCCCTGAAATGCAATGAACGCCAACCCGGCTTCCGCGGTTCCAGGTGTTTGATTCCTTCAACCCAACTTCGTATATTGATCCACCTTCCCCCGGAGAAATTCAACCGTCAAGGGGCTGTAGCTCAGCTGGGAGAGCGCGTGAATGGCATTCACGAGGCCAGGGGTTCGATCCCCCTCAGCTCCACTCCACCATAGTACGATACGGCGAAAGGGAAGCCGGGTTTCGCCGTCCGGGAGGGTGGCAAAACCTGCTTGGATCCGTCATCGTCTCCTCACAGCACCAACATCGTATCAGACCATGGGCGACCGCGTTCAGGAATTCCGTTCATTTCGCGAGAGGATGAACAAGCGCATTCTCTCCGCCGACAACCGCGCCGTGAAACGGTTTTTCGGCGTCGACACGCTGACGTACGAGGCTGGCGCACTGACGTCGCGAGAGAAGGAAATGCTCGGGCTCGTCGCCTCGATGGTTCTGCGGTGCGACGACTGCGTTTCGTACCACATCGAACAGTGCAGGAAGGAAGGGGTGACCGAAGAGCAGTTTTTCGACATCTTCAGCGTCGCGCTGGTTGTCGGAGGGTCGATCGTCATCCCACACCTCCGGCGGGCTGTCGACTATCTCGACCTGCTTGAAGGGAATCCGGGACCGGGGGCCTGAAGGACCGTCCGATGCCCTCCCCACGACACTCACGCAGCTCCACGCTCGCGAATTCGGCGCTTCGCCGCCTCGCGGCGGACACCGGGTACGAATTTTCATTCATCGTTTCAGGCGACGGCACGATCTCGTTCGCCAGTCAGCCCCTCCTGAGCTCTACCCACCACCGCGCCGACGGTCTTCGGGGAAAACCGTTCACCGTTCTGGTGCGGAAACCCGACGGAAAACCGGTTTCCCCGGCATTCCTCCGGCCGCGCTCGCAGTCAAATCCCCAGAGAAAGAACTTCGCCGTGGTCACGCGGACGGGTCGCGTGATTCCTTGTCACGGAAGGGTCTATTACTTCGCTGCCAACGCATCGGAACCCCCCGGCATGCTCGTGATGGGAAACAGGGTGAAGGCGAAAACGGTGCCGGGGGCGAACCTCCTGGATGATCGCACGAATGCCGCCGCCCTCCTCTCCTCGATGCGTGACGGAATCTGCATCGTCGACGCGAAGGGCGCGATCATTTCGGCTAACGTATTGATCTCCGGTATGGCCCGGCTTCACCAGGACGACATGGTCGGGGTCTCGCCACCATATCCCTGGCTGGGGAAGGATGAAAATCTTCGTCTCGCCGATGCGCTCGCCGGCGTCGTCAGGAACGGGACGCCTGCCCACCTCCTCGTTGTCCTCGAGAGGGATGAAGACCGGCCCATCGCCCTGAGTTTCGCCATTTCCCGGCTTGCCGGAGGGATGGAGGGCCTGTTTCTCGCGTCGGTCCGCGACATCAGTGATGTCCACCCGGTCCAGGAAAACCAGATGGCGGGAAAACGGATCGAACGACTGAAACAGCAGGTCCAGCGTAATGCCGTGCGCCTGAAAACCCTTCAAGAGATCAACAGCTCGGTCCTGCGTTGTGGCTCTCTGCGAACCATCTTCAAGCGGATCACCGAGGGGGTCGGCAGGCTCGTCGATCACGACCTCGCCGGCATCTACATCTTCGACGGGGACGAGAAACAGCTGCACCCGGAAGCCGTCTCGAAACTGACACAGTTCTCGCGCCGGCTGGGGAAACTGCCGCTCACCCTCGGCGAGGGCATCGTCGGATTGGCGGCGATATCCGGTGAGACGGCCCTTGTCAACAACGCGCACCAGGATCCACGCTCGGTGTATCCCTCTGGGATGAAACCGGAGATAGAACACATCGTCGCGGC
Organism: Ignavibacteria bacterium; assembly: GCA_031379665.1. Classification (GTDB taxonomy): domain Bacteria; phylum Bacteroidota; class Ignavibacteria; order UBA10030; family SZUA-254; genus SZUA-254. Next base: position 60,646 of record JANNFI010000139.1, read on the forward strand.
TCCGCTCAAAGGGCGACAGTCGACGTATGGCATCCTCGTGGTCGCGCGGAACCGGCATCCCGGTTTCCACGAGGAGGACGCCCAGGTCATCCAGTCGTTCGCCGATGCCGCGAGCATTGCCATTGAGAACCTCAGACTCTATGCCGATCTCGGGCTCACGGCCGGAAAATCCAGGCGAGGGGGGAAAGGATTCCGTTCTCCCATCGACGTCACCCGCGCTTCCGACCAGACCCGCAAGGTCAGGCAGGAATCGGAAACGGGAGTGGTCGTGGATGCCGACCTCCCGAAGACGGGTGCCGACGGGTCACGCGCGGGCTGAACGGGGCACCGATGGATATCAGTGAATTCCTCGGATTGAATGTCGTCCTGATCGGCGCACTGATCGTCGTGGTTCTGGTGTATCTTGTGACCCTGATCCGGAAGCGTCGCAACCAGAAATTTCTCCACAAGAACCCCTGATCCCCGCGGGGGTCGTCACGCGCTCCCACCGGAATTCCCCCGTTCCACCGATTTGCTCCTGTTTCGGTGGGTGTCTATATTACATCTTTTTTGCGCGACCACTATGGTAACGATGAAATTCGGCGGGACATCGGTGCAGGACGCCGAGGCGATTGTGAACGTGACCGCGATCGTCCGGATGTCACTCCCCAAGACTCCCGTCGTCATTATTTCCGCGATCGCCCAGGCGACGAATACCCTCGAAAAGATTGGAAGGTCGGCGGGGGAAGGAAATGCGACCGCCGCGAGGGAGGAGATCGACAGCCTTCTCCGCCGCCACATCACGATCATCAACCGCCTGATCCGGCGGGAAGAACTCAAGAAGGACCTCGCGGAGTACATCGCGCAGGCCGGCGTTTCGCTCAATAATCTGGCGTCCGGAGTGGAAAAGCTGCGCGAACTGACCCCGCGCACGATGGATGCGTTCTACGCGTTCGGCGAGCTGCTCTCGTCCAGGATCGTCGCCGCCGCGCTGTCCGATGCCGGCATCCCGTCGCAATGGCTCGATACGAAGGATTTCCTGATCACCGACGACACGTTCAACCGTGCGCGGCCGATTATGCACATCGTCGAGGAGCGATTGGCCAAAATCGTTCCACCCCTGCTGGCGGCGGGAAAGGTCCCGGTCACCCAGGGATTCATCGGGGCGACAGTGTCAGGACTCAGGACCACGATGGGGCGGGAGAGTTCCGATTACACCGGCGCACTCATCGCCAGCGCGCTCGGCGCTGACTCCATCGAGATCTGGACCGACGTCACCGGCGTGCTCACCGCCGATCCGAGGGTCGTGAACAACCCGCGGCAGGTCCGGCATCTGAGCTTCGCCGAGGCGTACGAACTGACCTACTTCGGAGCGAAGGTCCTCCATCCCGGGACGATGCAACCCGCCGAGTCCAGGCAAATTCCGATCGACATCTTGAATTCCCGGGACCCCTCGCTCGAAGGGACGCGGGTATCGATGGCAGCTCCGACGGGCAGTCCGGCGGTGAAGTCCGTGACCTACCGCAAGGACGTTGCGGTGCTCACGCTGACGCCATTGCAACGACACGGCCAGTACATTTTCTGGGAGCACATCTATGGCATCCTGACCGAACGGAGGACCGAGGCGCTGCTCGTGAACACTGCCGAGTACCGGATGGCGCTCGTCCTCAGGACGACCGACGCCACCGAAGACCTGCGCGAGGCCCTGAAGGACGTTTGCGAGGTCGAGACCCGGATGGGCAAGGCGCTCCTGTGCGCCGTCGGGCAGGGCATCGGGAGCCTCCGGGGCATTCCTGAGAGGTTCCTGCGAGCGGTGGGTGATCGTCCGGTCTATTTCCTCTCGGTCGGCGCGTCGCCGAACTCCCTCGCCGCGGTCGTCGACGCCGAAGGTATTGAGGACACCGTCCGGAGAGCTCACGCGGAATTCTTCGGCGATGAAACGCCCCGTTAACCGCATCCTCCTGATTAAACTCAGGGCAATCGGCGATGTCCTCCTCTCCACCGCGGTCCTCCCGGATGTGAAGGCGGCGTTTCCTGGGGCTGCGGTCGACTTTCTCACGGAAAAATTTTGTGCCGGCGTGCTCGAAGGCAACCCCGCTGTTTCGACATTGCTGGTCTTCGATCCGAAGACCGAGGGCAGCCTCGACCTGATCGGCCGGGTACGTCGAAACAGGTATGACCTCGTCATCGACCTCTTCGGCAATCCCCGGAGCGCGCTCCTTTCCCTGCTGAGCGGGGCGGGTGTCCGCGTCGGATACCGTTTCAACTGGCGGACGGTCTGCTACAACAGGGTCGTCGAACCGCGCGGGGGCACGGTCCACAACGTCGAGTTCAACCGGGATGCCCTCCGGAGGATCGACATCCCCACCGGATCGGGGAGACCGTTCTTCCCCCTCGATCCCGTCGCAGAAGGATTAGCGGAGGATTTTCTCAGGCGGCAGGTTTCCGTGGGGGAACGGATCGTCGCGTTAAATGCCGGCGGCGGGTGGATCTCGAAGCGATGGAGGCCCGAACAATTTGCAGCCCTTGGACGGAAAATCAGCGGGGCGGACGGGAGTCGGATCCTGGTCCTCTGGGGGCCGGGGGAGGAGGCCGACGCTGTCACCGTGTGTCGCGAAATTGGTCCGGCGGCGATCCTCCCACCAGCGACGACCCTTAAGCAACTTGCATCGCTGCTAAAACGGTCTGCGTTGCTGGTCACGAACGACTCAGGCCCGATGCATATTGCGGCGGCGCTCGGGGTATCCGTCGTCGCGATTTTCGGTCCGACGGTGCCCCGGCTGCAGGGCCCGGTGTTTACGGAATCATCGATCGTCGTCAAATCGGGGCTCGACTGCCTCGGGTGCGGCTACACCGTCTGTCCCATCGGAAATCCCTGCATGTTGGAGCTGTCGGTGGAAGACGTCTATTCGGCATACAGGCAGATCCTTCAAAAATCCATCAACAACCCACTCCCCCGGTAAATCATGAAAAAGAAACAGAAGGATGGGAAATCCAGGGAATCGAAGAAATCGAAGAAATCGAAAGCCCTCAGGATCCCCGACTGCAAACATTTTCAGGGTTACAAGCCCTGTTTCCCGGGCACCGATTGCCTGGAGAAGTGCGTCGATCCGTCGCCGCGAGGGACCAGAATTCTCATCATCAACCTCGAGGCGATGGGAAACGTTCTTGTGACGACGACGCTCCTGCCGGCGTTGAAGCGCAAGTACCCGGTGAGTACGATTACCTGGATCACGCTCGGGAACGCCTACCGGCTACTCGACAACAACCCGCTCGTCGATGAGATCGTCGTGTGGGATCCTGAAGCCTGGTTGAAGATGGCGGAGCGGGAGTTCGATTTCGCTATGAACATTGACAAGGCGAAGAACTCCTGCGCATTCATGATGTCCGTCAATGCCGGGAAGAAGGCCGGCTACGGACTGAACGCCGACGGCGTGATTGTCCCGCTGAACCGCGACGCGGAGTATAATTACCGTCTGGGACTGAACGACCACCTCAAATTCCGGGTGAACCAGAAACCGAACACCCAGCTGCTCACCGAGGCGATGGGCTTGAAGTACCGTCGTGACGATTACATCCTGAACCTGTCACCCGAGGAGGAGACCTTCTGCCGGGCGTACCGTCGCGATACCGTCGACGCGGGCGCGGAGTTCGCGGGCCGGATCGTGGTCGGGTTCAACACCGGGTGCTCGAACCTCTATCCAAACAAGAAATTGACCCTCGACCAGCACGTGATACTCATCAATGAGCTGGCCGTCGACCCGCGGCTGCGCATCCTGCTCCTCGGGGGACCTGAGGATACCGAAAGGAACGAGGAGCTCGTCCGCCGCGTGGGGGACAGGGTGGTGAATACGCCGACGACGGAGGGAGTACGGAGGGGGTTGTGTTACGTCAATCTCTGCGACGTGGTGATTTCAGGCGACTCGTTCGGGATGCACGCTTCGATCGGCTTGAAGAAACATATGATCGTGTGGTTCGGCCTGACCTGTCCCCAGGAGATCGACCTCTTCGACAGGGGGATCAAGCTGGTCCCGGAAGGGCTCGCCTGCGCGCCCTGCTGGAAGCGGGAGTGTCCGTACAACCTTGAATGCATTCAGATGGTGGATCTCGACGCGGTGGTGGCGGAAGTGAAGAAATTCGCCGGCCTGCACCACGCGAAGTAAGCGGAACGCCGGAGGGTGGATTATTTCGGGGTCGTCGAACCTTTTTTCGAGGCGGTATAGCTTGCCAGGTACGCGTCCCATTCCATCTTCTCGTACTCCTTGTTGCCGATGAACAACACGATGGGAAGAAATTTTTCCGCGTCCACGAAGCCAGGGATCATGGTGAGCATGTCACCCTTCGCATCGAGAAAGATGATCGCCGGATAACCCCTCACGCCGAAACCCCGCGCGATCCCCACCCCGTCGGTCTTCTGTCCCTTGTACGTGAAGCTCTCCTTCGATTCTCCGTTGACCTTTGCCAGCGCGAAACGGCTCGCGAGGATCTCCGAGACGGCGGGGTCCGCGAACACTTCCTTGTCCATCTTCTTGCACCAGCCGCACCAGTCCGTGTAGACGTCGACAAGGACGGCCTTCTTTTGGTCGGCGGCCTTCGAGACCGCCGTTTCGAGGTTCGTCCACTGGAGATCGCCCTTCTCCGGGCTGGCCGGTTTCTGCGCTGAGGCCGACGGCGGGAGGCACATCGTCAGCCAGATGAGTATCGTGAGCCCCACCGTGGGGATGGCGCGGTTGGGTATCAGCATATTTCCATCACGGTAATTGTAATGAGAGCGTGATCGAATGTGTCGATCCGAGGTCGAATTGCGTCGGCATGAAGGCATAATCTACTGCAACAATCCCTTCCCTGACGCCGGTTCCCGCCGTGAAGCCTCTCGCCTCATACCCCGTCTGGTATCCCGCACGGAGCGAAATCGATTTGTAGATCACGGCTTCAGCGCCGAAGTGGACGTGAGAGGTGCCGTCGCCGAGCGGCGAAAGCAGGTCGACCGCTCCCGTCAGCGTGGCGGACGGGTTTGAAATGTCGGCCGTGTACGACAGTCCCCCGCGGAACAACCCGGGGAGTTTCGTCGAATGGTCACCCAGTTCGCTCATCGATCCAAGGTTCAGGACGGAGGCGCCGATCCTCACGCCGAAGGATGTCGCATACACCCCGCCCACATCGAATCCCGTGCCACGGGCGTCGTCGATCAGGATTTTTTCGTAGAGGTATTTCACACTCACACCGAGGGAGAGTTCAGGTGAGACAGTGTAGCCGACCGTCAGGCCAAGGGCTGCGTTCCGGGCGGCGAAGGTGGAGACTGCCGGACCGGGAGTATCGCGCACTTCGATGTCGTCGGTGCTGACGGAGTAGACGGAAAGGCCCAGGGAGATCGAACCGAAGTCGAAGGCGCCGGCGAGAAATTCCGCGTTGGTCCCCTGGATCCAGGAGCGGTGCATAAACGAGATGGTAGCGACGTCGATCGAGGTGAGTGTCGCGGGGTTGTACGCGATGGCTGCGGGATCACCTGTAGCCGTGGCGTATGCCTCTGCCATTCCCAGGCTGCGGCTACCGACCCCGAGCGTCAGAAACGTCATCCCCGTCGATCCTCCCTGCGCGAAGAAGGTCTGCGTTACGGCGAAGAGGCTGAGGGTCAGGATGGAGTAGCGAATCTGTTTCATCAACTTAGAATATAGCTGAAAGTGTAATGATATGGAAGCCGTTCGGCGCAAACGATTCGTGCGTATACGCGTACGAGACGGCAGGTGACCAGCCGTCGAGCGGTTTCCCGACCGAGAATCCGATGGTCGGCTTCACTCCGGTTGCGTTATCGCCGGTCTCGATCCGGTCCGCACCGGCCCTGACGGTGAACTGCTCGACAACCCTATACTCGACCCCGGCGCGAATCGTCACCGTTCCCCCGGAGGTATGCTCAAGGTCGATGGCCGCGATGGCCCGGTCTTCCGGGAGTGCGTACGAGACACCCAGTCGCTTCAGCATCGGGAATTTATCTTCCGTCTCCCGCCCGTCGGCGTTCACATCCTTCGTGTTCCACTTGTACTTCGCTCCGATGTCCTGGAACGCGACGCCGATGGCGACGGCCTCGACGGGTTTGAACAGGATGCCCGCGTCGAAGCCGACCGTCGTCGTGGTGACCCCCTCGAAGAGTTTGCTATGGTAGAGCTTCATCGTCACACCGATCGAAAAATTCTTTTCGATCCGGTTCGAGAATGATAGATATACCTGGTTTTCGTAGGTAGAGTACGATTCCGTGTGCTCACCGTCGGCGTCGCGGCCGTCGATGTCGCTCACGCCGGCGTTGATCAGGCCCGCCGAAATGCCGCCCGTGGGATGAATGGATTGTGTGTAGGAGAGAAAATTCAGGGACCTGCCGAGGGAGAGAATTCCGAAGGATGCCGCGGCGTGGCGTAGGGTGCCGAAGGCCGGAAGTGCCGGGTTATAGTAACTGCTGACCTCACCGGTGGTCACCGCCGTCATCGCATTGCCCATCCCGAGACCTCGGGCGCCGAACCCCATCCGCGCGAATGCCCCCGCCCGGCCGGAGGTCTGAGCGCCGGCGGGGATCGTCACCAGCCAGAGACACGCGATCATGGCAAGGAGGCGCTTCATCTCACTGCATCACGATGATTTTACCAAAGAGCGGATCGTCATCGCCGAGATCGATCCGGTAAAAATACACGCCGTTGGCGACAGTCCCGCCCGCGTCGTTCTTTCCGTCCCAGATTTCGTCGTGTTCCGCGTCCACAGGCCTCGGAGCCATGTTCACGAGCGTTCTGACGCGGTTCATCCCGAAGTCGAAAATTTCGATCCGGACATCCTGCGTACCACCGGCTGTACCCGCTGGGAGGGCGTAGTGGATGCGAACAGGTTCACTCACCGGGGAGAAGGGGTTCGGATAGGCGTAGCTTGTGCCCGACGTCCCGACCGCGTGGTAGGCCCTGGAGACGTGCCAGGTCGAACCGAACGGGTGCGCGTCGTTATCGGTCGTCCAAGCGAGGCCGTCGGCGGTTCCGACGAAGACGGTATCGTCAAGCAGACCCGCGGAAAAAAAACTGCTCGAGGTGATCTTGATGTTCCCCCCGGAGTCCACGATGTCGGAAACCTGGTTGAACGACACACCACCGTCGGAGGTCCTGAAGATTCCCTCGTTTGTCGCGATGTAGGCGATGGAGTCCCGAAAAGCGAAATCGTACGCCTTCACGCCGTGCAGGAGGTTCGTCCAGCTCGTACCGTTGTCGTCGGTGTAGCTCACGCCGAACTGTTCATCCCTGTTTTCGGCCTGCCAGTTGGTAGTCCAGATACGCCTGACGGATTCCAGACCCCGTTGTAGCGTCTGGCTTTTGACGGCGATGACCCAGTTTCCGAGAATCGGTGATGCCTGATTGCTGTGGGTGAATTTCGTCCACGAGAATCCGCCATCGGTGGATCTGTTCACGCCACCGGCCGTCCCGCACCAGATCGTCGTATCGTCGATTGCGGCCACGGAGAAGGCGAGAAAATTATTATTTTTCCTCGGATCGAACCGGGGGTAGATGCGAGAGAGTTGATCGGTGTCCGCCGGGGCATAGGTCCAGAGGGGGTCGCTCGGGGAAAGCGTATTCCGATTGTCCGGCGGGAGCAGGATCCGTTCCCAGGTAGCCCCGAGGTCCGTCGACCTTCGCAGTCCGCTCGACCAGCTGGCGATCCATACGGCGGCACTCTGAATCGATACATCGAATGTGACATTCTGTTCCGCAACGACGATCGGCAGGATCCAAACGGAATCATTGATGCCGTACCTGATGATGCTATCTCCCCGAGCGTCGAGAGTCTGGCCACGAGGGTTCCAGGTCAGGCCGTTGTCGGTCGAGTAGGCGTATCCTGACCCTGTCTGGACGCTCCCACCGTCGACTTCCTTCTCGAATCCCGTTGAGCACCAGATCGTGTCGCCGTCGAGGGCGACGGCAAAGATGCCGTCGCGGGCAAATGCCGGATCGGATACGAAACTCTCCCAGTCTGCCGCTGTCGATGCCGTACGCGCAAGGCCCCTCCCGGTCCCGATCCAGAGAGTACGGTCGTCACCGATCGTGATGTGGGAGATGCTGTTGCTCGGTATCCGCGGGCCCGTCGAACTGGTTGCCTTCCCGATCGAGAACGTTCCCGGGAGAACATTCTGGGCGGGGGCGGCCCCAACCGTGAGGAGTAAAAGGAAAAGTATCCCGATCAAATGGACGCGACGTTGCATCACTCAGGCCCCAGGACCGTCAGAGGGTGGAGGATGGCATTTGAAACCAGACCAGAGCGGTCGGTGGACTCGAACTTGAAGCGGAACGTTCCCGCCGGGGTCGAGGAGGGCAGCTGTATGATGATCGAGAACGTGCCGTCGTTCGCGACGGAATCACCACTTGCTCCCGTCGGATGGCCGTCGTCGAGCAGGATGAATTTTCGCGTTGTGTCGGTGGGTGAATCGAGGTTGCGGAAATACACAGCGGCGATGTCACCCTGTCCGTCTGAGTCCGCAACGGAGATTGAGAGTAAGATGAGGGAAAAGTTTCCCGGAGATGGGAGGTTGATCGTGTCGGGTGCAGCCAGGTCCGAGATGACCGGGGGGCGGCTCGATCGGAAAACCCCGATTTGACGCCGAAGGGTATTCGAGGGGGAACCCGGTTCGTTATAGCCGTCAACGGAAAGTTCAAAGGCCCCGATGTCGACCCGGCGTATTGAAAAGGTGACAGTCCCGGTGAAGATGCCATCGCGGCTCCCGAGGTCCGGATTCACTCCGTCATCCCTCAGGACACCCTCGGCGAAGCGGCGTTCCTCGGAGGGGAGGTTCACGGAGTACCGCACATTTGACGGTCCGGAGCCGGGCGTTTCGTCGACGACTACCACACAGTTGAGCGACAGTGACAGGACGTCTTCTGGATTCGCCTGGCCGTTGACGAGGATGGTGTCGGTATTGAAAGTCTCAGGAAAAATTTGCAGGTCGTGCAGGAAGGGGCGACTGTAATCGATATCCTGTGGGGAATCGACACTCCGTTCGCAGGAAGATAGTAGCCCGGCGATGAGGATGATGATGGGGAATCCGCGTTTCATTCGTTGATACGTAAGCTGGCCGCCTGAATTGTGGTCTATGTCCGGGTTGTATCCGTCTCCGTTTCCGACCGATACCCGGAGAAGCCGTCTAACGAAGTATCAATATCTCGCGGATTCTAAGCGTTGTGGTTTGAGGGTATAAGAAACTATCAAAAAAACCCCCAAAAGTCAAGAAGAGTGAAGTTGCGGGTGTTCATTCCAGGAATGGAACTGGGGGAAAGATTGCGATCATCAGAACCAGGGTCGCCCAACCGAGGATTCTTCTCGTTTCGTCGATAGGATTCTCATCGTGTATCTCCGGGTGTTTCAATTTAATGAGAAAAAACATCATCAAGGCCCAAACAAGCCAACCAGCCGTCCCAAAGCGAAATCCCGGGTCAATAAAAGGTAGCAGCCCGACCAATCCTATCAGGACAAGGCCCCCGAAGAAGAATCTGGCCACGATGAGCTGCCATTTCGACCCGACCAGGGCATAAAGGATATGGCCGCCGTCGAGTTGGCCGACGGGCATCAGATTGATGGCGGTGACGAACAGCCCGAACCAGCCTGCGCAAAGGAAAGGATAGTGGTAGACCTCATTCATCGGTGGAAAGAATCCCGAAGAACCTGAGATCGTCCCTAAAGCCCAGAATAAAAGGGAATTCCCGAAGGCGAACCCTTCTGTCGGGAGGGAGGGCAGGAACTGATACTCCGGGTGGAGGGTATACAGAAATTCTTTGGGCGGCAGTGTCGCCATCCCGTAAATCAACACCCCCGCGGTGACAACCAGGCCGGCCAGGGGTCCGGCAATTCCCACATCAAACAAGACCTTGTTTCTCGTGAGGGGGGATCGGATCCGGATGACCGCCCCCATCGTCCCGAAAGGATTTAATAAGAAGTGAGGAATCGGGATGAAGAAGGGGAGTGTCGCATCCACGCGATGATACTTCGCCGCAAAATAGTGGCCGAATTCATGGGCCGAAAGGATTGCGAGGATACTCAGGGAATACGGGAGCCCGAAAGCGAAGTTTGAGAGTTCCTGGAAATCACGATTCGCCCACGAGACGCCTGCAAGTGTGGTTGTGAAGAAGGTCAGAAGAAAGAGAATCAGATGTAGGGATGCTGAAAAGATCCCTCTGGTCGGGCGGGTCAAAGCTGGTGCGGCTACCGAAAATTATACTCTAGGGATGAAATTACCTTCTGTTAATAAAATACAGAAACTGCAATCTACATTCCAGAACAAAAAAAAGCTCCGACCGTTTGGGGTCGGAGCTTAGGTAAGGTTTAAAGAATTGTTCCTTACGGCCTCGGTGCATTTCCAGAGAGCACGCCAACACCAGCCCTAGGTCGCGGTGCGTTTCCAGAAAGTACGCCAACACCCGCTTTCGGACGAGGGGCATTTCCAGAGAGGACGCCGACTCCCGCCTTTGGGCGAGGAGCGTTACCGGAGAGTACGCCGACCCCGGCGCGGTTGGAGGTACCATTTTCCGCATACAAGATGCCGAAATTGACTACTCCGACGAGGGCCATAACAACAATGACAGACCTCATCTTTTTCCATGATATCGGGTGATTAGACATATTTATCTCCTTATAATGATGTATTAAAATTCTTTTTCGAGGTCAAACACTGATGGGCAAGGATAAATGGGTAGATCGTGGTACTAAATTACAAAGGGGTGGATAGGAATTCAAGAAAATCAGCCTAAAAACGCAAAAAATTATTACACCAAGAATGGCGTGCCTTCGATCACCTTTTTATGCATATAAACAAATATTTGCGAATTCCCTTGACATACCTCTAGATAATGCATATATTCGCCAGTACTAGGATAAATGGTTTCGATTTCGTGCCCCTTTTCAAAAAAATAGCCATATCGTGGGGAGGAATAACAATCCTCTTTCTGACCTCATTGGTCGTATTTGACCATAGTAGGATCTTTGCTGCGGACATAATCAATCGGACCATACAGAGTTTGATGTTTGTTCTTTCAATTTTCATTGTTTTCAAAGAACCCCACCTTCGTAATCGGGCTATTTTTGTAAATTTTTCAATATTTTTCATGATCTGCGGCGTAATTCAAATGCTGCAAATTTTTATGGGATATGGTATTTTTCCTAACCAACCCTACGCATACATCCTGTTTTGGCAGTATTTTCTAATCGCCTATATTTTTTTCTTATCCATCGCCATTGTCTATCTTGTTATTGATCTCCTGTTCAGGGAGTTCAAGATATACCAGAAATATTTGGTAACCTTTTTCATTGTTTTGACTTTCTTTTCATTCTACTATCATCCATTCTTTCAGGATCCGTTCTACCTCTATAACGTCGAGGAGATCAAACAATGGAAGACATTAGCCAGCGTCGTTAATGATCAGGAACAGATACTGACTCCTGCGGAATTAGCTAGCAAAGTAACGCTCCAGGCATGGCAAAATGGAAAACCGATCGGGGACCTTTTCCCGGAGGTCAATCTCCGGCAAATGGAATACCTTGCGCCATACCTTGAAGGTGATAACTGGATGGTCCTCCTTGCTAAACCCTTGTATTTGGGACACATCTCGATGAATGTCCTCTTAATCGGTTTCATCCTGCTCTTCTTTGGCTATCAATACAAGAAGGATCCTCCTCAGGGTGCTTATATTGACAAAATGATGTTTTTATTTTTAATTTTTTGCTCCATGGAGGTATTACACTTTTGGGGATCCTTAAAAAGCGTCGAATGGAAATCATACATTGAAGTTTCGAATATTGGGCAGTATATTACGGTATCCCTCGAAATCATGTTAGCACTTTTCTTCGCCCTCAGGTTGAAATTCATTACCTCGGTCCAGGGCGAATTTTATGAGACTGAACTCGCAACGAATCCGTACCAGATCAGCCGATGGAGAGACTGG
>JANNFI010000039.1:0-5418 GCA_031379665.1 Ignavibacteria bacterium
CTGCACCGCGTCCGGGACCGGCTCCTTGGCGAGAGCCGCAAGCGCCTTCGCCGCGGCGACCTTCATCTCGTCGTTGATGGCGCTGGCCCTCACGTCGAGCGCCCCCCTGAAGATGTAGGGGAAGCCGAGGACGTTGTTGACCTGGTTCGGGAAGTCGGACCGCCCGGTGGCCATGATGACGTCGCTGCGGGCCGCGAGCGCCTCGTCGTAGGTGATTTCCGGGTCGGGGTTGGCCATCGCGAAGACAATCGGGTCGTCCGCCATCGACTTCACCATCTCACGGGTGACGATGTCGGCCGAGGAGACGCCGCAGAAGACGTCAGCTCCGCGCATCGCGTCGGCGAGCGACCTGGCGTTGGTGTCGGCCGCGAAGAACTCCTTGTAGGGGTTCATCCCCTTCGTCCGCCCGCGGTGCACGACCCCCACGGAGTCCACCATCAGGATGTTGTCGTGGCGGACACCGAGCCGTTCGTAGAACCTGGCGCACGCGATCCCTGCGGCGCCCGCGCCGCTGAAGACCACCTTCACGTCCCCGATTTTTTTCCCGACGAGTTCCAGCGCGTTGACCAGGGCGGCCCCGCTGATGATGGCCGTGCCGTGCTGGTCGTCGTGGAAGACCGGGATGTTCATCGTTTTTTTGAGCGTTTCCTCGATCTCGAAGCATTCTGGGGCCTTTATGTCCTCCAGATTGATCCCGCCGAAGGTCGGCTCGAGCATCTGGACCGCCCTGATGATCTCCTTCGGGTCGGTTGAATCGAGCTCGATGTCGAAAACGTCGATGTCGGCGAACCGCTTGAAGAGGAGCCCCTTTCCCTCCATCACCGGTTTTCCGGCCACGGCGCCGATGTTGCCGAGCCCCAGCACCGCGGTGCCGTTGCTGACGACTGCCACGAGGTTTCCCTTCGTGGTGTAGAGATAGGCGTCCTCGGCGTTGGCCGCGATCCGTTTGCACGGCTCGGCGACACCGGGAGTGTACGCGAGGGCGAGGTCCCGCTGGGTGGCGCACCCTTTCGTCGGGGTGATTTCGATTTTGCCCGGCCGGCCGGCCGAGTGATAGTCAAGGGCTTCCTGTGTCCGTATCATAGTCATGCGATTTCCTTCTCGTTCGATGTCATAAATTTGTGCTCGTACGCGAACCGTTCCAGTTCTTCCCTGAACGAGGGGTGCGCGATTCCGATGAGAGCGCGCACCCGCTCCCGGATAGTTTTCCCGTAGAGGTCGGCGACGCCGTACTCCGTGACGACGTAGTGGACGTCCCCGCGTGAGGTGGTGACGCCCGCCCCTTCGGCGAGCCGCGTGGCGATCCGGCTAAGGGTCCCCTGTTTGGCCGTCGACGGCAGCGCGATGATCGGCTTCCCCCCCTTGCTCCTGGCGGCGCCGCGGATGAAATCGACCTGCCCGCCGAAACCGCTGTAGAAATAGTTCCCGATCGAATCCGCGCACACCTGGCCGGTGAGGTCAACCTCGATGGCGGAATTGATGGCCACCATTTTCGCGTTCTGGGCGATGATGAACGGATCGTTCACGTAGTGGGACGGATGGAATTCGATCGCCGGATTGTTGTCGATGAAGTCGAACAGGGCCTGGCTTCCGAGAACGAACGACACGATCATCTTGCCGGGGTGGAGCGTCTTCTTCTCGTTGGTAATGACGCCCTCCTCGACCAGCCTGATGATGCCGTCGGCGAACATTTCGGTATGGATCCCGAGGTCCTTCTTGGAGTGGAGATACTTCAGGACGGCGTCCGGGATGGCGCCGATCCCCAGCTGGAGGGTCGAGCCGTTCTCGATGAGGTCGGCGACGTTTTTGCCGATGCTTTCATAGACCGCCGCTTCCGCCGGCGTGATGCTCAGGTCCACCTGGGGAAGTTCCCGCAGGGGGGTGTCGACCTCTACGGCGCACGTAAACTTGTTCACGTGGATGAAGCAGTCGCCGAGAGTCCGCGGCATGTGCGGGTTGACCTGGGCGATGATGATTTTCGCCACTTCCGTCGCGGGTTTCGTGCAGTCCGCGCCGACCCCGAGGCTGCAGAAACCGTGCTCGTCGGGAGGCGACACGTGGATGAGCGCGACGTCGATCGGGAGGATCCCGCGGTAGAAGAGCCCCGGGATCTCGCTCAGAAAGACCGGCGTGAAGTCGGCCCTCCCCTCGTTGACCGCCTTCCTCACGTTCGCCCCGATGAAGAGCGCGTTGTGACGGAAGTGGCCCTCCATCTCCGGGCCGGAGTAGGCGGACTTTCCGACCGTGAGGAGGTGGATGACCTCCACGTCCTCCAGTTCCAGGTAGCGATCGCACATCGCGTTGACGAGCACTTCGGGCATCGCGCACCCCGGGTGGACGTAGACGCGCGTTCCTGACGTAATCAGCTTCGCCGCTTCCGCCGGGGTCCTCAATTTCGATTTATATCGTTCGAGCCAGTGCATCGCGGGCCTAATTCAATCGTGATCCGACGTGACCGTATTCCAGTTCGAACCTGCGGGCGACCGCGGGGTTCGTGCAGACGCCGTCGTGTGTGTAGACGCCCTGCGCGAGGCCGTGGTTTTCCGCGATCGCGCGGACGGCGCCGAGGCGCGCCATATCAGTGAGGTACGGGAGCAGTGCGTTGGTGAGGCCGTAGCTCGCCGAGCGCGCCACCACGGCCGGGATGTTCGGGACGCAATAATGGATCACATTGTGCCGGACGAACGACGGGTTTTCGAGCGTCGTGGGACGGGACGTTTCGAAACAGCCCCCCTGGTCGATGGAAATGTCGATGACGATCGACCCGGGCTTCATCCCCATCACCATCTCCTCGGTGACGATGTGCGGGGTCTTTTCACCCTTGATAAGGACCGCCCCGATCGCGACATCGGCGAAGCGGAGCGCTTTCCTGAGGTTGTACTCGTTGACGAGGGCGGTCACGATCCGGTAATCGTTTTGCGACGCGATCGCCCGGAGGCGGCTCAGGTCCCTGTCGAGCACGATCACCTCCGCGCCCGTTCCGAGAGCCATCCGCGCCGCCGCCCTCCCCACGTTTCCCGCCCCGAGGACCACCACCGTGGCCGGCGGGATTCCGGTGACGCCGCCCATCACGATGCCGCGGCCATTGTTGGAGCTCTCGAGGAACCGCGCCGCGATCTGCGTGCACATCTGTCCGGCGATCTCGCTCATCGCCGTGAGGATCGGGAGCTCCCCCCTGTCGTCTTCGATCAGCTCGTAACCGATCGTGCAAATCTTCTTATTGATGAACTCCCCGATGATGGCAGTCTTGACGACGCCGAGGTGGAGGAATGAAAAAAATATCTGCCCCGGGTGGAGGTGGTCGCAGTCTCCGGTCGTGGGCGTGGATATTTTCAGAACGACGTCCGACCGGCCGAACACCTCGTCCCTCGAATACACGGTGTTCGCCCCGACTGCCTGATATTCCTCGTCCAGGAACCTCGACGCCACACCGGCCCCCTTCTCGACGAACACGGAACAACCCTCGCTTACCAGCGCCTGAACTCCGGCGGGCGTTAATGCCACCCTCCGCTCGCGCAAGTGGTCTTCCTTCAGTATTCCAACGTTCATCGGCATATCGTCGACCGGTTGTCAGGGCATTTGTGGTACGGTTCTACCCATTGAATCTCAATTATTATGCCAGCCGGTTTTTGCGAGAAATGGACCAAATGGCCCGCTGGGGTGGATATTTTCAAGGAAATATCTCAAGAATGATAAATGGCCGAACCACCCTTTCAATTGTGACAGCCGGGTTTCCACGACGTTTTAGGTGACGGGGGCCATTTCGCCCGGGAATGCCCGAAAGCTCAAAAATCATCTCATAAGTGAGAATAGTGCAGGCCCGGACCCGTTAAAAAACCGGGTTTATGGCACGTTTCGGGGTGGATTCTCTGGAACGGATCTTGTGTAATATGAATCGAACATCGGGCGGTCCCGGGATCGTGGACAACCAGAAAGGAGCGAACGGAATGAAAAACAGATCGAAAGCATCATCGCGAACAATGGCTCTGCGGCTCGTTCTACTTTGTGTCGGGATCGTTTTTCTCGGCCTGAATGAGGGCTGTCAGCAGGATTCGAAACCGAAGGAGAAAAAACAGAGCCTGGTGAGTATCGATAATCTGCAGACGGCGTATGGCGTGTCGGTCAAGCGCGTGACGATGTACGAACGATTCATCCCGCAGGCGCAGAAAGAAAAATACAAGGGCGTCGCGGCCCTCTACAGGGCGCTCGCCCGGTCCGAGGCCGTCCAAGCGGCGGTCCACGCCGGTTTGTTGCGAAAATTCTCCACCGAGCCGGTGCCGCCGAAACCCGACTCCGTGGTGGTCGGATCCACGATGCAAACGTTGAAAATGGCGGTGAGCAGCGAAGAGCTCGAATTAAGCTCGATGTACCCGAACCTGCTGCGGACCGCCACCCTCGAAAACTTCACGGCGGGCGTCGACCAGTTCACGATGATGCAGGCGGTGGAAGACCGGCACGTGGAACTCCTGAAGGACGCCCAGAACAAGATGGGCGGGCTTGGACGGATCGGCACACTCTATCTGGTCTGCCCGGGGTGCGGTTACATCATCACCTCCGATGCCACTGAGGAGTGCCCGGTCTGCAAGGCGGCGAAATCGACATTCGAGAAAGTGTAAAGCACTCAATCACAGCACCGGACGGCGACCCTCAATGAGCAGGAAACCGAAGCATACGATGATCACGATCGACGGCAACGAGGCGGCCGCGGCGATCGCGTTCAAACTGAGTGAAATCATCGCGATCTACCCGATCACCCCCTCCTCGGGGATGGGCGAGCTCTCCGATGAATGGGCGTCGCAAGGGAAAAAAAACCTCTGGGGGACGATCCCGTCGGTGACGGAGATGCAGAGCGAAGGCGGCGCGGCCGGCGCGGTCCACGGGGCGCTGCAGACCGGCGCCCTCTCGACGACGTTCACCTCTTCGCAGGGGCTCCTGCTGATGCTGCCGAACATGTTCAAGATCGCGGGCGAATTAACCTCCACCGTCTTCCACGTGGCGGCGAGGGCGGTCGCGACGCACGCGCTGTCGATCTTCGGTGACCACAGCGACGTGATGACGGCCAGGAACACCGGTTTCGCGTTCCTCTCGTCGAACTCGGTCCAGGAAGTGATGGACTTCGCGGCGATCGCCCAGGCGGCGACGCTCGAATCGCGCATCCCGGTGGTGCATTTCTTCGACGGCTTCCGGACGTCGCACGAGCTCGCCAAGATCGAAGAGCTCTCCGACGACGAGCTGCGGCAGATGATTGACGACCGGCTGGTCCTCGCCCACCGCGCGAGGGCCTTGAGCCCCGACCGGCCGGTGATGCGCGGGACAGCCCAGAACCCGGACGTCTTCTTCCAGTCGCGTGAAGCCGCCAACACCTATTATCTGCGCGCGCCGGAGATCTTCCAACGGCAGATGGAAAAATTCGCCGGT
>JANNFI010000056.1:0-35326 GCA_031379665.1 Ignavibacteria bacterium
GCCCCGCCTCCTCCGCCGACGTGGAGCATGTTGTTGGAGATGTTGCCGCGCGGTGTGGGCAGCCCGGTGCCGCCGTCGCAGAAGTAGAGGTAGATGCCATAGCCGGTGCCGACGGAGAACTTGTTCTTCTGGACCTGGAGGGCGGCGTCGCAGTACTGGAGTTCTGTGCCGCGGTCGGCGTCGGGGCCGGTGCCGGTGTTGCCGTTGACCCTGGCGCCGGACTGGTTCTCGAGGAAGACGAACCCGTAGCCCTGGTTGGTGAACGTGTTGTTGTTCACCTGGGTGCCGGAAGCGAGGCTGGCGCTGCTGGGGCCGGTGAGCGCCACGCCCCACGCCCCGTTGGTGAAGACATTGCCGTCGACCTCCGTATTGTCCACTGACGCGGCGGCCGCGTAGACGAGGGCCTGGGTCAAACCGCCGCCGGTGGTCGTCACCCCCGTGATCTGATTATTCAAAATCCGGTTATTGTCCGCGTCGCCGGTGATATTGAAGGCCACGGCATACGAGGTGCCGCTGCTGGAGCTGACCGTCAGGTTGCGAAACGTCACGTAATCGGCGCCGTTGAGTTGAACGACGTAATTGTTCGCCACGGTTGGGGCGAAGTAGAGCGTCACGTCGGAGGCGATGCCCGAATTCGCCTGGAAGGTGATCGTGTTCGTGCTGCTCGCCCCGGTGATCGCGGCGATGGAGAACTGTTCGTTGTAGGTGCCGGTCGTTACGTTGAAAGTGACGGCGCCGGAGACTCCGCTCGAGGACAGGGCGGTTGCCGCCGCCGTGAACGTGGCGTAATCCCCGCCGGAGCCGATGGTATAGGGTCCCGAGAGCTGTGCAAAGATGCCCGCCGGGACGCAGAGCAGGAAAAGCGCGAGCGCGACTGGCGCCCACACGTGCAGGGAAAAGCGACGATCCGCTACTTGATGGTGCATGACATCCTCCAGAATGAGAGTGTGAGTGAAAAGAAAGTTCGAACGCCGGGCCCGATTTCGGTCTGGCCGGACTTATTTTATGAGCAACATTTTCCTCGTAACCGAATTTCCGCCGACCGTGATGCGATAGAAGTAGATCCCGCTCGCGTACGAGGCCGCGTTCCACTGATGACTTTGGATCCCCGCGCCTTCAGGTCCGTCGGCGAGCAGCGCGACCTCCCGCCCGAGGTTGTCGTGGATCGAGAGCCGGACCCTGGCGTCCCCCGCGAGCGAATAGGAGATCGTTGTCGACGGGTTGAACGGATTCGGGAAATTCTGTTCGAGACTGAACCTCGCCGGCAGGCGGTCTGCCCCGGCCCCGTCCCGCGCGAGAGTCATCCCGGTCGGCGCCGCCCCGAGGATGGTCGTCCCACTGCCTGCAAGTTCGGCGATGAGCCTCCCCCCCTCGAGGAGTCGATACCCCTGATGCGCGCCGGCGACCGACCAGCTCAATTTCACGGGCGCCGAGAGGCGTTGTATGTTGATCTCCCTCACCCGGGTATCGCGGTCATCCACCCCGAAGAACTCCGCCAGCCCGCCCGATGAGAAGCGGACGTCAGCGGCTTCACCCGGAGCCACCGGCGGGAGTTCAGCCGTTCGTCCGTGATCCGGCGGCGCCGCGGAAGAGAAATACAGCGTCTGCGAGAAGCCCGTGGCGTCCGTCAGCGTGACTGAGTTCATCCCCGCCGGCAGAATCCGTTCACTCGTGAAGGCCTGCCCCGGAAACGGGACCGATGTCAGAATGAGCGAGCCTCCCGAGCCGGCCTTCACCCAGTAGCCGCGTCCGGGGTTGATCGAATCGGCGATCGAATACCCTTTCCGGTAGCCATAGATCAGCGAGGTGAGGAGGCCCGGCGGCCGTTCGATGATCCCGCCGACGGCAATAGGGTGCGAAATGGAGCCTATCATGTTCCATCCCGGCAGGAGGTTGACCGAATCGGTGTAGATCTCGTCCCCCATGAGGTCTGTGAATCCGGGGCCGGTGAATTTCAACCAGAAACTCTTCCCGTTCGAGAGAGTGTCGCGGAGCGCATACCCCTTGGAGTACTCGTACGCGTTGGAAATGGAGGTCGGGAAGAGCGAATCCTTCAGGAGGTTTCCGGCCCGCACCGGTACGGAGACCATGTTCCATCCCTCGAGAAGGTCAGGGTTCACCACGATCGTGAACGGGGCGAGGCCGGAGTCGGCGGGGGATCCGCCGGCCACGTTCGCGACCTTCACCACGCCTTCGTCGGTATCAACCGACGGAACCGTCCCGTCGAAATACCCTGCCAAATCGGGGACGCTGTCGGCGACCAGGGTCCAGTCGGCCCCTGCGTTTGATGAGAACTCGATGCGGACCTGCGATGTGTATGCTTGCGACCACCGGATCCGTTCCACCTGACCGGCGACCATCACCTCGTTCCCAATGGGGTAGGTGAGGGACAGCGCTGAGAACCTGGGGAGCCCGCGCTGGTAGACGCCGTTCCCGAAGGTCGCCGCCCGGAGCGCGTCGTTGCTCCGCGACACCACGAGGTCGAGGACCATCGCGTCGGGCATCCCGTCGGTGTACGACGCCCAGCTCGTGCCCCCGTTGCTGCTCTGGAAGACCCCCAGGTCGGTCCCCACATAGAGATAATCCGGATAGACAGGGTCGACGGCGATGCACTGGTGCGGAAGATCGGGAAGGTTCGCGCTGAGATCGGTCCAGGAAGCGCCCAGATTCGTCGTCCTGTAAACGTGCGGCGTCCCGTACCCGGAGTAGGTCAGGTAAGCCCTCCGGCTGTCGGCGGGGTCGAACTCGAGGTCGGTTGGATACCGGTTCGGGAGGGAACCCGTGACGTTGGTCCAGGTCACGCCGCCGTTGGCGGACGCAAAGATCTGGAAAAGCGATGTAACCCCAAAGGCGCCCGATCCGGTCCCGGCCAGGAGTGTATCGGAGCTGGTCCAGGATACGCCGATGCAGGCGACGTTCGTGCCGTTGAGCGATGCGACCCCGTTTGCGGGGAACCAGAGGCTGCCCCGGTTGGTGGTCTTGTAGACAGTCCTGCTCCCGGCGTAAAGGACCTGTGGGTCCGAAGGCGAGAGCACGAACGGGGGGATGAAGTTCCAGCTCGATTGGCTCCCCGGCAGGCCCAGGGTCACCCCCGAGAACGATCCGCCGCCCGAATACGACCTCACGATCCTCCCGTACTGCGTCTCGGCGTACATCGTATTATTGTCCGTCTGGTCGATGGCGCACCACCCGCCGTCGCCTCCCCACACGGGGGTCCAGGTGCCGGTCCCGTTGTAGCGCAGGGTCCCGTTGTCCTGGAGTCCGCCCAGCGCGATCGTCGAATCGTCAGCCGCGTTCGCGAACCCCGGATAAAACTGCGTCGTGACGAAACCCTTGTTGAGGTTGATGAACGTCGTGCCGCTGTTGGTGGTCTTGTACATTCCGCCGTCACTCCCGAAATAGACAGTCTGCGGATCCGAGGGATCGAATGCGATGGCGTGGTGGTCGACGTGGACCGACCCGCTCGAGATCGCAGGCAGGCTCGCGCCGCTGGTGGACGATTTGTGGATGTCGAAGCCCGCGGCGTAGAGCGTTGCGGGGTCACTCGGGTGCACCGCGACGACGTTGTCGTACCAGCCCTGGGAGCCGACGTAGTTGGTGGTGCTCATCTGGGTCCAGGTGAGTCCGCCGTCGGAGGATTTGTAGAGCCCGATGATCCGGGAGTTGGTACCGTCGGTGATGCCGGCGTACACCACTGAGGGGTCTGACGGCGAGATGCTCAGGGACGTGCGCCCGAAATTGGAGGTGGGTAGGCCCCCCTCGAGCTTCGACCAGATGCCGCCGCCGTCGAACGTCATATAGAGGCCGGGGTTGGCCGTGGAATTCAGGTTGCCGTGCGAGGAAATCAGGATGGTCGTGTCGGTCGGGTTGATCACGAGGTCCATCGCCATCAACTCCGAATTCGAAACGGTCCAGGAGTCGCCCGCGTCGATCGAGCGATAGACCCCTTCGCTGGTCGCGGCGAAAAGTGTCGAGGGGTTCATCGGATTAATCACGATCTTCTGTACGGCGGTGATGTTCTGGAAGGCCCAGCTCAGGCCGGTCGTGTCCCAGGTGGATCCCCCGTCGGTCGATCGCAGGATCCCCATTCCGTACGACGATCGGGCGCCGAGCGTTCCGACCAGCGGCCGGAAGTAGCGGCTGATCTCGCCGGTGCCGATGTAGATCGTATCGGGATGCATGGCGTCGATCGCGATGGCGCTGATGCTCAGGGCGGGGTATCCGGTCGGCACATACGACCACGGGCTCACCCCCTCGCCGGCGGAGACGCTCTTCCAGAGGCCCCCGCTCGCGGAACCGGCGAAGACCGTGTTCGTCTCGTACGGATGGACGGCGATCGCGAGGACGCGGCCGCCGATGTTGTCGGGCCCGATCGACTCCCAGGCTGCAGTGTCGGAGCTGACGCCGTCGCCGCGGTGCCCCTTCACCGATTGGATCTGGCGGCGTTCGTCGTGGGCGTTCCGGAGGGCCCTCGGGGGGATGAATGCGTTCGGGGAGGCGCGCTGCGCGTACCACCATTCGAACGCCTTCCAGGCGCCGCCCTGCGGCGCGACCGGAGGGTGAACGGCTGTCGGCGCGCTCACCTGGACGACGAATGCGGCCATAAAAAGACAAAGGGACAGGGCCCCCGCTGCCGGTCCTGGTTTCATGAAATGGTGATCGACTCGGGATGATTGGGTTCTAGGCAAATATATCCTCTCCACTCCCCAAAGTCAATATGCTCACCTTGCATAAAACCATTATTATTTCTAATTTTACGTATATTTCTATAGCATTTTGCTTGCCATGACCACCGGAACACCTGATCAGCACGTCTCATTGGAGTCTGACGACGATACCAGCGTTCTGGTTCAGACCCCCGCCAAGGTGATCCTCTACAACGACGAAATGCACACCTTTGAGGAAGTCATCGGCCAGATCATCAAGGCGACAGGTTACGACCTGGGGAAGGCCGAAGTGCTCACCTGGGAGGTGCACCACAGCGGGAAGGCGATGGTCTTCGAGGGGGAGATGCGCAACTGTATGATCGTCAGCGCGGTCCTCGAGGAGATCGACCTGACCACACAGATCGAAATCTGAATTCGCCCGAGGACCCGGCATCCGATGACATCACACGAGATCAGGGCGTCGTTCCTGGAATTCTTCCGACAGCGGGGACACTCGATCGTGTCCAGCGCACCCGTCATCCCTGCCGAGGACCCGACGCTCCTTTTCACGAACGCCGGGATGAACCAGTTCAAGGACGTGTTCCTCGGTAGCGGGAAACGGCCGTTCACGAGGGCGGCGGATTCGCAAAAGTGCATCCGGGTGAGCGGGAAGCACAACGACCTCGAGGAAGTGGGGAGGGATACCTATCATCACACGTTCTTCGAGATGCTCGGCAACTGGTCGTTCGGCGATTATTATAAAGAGGAGGCGATCGCCTGGGCGTGGGAGCTCCTCACGCGCGAATGGGGGCTCGATCCGGCACGATTGTACGCCACGGTCTTCGAGACGGACGATGAGGCCGAGGCGATCTGGCGAAAGCAAAAGGGAATGTCTTCGGCGCGCATCATTCGTTTCGGCAAGAAGGACAATTTCTGGGAGATGGGGGAGACCGGTCCCTGCGGCCCCTGTTCCGAAATCCACGTCGACATGACCCCGGACGGTACGGGCGGCCCGCTGGTGAACAGGGGCGATCCCCGGGTGATGGAGATCTGGAACCTCGTCTTCATTCAATACAACCGTAACGCTGAGGGCGCCCTCGCCCCACTCCCCGCGAAGCACGTCGATACCGGGATGGGCTTCGAGCGGATCACTGCGGTCCTGCAACAGAAGCATTCGAACTACGACACTGATCTTTTCATGCCGGTCATCGACGGCATCGCCGCGATGACCGGGCGGCGCTACACCCGTTCCGCCGACGCCGCTCCCGACATCGCGATGCGGGTCATCGCGGACCACGCCCGCATGCTCACGTTTGCGATCGCCGATGGCGGGATCCCCTCGAACGAAGGGCGGGGGTATGTCATCCGGCGCATCCTGCGCAGGGCCTCCCGCTTCGGTCGAAACCTCGGCCTCCGCGATCCGTTCCTCCACAGCGTCGTGCCGATGGTCACCGGCGTACTCGGCCATCACTACCCCGAGATCGCCGCACGGGAGGAGTACTGCCGTGCGATCATCAGGGCCGAAGAGGAGGGTTTCAACGTCACACTCGACCGGGGACTCGAAATCTTCGAAGCCGCCGCCGGCAGATCCGGCGGTGCGGGTGAATTCCCCGCGGCGGAGGCCTTCAAGCTCTACGACACATATGGTTTTCCGTTCGACCTCACCAGGCTCATCGCCTCGGAAAAAGGGCTTTCCGTTGACGAAGGGGAGTTCGTGGCTTTGATGGAGAAGCAGAAGGAACAGTCCCGGTCCGGCCGGGCCGGGCGGTCTGAACGCGGCAGGGAACGCGCCGCGGCAGGGAGCCCGATGCACGATTCCGAGAGCGCGCGCAGGCTGGACATTCCGTCGGCGAACGGGAAGACCGTCTTCACCGGTTACGACCGTATCGACGGCAGCGCTGCGGTGACGGTGACGAACCGCAACGCCGTGGTCGTGGCGGCGACGCCGTTCTACGCAGAGTCGGGCGGGCAGGTGGGCGACAGCGGCATCCTCGTCGGCGGCGGGGAGTCGTATGCGGTGGTCGACACCCAGAAGTCGGGTGATTCGATCGTCCACGTCCTCGACCGGGCCTTCGCGCTTCAGCCGGGGGAGACCGTCGAACTGCGCGTCGACGGACACCGCCGCGCCGAAACCGCGTCGAACCACACGGCGACCCACCTCGTCCACGAGGCGCTCAGGAGGGTGCTCGGCGCCCAGCTCCACCAGCAGGGCTCACACGTGGCGCCCGACAGGCTCCGGTTCGATTTCAACCAGCCCGAGAAAATTCCCGCCGACAGGCTCCGGGAGATCGAGGACATCGTGAACGAGAAGATCGCGCTCGGCATCGCGGTCCTCGCGCTCAACGATCCGAACGACTGGCTCACCATCGAAGAGGCGAAGCGGCGATACCCGAACGTCAAGATGTTCTTCGGCGAAAAATACGGGCACAGGGTCCGCATCGTCGAGATCGATCCCTCGTTCTCCGTTGAGCTCTGCGGCGGGACCCATTCCCCGTCGACAACCGCGCTCGATTTTTTCAAGATCGTCTCGGAGTCAGGCATCTCGAGCGGCGTCCGCCGGATCGAGGCCGTGACCGGTCAGGGGTTCGGCGAATATCTCGGGGCGCGGCTCGCGGAGACGGGGGTGCTCGACCGGCAGCTCGAAACCCTCCTTGTCGAAGCGGAGGACCTCCTGAGACAACTCGGCCGCCCGACCGTCTCCGGCGATACACCCGGCCCGCACACGCCCATCCGGAGGGAACGCGATTCGATAGCGGCATTCGACCTGATCGAGGCGGGCAGGAAGGCCCGCCAGGAGGCGATCGACCGGACCGTCCGCGACAACCAGACGCTGAAGAAGGAACTGAGCCGGAACCTCGTCAACACGGCGGCATCCGGCCTCGACGCCCTTCTCACCCGGAGCGTGGAGTGTGACGGATTCAGAATTGTGTTCGACCGCGTCGACACCCCCGACATGGACGCGTTGAAGGACCTGGGCGACCGGCTTCGGGAACGGATCGGGTCGGGCGTGGGAGTCCTCGGCGCCGTCATCGGGGACAAGGTGGCGCTCGTTTGCGTCGTCACCGACGATCTCGTGAGCGGTAGGAAGCTCTCCGCCGGCAAGATCGTCGGCGTACTCGCCAGGATCGTCGGCGGCGGGGGCGGCGGGAGGGACCACCTGGCGACGGCAGGGGGCAAGGACCCGGAGAAACTCTCCGAGGCGCTTGAATCGACCCCCCGCGTGGTCGCATCGATGATCGGCCGTTAGGTGGCGGGCGCGCCCGTCCCCACCGGCCACAGAAAAAGGAGCAACCATGGACCTTGAATACATCAAACGGCAGCTCGCCGAGAGCGCCGCCGTCAAATCGAAAATCGCGGCGGAATGCGGCGCGCAGATCAGCGACGCCGGCGAGGCCCTGCTGAAGGGTTTCCGCTCCGGCCGGAAGCTCCTCATTTGCGGAAACGGCGGGAGCGCTGCCGACGCGCAGCACATCGCCGCTGAGCTCGTCATCCGGATGAGCCTTCCTGGCAGGCCGGCGCTTCCGGCGATTGCGCTGACCACCGACAGCTCGATCCTCACGGCCGGGGGCAACGACATCGGGTTCGACAACGTGTTCGCCCGGCAGGTGGAGGCCCTCGGTGCGCCCGGAGACGTCCTCCTCGCGATCAGCACCAGCGGCAATTCGGAAAACGTTGTGAGGGCCGTCGTCGCCGCAAAAGCCCGTTCGATGACCGTCATCGGCTTCCTCGGTCGCGGCGGGGGAAAGCTCGCCCCGATGGCCGACGTTGCGGTGGTGATCCCGTCAGACGACACCCAGAGAATCCAGGAGGGGCATATCACCATCGCGCACATTCTGTGCGGCGCCATCGAGGATTCGATGTTCGGTGGCAGGGCATGATCACGCTCTTCATCTTCTACCTCCACACCGTCGCCGCGGCGACCCTCTTCACGGCCTCCTGGCAGGAGGAAGGACTCAAGGGGGGATTGGTCGCCATCGGCTTCCTGGCGCTGATCTTCACGGTGGGCTGGCCGATGTCCACGGTCATCCTCACGCTCTTCGTGCCGCCGGCCGGCGCGGCGGCGTGGCTCGACCGCGACACCCTCTCACTCATCCTCCTCACGGCCGCGGAGGCGACCGGCTACTACCTTTACCTCGGCCGGAAGCCGGCCTGAATCGGGGAAAGCAAACTCCACCCGGTGTCACGCCTGATGCTCCTGTAGACCCCGTCGACGGTCCCCGCGAACACCGTCGCATTTTCGGAGATCGCCAGCGCACGGACCTCCTGGGAACCGAGGCCCACGTCCAGTTTCATCCAGTGCAGGCCGAGATCGGTGGAACGGTAGACTCCCGTCCGTGTGCCGGCGAAGATCTCACCATACTGGCTCGTCCGGAACGCGTTGACCTCGCGGCTGATGGTCCCCGCTCCGGTGTTCTGCCAGAACACGGTGTCAAAGGTCGACCTGAAGACGCCGCCCGTCCGCGAACCGGCGAAGAGGTACCCTGACGCTCCCGAGTAGAGTGAGTTGATGTAAAGGTCCGGGAGCCCCGTGTTGACCGCCTCCACCCTGGTTCCCCCGTCGTCGAAACGGTAGACTCCTGCGCTCCAGGCCGCGGCGTAGATTTCCTCGGTCGACATTACCAGGATCGATGTCACGGGACGTGCCAGGGTGAGTTTCCTCGTCCACACCGTCGCGCCTCCCTCAGTGATGCTCAGCTCGCCCCCGGCGCTCCCGGCGATGAGGGCGCCGCCCGGGAGATACGCCAGCGCATAGATTGCGGTGTCCGCGAGGCCGCTGTTGATGCCGGTCCAACTCGACCCGCCGTCGATCGAGGCGAAGACTCCGTGGACATCGTTCGCGACGAAGATCCGCTGGAGCGGGTCGACGACGATCGCGGTGACGCCGCCGTCCTCGACCGGAAGAGGGAGTCGGCTCCAGTCGTTCCCGTCGGTCAGGGAACGGAAGAGTTTCCCGCTCTCGGTTCCGGCGTAAAGGATTCCAGACTGGTCCATCCGGAGTGTGAGAATCGCCTCCCCATCGGGTCCGCTCGTCCGTGTCCAGATGATGGGGGTATCCGGTCCGGGTCCGGGGTCGTCGTCATACTCGACGACTTCCCTGCAGGCCGGCTGGGTCGCGACGAGACAGCACGCGACGAAGACCGCCGCCACCGACGGCGCGTATGTCACCGGCCTTTCCACTCCGGTTTTCTCTTCTCGACGAACGCCTTCATCCCTTCCTTCTGATCCTCGGAGGCGAAGAGGAGGTAAAAGTTCTTCCTCTCGAATTCCAGCCCGCCTTCGATGGTGGTGTCGAACGCCTTGAGCACGGCCTCCTTCGCGAGTCGCACGGCAACGGGCGGTTTGGATGCGATCTCCCGGGCGAGGGCCTGCGCCTCAGCGAGATACGCTTCCACCGGCACCACCCTGTTCACGAGGCCGGCCGACATCGCGCCGCGGGCGTCGATCATCGCCCCGGTCAGGACCAGCTCCATCGCCCTGGCCTTGCCCACCGCGCGGGTGAGGCGCTGGGTCCCGCCGGCGCCGGGCATCACACCGATCCCGATCTCCGGCTGACCAAAACGGGCGGTCTCGGAGGCGACGATGATGTCGCACATCATCGCGAGTTCGCACCCTCCGCCGAGGGCGAATCCGCTCACCGCTGCGATGAGCGGTTTCCTGATTTTCCGTATCCGGTCCCATCGGGCGAACTGGTCGCGCAACAGCATCTCGATTGCCGTCGCGTCGGCCATTTCCCGGATGTCCGCCCCGGCGGCGAACGCCTTCGCACTCCCGGTGATGACGATCGCGCGGACGGCATCGTCCGCGTCCGCCGCTTCGAGGGCGTCGACGAGCTCGCGCATCAGGGCGTTGTTCAGCGCGTTGAGGACGTCGGGCCGGTTCAGCTGGAGCGTCAGTACGGGGTGCGCCGGGTGGACGAGGATGTTCTGGTACATTGTGGTTTCCGTGAGAGTGAGTGAATATTCAAGTGATTATCGAAGTGAATATCAAAATGATAATCGAAGTGATTATCAGAATGATCATCGAATTAACAGAATTTTCCTGGATTGGGAAAACGGCCCGGCCGTCATCCGGACGATGTAGGTCCCGCTGGGAAGCGCCGGAGCCGAAAAGGTGATCGTGTGGTCGCCCGGGCCGTAACGGCCGTCGGTGGGTACCGCGACCGTACGGCCCGCCATATCCACCACCTCGATGCGGACCGGTCCCGCGGCGGGGATGGCGATCCTCAGGGTCACGCTCGAATTGAACGGATTCGGGTAGGCGGGGTCGAGCCGGTAGCCGACGGGACGCCCGGCGCCGTCCGGAACTCCAGTCCCGGAGCTGTCATTCACTTCGATTCCGATCGAATCGATCAGGGCCGGGGACGACTTTCCGTGGCGCTCCCAGGCGTCGTATAATTTCTCTCCCCACGAGTTCCAGTCGGACGGGTTGCCGGCGTTCTCGTCCCTGAGGAAAGTGGCGTACTCCCGTGACATCGTCTGATACCAGAGCGCCGCGCTCACGCGGATCGTGCCCTCCGGCAAGGGATATTCGCGTTCGTCCCAGTGTACCCCGTCGGGGTACGACGCGCCGACCGGTGACGCCAGCCTGGCGGAAAATCCATCGTTCGTGAACCCCCGCGGGGGGATCCTGTTATCAAAAAGGATCGTGTCGTTGACCGAGAAGAGGAACGTCGGGCCGGGGGCGATGCCGTACACGCCCGCCATCGAATCGGTCACCCCGTGGATGGCCTCATAGACCGCCGAAAACGTGTCAGGAACAAGGGTCGCGGTCGCCGTATCGTACACCCCCGAACGGAAGAGCGTGTCACCACCCTCGCCGGTCGCGGTGACGCTTAGCCACATCCTTCTTCCCTCGGGGTACCCGGTGGGGAGCTTGTGCCCGGTGAGGTTGGTGATCCGGACGCGGGCCCTCCAACCACCGTTCTCGCGTTTCGCTACGGCGCTAAGCATCGCCGCCCGACGAAGCGTCGCCGCCGCGCGGTCGCGCGCGCCGCCGAGGGCGGCCGTGTCGAGCCCGGGCCAGAATTCGGGGAGGATGAGGGGGACGAATGTGTTGCCGCCCGTCAGGTCGTGCGTTCGGACGTCGGCCCGTTCCGGCGCCGACGGGTTCGACGCCGCGTATCCGGGGGCGGCCGGCATATGGCAACCCTGACAGGTCGCCCCGGGTCCCTCGGATGAAAACGCGCTCATCAGCCATTCGCTGTAGGTCCGTTCGAGCGGGGCGTATTCGTGGGGCGGGAGGAAGATCCTCTCCTGGTCGCGGGTGTGGAAAGGGTTGCTCACGTCGTGACAGACTCCGCAGAGGGCCGCGGAGGACTGGAACGTATCCGGGGCGGTCGCGTGCGGGGCGGGCGAAGCGTCCCGCGGTCCCCGCACGGGTGACGTCGATGCCTGCACCAGGTTCATGCCGTTTCCGTAACCCGGGACAGGGAAGACGGTCGAAGGGACGGTGGAATCCGGGTGGAGCGGGTCGACCATCCGATGGCAGTGGTCGCACTGGACGCCGTCGATGTCGGTGCCGCGAAGCGACCGGCCCGAAACGTCCTCGGAACGCCCGGCCAGCCAGCCGGTGGGCGAGTGGCACCGGATGCAGAACTCCCCCGTGTTCTCGCCGGTGATCGCCGCGTATTTGTTCGCCACCGCGAGCGCGGCATAGAAGACCGGGTCGCGGGCGGAGTGGGCCATCATCGTCCCTGCCCATTCGTCCCGGATCCGAACGACGCGCCCCCCGCCGGAGGAGTGACAGGCCGCGCACGCCGTCACCCCGCCCGCCGCCACCGTGTCGACCGTGCCGGGTTGTGTGCCGGGGAGAAAGATCAGGGAGTGCGAGAGCCGGTCGGAGTTACCGAGGAGGAGGCAGCACGAGACGATCAGTGCGGTCCTGAGCCCCAACGCCCGTACTCCCCGTCGCGATTTGGATCTGCGCATGGGAGGAGGTCATTTCTTTCCGGCACGTTTCCCAAACCGGAGCTTCTCGTAATCGATCGGCCGCTTCTCGTTGAACGCGGTGATCCCTTCAGCCACCTCGGCAGATCCGGTATGGATCGTGAGCCAGTCCTTGGCGTGCCCGATGGTCATTCCCCAGGAGAAGTCCTTCCAGAAATTAAGCTGCTGCTTTGTGTACCGGAGCGACTCGGGGAGCTTGTTGACCAGCTTCTGGGCCATCTCGGTGACGGCGCGGTCGAGCTCCTTCCTCGGGACGGCCTGGTTGATCAAACCCCACTCGACGGCCTTCCGCGCCGGAATCTCCTCACATAAAAACAGAATCTCCCTCGCGCGTCGGTCACCGACGATGATCGGCAGCCATTGCGTCGCGCCCGCCGCGGGAACACTGCCCCTCGCCACCCCGACATGCCGGATGAATGTGTCGTCGGCGGCGATGGCGAGGTCGCACGACATCTGCAGCTCGTTCCCGCCTCCGACGGCCATCCCGTTGATCCTCGCGATCGTCGGTTTCCCGATGTTCCTCAAACGCTCGAACGTCTCGATGAAGACGCCCATCCACTTATGGAAATCACCCGGTTTCGGGAGGAAATCCTCTTTCCACTCGGCGATGTCCGCGCCGGTGCAAAACGCCTTCGTTCCCGTTCCCGTGAGGATGACGACTGCGACATCGTCGTCCCAGGCGGCGTTCTCGAACGCGCGGCCAAGTTCCCGCAATGACTCGAAGTTCAGGGCGTTGTGGACCGCGGGCCTGTTGATGGCGATCGTCACGCGGTGACCGGTCTTCTTATAGACGATGTGCCTGAACTTCAGGCTGGTCGCCGGTTTGCCCGAGAATTTTTTCGACATCGCGCGTCTCCAAAATGGAAAATGTACGGTGGTGAAATATAGACAGGGTGCCCCTGAGAATCAAGCATTGCGCCCGGACGCGGCATGGACTTAATCTGGCAACTCGGCGACAAATTCGCTACTTTTCCACCTCACGAAGACGCCAGTGATGAACTCACAATCCGCCGCCCGGTACATCCCGATGGCCTGCCTCGCGCTGGCGGTCACTGTTCTCTACGCCCTCACGGCGGCCCGCACCGTCGTCTTCATCGACAGCGGCGAGCTCTCGACCGTCGCCTGGACCCTGGGGATCGCCCACCCGACCGGCTACCCGCTCTTCACGCTCCTCGCCTGGATCGTCGCGCACCTCCCGGGGGAGGCCTCGCCCGTCCTCAGGCTCAACCTCTTCTCGGCGGCGTGTTCCGCCGCGGGGGTGGTTCTCTTCGCCCTTCTCGCCCAATGGATCATCGTTCGCGGACCCGCGACCGGTGCCAAAGCCGGGTTGAGGACACCACATGCCGGTTGGTCGGGCGGGAAGGGCACTGTCCTTGTTTCGGCGCTCTTCGGCGCGCTCACGCTCGCATTCTCGGAAACGTACTGGTCGCAATCCGCATCGGTCGAGGTCTACTCCCTTCACGGACTCTTCCTCGTCATCCTGATCTGGCTCTTCCTGTCGGCGTTCCCGCGGCCGCCCGCCGGGTCAGGAGTGGACGCGGCACGACACCCGGCGACCGCCCACCTGTTCGCCTATGTCCTGGGGCTCTCCTTCACCAACCACTTGAGCACGATCTACCTCGCCCCCGGTTTCCTGACCCTCTATTTCATGAGGAGGGGAGGAGGAGCCGCGAGTCGAAGGCAACTCTTCGCCCTCGTCCCGGCGTTTCTCCTCGGGATCTCGGCCTACGCATACCTGCCGGTGAGGTCGTCCGCAGGCCCGTTGATGAACTGGGGCAACCCGGTGGATGTAGATTCGATGTTGAGACACTTGAGCGGGAAGCAGTACAGCGTTTGGATTTTTTCCTCCGCGGAGACCGCGTCGAGACAGCTCTCCTATTTTTTCAGGACGCTGGGTGAAGAATTCTCGTACGTTCCGCTCGCGCTCGCGCTGCGGGGGCTGTTCTTCCTTCGGCGGAGCGACCGCGACTTGTTCATCCTGGTCACGCTCCTCTTCGGCGGCTGCCTGCTCTTCGCGGTGAACTACGACATCAACGACATCGATTCGTATTTCCTGCTCGCCTACCTGGCAACCGCGCTGGCGGCATCGACCGGGGTGTACGCGATCCTCTCCGGACTCGACGGCAGGGCTCGCTTGGCAGTCATCCTCCTCGCCGGTCTTTTCCTGGGCGCCCAGGCCGTGCGTACGTACCCGTCCGCCGACCAGAGCCGCGTCCGCCTGGTCGAGCAATACGCGCGGTCGATCCTGAACGCGGCGGATCCGGGCGGAATCGTTCTGAGTTACCAGTGGGATTACTTCGTCTCGGCGTCGTACTACCTGCAGGTCGTCGAGGGGGTCCGTCCCGACGTGATGGTCGTCGACAAGGAGCTGATCAGACGCTCCTGGTACATCGGGTACCTCCGACGGCGATACCCGGAACTTCTGCGCGGGCTCGATCGGGAAACGGAGGAGTACCTCAGGGAGTTGTCCAGGTTCGAAGAGGGGAGGCCGTACGACCCGCGGACGATCGAAGCGAAATATTCCGGGGTCATCGCCGGGATGATCGGGCGCCATTATCCTTCGCGCTCAGTGTATGTCACGCCGGAGATCGAACCGCAGTATACGCCCGGCTACTCGCGCGTGCCACACGGCCTCGCGTTCCGATTGAGGAGGGGGGGCGACCCGGATCTCTGGCGCGACGTCCCCGTCGTGGTCGACGCCCCCGATCGCGCCGACCGCTACACCGAGGGCCTCACGAACCTCGCGGCGAGGGCCGAGCTCTCCGCCGCGATCTACCTCGAACGGCAGGGGATGGTCACCGACGCCCTCAGGGCGGTGAGGCGCTCGCTCGAGATCCGGCCGGACTTCCCAGAAGCGCGTACCTTCCTGGCCAGGTTGTCCCGGTAGGTCCATCACCAACCACCTCCGACGACAGGTCAAAACGCTCATTTTTAGCCATAAATACGCATTCCATGCCAACTCACCTCCGGGATAACAGGATAAAAGGAAAATCTCTCGAAAATCTTTGACATTTTGACAAAAAATATTATATTGGTAGGCTTGATTGGAAAAAAGTCCCCCACCTCAACGGTCGAATTCTTCACGTTCGTCGATCACTAGAGACACTCAACGGGGGTAAGTTTGCCATTTTGCCGGTCGAACGACCGGTCGAATCGCCGGTTGAGTATAAGATTGAGTATCCGTTGATTGTCCGATTGATTATCCAATCGATCTGTCGGATACGGCCGAGTGTGTTTGCGGCATTCGCGATCCACAGCCGGTCGCCGATGTAGCTCAATGGTAGAGCAGCTGATTTGTAATCAGCTGGTTGGAGGTTCAAGTCCTCTCATCGGCTCGACATCGTCCGACGCTCGGCTCAATCCTGGCCTGCGTCGCCTGCGCCGCTGGCGCTCGATGTTCTCCGGGACGCTGAAAGACTCGAACCACGGAATCGGAAGACAGCGGGCAGGTAGCGAAGCGGTCAAACGCAACAGACTGTAAATCTGTCGGCTTCGGCCTTCGGAGGTTCGAACCCTCCCCTGCCCACACGTGAGCCTGAACGGGGCCGGACCGGGAGGCGGGAAGCACAACGGTATCGCGGGAGTAACTCAGTTGGTAGAGTCACAGCCTTCCAAGCTGTTGGTCGCGGGTTCGAGTCCCGTCTCCCGCTCGCGCCTTCGCTTGCGTAGCTCAGTTGGTAGAGCACATCCTTGGTAAGGATGAGGTCATCGGTTCGATCCCGATCGCAAGCTCAACACGGCAACAGAATTGTCACAGGGACAACATCAATGGATCCGAGACTGGTATGAGAGACATTATCACACTCGAATGCACGGAGTGCAAACGCCGGAACTACACCACCACCAAGAACAAGAAGAAGCAGTCGGGGCGGGTGGAGTACAAAAAGTATTGCCCGTGGTGCAGTAAGCATACGCAGCACAAAGAAACCAAGTAAGACAACTACGTCAGTAGCTCAATTGGCTAGAGCAGCGGTCTCCAAAACCGCAGGTTGGGGGTTCAAGTCCCTCCTGACGTGCTCGACTGACGGCACCCTTATTTGACAGACCGGAGATGAAAGAGAAAATAATAGCCTTTTTTACCGATGTCTCGAAGGAGATGAGGAAGGTCTCCTGGCCCCGCAGGGAAGAATTGCAGGAGTCGACCCTCATCGTCCTCATCGTCTGCGGGGTCATCGCCCTGTTCGTGTACGGTGTGGACATCTTTGTCAGCAACATCCTGAAGCTCGTTCAGTAGACACACGCATGACGACCCCGAACGCAAAACGCTGGTACGCCATACGGACCTACTCAGGCCACGAAAACAAGGTGAAGGCCCACCTCGAGAACGAGGTGAAGATGGCCCACCTTGAGGAACGGATCAGCGCCGTGCTGGTGCCGTCCGAGAAGATCATCGAGATGAAGGAGGGGAAGAAGAAGAGCAAAACGAAGACCTTCTTCCCGGGGTACATCCTCGTCGAGGCGGTCCTCGACAAGGAAACGAAACACCTCATCCTGAACGCCCCCGGCGTCATCAGTTTCGTGGGACCGCGGGGCGAACCCGCACCGCTGCAGCTCGACGAGGTGCATCGCCTGCTCGGCAGGATGGAAGAGCGGAAGGACGTTGAGCTGATGGAGATACCGTTCCACATCGGCGAGGCGGTCAAGGTCGTCGACGGGCCGTTCAACAATTTTACAGGCTTCGTCCAGGACATCAACGAGGAGAAAATGAAACTGAAGGTGATGGTGAGCATTTTCGGCCGCCGCACGCCCGTTGAACTGGACTTCAGCCAGGTCGAAATAGAAAAATAACAGACAGGGTCGAACCCGGAGTGCCATGAAAAAGATCACCGGTTACATCAAGTTGCAGATTCCCGCGGGCGCGGCGAACCCCGCGCCACCCATCGGCCCGGCGCTCGGGCAGAAGGGCGTCAACATCATGGAGTTCTGCAAGCAGTTCAACGCGAAGACGCAGGACAGGCAGGGCCTGATCATCCCCGTGGTGATCACCGTCTTCTCCGACAAGTCGTTCACCTTCATCACCAAGACCCCCCCGGCCGCGATCCTGCTGGCGCGGGCCGCGAAGGTGGAGAAGGGATCCGGCGAGCCGAACAGGAACAAGGTGGGCAAGGTGACCACCGCCCAGGTCCGCGAGATCGCGGAACTCAAGATGCCCGACCTGAACGCCAACGA
This sequence comes from Ignavibacteria bacterium, assembly GCA_031379665.1. Lineage (GTDB taxonomy): Bacteria > Bacteroidota > Ignavibacteria > UBA10030 > SZUA-254 > SZUA-254. The sequence continues at coordinate 17,762 of JANNFI010000056.1, forward strand.
CATCGAGGGTGCGATGAAGATGGTCGCCGGAACGGCACGGAGCATGGGCATCACCGTCGAAGATTAATAGAAGATTAACAGAAGATTAATTCACCCGTGGGAGCCCGGCGCGCCATCATGGCGTCGAGGGGCGATCGCACCACAACTCAAGAGGACAGCATGATTCATCGCAGCAAGCGCTACAAGGCCGTCGACCCGAAGGTCGACCGGTCAAAAACATTCACGGTCGAGGAAGCCGTCGCCCTCGTGAAACAAACGGCCAACGCAAAATTCCGGGAGTCCGTCGACATCGCGGTCCGCCTCGGGGTCGACCCCAAGAAGGCCGACCAGGCGATCCGCGGCACCGTCGTTCTGCCGCACGGGATCGGAAGGGCCGTCCGGGTCCTTGTGCTCACCAGGCCGCCGAAGGACGCCGAGGCGAAGGCCGCCGGCGCCGATTACGCGGGTCTTCAGGAGTATGTCGAAAAGATCCAGGGCGGCTGGGCCGACATCGACGTCATTATCGCCTCGCCCGACGTCATGGGTGAGGTCGGCAAGCTCGGCAAGGTCCTGGGCCCCAGGGGCCTTATGCCCAACCCGAAGAGCGGCACGGTTACCGCCGACGTCGCCAGGGCCGTCACCGAGGTGAAGGCCGGCAAGATAGAATTTCGAGTCGACAAATCAGGCATCGTCCACGCATCGGTTGGCAAGGCCGACTTCGAGGCGCCGAAGCTCGTCGACAACATCAACAGGTTTCTCGACACCATCATGAAGGCGAAGCCCTCGTCGGCGAAGGGACAGTACGTCCGCAGCGTCACGCTCTCGAGCACGATGGGACCCGGCGTGCCGGTGGACCGGTCGGCCCTGACGGCCCATTGACCGGGTGTCGAAAGAATATTACGCACTCAATACCATACACGGCCCCTGTCCGCCTCCACGGACGCTTCTCAGGGTGCCAGATGCACTTCAACAGAGGAAATCATGAAACGCTCTGAAAAGGAACAGATCATTGCCGCGGTGAAACAACGTGCGGAACGGGCCAAGAGCATGTTCTTCGCCGATTTCACGGGGATCACCGTTGAACAAATCAGCGAGCTCCGCCGGGAATTCCGGAAGTCGAACGTCGACTACCAGGTCGTCAAGAACACACTCGCCCGCAAGGCCCTTGCGGAGGTTTCCGGTTTTGACAAGATCGCCGGTCACCTTAAGCAACCCACCGCCATCGCGTTCGGGTACGACGATCCAGTCGCGCCCGCGAAGATCATCAAGAAGTTCAGGGAGAAAAACGACAAGCTCCGCGTCAAGGTCCTGCTGCTGGAAAACCGTGTCTACGACGGCGCCCAGCTCGACGAGATCGCGAAGCTCCCGACACGGAAGGAGATCATTGCAGGCATCCTGGGGTGCATCCAGTTCCCGGTCACCGGTGTGGCGGGCGCCATCAACGCCGTCATGCGCGACCTTGTCAGCGTCATCGATGCGATCGAAAAGAAGAAGGCGGCCTGAGTGGGTGCGCCGGCCGGCAACACATCGATTGAAGATCTACTGAAAATCATCTGAACATTCAACTGAAAACACAAAGGAGATAGCGCCATGTCAGCAGTCCTGGAAATCGTCGAAAAAATCGAAAAGCTCACACTCCTCGAAGCTTCTGAACTCAAGAAGGCGCTCGAGGACAAGTTCGGCGTTACCGCCGCAGCCCCGATGATGATGGGCGGCGGGATGATGCCCGGCGCCGCCGCCGCGGCTCCGGCCGCCGAGGTGCAGACGGAGTTCACCGTCGTGTTGAAAGCGGCCGGCGCGCAGAAGATCAACGTCATCAAGGTCGTTCGCGCCGCGACCGGCCTCGGCCTCAAAGAGGCCAAGGACCTGGTCGACGGGGCGCCGAAGAACGTGAAGGAAGGGGCCACGAAAGACGAGGCCGACAAACTGAGGAAGGAACTCGAGGATGCCGGAGCAACGGTCGAGCTGAAATAACGCATCCCCGCGCGTGTACCAGAATGCACGGCGGTCCGAAGAGTCACCATTTGTACTCCCGATTCGGCGGTAGGTAACCGGTAACCGGTCGTCAGACCGGTTATCGGTTTCCTGTTTTTCTCGGGGGTGCGTTCCGGGCCATCAAGAAAGAGGCCCCGGAGGATCGCGAACAGTACCAACAACAGAGAGGGTGTTTCCTTGAAAGTCGCGGAAAAAAGCTCAAACGGCAGAATTTCCTTCGGCATCATCGAGTCCGTCATCGAGTACCCGGATTTACTCAACGTCCAGACGGATTCCTGGGACAGCTTTCTCCAGGCTGGCATCCCGCCGGAGAAGCGGGTGAACAGGGGCCTTCAGCAGATATTTAAGATGAACTTCCCGCTCACCGATGCCCGGGAGAATTACCTCCTCGAATTCGTCGAGTATTACGTCGAGAAACCGAAGTACTCTGTCATCGAATGCCAGGAGCGCGGGCTGAGCTACGCCGTCCCCCTCAAGGCCAGGCTCAGGCTCTCGACCAAGAGCGACGACGGCAAGAGCTTCGTTGACACGATCGAGCAGGACGTCTACCTCGGCAACCTCCCGATGATGACGCACCGCGGGACCTACATCATCAACGGAGCCGAACGCGTCGTCGTCAGCCAGCTGCACCGCTCGCCGGGCGTGTTCTTCGATGAATCGATTCATCCGAACGGGATGTCGATCTACTCCGCGCGGGTGATTCCCTTCCGCGGATCGTGGGTGGAATTCACCACCGACATCAGCAACGTGATGTACGTCTATATCGACCGGAAGAAGAAGTTCCCGGTCACGACGCTCCTGCGCGCCCTCGGGTATTCCAGCGACGACGAGATCCTGAAGCTGTTCAACCTCGTTGATGAAGTCGATGCGCAGAAGCCCGGCCTGAAGGACTACATCGGGCGCCGGGTCTGCAGCGACGTGTTCGACAAGAAGACCGGCGAGATCTTCATCAGCAAGGACCAGGAATTCACCGAGGACCTCCTGAAACGGGTCAAGAAGGCCGACGTCCGGAAGATCCGGTTCCTCAAGTCGGAGGGGACGGGCGAGAGTTCGGTCATCGCGAACACCATCCAGAAGGACACCTCGCGCTCCGATGAGGAAGCCCTCAACGCTATCTACCAGCAGCTACGCTCCGGCGAAGCGCCCGACCTCGAGACGGCGAGGAACCTGCTCGAACGGCTCTTCTTCAATGAGAAGCGCTACGACCTCGGCGAGGTCGGACGGTACAGGATGAACTCGAAGCTGAACCTGACCGTCCCCGGGACCACGACGACCCTCACCAGGGAAGACATCATCGCGATCATTAATTACCTCCTCGACCTGCAGGAGGGTCGCAAGACGGTCGACAACATCGATCACCTCGGAAACCGGCGCGTGCGCACCGTGGGGGAACAGATCGGCCAGCAGTTCAACATCGGGCTCGCCCGCATGGCGCGAACGATCCGCGAGCGCCTCGGATTGCGGGACCAGGAGAAGGTCACCCCGCAGGACCTGGTGAACGCCAGAACCATCACGAGCGTCATCAACGCTTTCTTCGGCACGAACCAGCTCTCGCAGTTCATGGACCAGACGAATCCCCTGGCGGAAATCACGCACAAGCGGAGGATGTCTGCCCTTGGACCGGGCGGCCTGACGCGCGAGCGCGCGGGGTTTGAAGTCCGCGACGTCCATTACACGCACTACGGCCGGCTCTGTCCCATCGAGACGCCCGAAGGGCCGAATATCGGCCTGATTTCATCCCTTTGCATCCACGCGCGGGTGAACGAGTTCGGCTTCATCGAAACGCCCTACCGGACCGCGAAGGGCGGAAAGGTCTCGGACAACATCGAGTACCTCACCGCCGAAAAAGAGGACGTCTATACCATCGCCCAGGCGAACGCGATGCTCGACGAGAAGGGCAGATTCACCGACGACAAGATCAAGGCGAGGCTGAAGTCGGAATACGCAATGGCCAAGCCGGAGGAGATCCAGTACATGGACGTGGCGCCGAACCAGATCGTCTCGGCCGCCGCCGCCCTCATCCCGTTTCTTGAACACGACGACGCAAACCGCGCGCTGATGGGGTCGAACATGCAGCGCCAGGCGGTCCCCCTGCTCCGACCCGAGGCCCCGATCGTGGGGACCGGGATGGAGGAGAAGATCGCGCGCGACGCCCGCACGATGGTGGTCGCGGAACGCAACGGCGCTGTGGAGTACGTGGACGCGAACACGATTATCGTCAACTACGACCTCGACGACATGAGCCCCGAAGCCCTCGCGAGCTTCGACGACAAGAAGCGGGTCTCTTACCAGCTCGTGAAGTTCTTCCGGACGAACCAGGACACGGCCATCAACCAGCGGGCGATCGTCAAGCCGGGGCAGAAGTTCCGGAAGGGCGAGATCCTCGCCGACGGCTGCGCCACGAACAACGGCGAACTGGCCCTCGGCAGGAACGTGCTCGTCGCGTTCATGCCGTGGCGCGGTTACAACTTCGAGGACGCCATCGTCATCAACGAGAGCTCCGTGGTGGAGGACACCTTCACCTCGCTGCACATCGAGGAGTTCGACCTTCAGGTCCGCGACACGAAACGCGGCGAGGAGGAGCTGACGCGCGAGATCCCGAACGTGAGCGAGGAGGCCGTGAAGGACCTCGACGAGAACGGGGTCATCCGGGTGGGCGCCGAGGTCCTCGAGGGCGACATTCTGATCGGGAAGATCACCCCCAAGGGCGAAACGGAGTCCACGCCTGAGGAAAAGCTGCTCAAGGCTATCTTCGGCGAGAAGGCCGGGGACGTCAAGGACGCCTCCCTGAAGGCGCCGCCGGGGATGAAGGGGATCGTCATTGCCACGAAGCTTTTCAGCCGGAAGCGGAAGGATGCCGAATCGAAGAAGGAGGACAAGCGGCTCACCGACCACCTCGAGAAAGCCCAGAAGAAGGCGCTGAAGGACACTCACGACAAGCTCGGCACCAAGCTCGGCCTGTTCCTGGACGGCGAGAAGTCAGCAGGGATCCGGAACAACGAGGGCGAGATGGTCCTGCGCTCCGGGACGGTGATCAAGGCTGACACGTTTTCGTCGATGGCCGATCCCGAAAAGCTCGACCCGTCGAAGGACTGGGTGGAGGACAAGAAGAAAAACGCTCTCGTCGTGAAGATCTACGACAATTACTTCCAGCACATCAACGACATCGAGGAATATTACAAGCACGAGAAGACCAAAATCCTCATCGGCGACGAACTCCCCTCGGGGATCGTGCAGATGGCAAAGGTCTACGTCGCGAAAAAGCGGAAGCTCGCGGTGGGGGACAAGATGGCGGGCCGCCACGGGAACAAGGGCGTCGTCGCCAAGATCGTACCCACCGCAGACATGCCGTTTATGCCCGACGGCACGCCGATCGACATCGTGCTGAACCCCCTGGGGGTGCCCTCCAGGATGAACCTCGGGCAGCTCTTCGAGACCGCGCTCGGCTGGGCCGGGAAGCGTCTCGGGCAGAAGTACTCCAGCCCGATCTTTGACGGCGCGACTTGGGAGGAAGTAACGGCGGAGCTGGTGAAGTCGGGCATCGCGAAGGCCAAGACGAAACTGATCGACGGTCGGAGCGGAGAACCGCTCGACCACGAGGTCTCGGTCGGATACATTTACATGATGAAGCTCTCGCACCTGGTCGACGACAAGATCCACGCCCGTTCCATCGGGCCCTACTCGCTCATCACCCAGCAGCCCCTCGGCGGCAAGGCCCAGTTCGGCGGCCAGCGTTTCGGGGAGATGGAAGTGTGGGCGCTCGAGGCGTACGGCGCGGCGAACATCCTCCAGGAAATCCTGACGGTGAAGAGCGACGACGTCTACGGGCGCGCCAAACTGTACGAGGCGATCGTCAAGGGGGACAACCTCCCGGAACCGAACGTGCCCGAATCATTCAACGTCCTCGTCAGGGAACTGATGGGGCTCGGACTCGACATTAAAATCGAATAAGGAGAGCGATCGCATGGTGTTATCGTCTCACGATGCAACGATCAGGAAGAATTTCTCGAAGATCACGATCACGCTCGCTTCCTCGGACCTGATCCTCTCGAGATCCCACGGAGAGGTCACCAAGCCGGAGACCATCAACTACCGGTCGTTCAGGCCGGAAAAGGACGGCCTGTTCTGCGAGAAGATTTTCGGCCCGATCAGGGATTGGGAGTGTCACTGCGGGAAGTACAAGAGGATCCGCTACAAGGGGATCGTGTGCGACCGCTGCGGCGTTGAGGTGACCCAGAAGAGCGTCCGCCGGGAGCGGATGGGCCACATCGCGCTCGCCGTGCCGATCGTGCACATCTGGTACTTCAAATCGGCCCCGTCGAAGATCGCCAACATCCTTGGCCTCACCGGCAAGGACCTCGAGCGCATCATTTACTACGAGTCGTACGTGGTGGTGCAGCCCGGGACGACGGGCCTCCAGCGCCTCAACCTCCTCTCCGAGGAACAGTACTACGAAATCCTTTCCAGCCTGCCGGAGAAGAACCAGCAACTGGACGATACCGAGGAAAAGAAGTTCATCGCGAAGATCGGCGGTGACGCCATCAAGGACCTGCTGAAGCGCGTCGCCATCGAGGAGCTCGCCGTTGACCTGCGCGCAAACGTCAAGATCGAGACGTCGGTCCAGAAGAAGCAGGAACTCCTCAAGCGGTTGAAAGTCGTCGAGGCCTTCAGGGAACGCGAGGGGGGCGCCCTCAACAAGCCCGAGTGGATGGTGCTCGACGTGGTCCCCGTGATCCCGCCCGAGCTCAGGCCGCTGGTGCCGCTCGAAGGAGGCCGTTTCGCGACCTCGGACCTGAACGACCTCTACCGGCGCGTCATCATCCGGAACAACCGGCTCAAGCGGTTGATCGAAATCAAGGCCCCCGAAGTCATCCTCCGAAACGAGAAACGGATGCTTCAGGAGGCGGTCGATTCGCTCTTCGACAACTCGCGGCGCGTGAATGCGGTGCGTTCGGACAACAACCGCGCCCTCAAGTCGCTCTCCGACATGCTGAAGGGGAAACAGGGTCGGTTCCGCCAGAACCTGCTCGGCAAGCGAGTCGATTACTCCGGCCGTTCTGTCATCGTGGTCGGCCCGGAGCTCCGGCTCCACGAATGCGGCCTCCCGAAGGACATGGCGGTCGAGCTGTTCAAACCGTTCATCATCAGAAAACTGATCGAGCGTGGCCTTGTCAAGACCGTCAAGAGCGCCAAGAAGATGGTCGATAAAAAGGGGCAGGAAGTGTGGGAGATCCTCGAGGGGATCATCGACGGGCATCCGGTGCTTCTCAACCGCGCCCCGACTCTCCACCGACTCGGCATCCAGGCGTTCCAGCCGGTTCTGGTTGAGGGGAAGGCGATCCGCGTCCACCCGATGGTCTGCACGGCGTTCAACGCCGACTTCGACGGCGACCAGATGGCGGTCCACGTACCGCTCTCGTTCGAGGCCCAGCTCGAAGCGAGGATCCTGATGCTCTCCAGCCATAACATTCTTTCGCCCTCCAACGGCGCGCCGATCGTGCACCCGACACAGGACCAGGTGCTCGGCTGCTACTACCTCACGAAATCGAGGGCCGGAGACAGGGGGGACGGAAAGGCGTTCTCCTCGCCCGGCGAAGTGGTCATCGCCTACGATTGCACCCAGGTCGGCCTCCATGCGCGGATCAAGGTTCGCATCAAGGGGAAACTCATCGAAACGACGGTCGGCCGGGTCCTGTTCAACGAGATCGTTCCCGAAGAGATCGGTTTCATCAACGAGCTCCTCAACAAGAAGAGACTGACGCAGATCGTCCATATGGTTTTCCGGACCTGCGGCAACCTGAAAACGGCCGAATTCCTTGACAAACTGAAGGATATGGGCTTCGCGTACGCCACTCAGGGCGGGCTCTCGGTGGGCGTCGACGACGTTGTCATCCCCGGCGAGAAGGAAGAGGTCATCGGGAAGGCCTTGAAGGACGTGGACGGCGTCGAAAACCAGTATTTCCGGGGGTTCATCACCAACGGGGAGCGCTACAATAAGGTCATCGACATCTGGACCCGTGCGACCAACCGCGTCGCCGAACGACTCTTCGACGCGCTGCAACACGCCGAGGACGGATTCAACTCGCTCTATATGATGGTCGACTCCGGCGCGAGGGGCTCCAAGGAGCAGGTCCGCCAGCTGGCGGGGATGCGCGGCCTGATGGCCAAGCCGCAGAAGAGCATGTCCGGGGCCACCGGGGAACTGATCGAGAACCCGATCATCGCCAATTTCCGTGAGGGTCTTTCGATCCTCGAGTACTTCATTTCGACCCACGGCGCGCGAAAGGGCCTCGCCGACACCGCCCTCAAGACCGCGGACGCCGGGTACCTCACCCGCCGCCTCGTCGATGTCGCGCAGGACGTCATCATATCGCAGGTGGATTGCGGCACCATCCGCGGCGTGCTCACGGGCGCGCTGAAGGAGGGGGAGGACGTGAAGGAGCCGCTGGCCGAACGCATCCTCGGCCGCGTGGCGGTCCGTGACGTCGTCGATTCAATCTCCCGCAAGGTTCTCGTGAAGGCGGCCGACGAAATCGACGAACTGAAGGCGAATGCCATCGCTGCGACCTCGATCGAAGCTGTCGAAATACGGTCGGTCCTGACGTGCGAGGCGAAGCGTGGAGTCTGTGCCAAGTGTTACGGCCGCAACCTGACCACCTCCACGATCGTCGAGATCGGTGAGCCGGTGGGCATCCTGGGCGCCCAATCGATCGGCGAACCGGGCACGCAGCTCACACTGCGCACGTTCCACACGGGCGGCACGGCGAGCCTCATCGCGACGCAATCGCAGATCGTGTCGAAGTTCGACGGGCGGATCCGCTACGAGGGCGTCAAGTTCCTGAAGCAAACCGACGAGGAGGGTAAATCGATCGTCCTCGGCCGGAGCGGTATCGCCAACGTCATCGACCCGGACAACCGCATGCTCACCAAGTACGACGTCCCCTACGGCGCCACGCTGCTCCTCGCGGATGGCGCTCAGGTCAAGCGCGGCGAAATCATCTACGAATGGGATCCGTACAACGCGGTCATCATCTCGGAACACCCCGGAACGGTCCGCTACCATGACCTGAAGGAGAACGCGACCTTTCGCGAAGAGCCGGACGAGCAGACAGGACACATCCAGAAGGTCGTCATCGATTCCCGTGACCGGACCCTCAGCCCGATGATTCTGATTGAAGATGCGAAGGGCCAGAAACTCGGAAACTACATCATCCCGACCCGGGCACACCTCGGGGTCAACGACGGCGATCAGGTCGCCGCCGGCACGATCCTGGTCAAAATACCCCGGGACAGCGGAAAAACGCGCGATATCACCGGCGGGCTACCCAGGGTCACGGAGCTCTTCGAGGCCCGGAGTCCGGCCGACCCGGCGATCGTTTCGGAGATCGACGGCACCGTCCGCTTCGGAGTGCAGAAGAGGGGATCACGCGAGATCATCGTCAAGAGCCACGACGACCACGACGAACGGAAGTACATGGTGCCGCTCGGGAAGCACGTGCTGGTCCAGGAGAACGACGTCATCCGGGCCGGCGAGCGCCTCTCGGACGGGGCCATCGATCCCCACGACATTCTGAGGATCAAGGGCGTGGGTGCCGTGCAGGAATACCTCGTGAACGAAATCCAGGAGGTGTACCGGATGCAGGGCGTGAAGATCAACGACAAGCACATCGAGGTCATCGTCCGTCAGATGATGCAGAAGGTAAGGATCATCGACGCCGGCGACACGCGATTCCTCGAGGATGATTACGTGGACTCGGCCGCGGTCAACGTGGAAAACGAGACGCTGAAGGACCACGTCATCATCACGAATAAAGGCGACGCGAAGGTGAGGGTCGGTCAGATCCTCCCGAAGAAGAAGGTCCGCGAACTCAACACCGACCTCCGGAAGAAAAGCAAAAAAATCGCGGAGTCGAAGGACGCGGATGCCGCAACGGCGGAGCCGGTGCTGCTCGGAATCACGCAGGCCGCACTTTCCACCGACAGCTTCATCTCTGCGGCCTCGTTCCAGGAGACCACCAAGGTCCTCACGGACGCCGCCATCGCCAGTAAAGTCGATCACCTCCTCGGCCTGAAGGAAAACGTCATCATGGGGCACCTGATCCCCGCGGGGACGGGGCTGAAGAAGTTCCGGAACATCATCGTGAGCCCCCGGGAGGAGGAAGTGCCCGTAACCCTCGAGGCGCTGGCCGAACAGGAGATTCAGGATCGGAAAAAGGTCAAAAAGAGCGAAAAAACGCCCGTTGTGTGAGTACAAACCCCCGGGGTGAAAAAGGTGGGGTGGATATTGACAATTTCCTTTTTTTTTATTAGATTTATAAGCTTTTTCATATTTTGGAGTACTTCCGTTGCCTACGATTAACCAATTAATCCGGCTGAGCAGGGAAAAAGTTACATTCAAGAGCAAGTCCCCTGCGCTGGAAAGCTCGCCGCAGAAGCGCGGCGTCTGCACCCGCGTCTATACGACGACGCCAAAGAAGCCGAACTCCGCGCTCAGGAATGTCGCTCGCGTTCGCCTCACGAACAGCCTCGAGGTGACGGCGTACATCCCCGGTGAAGGACACAACCTGCAGGAACACTCAATCGTCCTCATCCGCGGCGGCAGGGTAAAGGACCTTCCCGGCGTACGGTACCATATCATCAGGGGTTCCCTCGATACGGCCGGTGTGACGGACAGGAAACAAGGGCGCTCGAAATACGGCGCAAAGAAAGCGAAGTAATCGACTATGCGGAAGAAAACAGCCTCGAAGAGAATCAAGAGTCCCGACCCGAAGTACGGTGACCTGCTGGTGTCGAAATTCATCAACTCCGTTCTGAAGGACGGGAAGAAGCACCTCGCGCGAAGCATCGTCTACGGCGCATTCGACATCGTCGAAGCGCGCACGAAACAGCCCGGCGTGGACGTGTTCAAGAAGGCGATCAATAATGTGAAGCCGATGCTCGAGATCAAGGCCCGGCGCGTGGGCGGCGCCACATACCAGATCCCGACGGAAGTCCGCCCGGACCGGAGCACGGCCCTGGCGTTCCGCTGGATCATCGCTTATGCCACGGCGCGCAAGGACAAGTCGATGGCGCTCAAGCTGGCCGCGGAGTTCATGGCGGCCGCGAACAACGAGGGAAGCGCCATAAAGAAGAAGGAAGACACCCACAAGATGGCGGAAGCGAACAAGGCGTTCGCCCACTTCAAGTGGTGAGTACCCCGAAAGCAGAGAGCAGCATTTAGTATGCCCAGAGCAATATCACTCGAAAAAACGCGCAATATCGGCATCATGGCCCACATCGATGCCGGAAAGACCACCACGACGGAACGGATCCTGTTCTATACGGGAATCCTCCACCGCATGGGTGAGGTGCACGACGGCGCGGCCACGATGGACTGGATGGAGCAGGAGAAGGAACGCGGCATCACGATCACCAGCGCCGCGACCACCTGCGCCTGGAACAACCACCGCATCAACATCATCGATACGCCCGGCCATGTCGACTTCACGGTCGAGGTCGAACGCTCGCTACGCATCCTCGACGGCGCGGTCGCCCTTTTCTGCGCCGTCGGTGGGGTCGAACCCCAGTCCGAGACGGTCTGGCGGCAGGCGGATAAATACGGCGTCCCCCGGATGGCGTTTGTCAACAAGATGGACAGGATCGGGGCTGATTTCTTTAACTGCGTCGCGATGATGCAGGCCAGGCTCGGGGCGAACGCAGTCCCGATCCAGATCCCGCTCGGCGAAGGCGATATGTTCACCGGGATCATCGACCTCATCACGATGAAAGCCCGCGTCTTCACCGATGGCACGCAGGGAACGGTGTTCGAGGACCTCGAAATACCGACCGGCATGAAGGCCAAAGCGCAGGAGTACCGTACCAAGATGCTCGAGGCGGTCTCCGACGAGGACGACACGCTGCTCGAGAAATACCTCGAGGGGAAGGACATTTCCCCCGACGAGATCCGCGTGGTGATCCGGCGGGCCTGCCTGAAGGTAAGCCTGATTCCGGTGCTCTGCGGTTCGTCCTTCAAGAATAAGGGCGTCCAGAGCCTGCTTGACGCCGTCGTGGCGTTCTTGCCCTCCCCCCTGGACCTGGGCGGCGGCGAGGTGGAAGGTCATCATATTAATATGCGCGACCGCATCGTCCGGAAGGTCTCTGACACCGAAAAAATCACGGGCCTCGCGTTCAAGATTATGACGGACCCGTACGTCGGGCGGCTCACGTTCGCCCGAATCTATACCGGGACGCTCAAGAGCGGTTCGTACATCTACAACCCGATCTCCGACAAGCGTGAGCGCGTCGGGCGGCTGCTGCGGATGCACGCCAATCACCGCGAGGACATCGACGAGGCGTTCGCGGGCGACATCATCGCGGTCGTGGGCCTGAAGTCCACCAAGACCGGTGAAACCCTTTGTGACGAATCGGACCCGATCATCCTGGAGAAGATGGAGTTCCCGCAGCCGGTCATTTCCGTGGCGATCGAACCGAAGACCAAAGTCGATCAGGAAAAGATGGGTGAGGCCCTGGCAAAGCTCTCCGAAGAGGACCCGACGTTCCACGTCGCGACCGACGTGGAAACCAGCCAGACGATCATCAGCGGCATGGGCGAACTGCACCTCGAGATCATCGTCGACCGTATGAAGCGCGAGTTCCGCGTCGAGGCGAACGTTGGCAAGCCGCAGGTCGCGTACAAGGAAACGATTCGCAAGAAGGTACAGCAGGAAGGGAAGTTCATCCGCCAGTCGGGCGGCCGCGGCCAGTTCGGCCACGTCTGGATCGAGGTCGAACCGAACGAGAAGGGCAAGGGGTACGAGTTCGAGAACGCGATCGTGGGCGGCTCGATCCCCAAAGAGTTCATCAATCCGGTCTCCGAAGGCATCGTCGAGGCCATGCGCAACGGCGTGCTGGCCGGATACCCGGTCGAAGACATCAAGATCAAGCTGTTTGACGGCTCATACCACGACGTCGATTCGTCGGAAATGGCCTTCAAGATCGCAGGCTCGATGGCGTTCAAGGAAGCCGCCAGGAAGGCGAGCCCCGTCATCCTCGAACCGATCATGGAAGTTGAAGTCGTCACCCCCGAAGATTACATGGGCGACGTGATGGGTGATCTGAGCTCGCGCAGGGGGAAGATCGAAGGCCTCTCCTCGAGGAAGGACGCGCAAATTATTAAGGCGAAGGTGCCCCTCTCGGATATGTTCGGCTACTCCACCATCCTCCGCTCCATGACCCAGGGGCGCGCGATCTACTCCATGCAGTTCGCGTACTACGAGGAAGTGCCGCGGCACATCGCCGACCAGATCATCGAAAAAGTCAAGGGTAAGGAAAGCGTCACCGCATAACCCCAACATTGAAAACAGTAACGTCCACCATCGCAGGACCAAAGGAGAGAGCTCATGGCAAAGGAAAAATTTTCAAGAGATAAACCCCATATCAACGTCGGCACGATCGGTCACATCGATCACGGCAAGACGACCCTCACCGCGGCCATCACGATGGCCCTCGGGAAAAAGGGTCTCGCCGCCGTCCGGACGTTCGACAGCATCGACAACGCGCCGGAAGAACGCGAGCGCGGGATTACGATCGCCGTGGCCCACGTGGAGTATCAGACCGTGAAGCGCCACTACGCGCACGTCGACTGCCCCGGCCACGCCGACTACATCAAGAATATGATCACCGGCGCCGCCCAGATGGACGGGGCGATCCTCGTGGTCGCCGCCAACGACGGCCCGATGCCCCAGACCCGTGAGCACATCCTGCTCGCCCGCCAGGTCGGCGTGCCGAAGATCGTGGTCTTCATGAACAAAGTCGACATGGTCGACGACCCCGAGCTGATCGAGCTGGTCGAGATGGAAATGAGGGACCTCCTCAAGAAATACGAATTCCCGGGCGACGAAATTCCAATCATACGCGGAAGCGCACTCAAGGCCCTCGAACGCGCCTCAAGCGCTGACTCGAAGGCCGACGACCCCGCCTTCAAGGCGATATTCGAGCTGATGGACGCGGTCGACAGCTACATTCCGATGCCAAAGCGTGATGTGGACAAACCGTTCCTGATGCCGATCGAGGACGTCTTCTCGATCACGGGTCGCGGTACAGTCGGCACCGGAAGGGTCGAACGCGGCAAGGCCAAGGTGGGCGACGAAGTCGAACTCATCGGGCTGGGCGCCCACAAGAAAACCGTCATCACCGGCGCCGAAATGTTCCGGAAGGAACTCGACGAAGTGCAGGCGGGTGACAACGCGGGCCTCCTGCTGCGCGGCGTCGACAAGGAGGAACTCGAGCGCGGCATGGTTATCGCCAAACCGGGATCCATCACTCCCCACAAGAAGTTCACCTGTCAGGTCTACATTCTCAAGAAAGAGGAAGGTGGACGCCACACTCCGTTCTTCAACGGGTACCGGCCGCAGTTCTATTTCCGGACGACGGACGTGACGGGCGTGGCGACCCTGCCCGGCGGGACCGAAATGGTCATGCCCGGCGACAACGTCGACAATATGAGCGTCGAGCTCATCGGTGAGATCGCGATGGAGGAAGGCCTCCGGTTCGCCATCCGCGAAGGCGGAAAGACGGTCGGGGCCGGTGTCGTGACCAAGATCCTGGAATAACATTACTCAACGAATACTCAACGAATATTCAACGAGGGGACATCAGCAGTGGCAACTCAAAAGATCAGGATCAAACTGAAGTCGTACGATCATACACTGATCGACAAATCGGCGGAAAAGATTATCAAGACCGTCAAGTCGACCGGCGCGGTCGTTTCAGGGCCGATCCCTCTGCCGACGAAGCGCACGCTGTACACCGTGTTGCGGTCACCCAACGTTGACAAGAAATCGCGCGAACAGTTCGAGATGCGGTCCCACAAGCGCCTCATCGACATCCTCAACTCGTCCAACCGGACGGTTGACTCGTTGATGAAGCTGGAGCTTCCCGCTGGCGTCGATGTGGAGATTAAAGTCTAACTAGCGTTTCCGTATCCGTTCTTCACTCATCCCCCGCACGGGTGGCCTCGGCCTCTCCGGACGGAAGGGTACTTTTTTCAAAGAAAGACAATGACTGGCATCCTCGGCAAGAAAATAGGCATGACGAGCATCTTCGATGAGAGGGGACAATCCATCCCCTGCACCGTCATCGAGGCGGGTCCGTGCACGATCACGCAGATCAAGACCGTGGAGAGGGACGGATATTCCGCCCTCCAGCTCGGTTTTGACGAAAAACCGGAACGCTCCGTCAACAGGCCGGAAGCGGGACACCTGAAGAAGGCGGGAGCCACCGGAAAACGGCTCACCCGGGAGTTCAGGGGTTTTGACATCTCCAAATTCGAGCTGGGCGCAGAGCTGCGGGTCGACTCGATCTTCGCCATCGGCGACAAGGTCTCCGTCGCGGCAAACTCGAAGGGGAAGGGCTTCCAGGGCGTCGTGAAGCGGCACCACTTCGGTGGCGGATTCCGCACCCACGGGCAGAGCGACCGGGAGCGCGCCCCCGGTTCGATCGGCAGCAGCTCGTATCCCTCGAGGGTATTCAAGGGCATGCGGATGGCCGGGCGGATGGGCAATGAGCGGATCACGATCAAGAATTTGCGGGTGTTGAACATCATCCCGGAATCGAACATCATCCTCGTACGCGGATCGGTGCCTGGGCACAACAACACCTACGTGGAAATCATCAAGGAAATGAGCTAGGAAGCGACAGATTATGGAACTCGACATCTATACCAAGGACGGAAAGCCGAGCGGGAAGAAGATCACCCTCCCCGACGCGGTCTTCGGGATCGAACCCAACCAGCACGCGATGTACGAGGCCGTGACAACCTATCTCGCGAACCAACGGCAGGGCACGCACAAGACGAAGACCTACGGGGAAGTTTCCGGCAGCGGAAAGAAACTCTGGAAGCAGAAGCACACCGGGCGCGCCAGGGTCGGCGCCCTCCGATCGCCGCTCTGGAAGGGCGGAGGTACGATATTCGGACCGGTGCCGAGGGATTATTCGGCCAAACTCCCGAGGAAGGTGCGCCAGCTCGCGCGTCGTTCCGCGCTGAGCCACAAACTCCGCGAGGAGTCGATCAGGGTCGTGGAGGACTTCACCCTCGACGCTCCGAAAACCAGGCAGATGGCCGCGGTCCTCGCCGCGTTCCAGCTCAAGGGGAAGAAGACGCTCCTCCTGACGTCGAAGAACGACCCGACCGTCTACAAGGCTGGAAGGAACATCCCGAAGCTCAACATCCTCGTGGCTTCGATGGCGAGCACATATGAAATACTCGACAACCAGGTGCTCCTGCTCCAGCAGAGTGCGGTCGCCGAGATCGAAAAATCGTTAGCAGGCCAGGACTGACAGGACGACCATGACCAGCATCATATTTCGCCCGATCGTCACCGAGAAGATGACCGCGCTGCAGGACAAGGGCCGGTACGCTTTCGAAGTGGACCTCGGAGCCAATAAGATCGACATCGCCCGCGCCGTCGCGAAGAAATTCAACGTCACGGTCGTGAGCGTCCGGACGATGAACTACAAGGGCAAGAGCAAATCCCAGATGACGAAGCGCGGTCGGTTCGCCGGCAAGACATCGCACTTCAAGAAGGCGATCGTGACCCTCAAGCAAGGCGACGCAATCAACCTCTTCGAAAACGTTTAACGCAGACTAGGACCGACGGTACCACGATGCCCGTACGAAAATTACGACCCACCACTCCCGGCACCCGATGGATGTCGGTGGCGACGTTCGACGAGATCACAAAGTCGAAACCGGAAAAGGCCCTGATCGAACCCCTCCGGAAGACCGGGGGGCGGAACACGAACGGCCACATCACATCGCGCCACAGGGGTGGCGGACATAAGCGGTTCTACAGGATCATCGACTTCAAGCGCGACAAGCGCAATATCGAGGCGAGGGTCGTGGCGGTCGAATACGACCCGAACCGCTCGGCCAGGATCCTCCTCCTCTGCTACAGGGACGGAGAGAAACGATACATCCTCGCCCCGGACGGCGTGAAGGTCGGCGAAGTGCTGATGTCGGGCGAGGGATCCGAGATCAAGGTCGGTAACTCCCTGCCCCTGGCCAACATCCCGGTGGGCACCTCGGTGCACGCCGTTGAAATCAGGCCGGGCAAAGGGGCCCAGATCGGTCGCAGCGCGGGGACTGAGATCCAGCTGATGGCCAAGGAAGGCAAGTTCGCCCAGCTCAAGCTCCCCTCAGGCGAAATAAGGAATTTTCCGGTCACGTCGTACGCGACGATCGGCATCGTGAGTAACCGCGACCACGAGAACATCAGCCTCGGCAAGGCCGGCCGCTCCCGGTGGCTCGGCATCAGGCCGCAGTCGAGGGGTGTGGTCCAGAACCCGGTCGACCACCCGCACGGTGGCGGCGAAGGCAAGTCCCCGCAGGGCAATCCCCACCCCGTGTCCCCGTGGGGATGGCACACCAAGGGCAAGAAGACGCGGCGCCGCAAGCTGGCGTCGAACAAGTTCATCGTCAAACGCAGGAAATAATCGCATATGGCTCGTTCCCTGAAAAAAGGTCCCTACGTCGACGCACGGCTTCAGGCAAAGGTCGACGCGATGGCGAAGTCGGGACAGAAGAAAGTCATCAAGACGTGGTGCCGGTCTTCC
>JANNFI010000096.1:0-3813 GCA_031379665.1 Ignavibacteria bacterium
CTCCCTGCTGATAGATAGTCCACCCCACTCGCTGGTTCGTGTCGCCATCCATCACAGTACCCTGTCAGATTTAGCGTTGCGTTTCAGGAGCAAAGTCATCGGCGTACACATTACCAGCCGGTCAATTTACCGGTAACACAATATCCATGAAAGGAGATTCAACCATGGAAAAGGGAACAGTCAAATGGTTCAACGGAGCCAAAGGTTACGGCTTCATCACGCGCGAGCAGGGCGAAGACGTATTCGTCCACTTCCGCGCCATCGTCGGCGACGGGTATAAGAACCTGAACGAAGGCGACAAGGTCGAGTTCGAAGTCGAAAAGGGACCGAAGGGCCTCCAGGCCGCGAACGTTTCGATCGTCTAAGACGATCCTCAGCGTTTCAACCGAAACCCCGCGCCGAAAGTCGCGGGGTTTTTTTATGCGTTTACCGAATTCACCACCCCCTCCCGCGGCACAGCGCCCGATCCAGTTTCTTTGCCTCTGCCGGACATTTATTCCGTTATTTTGTTAGAGCGATCTGAGGGGGGGTACGTCGGAGGGCAGCAATTCTGGCGCGCGGGCGGATGGATGCAGGAAGCTACAGCATCACGTGGGACGCTTCAGGGTTTCCGAGCGGGGTCTATTTCTGTTCCGTGCGGATGGCGAGCTCCGCGGGCAACGAGGTCGTCGCCGCGACGAGAAAGCTGGTTCTGATGAAATAGCCAGCGGCGGGACTCGCCCGGCTGAACGGTGCACATCGACAGGGCGTCGATGGATTCAGCGGGGTGTCACCCTTCGATTCTCCGGGGGAACAGACTCAGAGCGGAAATGCGTAGTTCACACCCAGCTGGATGCCGAGGGACTGGCTGGTGTTCATCGAGAACGCGTTTCGGTTATAGAGACGCACACTGCCAGGATCGACAGGATGAGATTTTTCATTTAAGGCACCTTTCTAATAATATTGGATGATAATTTCAAGATTCGGCTCCGTCACGAAGTGCCGGACGATGACCGGAGGAGAGGGATATTCGGCGGGAACTATACGATAAAATCCCGAGCTCTGCAATCGGTAATTCCTGGTGGATCCCCCCAATCACCTCAACGATAGGCCGGTTGATACATCCGCTTCTGAAACGTTGCGGACCGTTTCTTCTCGAATTGCCGGCACCCGATGGGCGCCGCTCACGCCCCGACCCCGGCACTATTATGGTGCGTGGTCCCCTTCGAGCCACGCTAGGAACAACCTGTACCCGAGCGTCAGTACGACCGCACCGACGAACAGCCCGATCAATCCCGCGACGATGAGTCCGCCGAGGGAACCGATGAGGAGGACAAGCATCGGCGTCTGCGTTCCGCGGCCCAGAAGAAGGGGCTTGAGAATGTTGTCGCTGATCCCCACGAGCAGTGCGCAGACCGTGAAGATGACCGCGGGGAGCGTCTCCGAGGTTGACCAGACGTAGATCGCAGCCGGGAGCAGGACCGGCAGCGTCCCGATCTGCATCACGACCAGCAGAAGGCACACAAAGGCCCAGAGCCCCGCGCCCGGGATCCCGGAGGCGAGCAATAAAATCCCCGCCATCACCGACTGGATGAACGCGATGCCGAGGATGCCGCGCACGACGCTCCGGATGGTCTCGCCCGAGAGCTTGACGAAATCACTTCCGTGGTCGCCTGCGAGGCGCTTCGCGAACTTCTCCGCCATAGCGATCCCGCCGGGAGAGTACGCGAGCAGCACGCCGGCCACGACGATCGAAATGATGAACATCAGAACCGTCAGCCCGATCTGGCCGGCGACGGAGAGCAGCCACCCCCCCGCCATCTTGAGCTCCGGGGTGAATTGTACGAACAGTTTCTCGAGGTTGACCGACGCCGTCGTCCAGAGTCCGGCGATCGGCCTGCCGATAAGCGGCCACGTTTCGACACCCGCTGGCGGCGGCGGCACCTTTAACGTTCCCGCCCTGACCTGTTCCCCCAGGCCCTGGATCCCGGTGATCAGGGTGTCGGTGAGGAGCCAGGCCGGTACGAGCATGATCACCAACATCAACAGAATGACGGATGTCGCGGCGAGTCCCCTGCGCCCCCGGTAGAGCGATTCCAGCTTCAGCTGAACCGGATAGACCGCGACCGCGATAATGATCCCCCACACGATGGGCAGCAGGAACGGTAAGACGATCTGATAGCACGCGACGGCGAGGATGGCGATGGCCGCGATCCGGATGCTGGCCTCCACGACCCTCGTCAGGAAAGCTTTGTCGTCGGACGCCGAAAGCACTTTGCTCATAGGTTTGATTTCTCCTTCGTCAATCTTTGACCGTTTTTAACCCCCGAGCGCCGTCGTGATCCCCACCAGCAGGGGGCCGTGGAGGAGGGCCGGGATCAGGGCGAGGAGAATGAAGTTGAGAAGTCGGAAAACGTTGGTGCAGGATCGCATATGAACTCCCGTCAGGTATTGGGCGGAGGTGTGAAACCGAATCCGGTCGTCAAGGTGAGTGTGTCGGTTGCGATTGAGGGCTGATATGACCCCAATCGAACGCAGGAATGTACGCAGTTTACGGGGATTTTCAAACTATCGCCGCGTGTTACCTTTCTTCCCGATTTAAATAAATTATGGCTCACCCACGGACTAATCACCGGAGCATCAAATGACACACTACCTTCTCACAACGATATTATTGATCCTCGGCTGGGGCAATCCCGACGCACCTCCGCCGCCGAAACCCGCCGGGACGGCGATCACCGCCCCCAAGGACAGCCTGAACCCCACGGCGTTCGTGATGAGCCTCCAGGTCTACAAGATCGGCATCATCCGCAAGGGCGCCAACTGGGCGGCCGACGGAGCCGCGAAGCTCAAGGCGCTGAATCAGAAAAACGTCGAACCCTGGCGGCAGGCGATCATCGACGGCTCGCTGGTCGGCGTCGCAAACGTCGTGGATCCCGGAGAGCTGGTCTCCGTGCTTTTCTTCAAGAAGCAGCCCGACGAGTCGATGAAGGCGATGGCGGCAAACTCGCCTGCCGTGAAGTCGGGCCTCGTCACCGCCGAGATCGCGGAAGTCTGGGGGACCCAGGGACTCGGGAGCGGCCTGTCGGACAAGGCAGCCGCCAAAGATACGATGACTCCAAAAAAGGAAACGTACTACCTGGTCTACACGACGCGGGGAAAGAACTGGTCGGCGGATTCCGAATCGCCCGAGACCAGGCAGGCCACGAACGACCAGATCAAATACCTGTATGACATCCACCTGAGCGGCCAGATGAAATACTTCGCCACGTTCACCGACGTGGCCCAGAAGCTTCGCGGGTTCGGGATTTTCAAGACCGCGACCGAAAAGGAAGCGCTCGAACTGATCACCAAGAGCCCGGCCGCCCAGAAGGGCTGGATCGAGGCGGGGGTCAAAACCGTCGAGATCTCCGAGGGGACGTTGAAGTAGCTGGCTTGCACCGTTCGGACACATTGGAACGTAAAAGGCCCGCGAGAGTGGGCCTTTTACGTTGGAGGGGGCGTCCATACTGCATCGCTGGTCAGGCCGGCGTCCCTGTGTTGCCCGGCACGGTCCTGATCCAGGTACCGAACTGCTTGAGTTCCTCCATCCTACACGACCAGACCAGCTCCCCGTTCCAGAGCGTCATATCAGGGCACCCGTCGCACATATTCTGGTAGCCGTTCTCCAGGAAATCCACCGGCTGAATGATCATCACCGACTGGTAGTGGACTCCGCGGAAGAGGCGGTCGGGGCGGGTCAGGAGCGACGACGCATAATTTCTGACGATCCCCCGCATCCCGCGGTCGAGCGGCGAGAGGAGCATCATCGAGCGGCCTTTCCTTGTGAGCTGC
>JANNFI010000100.1:0-29711 GCA_031379665.1 Ignavibacteria bacterium
TGCGAGTACCACCGGCTGGAGGTGATCGTGAGGGTGTCGGTCGGGCCGGGCGTGGCTGGCATCTTCGGCGTCATCGATCGCGTCTGGTGGCACTGGACGCAGAGGTTTCCCTTTCCGTAATCGAAGTTCGCGTTCGGGACCCCCGCGATGTTCGAGAGGATCGAGACCGGCGTCGCCTTCCTGAGCGTGAAATCGGCACGCGAGTGGGGAGAATGGCAGGCGAAGCACCCCGGCGGGCTCGGGACGTACTGCGACGTGACCGTCGCACCGTTCATCCTCTGGATGAACCCCTCGGTCGTGTGGCACCCGGCGCACGAGGGGCCGTTACGCTCGATGTCGCCGCCGATCGCGTGCTTCGACTGCTCCCACTGGTAGGCCCGGCCGGCAAGGAAGTACGTGGTGTCGGTGTCGGGGTTGTGGCAGTCGGCGCATTGGATTCCCTCGGCGAACCCCTCGAAGACGTCGGACCCCGTTCCCGGCGGGCCCTGGGGCCCCGGTTCCCCCTTGCATCCGGCAAGGAGCAGAGCGCCCGTGAGGAAGAGGGTTGTGACGACGAACGAACGTAAATGTTTCATGTTGATGGTCTCCTTGTCTATCCTAGCCTGCCTGGCCTGCCTGGCCTGCCTGGCCTGGTCCCCGGCCGTTCGTCGGCGGGGCGGTATATTCTGAATGTCGCGATGCGTCCGTTACTTTCCCGAGTGACAGAGCGAGCAGGTCGGGTCCTTCCCTTCCACTTCGTGGCACGAAACGCACGACTCGATGTCGCGGCGTCCCAGTTCCGCGTGGCGCCCGCCTCCGGACCCCGTGCCGGCAGTGACGAACCCCGCGTCGAAATGCGACTGGGGCTTGATCTTCCCCTCGGTGATGATCCCGCCCGACTCGTGACAATCGGCGCAGAACGTACGGCTCTCGTGGCACGACGAGCAATCGATGATTCGCGACCGGGCGTCGATCGAATGGGTCGACCGGTAGTTCAGGTCGTGGGCCGCCTGCAGGCGCAATGCGTCGGGTGAATCCTTGAGCGGCGTCCTCGCGCCGGGCACAGTCATCAGGCCGCGTGTGCCGCCGAAGCTCCTCAGCTGGTCGCCGCTGTGGCATTCCTGGCAGAAGCTTTCGCGGTGGCAGGTGGCGCAGTCCACGTCCATCTTGCCGACGCGCACCGGACGTTCGTGTTCCTTGAAGAATCCCGATACCAGGTGGTTGTCCGGGAGCAGGTTCACGAAATCGCTGTGGCACGTCTCGCATTCGGTCGGTGCCTTGGCGGTCGAATGACAGTCGACGCACATCGCCATTTCGGGAATGCGGACGACGACGGCGTCCTCCCCGCCCGACGCGTCCCCGTGGCAGGTTTCGCAGGCGATGCCGCCCTTCACGTGGGTTTCATGCGCGAAGATGAGGTCCCTCGTCGGCAAGACCGTCGGCGCGATGTTTTCCGGATCGGCGTGGCAGTAGGCGCAGTCGTTGTTGACCTGCTCCTCGTGGCACGTCTGGCAGTTCGGGTGCCCCGGGATCAGACGGTCGGAGGCGAGCGCACTCTTGATGGCGCCGTCGTGGCAATCGGCGCAGGCCACCCCCCTCTCGGTGACGTGTTTCGGATGGGAGAACTTCACGCCCTTACCGCCGCCCGGAGAGGCGAACACCGGCACGGCCGCGTCGTTCATTCCCACGCTCACGACGAGTACGGCGACGAAGGCCGCCGCGAGGACGAGCGCCTGCCTGACGAAACCGCGGGTCCCCGGCGTCATAGCGCACCGAAGGAATGGTTGAACCAGTAACTGACCTTGAGGAAGCCCCTCACGTCATTCTCCATGAAGCGGTTGTTCAGCATTTGTACCTGGGCCTCGAACGATACCGGCGCATCCGGCCGGACGATCGCGCCGATCGATCCTGAGAACGCCGATTCATCGGCGGCGCTGGAGGAAACCTTGTAACTTGAATACGATATCGCTGCGGTCGGGGTCAGCATCCTGCCGAGGAGGGGGTACATCCCCTGGAGGTAGAACGAACTGAGTTCTCCGGCGTAGCCGTTCGACCCGCTGTAGCTCACGCTCGCGTAGGTCGTCGCCAGGCCGACGGTGAGCCGGCGGCTCAGGTCGCCCTCGTAACCGACATAGGCGTACCGCGCGGATGCCCTGAGCGCGGGGGTGAAGGCGTACTCGAGGCCGCCCTCGTATTCGCGGATCGGCGAGAGCGGAAAGAACGTGAACCAGGAGTTGTACGGGAGCGACGGCTCGCGATAAATCACGTTCGCGAGAAAGGTGAGGTCGCCCGCGACGACCGCCCTCGCGCCCGCCTCGGCGCGTCGCGTCCGTTCGAGGTTGATATCGTAATCGTAGCGGCCGTAGAATTCGAAGCGACCGGCGAGGGCGTGGGAGACGTCACCCCCGATCAGCTGCGTGGCGCGGGACGAGGGCGAGATCGTCACCGTCACCGGGTTGTAGAAGGAATCGGGCCGGAGGCCGTCGTACGACTCGCGCTCGACCCTCCGGTTGACGTAACTCAATCCGAACCGTGTCCCCTGGGAGAACTCCCCCGTCGCCTGCACGCCGAGCAGAAAATTATTGCCGAGATCCCTGGTGTGGTCGTAGACGAGCGAGCCCGGCACGTTCGATCCGCCGTAGGCCGAGAACGCGAACTTCTTCTCCATCGCGCGCACCTTGAGGTAACCCCCGTCGACCGCGCCGACGCCGACCCCGGCGAAAACCGGTACGCGTCCGATCCTCACGTCGAACGATCGCTCGTCGTTCTGGTATCGGGCGAACAAATTCCTGACGCGCAGCTCGCCCACCTCACCCGCGGGGTCGGAGAGTTGAGCGCTGCCGTAGACGGAGGTCGAGAGGCCGAAGCCCCCCTCGCTGATGTCCAGCTGGATGTTCTGCAATCCGAGGAGCACGCTCTTCGAAACGCCGACCGTATCGAATTTTTCCCAGCCATAGACCGCCGTCGAAAAACGACCGTTGATCTGCTGGGCGTGGAGGGGCAGTGCGAGGGAGAAGAGTACTCCGGATATGATCGTCAGTTTCTTCGACACGGGTCTCTTAGTCTTTTCTTCCGGTCTCGAATGCCGAGTGGCTGGTTGTGACGAGTTGAATACTGACTCTGTCGATGAATATCCAAATTTACGGTTAGATATGCAACGGGGTCGGGCGCAATTATTTTTGAAATACCACCATTTTGGTCGGATTTCCCGAGGTGAGCACGGTCCCGTCCTTCGGTGTAGCCGATCATCCCGGGGTATGGATGTTGTAAAATTCAACACCGGTGCCACGGCGGATCACGTGGAGGTGTGGTTCACCGATTCGAGCCCGGGGGGATTTCGGAAAGACAAGAAAAAAACGGACACCCGGCCGATCCCTGGGGACTTCGGCCGGATGCCCGTAAACTTCTATCTTCACGCTTCTGCCGGGATCGCCGGCGCCACGCGTGGAGCCGTACGGCTACTTCGGGATTTTATGCGCGATCGAAGCCCACGACTTCGCGAAATCGAACTTTTTCGCCGTCGGGCTTTTCTCGTTATGGCAGGTGACACACATCTTTTCCATCGCCGCCTCGTCCTTGAACGCGGTCAGGCCGGCCGCGTGCGCCTTCGCCTCGTCCTTCATCACGGCCATGTTCTTGTACGCCGAACCCGCCCCGTGACACGTTTCACACTGGACGCCGTCTTTCACATCGAACGCCTTGTCGAGCAGTTTCGCATCGGCCGTGACGGTATGGCATCCGAGACATTCCGGCGTTTCAGCCGCCTTCGTCTTGAACCCTTTTTTCGTCGCGATCGCGTCGGCGGCGGGTGTACCGAGGGTCTTGAAAGCGCCGGCGTGTTTGCTCTTCGACCAGATGTCGAACTGCTTTCCCTGTTTGTCGGTTTTATGGCACATCGCGCACTGTTTGACGCCGACGTATTTGTTCTGGGCGTCGAGCATCGCAGATGCCCCGAGGATGAGTCCGACGGCGAGGGTAATCAGGGTGAGCCTTTTCATTGATGTCTCTCTTTCCTGTTGTGACTGGATTGGGTTGGGACAGTTAGGGGATCCGGTGATTGAATGTACCCTTTTTCGATTATAATTTCAGCTCTTCCATTGCTCTAATAGAGTGCATATTTCGTGCCAGACTCTGGTTGCCGCCGGGGGGCTAATTCTCGTAGGCACCCACCCTGGTACCGTGGCAAATTCCGTTCATTGAGCAGTTATTCACACTGTAGTTATTGGGGTCCGCCGATTTACTAAAACCCTCGATAACCAGTTTCTCAAATGTGCCACTCCCGGCGTAGTTATATGGCACAGGGTCCGAGGCGTAACCGATCAGGCGCGAGCGCTTCGAGCCGTGCGGTACGACCACGTGGCAGGTGATGCACTTGACTTCGGGCCCGGAGTGTTCGGCCGCGTCGTGCACGGCGTTGAGGGCCTGGCCACCGGCGGCCATCGTGTGGCAGTTGGCGCAGAAGAGATCGCTCTGCCAGTTGTTGAGACCGCTTTTAATGTCGTTCAGCGACCAGAGTGCACCGCTCGCGTTGTCGGGCCAGAACTTCGCGTTCCCGGTCAGCATGAACTTGAAATCCGACCCGTGCGGGCCGGCGGGGACGGTCGGGGAAACCGGCTGGTCCGGACCGTGGCAGTCGGAGCAGTACATCGTCTGCATCCCCGGGTTACTCCAATCCAGCGTGAGCCCCGCCGCGCTGAGGGCCTGCGGCATCGACGAACCGGTCTGGCTCATCAGCGGCACCTGCACCGGATGCGCGGACCGGTTGGACGGATTGAACTCCATCGCCTGGTCGGTGATCGTGGTCCCCGACGGACCGACGATCAACGTCACGCCATCGGGGTAGACGCCGAAGGCGTTTGAGGAATGGCACTTGAAACAGATCTGACTCTCCGTCGAAGCCGGTTTCATTTCCGTGAAGTTTGTCGGTTGTGTCCAGATCGGTGTAACCGCCGGCTGGACACCGGCCACCCCGCTGAGCACGTTCGAGACGATGTTCGTCCCGGGCAGGTGGAGACCGCCCTTCGCGCGGTGGGAGTTGTGGCAATCCTGGCACTCCGCGTGCCTGTTCGCCTGGCCGAGAGATTCCTGCGTATCGGGGTTCCGATGGGCGGACATCACGCCCGCGCTCGGGTGGGCGTAGAATTTATCCGACTGGCTCTGGACGTCCTTCGTATTGGAGCCCGTGTTCAGCGTCCCGTGGCAGCCGGACTCGTAACAGGTCATCTCCTCGACCTTCGTCAGCAGGTAGGGAACCCCCTCACCGTTGTGGGATTTGTGGCAGCTCCGGCACGACCACTCGCCCACCGTCGTCTGCGGGAGGTCTGCCGGATAGAAGGCCTGCGAAGAAAGCTTATGCGCCGATTCGGCCCAACCCGTTTTCTGGTGGCAGAACGTGCAGAGGGCCGCGTCGGTGTTGCTGACCCTGAGGAACTTTCCGAACTTGTCGTCGTGGGCGTCGTGGCAGCTCATGCACTCGACCGTCCCCGACGCGTCGTCGGGGTCGAGGGTCACCGGCTCGCCCCAGGGCCAGGCGCGGTTCGCCAGCTCGGGGTCCTTCGCGGCGTTGTAGGTATATCCCACAGGATGGTCGTTCGCCAGCGACGTGCCGATGAACCCGGGGGCGCCCCCCGGCATCACGGTCACCTCGTTCTGCATCAGGATCGGCGTCGTCCCCTCGTTGTTGATCACCGCGCCGATGGCGATCGTCCCGTCGTGGCACGAGAGGCAGAGTTTTGAGCGGGGGTTCGGCTGGTTCGGGGCATCGTAGTTGAGACTCGTCAGGTAATCGCTCGAGTAGAGTGTGTATTCCGTCGTGGTGGCGGTCCGGTTCCACAGTTGTTCCGCCGCGTACTTCTGCGGGACGTGCGGCGTATGGCAGAAGACGCAGAGTTGCTGCTCGGTCGCGGCCCTGATCGCCCCCGTCCCCGAGACGCTCAGGTTGTGCTTCGTCGAGAGCATTTTCGACTGGGTTTGTATCTGCCCGGGGGCCTGCGCGGTAAGCGCGCAGAGGAGAACCGGGATCACGAGGAGATTCTTCGACGGGTTTTTCATCGGTAATACCTGAATATTTGAATCCTGCGGTTGAAGGAGTCCACCACGTAGATCGTGTCGTCCAGGCCGATCGCGATGCCGCTCGGTGTGACGAACTCACCGTCGCGGGTGCCGTTCCGGCCGAACACCAGGAGCAGCCTGCCGGTGTGGTCGAAGAGCTGCACGTTGTCCATCAGCCCGTCCGTCACGTACAGGTTGCCGTCCGAATCGATCGCGATGCC
This sequence comes from Ignavibacteria bacterium, assembly GCA_031379665.1. Lineage (GTDB taxonomy): Bacteria > Bacteroidota > Ignavibacteria > UBA10030 > SZUA-254 > SZUA-254. Next base: position 6,252 of record JANNFI010000100.1, read on the forward strand.
CTTCGGCGCTGCGAACCGTCCACCCACATTGCCGATCGACCCGAAGGCGGACCCGAATTTCCCCGCGCGGTCGAACGACTGGACGCGGTAGTTGAGCGCGTCCAGGACGAACAGGCTCTCGCGCACGGCGAGCTGGACCGGGAAATTGAATTCCGCCTCGCCCGCCCCCCTTCCGCCGAACGACCCGAGCGTTTTCCCGTCCCTCGAAAAAATGAAGACCTTGTGCGCTCCGGCGTCGGCGACGAACACGCTGTCGCCTGAGACCTGGACGCCGGTCGGCCGCGACAACCCTTCAAAAATCCGGTGCTCGCCGTCGCCGTCGGAGTCCATCACCACGATGTCCCCCCTTTCTGAATCACTCACGTAGACCAGGCCTTCCTCGTCGACGGCGACGCCAACGGGGGAAACGAACGCCCCGAATTTCGTCCCCGTGATCAGGTCGTACTCCTTGTCGGCGGGGTTGATGATGTGCACGCCGCGGGCGCCAGGGTCAGCGACATAGAGCGTCCCGTCGTGCGAGACGGCGATGCCCACCGGCTGGACGAGCCAGGTCAGCGTCCGCTCACCGCCGAAGAGAGTCCCAAGGAGATTGCCGAAAAATCCGCGGTCCGGTTCGACACCGGCTTCGGCGCTCAGACTTCTGACGTGGCGGATCCGCGCCCGGTCGGGCGGCGCTGGCCAGGCGGGCCCGGTCGTGTCCTGGGTGAAGACGGACGAGAGCGGGATGAAGAACGATATCACCAGTCGAAGGATCATCATGATGCTGTAATTATACGAATTCCCGCCGGAGCAGGCAATCCGTGAAAACCGGGAGGCGCGGAGGGCCCGCTTGCGGCGGACCTCTCCGGCCTCCTTCCTCTCCGGCAAGGGGATTGCTTGGGAGAGGGATGTCATTAAAAGGACCGTTCCAGGGTGAAGCGGACATCGCGCGTGCGGTTGAACACCCAGGACTCCCGCAGGGCGACCTGGATACTGAGGAGCCGCCAACGGTAGTACAAACTCGCGGTCTGATCGATCGACTCCATCCGGTAGTACGGATCGTAGTCCCGCGCGTACCGGTAGCTCGCGTAGAGGCCGTTCACAAAGAACCGGGCGCTCTGGAACGTCACGTTCCATCCGTAGGAGTGACCGCTGAGCCCCGCGAAGAAGTAATGGGCCGTTATCCCCGCCCCCAGCGTGAACGGTATCACTGCCTTGAACGACCCCTCGAGCGTCTGTATCGCGTTGGCCATACTGAGGTCCGGGGCGGTGACCACGCCGCCCGCGTAGGTGTAGGAACGGAAATCCACGCTCGTACGGCTCCGGATCGATGCCGGGAGCATCCCCGACGCGGCGATCATCGCGAAATTTTCGATCGACTGCCACGACAGGACGGTTTTGTTTGTCTGGTAGGAGAAGTTGTACGTGGCATTCAGTGTGAACCTCCCGATGGTCCTGTTCGCGCTGTTGTTGAAGCCGACGCGGTGGAACGAACTGTTCTCGTAATAGCGCCGCCGGCCGTAGGCGAGAGAGAGGTTGTTCATGAAACGCACGGAGCCGAGCGTTCGCGTATGATTGAGATTGACGTTGCCGCTCACGTTGTAACTTTCGACCCTCCGCGCATAGCCCTGTATGGTGTTCACGGTCACCCCCCTGCCGCCGGAGAGACCGAAGCCGTACCGAAAATGCTCGTCCATCGTGAACTGGAGGTTGCCCGAAGTATTGCCGGAGTAGAGGGAATAATTCCAGCCGGACGCGTTTTGCCCGCTCACGTTCGAGTAGAGCTGAACCTGGTCGCTCAACAGGCCCGCGTACGCGACGCCGCCCGAGAGTGTGGAATAGCGACCGTACCTGTTGTATTCGGACCCGATCGAAATCTGGTGCCCTTCGGCGATCGCGTTCGACCCCTCAAACTGGAGCGTGGCGATCCGTTCTGAAAAATTGCTGAAACTCTCTCGAAAATCGCTCACCGACCCGGTCACGGATGCGTGGCCGTTCGTCCCATTCTTCGACGACGCGGCGAATACGTACTGGTCCGAGCGGGTCTCGTAGTCCTCCCCCACGATGCTCCACGACCTGTTCCGCCTGTAGGAAAAATTCACCTGCGGCATGTAGGGGACCCGGACGAGTGCGAAGCCGGCCATGGTTTCGTGGTTCCGGGTGCCGCTCCGGCTCTTCAGGCCCTGGTATTCGTACCGTATGTCGTTGATGTACTCCCTCATCGAGAACTGCATGTTGGCGGGGGCGATCTGGAAGAAGAAGACGTTGACGTCGTAGGCGTTCCAGAGATACTGCTTGGTCTTGATGACGCTGGAGGCGGAGTGCCCGGTGCGGAACGAGGCGTTCAACGCCGTGCGGAGGGTATAGAAAATGAAATTCTCCGAATTGATGAAGCCTTCGGTATTGAGATTGATGGACGGGGACATGCGCAGCGATGTGAGGAGGGAACCGTTGACCAGCACATCCTGGTACTGGTGCTCGTACCGGAGCGACCCGCCGATGCGGCCCAGCTGTGGGAACGAAGCGGACGTCAGGAAGAACGACGCCCAGCATATGATGATGGTCCTTTTCAATTCCCCTTGCCTTTGTAGAACAACTCCCGGTGTGCATCGACCCTTTTTGGTTCCGGCCTGGGTGACGGTCGGCGCACACCGGGTGATTCTGACGGGGGGAAGCCGGATCCCCCCTCGTTCAACCGCTTACTTCTGGTGACACGACACGCACAGCTTTCCGTAGGACGACGAGTACACGAGCCCGATGCCGGTCTTCATATGCGGGTTGTGGCAGGTGGAGCACTGCATGTAACCGTCGAAAAGGCGGACCGAGGTGATGGGCGCGCCGGCTGCAGTTCCGTTCGGTCCGGACCAGACGTACGTCGCGGACTGGGCTGCGTAGAGACCCTGCGGATCGAGCGCCCTGGCCGCGTTGTAGTCGAAGTTGACGGGATGGATGTGGGCGAGGTTGAATTCGCCCGACACCACGTTCGCTTCGTGCGATACGGTCGCGTTCTCGTAGTCCGCCCAGTTCTTGCCGGCGGCTGCGCGCGGGCGCTTGCCTTCGGTATAGGCGGTCGCCGTGAACATAGCGCTGCCGTCGTGACAGCTCAGGCAGAACGAGCTGTAGTTGTCGGTGCTCTGGACCGGCAGGACGTTCGCGTCGAGGGAGTTCGGGTTGCTGTACGGGGCGCCGAAATTTCTCCCCGTGACCGACGCTCGGACCCACAGCGGACGCGCGATGCCGGTGACCGGAATGTGTGCGGCGTGGCAATACCCGCACAGGCTGGTGCCGGCGCCGGTGGGATGCCACGTCGTATCATCCGGCGAGGCGGATGTGTCGATGCTCAACACGGTAAGGCCCGAGTCCACGGTGAAATCGTGGTAACCCCTCAACATGCCCGAACGCGTTCCCTGAAGGCCGCCCGATCCGGGCACCGGCAGGGGTTGCAGCTGCGCGTACATCGTCGTGGAGACGATGAGCAGTGCGATGGCGATTAACAGTAGCTGTTTCATGGTTTAATCTCCTCTGGAGGATGTGTCATTGCCTCAGGATTTATTGAAAACCCCCCGTCCAACGAGGCGGATGGGACGGGAGGAGTGTTCTAGTTGCCCTTCAAAAGTTTGAAGACCTGCAGCCGGCTGTTCAGCTGGTCGGTCACGTAAATCGTGTTCTCGCCGTCGATGGCGATCGACACCGGATTGATGAAGCCGTCGTTGCCCGGGGAGTACTTCCCCACGAACATCAGGAGCTCCCCTGCCTGGTTGAAGACCTGGTAGTTCTGGTGGTTCGCGTCGAGCACGTAGATGTTGCCGTGGGAGTCGACCGCGATGCCCTTGGGGCGGTTGAACATACCGAAGGCGTCCCCCTGGCGGCCGAATTTCCTCAGAAACTTCCCGGACTGGTCGAAGATCTCGATGCGGAAGTTGAAGGCGTCGACCACGTAGATGTTGCCGTCGGCGTCCACCGCGGCGCTCTGGGGAAAATTGAACTCGCCGTCTCCCTCGCCCCTTTTTCCGAGCGCGAAGAGCGAGTCGCCTGCCATCGAGTACACGAACACGTTGTGGAGCTTGTTGTCGACGATGATCAGCCGGTTGCGGGCCGTGTCGCACACCACGTCGAGCGCCCCGGGGAACTGCTCCGGTTCGCCGATCGTGCGGACGAATCTGCCTTCGTCGTCGAGCACGGCGATCTGGCCGGTGCTGGCCAGCGAGACGAACACGTTGCCGCGTGCGTAGGCGATGCCGCGCGGGTTCTTGAGGTCGATTGTGGAATTTTCGCCCAGGACCTCGATGTCGTCCTTCCGGAGGTCGATGAGGAAGATGCCCTGCGATACGTCGGTGACGTATATCCGGCCGTTTCCGGCGTCGCAGACATCGAAGGGCCGGGTCAGATTGATGATCGACTTCTCGCCCGCGATGCCCGTGACGACCTGTCCGACGGCGCTGCGGAAGTCGGCCTCGCCGGTGATCGAGCGGACGAACGCGATCCTCGGTTCGTCGGGTGGGTCGGGCCACATCAGGCCGGCTTCCTTCGAGCCGGAGCATCCCGAAGCGATGATGGTCAAAAGCGCCAGGAGGGCGGTCGGGAGAACGTGGTTCATCCTGGTCATTGTTTTTTCTCCTCGGATGATTCTTTCATGATGTCTTCCAATGATGGGAGCTTGAAATCGCCTTTCCTGGCCGTCAGCGCCGATGGCCTGAAATCCACGTCGGCGGTCGAAACCGACAGCCCGACCGACATCGACCAGGTTTCCGCGGCCGATGTCCTGATGTATCCGGGACTTGCGAGCAGCACGACGTGGGGAATCACGCGGGCCGCGAGGCTGAGTGCGGCGTGGAAACTCGACTGATCGTAGTATCCGTTCAGCACTTCGGCGGATAGCTTCGTTCCGCTGCCCGGCGCCCATGCCACGCCCGCGCCGGAGAGGAAAAGGGCCTTCCCCCCGACGGAGTTGACACCCGCGAGGAGCACACCGCGGAAGGCCGGGCCCCCCATCGACGCCGTGACGCCGCCCCTTGTGGCGTCTGCGGGGAAAAACTGGCTCTGCTGGATTTCGTCGCTCACCGCCTCTTCGAACCAGAGCCCCACGGCCTCGAGGACCGGCAACTCGATCGGGAGGATCGCCTTCACGCCGAAGCTGTACGAGGTCAGTGACGCGATCGTGCCGAGCTGCTCCCCGGTGAGCTTCACATATCCCTCGATGTGCGTGGAGAGGCCGCAGGAAAGGCTCATGACGTTTATTCCCTTGAGGCCTGCGCCGGTGTAATCGACCCGGGCGTAGTTTGAGCGCCACTGGGAGACCGGGACGAGGCCGGTGGTGGGAAGATACGCCAGCCCCGATCCGCTGAGCGTGCCCCCTTCGGAGATGACCTGGGCCCCGGCCGGGATGGGGACCACGGCGAAGAGGAGGACGAGGACGGTATGCCTGGCGGTCAGTGGCATTGGGCGCAGATCTCGGCGGCCTTGTTGGAGGCCATCAGCAATTTCGGGTGCGTGCCGCCGTGCGGGTTATGGCACGACGCGCAGGAAATTTCCTCGCCTGTGGCGGCGACGGTCTTGAAGCGTACCGGGTGCCTGCCGACGGGGTGATTGAGCTCGAAACCCTCGTGGCACCCGGCGCAGAGCTTGTTCGTGTCGTCCTTCAATAGATGTTTCCGGTCGGACGAATGGGCCGAGTGACACGTCATGCATTCCGACGCCACAGCGTGCGGCGCTGCGGCCGAGTCGATCGCCGCCAGCTTGTCGGCGTGGCACGGTTCGCACGTGGCGGGGATGCCAGCTTCCACCACGACCGCTTTCTTTTCCGCCGACCAGCTGTGGCACGTCGCGCATTCCTTCATTTCCACCGGCCCGTGGATGTAATCGGCGAGGGAATGTTCCTTGTGGCAGGTGGAGCAGTCCGCGGTCATCGTTGCGCCGCCGTCGGCCGACGGGAGCCCTTCGTGGCAGGTCGTGCAGCCCTGCTCGAGCTCTGAGTTGTGGAATCTTGACGCCCTCTCGGCCGGGGGGACCGAGCCGTGGTCGTACCGCGTCGTGAAGGTCGTCGCCTTTTCGCGTACGCCCCCGGGGGCGAAATGGATTTCGTTCACGCCCGGGATGAGTTGGACGGGGAACTTATAGAGGGAGCGGTTGTCCGCCACTGGATCGTCGTAGACCGGGGTCAGCGTCGTGTCCTTCCACCCTTTCATCGCGATGATCACCGAGAGCACGTCCACCCCCTGCAGTTGTTTCACCATCCCCACGAAGGTCGGATCGACCCAGAGGGAGGCAAGCCTCACCGTATCCGGATAGGCGTAAGCGAGACTCTCGGGGACCGAGTATCCCCTGAAATACCTCTGGACGAACGTGACGGACTGGAGGGTTGATGACGGGGGAAGCAGCATCACGAACGTTTTCGGGAATTCTTCCTTGAGTGCTTTCGTGCTGAGGTCGACCTGCGTATACACCTCCCACTGCGTCGATACGAGGAGGTCATCGCCCGACTCCCTCGCGACGGAGAGGATGAAGAGCCGGCCGGTTTCATATGACACCGAATCGGCCGGAAACGGCGCCAGGACCGACGTCCCATCGACGAGTGTGTCGCCGGTGAAAATGAGCTGGGAGAGAAGGACGATCAAGAGAACTGAAGCGTATGATGTTTTCACGGTGATGTCTGCCTTGTCTGATTCCTATACTGCACGTTCGATGCCAGATTTTTCTGCCCAAATCGACGAAACTGAGGGGTTTTTGGATAACAAAAAGGAGGAAAACCGGTGCGTAATCAGTAAATGTTATGAAAGTGGGTGAAATCGCGCAGGAGGTCAGGTTTTGGAACTATTCAGTTTTATCATTTTTGAATCTGTCGACTTTAAGATTGCACCGACAATGGCCACAATTTCGTTCAAATTGAATGGTTTTTCGATGAAATAATCGGGGCAGGATGAATCGATTCCGCCGACACCGAGCTCTTCTCTCGCCCCGATCAAAATGACCGGAATCTTGCCTGAGATCCCGTAGATCCGTGAGGCAAGATCGGGCCCGTTCATCCCCGGCAGACGAAGGTCGCTGATGACGAGATCATACCCTCCCTTTCGGATCCGCTCGAGCGCATCTTCAGCGCAGTCCACCACCTCGGTCGGATACCCGGCCCGGCCAAGCGCGTTCGCCATCGACCACCCGATCAGGGATTCTTCCTCGACGATGAGGATCGTATGGGCTGCTGATGCGTGCACTACTCTGAATTTGAGTTGGGGGTTTTTTCGACATCTGAGACGAAAGTCGACTCCGTGAATTGATGGGCAAACCCCGTGCCAGCTGGTGAACGGTGAATACGAACGAGGATTGAGAGTATCCGGGGTGAGGAATCGGGGGCGGGTGGTTATTGAGGGGGTCGATGCGTCATATCACCCATCGTCGACTCCGAGGCGGATGATCAGGTATGCCGTCACACGGTCAGGGATTGTGGAGCCCGTACTTTTTCATCCGGTAACGGAGCGTGTCGCGGCTGATCTTCAGGAACCTGGCAGCCCGCACCTGGTTGCTCCCCGCACGCTCCAGGGCGTTGACGAGCGCCTGGCGCTCGAGGTCGGAAAGCGAGAGACTTTCCCCCTCGGGAGTCCCCGCTGGCCGCTCCCCACCCGGGCGCGCTATGAACAGCTCAATATGCTCCGGCCGCAGTGTCTCCGCGCTGTTCAGCAGGACTGCGCGCTCGAGGACGTTTCGCAGTTCCCTGACGTTTCCCGGCCAGGGGTAGCGCAGGAAGAGCGCGTTCACCTCGTCGGAGATGACGTCGAACGATTTGTGGAATTTGGCGTTAAACGATTTCAGGAAGTGGTTCGCGATGAGGAGGATGTCGCCCGAGCGCTCCCTTAATGGCGGCATCACGATCTGGGCCACGTTCAGCCGGTAGTAGAGATCGGTCCTGAACGTCCCCTCCTCCACAAGGTCTTCGAGCGACCGGTTGGTCGCGGCGATGATCCGGACGTCGACGCTGATTTCGGTGTACCCGCCCACCCTCTGAAATGTTTTCTGTTCGAGGACCCGGAGGAGCTTGATCTGCATTTTCTGCGTGATGTCCCCGATCTCGTCGAGGAAGATCGTGCCGGTGTCGGCCAGTTCGAAGATCCCCTTCTTCTGGTTTTTCGCGTCGGTGAACGCCCCCTTTTCGTGCCCGAAGAGCTCGCTTTCGACCAGGGTCTCCGTCAGGGCGGAACAGTTCACCGTCATCAGCGGCCTGTCGCGACGATTGCTGGCGGCGTGGATCGCCCGGGCCACGAGCTCCTTCCCGGTGCCGCTTTCCCCGGTGATCAGGACGGTGGTGGACCTGCTCTGCGCCACCTGAGTGATGAAGTCGTGTACCTTGTGGATGGGGGGAGAATCGCCCACCATCCCGGAGAGCCCGTCGGTGCTTAGCTGCTCCTCCTGGAGTCGGTCCAGACGGGCCATCACCCGCGTCGCCTCAAGGGCCTTCTCGATGACGACGAGGAGCTCTTCAAAATTAATCGGCTTGGTGATGTAGTCGGCCGCCCCGAGTTTCATCGCCTGGACGGCGATGTTCGACCGGTCGACCGCCGTCAGCATCACCACCGGGACCTTGCTCCCCGCGGCCCGGATCTCCTCGAGGAAACCGATGCCCGTGCCGTCCGGAAGGTTCTGGTCGAGGATGATCAGGTCGGGCTCCCGCGTCGTGAGCGCGGAGTGCGCCTCCCGCAATGAGGCGGCCTCCATCGTTCCGTACCCGGCCTTGCCGAGCTTGCTTTTCAACGACCAGCGGATCAGGTTCTCGTCGTCGAGAATGAATATCGTCTCCGGCCGCATCAGCGTTCGCCCTTTTCGTGGGTGACGGGCAGCGTGACGGTGCAGGTCGTCCCCACTCGTTCGACGCTCTCGAGCAGGAGCGTGCCGCCGTGCTGCTCGACGATGCGGCGCGAGATGGTGAGCCCCAGGCCCGTGCCCTGGTGTTTCGTGGTGAAAAACGGTTTGAACACGTTCATCCTGTCGCCCTCGGGGATCCCCCTCCCCGTATCGCAGATCGTGACGATCGCCGATCCGTTCCGGGCCGACGTCGAAACGCCGAGCCGTCCCCCGGGCTCCATCGCTTGCAGGGCGTTGAGGATCAGGTTCCAGAGGAGCTGTTGGAGGAGTTTTTTGTCGGCCGTCAGCGCCGGGAGGGCCCTGTCGAGCGCGGCATCCACACCGATGTTCCGCTTCACGATCTGGGAGTTCAGGATCGAGAGTGTCCGCTCGATGATGCCGTTGAGGTCGGCCGTGTCGTATTTCGGGGGCGCGGGCCTGGCGTAGGTGAGCAGGTCGTTCACGGCGAGGTTCATCCGCTCCATCTGGACCATCATCTCGAGGACGATCGGCTTCTTGGGGTTCGTGTCGGGCAGATCCGCATCGATCACCTGCAGGGCTCCGAGGACGCCGGCCAGGGGGTTCCGGATCTCGTGTGCCATACTTGCCGCCATTTCGCCCGTCGTGGCGAGCCGGTCGGCGTGTTCCAGCTGCTTCTGGTGCAGGTCGTGCAGGACCGCGTGGGCTTCGTTCAGCCTGTGCACGAGCGCGTTGAAGGTGGTGATGAGCCCTGAAATCTCGTCGTCCTCGCCCGACATCTCCAGGGGCGTGAATTGAAACGCTTGTCCGCGTTCGACCCGGTCGAGTTGGTCCTGGAGCGTACGCATCTTCTGCCGGAGGCGTGTGACCGGCCTGATCACCAGCAGGAAGAGCGCGCCTGAAATCACGGCGCCGATCCCCCCGAAGGTCACCACGGTCATCGCGATGTTCATCGTGCGGTGGCTCATCGAGGCCTGCTGGATCCGGTCCATCGTGATCTTCACCGCCAGGTAACCCAGCACCGATTCACTCCCGACATGACAGGAATAACATTCCGGTTTCCGCTTTATCGGCGTCATCACGTACTGGTACGGGACGCCGTGCTCGGTGAGAGCCATGAACATCCCGCCGGGGAAGTCCGGATTCCCGGCGTATCCCTCCATCGACATTTTCTTGTCCGTGCTGTCGGAGATCGTGCTGACGGTGATGCGGCCGTCGGAGCGGAGGAGGAAGAGCGCCGCGATCTGTCCGGTCGAGTCGATTGTCCGCATCGCGGCCTGCAGGTGCCCCTTCTCCCCGCGGAGCATCATGAACTCCACGACCCCCCGACCGTACTGCGCCAGGGTGTAGGCCTTGTCCTGGCCGTATTCGGCCAGCATCCCGGTGCCGGTGCGATAGGCGAACCAGGCGAAACTCCCCCCGGCCACGATGAGCGCCACCGCGACGGCGGCGAGCATCTTGCGCCCGATGGAGTTCAGTATGTTCTGTGAAAATCCGTTCATCGAATCGTGACGGCGTCACTCCGCAGACGCTTGAAAAACGCCAGGAGTGACCCGCCGATGATCAACACCACCCCGGTCCAGATCACCATCATCATCGGGATCAGGCTGACATCCAGGAGAAGCGACGCGGCCTGGAGATTTGATTCCTCGTCTTCGAACCCGTGGAACTCCAACAGGATCCGTTTCCCCTCGACCTGCATCGCGCTCAGGATCACCTGCGGCTGAACCGTCCCCTTCGACGGGTTTACCCGGGCCGGGAGAGACACCGGCGAGGTTTCCCGCTCGCCCTCGCTGGTGAAGGAAATTGCCGGGACGATCCGGTGGCTCTCGCCGTTCACACTGACGTTCAGCACCGAACCGACCATCATCGCCGCCGTCTCCGAATGCTGCCCCGATTCGAATTTCACGAATTCGATGTCGTAACCGTTGAGTTCCTTTTTCTCGCCCATCGCGAGTTCCAGCTCGGGGTGGTGGTGCGCGGCCTGTCCGCCCTGGAGCTCCATCGGCGAGATATAGAGGTCCTTCAGGGGGAGCACCTTCACGTGCGGTTCCCGCATCACTCCCTGGTTGTACTCGCTATAATAGAGCCTCGGGGTGGCCTCGAATCCCGCCACGCCGTCGGAAACCTCGAGCAGGACCTGGTCCTTGGAATCGGGCATCGGCTTCATCCCCCGGAACGTGAAATCGTACCCGAAGACGTTCTGCGGTTCGTTCTGTTTCAGGATCACCTTCTTCGACTCGGTGAAATTTCCAGATCCGACGATGCCGATCAGGAGGAGTGCGACGCCGATGTGGGCGACCGGCCCGCCGAGCCCCTGCCAGCCAGAACGGTACTGCCTGAACGCGACGACCGTATTGCTGACCAGGCCGAAACAAGCCATTGCGGTGAAAAGGAGCATCATCGGGGAGGTAACCCCGGCAACGTACGCGATAACTCCGGAGAGCGCGGTCAGCGCGAGCGGCATCGAGAGCCGCCGGAGGATCGGGCCGGACTTCTCGCCCGCCCAGCCGAGGAACGGCGTGATGCCCAGGAGGAGGGCCATCACGGTGGCGACGGGGAGGTTCACTTTGTTGTAAAATGTGATGTCGACCTGCGAGGGGTCCCCGAAGAACCCCGTGAAGATCGGCGAGGACATTCCCACGAACGTGAACGCCGCGGCCGAACAGATGACGAAAATACTCAGCACGAGGAATATTTCGCGGTTGAGTGTCCTATGGTCGACAGGAGGCGCGGTGATGGCGCGGAAGCGCTTCGCGAAGAGCCCGAAACCGTAGATGCCCGTCGCCAGCATCACGGCGACGAGGTAATTATTGATGCCGAGGTCGACGAAGGAGTGGACGGAGAAATCGGCGAGGACCCCGCTGCGGGTGAGGAAGGTGGCGTAGAGCACCAGCAGGAAAATGACAATCGCCAGGAAGATGTTGGTGCGCCGGAGCGCGCCCTTCCCTTTTTCAACCACCATCCCGTGGACCAGGGCCAGCAGCACGAGCCACGGCACCAGCGATGAATTCTCGACCGGATCCCACCCCCAGTACCCGCCCCACCCCAGCACCTCGTACGCCCAGAACGCGCCGATGATGATTCCGGCGCCGAGCGTCAGGGCGGAAAACAGCGTCCATTGGAACCCATACTTCTTCCACGCGTCGTAGTTGCCCGTCGCCAGCCCCGACATCGCCAGCGCGAACGGAAAGATCGCGGCGGCGTATCCGACGAAGAGGATCGGTGGATGGATCGCCATCCAGGGGTCCTGCAGCAGCGGGTTCAATCCCTGGCCGTCGGCAGGGATGGCCGCCGTCACTTCGAAGGGGCTCTTGACAAGCATCAGCAAGTGCAGGAAGGCGACGTAGAGGCTGACGAGCGCCGGCGCGTGACCGGTCGCCACCCCTTGTTTCTTTATGAGGACGAGGCCCATCACGGCCACCATCAGCGCCCAGAGGAGGAAGGTTCCTTCCTGGCCCGCCCAGAACGCCGAGATGAGATAGATCAACGGGAGCGTGCTGGAACTGTAATGGGCGACGTACGCGTACTCGAAGGAATGCGTGAGGAGATGGTAATAGAGGATGACCGACGACAGGACCACCGATACCACTCCAACCAGATAGAGTTTCACCGCCAGACCCCCGGGGGTTCCGGGCTTGCGCCCCTTCCCGGGGGGGGTATCCTCGGAGGAGGTGAAAAAGAACCAAGCGGCGCCGAGCGACGCCACGAATGTGATGAGGATGAGCAGTTGTCCTGGATTCATGTCGGTCCGCCCGTATGATGGGTTTCAAGTAATTGAGAATCTCCCTCCCGGATCCTGTGATTCCGGCGTGATTCGGGGAGTTTCCCATTAATGCTACAAGGGGTATGCCAGCGGGCGGAACCGCTGAAGTGGGTGGTTTTTTTCACCCAATTTCTTCAGCCGCCGGAATCGATTGTCAGGTTTGAAAATAACGGGCCAGGCAGGAGTCAGGAATGAAAGGGGCACTCCGAGGGGGGGGGGAGGGTTGAAACGGTGTTTATTCTACTGCTTTCTCCATCGTGATGCCGAGTTCCTTGATCCTGCGATAGAGCGTGGGCAAACTGATCTTCAGCGATTTTGCGGTCTTTTCCTTGTCGAACTTGTTTTTCTGAAGGACAGCCACGATGTAATCCTTAACCAGGTCGTTCACGACCTCATCGAGCGATTTTTCGTCCGAGGGTGACGGGACGGTCGGGTAGCTTTGGAAGACCTCCGGGAGGTCGGCGATCGTGATGGTCTCGCCGCGCGCGAAGATGACGGACCGTTCGACGACGTTCTCGAGTTCCCGGACCTCCCCCCTCCAGGGATGGCCGATCAGGAGACGCATCACGTCCGGCTCGAAGCCCTGCAGTTTTTTCCCCATCTCCATCGAATACTTGTCGAGGAAGTAGTTGACCAATATCGGGATGTCCTCCTTCCGTTCGGCGAGGGATGGAAGCCGGATCTCGACGATGTTCAACCGGTAGAAAAGATCCTCGCGGAACCTCCCCTCCTCGATCTCGGTCCGCAGTTCGCGGTTGGTGGTGGCGATGAACCGCACGTCGATGGGCTGGGGCAACGACATCCCCACGGGGACGATTTCCTTCATTTCGATTGCGCGGAGCAGCTTCACCTGGAGTTGGACCGGCATTTCGCTGATTTCGTCGAGCAACAGGGTGCCGCCGTCCGCCGCCTTGAAGTACCCCGGCTTGTCCGACATCGCGCCGGTGAACGACCCCTTCTTGTGTCCGAAGAGTTCACTCTCGATGAGGGTCTCGGGGATCGCCCCGCAATTGACCGCGATGAACGGCCTGTCGGCGCGCGGACTGTGCGCGTGGACTGCCCTCGCCACCATCTCCTTGCCGGTGCCGCTCCTGCCGGTAATGAGCACCGTGCCGTCGGTCGCGGAGATCTGCCTCACCGTCTCGAACACCCGTTTCATCGCGGCGCTCTGCCCGATGAGGTTTTTGAAATCGACGCCCCGGTTCACCTCGCGCCGGAGGTACTGGTTCTCCCAGAGAATTTTCCGGTGCTGCAACAGCCGCCGGATTTTCATCGTGAGCTCGTCGAACTCGATCGGCTTCAGGAGATAATCGCCCGCCCCCATCCGCAACGCGGAGATCGCCGTTTCGAGCGACCCGTAGGCGGTGATGACGATGACCAGCGTCTGGGGGCTCAGCTCACGGAGTTTCGTGAGCAGCTCGATCCCCTTCATCTCCGGCATCTCGATGTCGGTGATCACCAGGTCGAACGGCTTCTCCAGGAACATTTCATAGGCCACGCGCCCGTTCGGGGCCTCCTCCACGCTGAACCCCTCCTTGCGGAGGATGAAGGAGGCTGATTCGCGGATGATCTGTTCGTCGTCGACGATGAGGATGGTATCGGCCATTGCGTGATGCCTCGCTTATCGGATGGTGATGTGCAGCGGGAACCGGATCGTGAATGTCGTCCCCTCGCCCTCGACACTCGCGGCGCTGATCTCCCCCTGGAAACTCTTGATGATGCCGTAGCTCACCCAGAGCCCCAGGCCGGTCCCCTCGCCGACGCGTTTCGTGGTGAAAAATGGCTCGAAGATCTTGGGAAGGTGGACTGCGGGGATGCCGTTTCCGTTGTCGGATACCTCGACCAGGAGGTCGGTCCCTTCGACCTTCGTGCGGCAGGTGATCTTTCCGGCGGACCGGTCAGTGGGCAGGAGCCTGAACTTTTCGTCCACGGCGTCGACGGCGTTGATGAGGACGTTGACCATCACCTGCTGGATCTGGTCCGAGACCAGCGCGAGCCGCGGAAGCCGGGGCTCGGAGAGGGTCTCGAACGCGATCCCCTTTGCCTTCTTCGCGACGCTCACGATGGCGATCGCCTCGCGGACGCAGGCGTTCACGTCGGTGAGCTCCATTTCGTAGTTCGACCTCCGTGAGAAATCCACAAGGTCCCGGATGATCCGGGATATCCGGTCGACCTGGTTTTTGATCAGCTCGAGCTTGTCGCGGATGAAGGCGTCGTCGGTGGTCCGCTCGAGGACCTGCACGACCGACGAAATCGAGGTCAGCGGGTTGCCCACCTCGTGCGCGATACCCGCGGTCAGCAGGCCCATGCTCTCCATCTTCTGTGCGTGGATCAGGTGCTTCTCGAGGTGCTTCTGTTCGGTGATGTCACGGTGGATGCCGAGGTAGCCGACGACCTCGCCGTCCGGCTCGAGAATCGGGGATATGAGGAGGTGGGTGTGGAACGGTTCGCCGTTCCGGCGCCGGTTTTCAATCTCGCCGTTCCAGACTTTTCCAGCGCCGATCACCTCCCAGACCTTCTTCCAGAATGCCGGGGGATGTTTTCCGCTCGAGAAGATGCTCGGGTTCCGTCCGAGCAGCTCGTCGCGCGAAAAACCGCTCGCCTTCTCGAACGCGGGGTTGACGTAGATGATCCGGCCGTCGGTGTCGGTGATCTCGAGTGGATTGACGGTGTTATGCGCGAGGTTGTAGAACCTGACGAATTCGAGGTCTTTCCGTTTCTGCGCGGAGATGTCCCGACCGGTCGCGATGAAGAGCGGCGGCCTGCCGGCACCGTCGGGAGCGTAGGTCGTGATCGAAAACTGGATGTCGTGGTCGGCGGAATCGCCGGTCGGGAGCTTCACGTCCACGCCCGACGGGGTGCCGTCGGCGGCGCAGCGGCGGAGTGCCAGCGCGAATGGTTTTCTGGACCCGGGGGAGAGAAGGGCGTCGATCCGCCTGCCATCGAGCGTTCCCTGCTTCAAATCGAGCGCGGCCCGGGCCGTGACGTTGGCGTAGACGATCCTTCCGTCGCGATCGAGGGCGAGGCAGAGATAGGGGATGGTGTCGAGCAGGCCCATCGTATCTGCGTCGGCCGGTTGGGGTGATACCTTAACCCTCGTCGACCCGGCCTTTTTCGGGCGACCTGACGATTCGTTCGCCTTTTTGATAACTTTCGGGATGGTCGGCCCTCGGGAAAAGTCGGAGTTGCATTCTCAGAATTGATAAAATATAGGACAATCCCGAAGCAAATCCAACGGCGGGGGGAGTTACCAGGAAGATTTGAACCAGGACGCGTCGGCGTAGTAGGGCTTCGTCAGATCCTCGGTCTTTTTCATCTCGTCGGGCGTCATCGGCTTGAACGCGCGCGCGATCGAGACGTTTTCCTCAAGTTGTTTGAGGTCGTCGATGCCGACGATGATGGTGCTCACCGGAAGGGTAAGCACATACCGCATCGCCTGATCCATCGTCGTGATCCCGCCCTCGCGGAACATCCGGCCCCGGGCCGGTACTTTCATCCCGACGATCCCCATCTTCTTCTCCACCGCAGTCGGCAGGAGGTTGTCGATGAACGACTGGTTATGCTTGTCGGCGGCATTGAGCGCCATCAGGATGTTGTCGAATGGGTATTGCGTGATCGCCTTCTTCAGGACCAGCGGGTCGTAATGCCCCGTGATCCCGAGAAACCTGACCATCTTCTGGTCCCGCGCTTTTTCGAGCGCCTTGATCGCGCCATCGTCGGAGAAGATCCCGTCGAGGTCCTCCTGCGTCCGGACGTTGTGCAGCTGCCAGAGGTCGATCCTGTCGGTCTGCAGGTTTTTCAGAGATTCTTCCAACATCCTCATCGATCCGTCGTACGACCGGCTGTGCGTCTTCGTGGCGAGGAAGACCTCCTTCCTTCTCGTCTTCATTACCTGCCCGATGTATTTCTGGCTCACCCCGCCGCCGTACATCGCAGCGGTGTCGATGTAGTTGACGCCGAGGTCGATGGCCCGGTTGATGATCTCCGCCGACGCCTTTTCGGCGCCGTCCTCCTCGAGCGCGGCCTGGCCCCCGAGGCTGAAGATTTTCACATCGTGCCCGGTCCTCCCCAGGGGACGCGTGGCCATCCCACCCTTCGTCGCGTCGTCGCCGGCGACCCCGCCCTCCCTCGCGCCGGTTTGTTCGCCCGTCGGAAGGTCGATCAGCGGTTGCACCGCCACGGCGACACCGACCGTCGCGGCTGTGCCGAGGACCGTCCCGACGAATTCACGCCTGGTGTATTTCCCCTTGTTCTTCACGGTCGTTCTCCCTGCTGCGTATCGTTGATGTGTTCAGTTCCTTCGACGCTCGAGGCTATCGATCGGATACCTCACCCTCATCGTGTCCCTCGACGCCTCCACCCAGCGGCGGAGCATCGACTTCTGGTCCGGCGAAAGCTCCGCATCGCGGTGGGCGATGAGGTACGACGGGAGCGGCATCTCTCCAAGGTCGAGCTGCTCCGTGATTTCCTCGAGCTTGTGATATTGTCGCCGCAGGCTGGTGTTGGCGAAGTCGGAAAAATTCAGGTGGTTTCGCGCCTCGTCGACGTGGTCTTCCATCCACCAGCCGACGGGCTGGATCTCATAGTACCAGGGGTACCTGGTCTCGTTGCTGTGGCAGTCGTAACACGATTGGCGCAGCGTCGCCACGACCTCCTCTGGCACCGGAATGACCGTGGAGATATCCCCCGAGAGGTCAGTGGCGGCCGGGACCTTTGCCGGCCTGAAGAATTGAATCGCGATGAAGGCAATGAAAAGAACGAGCAGGACGGCTTTGAGGATCTTCATGGATTTTAATTGTGGAATGATGTCAGTTGCGCGCGCCGTTCTCCGGCATCTCTTCCACGAATATAGCCAATCAATTCAAAATAATCTCCCGGGGAGGCCTACGACCGCCAGAGGTACGACATCTTCAGGAAGAGTCCCCGTTGCATTTCGAGTAAACCGTCGCTCTCCACGTATTCGGTTCCGTCCCAGCGGACCTGCTCGTAGAGCGAACCCCACCCGAAGTAGACCACCGTCCCGGGGATGTAGGTGAACGAGGCAAGGAACTCCGTGTCGAGGGACTTCCGGTAGTCGTTGTACTCGCCGATGGTGCGGAAGAAGAGGTATTGGTTCACCTGGTAGGTGAGCTTCAGGCGCGTGATGAGGTAGTCGTAGAGGAGCTCCCCGGTGGCATCTGGAGTGAAGTCCGCGTAGGTGAGCCCCGCCTCGACCCTGAAGTTCTCCCAGGGGTCGAGCGTCAGCGTCGCTCCCGCGCTGTTGCTCCTTCCCTGTTCGGGCGTCGGATAGTAGATCGCGCGTCTGTAGCGATAGAGGCCGTTGACGAAGATCCGGTTCGAGATCTGGCCGCGGAGCTGCGTATGGATGCCGCTCGTCTGGAACCTCTGTGCGTCGAATATTTCGGTGGAGTAGTTCAACCGCGTCCGGAAGAGCCAGCTGCCTCCGAAGAAGACGTTCACGGCCGCGTCGTTCGACGTCTCCCAGAGTCCGCTCGGCCGGTCTTTTGTCTGGGCACTTATAAAATCGAAGCCGATGCGCTGGAAGAATTCGGATTCGGGCGATTCAGGATAGATGCGCGGGTTCAGATAACCGGAAAACGTCACTAGCCCGGTGCGCGTGATGTAGCCCATGTCGGCGCGGAAATCCTCCGAGACCTCCCGGACGCCGAACCGGTAATCGAGGTCCCTCGTCCCACTCGCGAACTGAAGCCCGAGTGTGTGTCCGGTGACCGGGTCGAGGGCCGGATCGTCGAGGGCGGTCGAGAGGAACCCGCTGCCCGAGATGACCGCCGCGTCTGACACCCGGTACATTTCGTCGAACCCGGCCACGTGGTTGTTCGAGTTCTCCAACACGCGCCCGGCGTAGAGGAGACCGACGTAACTGTCCTCGTCGAGGGCCTTCTTGAAGCGCACGACGGGGTTGTGGATGTAGTCGCCGAGCGCAGCCCTGTCCTCTTCGAGTACGTGGTCGAGCGCGTAGAGGGTCGCGAGAGTGTTTCCCGGGCCCACCTTTCCCGTGAGTTTGACGCCGACCGCCGGGTCCGCGATCGTCCTCGAATAAAAGATAAGCGGATCGAAGATGTCGTTCGAGGCGGCGATCGTATAGTTGTCCTGGCCTTCCAGGAAGAACGGCCGTTTCTCGGGATAGAAGAGGCTGTACCGGAGGTTGACGTCGACCTGCCCGGCGTCCGCTTCAACCTGGCTGAAGTCGGGGTTGATCGTCCCGTCAAGGATCAGGTCCGAGGTGATGCCGTATTTCCCGGTGAGACTCAGTTCCGCTTTCTGGTCCTGCTTCTCGAGCGTCGTCCCGACCCTCGCGTCCTGCCTGTTCGCGGTCACGGCCGGGAGGAGTTCCCAGAGTGTGTAGTGCTCGACGTCCGGGTAGGTCGTCGGGAACATTTGCGTGAGGAGCGCGAACCCCTTCGCCGGGTCGAGCCGCGGGAAGGAACTGTGTTCGTCGCGGCGACGGATGTATCGCTCGAGGATCACCCCCATCACCACCGGGTTGTTGTCGGCATACCGGAGGGTCTTGAGCGGGAGGCGCACCTCGACGGTGTACCCGATCGAGTCGACCTTTCCGGCGCTGTACCAGACGTAGTCGGGGTTGAAATCCTCATTGTTGGCGGCGAACCTGCTGTCGCCCTGGATGCCGAAGGGGTTGACGTAGAACCCATTCAGGCCCTGCTGGTCGTTGGCCGCGTCGAGGTTGATGCAGATAAAATCATCCTGCATCATTTTATCGCGCGCCGACACCGACGCCTTCACGAGCGAGATGTCGTCGTAACAACGGAACCCGAAGTAGAGGTTTTCCGCGTCGTAGGCGAGCGCGACTTCGGTCTGCTCCTTTGGGACGATGTCGTAATCCGGGATGAACGTCGTGAAACCGGTGACGCTCGGCGCGAATTTCCAGAACGGTTCGTCGAAGACGCCATCGATCTCCGGTGGCGCGTCCACCCTGACCGGGCGGAGCGTGTCGACTGTTGCGAGCGGGGTCGCAAACGGAGATGAGGCGCCGTCGGTCGGGGGCATCTGAGGGCCGGCTGTCGAGGGGCGAAGTGGGATGAGAGTGGTCGCCAGGACGACGACGAGATTTGCCGTGCGAAGGACGCGGGATCTGATGGTCACTGCGATGCTATATATAGATGAAGGCGGCCGATGATACCGGATGGTACGGAATTGGATCGGGTGATGTTGCGGAATGTGTAGGAAAAGTGACCGTTCACCATCTGAGGCCGGGCCAGTGACCGGCAGAGAGACCTCCAGTAATCGGTCAAACCGGGAAGTTTTTACGTTGTTCAAGCTCGATGAGTCGTTTCTTCCTCCACACTCCCCCGCCGTACCCGGAGAGCGACCCATCCGACCGGATGACCCGGTGGCACGGGATGACGATGGCCAGGTAATTCCGGCCGTTCGCCTGCGCCACGGCCCGAACGGCGTTCGGATCGCCGATCCTTTTCGCGAGGTCGGCGTACGACCAGGTGCGGCCGAACGGGATTTTCACGAGGTTCGACCAGACCGATTTGTCGAACGGCGAGCCGCCGGGACGCACCGTCACCGTGAACTTCGCAAGCTTTCCATCGAAATATTCGCCCAGCTCCTTCGTGATCTGTTGCAGATGCGGATTGTCCCCCGGCGTGATGACGCTTTTTGACCTGTTGCGCAGCGTACCGATGGCCCGCTCGAGCCCCCTCCGGTCCACGAAATCGAGCAGACAGAGACCCTCGTCGTTCGCCACGGCGAGCATCGCACCGAGCGGTGTGTCGATCCATTTCGCCAGGAGCACGCTCAGGTCTTCGGCCTTGCCCGGTCGGTCGCCGAAGATTTTCCTGAACGCCTGCCAGAACCCGCTTGCCGATTCGTACCCCTGATTCAGCTGCGCACCGATCACGCTCTCCCCCTCGCGCACTTCGCGCAACGCCTTTCCCATCCTGCGGGCGCGGTGATAGGCGTGGAAGGTCATTCCGTAATACCGTTTGAACTGCCTTCGGGCCGTCGACGGGTCGAGCTTCTCGCGGCGGAGGTCGGCGTCTGTCAGCCGGCCCGTGGGGTGCGATTCAATCGTTTCCCTGAGCCGTTTCACGAGCGGCGGTGGTTCGATCGCACGCTGGAGCGGCTTGCAGCGTTCGCACGGCCGGTAGCCGGCGAAGAGCGCATCGTTCTTCGAGGCGAAGTATTCGACGTTCTCCGGCTTCGGTTTTTTCGCGCTGCAGGTGGGGCGACAGAAGATGCCGGTCGTCCTGACGGCGGCGTAGAAAACGCCTTCGTAGGTCGAGTCCCTCCTGGCGAGGGCTGAATACATCGTGCGGGAAGATGGAAGTGCGTTCATCGGGGATCGTGCTCCTGTGGTTGAAATGTATCGAATCGTGTCGACAGGAACAAGATACCGCGCGCCGGGGTGGCGCGCATTCGAGGAACGGGCGGGGAATTCAGAGTGTCCGATGCCCCGGTTTCTCGAGTGGCAAGTGTCCGGGGATGGCGCGACCGTCCGGGCTTATCTCAGGTTGAGGAGAACGAGCATCACCTGTCCCGCGGCGCGGGAGGAGTCTCGTTGATTTCCCTGATGATGATCCGATTGCCGGCCGACGCGACGGCTCCGGACGACAGTATCAACACACCGTCGCTTGAGACCTTCACCCAATACCCCTTCCCAGGTCCGATCTGCGTCGCGTTGAAATACCCCGCGAGGTAACCGAAGAACTGCGATGTGACGAGCCCCGGCGGATCGGAGGTTATCGTCCCAACGGCCACGGCCGTGCCGATCGAACCGATGATGTTCCAACCCGCGAAAACCGGTATGGTGTCCGCGGCGAGCGGATTGCCGCTGATCGTGACGGGCGAGAACGGTGAGACGGGGAATTTCAGCCAGTACCCCACCCCCGGAACCAGTGAATCCTGCGGGACATATCCGGAACTGTCGAACGAGTACGCCTGTGAAATGGCTTCGGGGTAATCGAAGATGACGGGTATGCCGGTGGTGTCGATCGGGTTTGAGACCAGGTTCCACCGTGGATTGACATCGACGTCGACCGACGACCCCAAATCAACCGGCATGTCGATGGTGTAGGCCGAGCGGCCGTGCGTGAACGCAGCGAGCGTCCTCGTAGCCGCGTGGATGTGGATATCGTGGACGGTCACATCGGGGAGGCCCGTGCCGAGGTCGGACCAGGAGGACCCCAGGTTGGTCGAAACCATCACCCCGATGTCGGAACCGATGTAGAGTGTCGACGGATAATCCGGATCGACCAGAACGTCGTTGAGGGGGACGTCGGGGAGCGTCGTTCCGATGTCGGTCCAGGATGCGCCGTTGTTGGTGGTGCGGTAGAGGTGCCCCTGGTTGTCGTACTCGCGGAATCCGGAGAGCGCGACGTAGGCGACCGCGGGGTCAGTATAATCCGCCGTCACCCTCGACACCCAGCGCAACGGCAACCCCGCCGCAATGTCGGTCCACAAGCCGCCGCCGTCGGTGGTCACCCAGAGCCGGCCGTCGCCGGTGCCCACGTAGACGATGTTGGAGTCGGCCGGCGCGGCGTCGATGGTCGAGAGTGTGCTGAAGAATCCGCCCAAGTTGTATGTCAGAATCGGCGAGATCTTCGTCCACAACCCGGCGCCGTCGGTGCTCCGGTAGAGATAATTCGTGCCGGCGTAGAGTTTCTTCGGGTTCTGCGGGTCGAGGACGAACGGCATCTGCCAGTTCACCGGTTCGGCGAAGTTGATGCCGCTGGTGCCGGTAGCCCAGTTCGAACCGCCGTCGGTGGAATAGACCAGCCCGCCGTTCTGGTATTCGGCATAGATGATGTTCGAATCGGTGGGGTCGACGGCGCAGTTGAACCCGTCGCCGCCGAAGATCACCGACCAGTCGTTGTCGACGCTCGAGCGGGTGCGCATCGTGGAGTTGTCCTGCGAGCCGCCCATGACGTAGTCGACGCTCTGGGCCGCGACGGTACCAGCGTAGAACTGCGTGATCGGCAGGTTGCCGGAATGGATCCAGGTCGACCCCCCGTTGGTGGAAGTAAACACTCCTCCGTCGTTGCCGAACACCATTTTATTAATGTCGGACGGCGCGTATTCGATGCAGTGATGGTCCACGTGGTAATCGCCGGAGGTCGAGGCGTAATTATAGTTCGGACCACCGTCAGTCGTCTGGTACATATTGGTCATTCCCGTCCAGACTTTGTCCGGGTCCGATGGGTGGATGCGGAGGATGTTGTTATACCACCCCTGCCCTTCGCCGTACGTGCCCGCGTTGTTGAACACCTTCGACCAGCTGTCGCCATTGTCGAGGCTCTTATACACGCCGTCCCAGCTGAATCCCCCGCCTCCGGTCACCGAGGCGTATGCGATCGACGGATTGCTCTTCGAGTAATCGAGGGAAATCGAACTGATGTTCGGATCGTTGAACGGGAACCCGATCGTCACCTGCGTCCAGGAGGCGCCCGCGTTTGTCGTCGTGTAGAGTCCGCTTCCGGCCCCCCCGCGCTGGACGGTGGGCAGCGTCCTGTAATAGGTGTGCGTGGCTGCGAGGACCCTCGAAGTGTCGTCGGGGTCGATCTGGAGGTCGGTCGCGCCGGTGATCGAGTCGACCTGGAGGACCCGCGTCCACGACGCGCCGGCGTTCACCGACTTGTAGACGCCCTTGTCCTCATTCTGGGTGCGGTACAGGCCGAACGCCGCGACGTAGATGGTATTGGGGTTGAGGGGATTGACCGCGATCTTCGCGATGTGGCCGGTCTCGGCAAGGCCGAGGTTGGTCCAGGTCGAGCCGGCGTCGGTCGAGCGCCAGAGCCCGTTACCGGGATAGGTGTCGACGCTGCTCGGGTTCGATTCGCCGGTGCCGACGTAGATGACGGAAGGGTTTGTCGGATCGAAGGCGAGCGAACCGATCGAAAAACTCTCGTTGAACACGTTCG
>JANNFI010000103.1:0-9895 GCA_031379665.1 Ignavibacteria bacterium
GATGATGTAGTGCGATATGGTTTGTCCGATCATCGACGGTGTCCTTCGGCTGCGTTCCGGGTGGAGGGTGACGGTTGTGTTCGGCCGCCTACTGGCGGTCCGTCGGGGCCGGCGTTTCGAAGATGCCCGGCCGTGCGATCATCGCCTCGATCTCCTTCGGGTCCACCGGCGTCAGGCCCGTGAGCACTTCGGCGCCGTCCTCCGTGATAACGATGGTGTCCTCGAGCCGGAAGTGGATTTTCTTCGTCGTGTCCTCGATGATCGGTTCGAGGTTGAAGACGACGCCGGGGACGAAGGGGCCGCTCCGCCGGCTGACATCGTGGACGGCCATTCCGACGAAGTGCCCCGCGTAGTTGGGCCAAAGCGAGTCGTACCCGTGCTTCGCGTAGATCTCCTGACCGATCGCGATGAGGTCGTCGTTGGTGACTCCGGGCTTGAGCGCAGCGATCGCCTTCTCACGGAACTCGAGGATGCAAGCGTACATCTTCGACTGGTCCTCACTGAACTTCCCGTTTACCGGCCAGGTGCGGGTGATGTCGGTGACGTAGTAGTTGAAGTCCGGGGCGTAGTCGAGGAGCACGACGTCGCCATCTGTCATCGGGTGGTTGTTGGCGTTGTAGTGCCAGTCCATCGCTTGCTCGCCGGAGGCCGCGATTGCGTAAAAGGCCGGGTTCTGCTGGCCGTTGTGCTGGTAATAGAAGTCGCACGCGGCGACCATTTGGTATTCGAAGAGGCCGGGCCGGGTGACCTTCATTGCTTCGTTGAAGCCGAGCGCGCCGAACCTCCCGCACTCCCTGATTACCGCGATCTCCTTTTCATCCTTGACCCAGCGCATCGCGTGGAGGATGGGCGAAACATCCTCCACCCTTACGTCTGGATATTTCGCCTTGATCAGGTTTTCAAAATTGACTTCCCTTGGGATCCGGCCGTCCCAAGGATCGTTCTTCCTCTTCGAGCGAAGCATTTTGCTCCGGTCGGGACTCATTTGCGCCGTCTCCTCGGGACCGCGGTACAGGTAGACGGTCCGCTCCCCGGCGAGTGCCTGCTCCAGGGTCGCCGTCAGGGCCGATTTCGATAGAACAGAGTCGACCTTGTACTGTAGCGCCGCCTCATTCCCCGGCGTGATGCGCGCTTCGGTCTTAATGTCGCCTGAAGTGCGCTCCGGAACGACGAGCAGCGATGTATTGTCCCTTCCGTCGAGGATCAGGACCGCGTCGGGGGCTTCGACGCCTGTGAGGTAATAGAAATTATTGTCCTGCCGAAACTTGACGTAGGCCTCGGGGAGTTCCGCCCCGAGGAAGATCGCCACGGCGTCGCCGATCGAGTCCATCACCGCAGCCCGCCTCCGGGCGAAATCATCGGGGGTGAAGTATTTCCACATGTCCTGTGCGGTCGTCGTACTGAACGCGGTGAAGAGAAGGCAGATCCGGAAGAACTGTTTCATTGCGAACTCCTTGGACGAATAATTGCTGTTCGGGAGATATTATCTGAAGAGGTTCTCGATCATCACCAGTTTCGCACTCAGCCGCTGATCGGCATAGACAATCTCCGTGCCCTCCGCATTCATGCGTGCGCCAACACCCGCCCTGAATCCCGCGAACTGGACCTTCACCCGCTCTTCCTTGCCCGTCAGGAAATGATATTTCCAGACCTCCGTGCCTTTCTTCCAGTACCCGAAGTAGTCGGCATTCTGGTCCGAGAAGGTCCAGCCCCAGGGGTTCACACCCTCAGGCAATATTTTCGGTTTTCCCTGATACGCCGGGAGTATGATTTTTCCGGTGCCCCTCAGGAGTTCCTCGAAGGATGCCCCTGTGACTTGTCGAAGCTCTGTCTTTTGGTTGGTCGTATCCCTGAAATCGATGTATGCGATATACTTCCCGCCCAGGAGCGGCATACCGGCGGTAGAATCAATGAAACATTGTTTTCTGATCGTATCGTTCACCGCGAGCAGGAAAATTTTCAGAAACGGTTCATTGACCGCCGACAGGATGACACGGGGAGTGAGCCAGCCCCACAGGTTTCCCTTTCCCAGGTTTTTCGGCGTGCCGGGATTCACCGCATCGACCAGATGGATTTCCTGAGTCCGGCCGGAATCGGTCCGGTTGATCGACTGGTACGCGATCCATCTACCGTCGGGCGACCACCTCGGGCCCGTCGCGAACTCACGATCATTCGTGATGCGGCGGCGATCGCCGCCGCTGCGGTCCATGACGTAGATCCCGCTTCCGGGCTTGAGCGGGTCGGGGTCGGTCATCTGGAACGCGATTTTCTGAGCGTCGGGCGAAAAATCGGGGGATAAGATCTGCCTCTCGTCAAACGTGAGCTGGCGCGACGATCCGTCTTCGAACGACCCGAGCCAGACGTTTCCGATTCGTTGCTGCTGGAGGTACACCAGACTGCGCCCGTCGGCGGACACCTTCATCCCGATGTCGGGACCGCTTCCTTTCGTGATCTGCGCGGGCGTACCACCGCCGGCCGGGACGGTCCAGAGATTCGTGTTACCCGACTTATTCGACGAGTAGATGACTTCGTCGTTCGCGGTCCAGGAGATGTCGTCCATATTCTCCTCCCCGCCGGTGAGGAGTCGTTCCTCTCCGCTCGCGAGGTCGTGGATGATGATCGACTGGAAGAGTCGGTCGTTCGTCCTGAGCCAGCCAATGGATGCGCCGTCCGCCGACCAGCAAAAGGAAAACCGGCTGTTCGCGGTAACTCCTATCGTGTCGGTGAATTCCAGG
This sequence comes from Ignavibacteria bacterium, assembly GCA_031379665.1. Lineage (GTDB taxonomy): Bacteria > Bacteroidota > Ignavibacteria > UBA10030 > SZUA-254 > SZUA-254. The sequence goes on from JANNFI010000103.1 coordinate 2,736, forward strand.
CGGTCATCCGATCCGTCGGCCCCGACCGACCAGAACTCGAATTTTTTGCTCTTGCTCGGCGCATCCCCGCCCGGCTCTTTCATGTAACCGACGCGCTGGCCGTCCGGCCGCCAGCGGGCGATGATTCCTCCGTCGGCGATTCGCTTACTGCCTCCGCCGAGCGACGAGACGACAAAGAGCTCCTGACGCCGGGTCTCCGGGTTCGGCCGGCTGTAGACGATTCTCGACCCGTCAGGAGAGATATCCGCTACCTGTTGTTCGAAGGTTGCCGAATCGAATGTGATCCGCCGCGCTTCGCCCTCACCGGAATGCATATAGTATATGTCCCACTTCCCGCCGGCGTCAGCGGCGGGGAACGCGACCCACTTGCCGTCGGGCGAGAGGCCGGGATAGGATATCTGTGTAAAGGGGACCTGCAGTACCCGCGTGGTCATCTCCGGGTTGAGATCTCGTGCGCTCTTCCCGGTGAAGAGGAAGAGACCGGCCACGACCGCCGCGACTGCGATCGCCCCAACGCCAATCCAGACCGGTTTCTTCGACGTCTTCACCGGGTGCGCGCCGCTCCCGACGCCAACAATCGTTTCTGAAACCGGTCCGGTCGGGGTCCGCGGTTCCACGTCCTGCGATCCACCCACGGACACGCCCGACACCGTCCCGGATGGACGCCGGTGCACCTTCGTCGAGTCTTTCCGAAGCCGACGCAGGTCGATGACCATATCCTGCGCGTGCTGGTACCGGTCGTCGGGGTTTTTCTCGAGGACCCGGTTCACGATGTGAATCAGCTCCGCCGACGCGCCGGGGATGAGCCTGTCGATCTGTTCCGGCTCCTCGTTCATGATCGAGTACATCATCGCCGCTTCGTGCTCGCCGCGGAAGGGCGTTCGGCCGGTGAGCATTTCGTAGAGCACCACGCCAAAGGAAAAAATGTCGGAACGCGCGTCATTCCCGCTCCCCTGCAATTGCTCCGGCGCCATGTAGGCCAAGGTCCCGATCGTGCTGGACGATTTCGTCAACCGCATCGCGCCCTTGATCTTCGCCAGCCCGAAATCCATCACCTTCACCTGGTTCCGGCTGTTGAGCATAATGTTCTCGGCCTTGATGTCGCGGTGCACGATGCCTTTTGAATGGGCCTCGTGGAGGGCGTCGCCGATCTGGATGGCGTATTCGATCGCTTCTTCGAGTTTCAGGCCGGTTCCGGCCCCCGCCGCGGCGATCTTCTTCCGGAGCGTCATCCCGTCGACGAACTCCATGTCGATGAAGTGCTTCCCCTGGTGCTCGCCCACCGAGTTGATGTGGCAGACGTTCGGGTGGTTGAGGGCGGAGGCGGCCTGCGCCTCTTGAAGGAACCGGAGCCGGTCGTCCTCGGTTGACGTCGCCTGCTCGGGTAGGAGTTTGAGCGCCACTGTGCGCTTCAGGCGGGTGTCTTCCGCCTTGTAGACGACGCCCATCCCTCCTTCGCCGAGCTTCTCGAGGATTTTATAATGCGATATGGTTTGTCCGATCATAGGGGCCTGCCTACTGAATGAAATTTTCAATCAGGACGAGTTTCGTCGACCTGTTTTCGTCGAGCCACAGGATCCGTTTTCCGTCAGGGCTCACCCTTAAGTTTGCGCTCACCGTCAGATCCGGAAAGGAGCCCGGAACGATTTCGTCCTTCCCTGCCGGCAGGAGCATCCGGCGCAACGTGTTCTGCGGCGTGATGTAGTAGAGGTGGCCGGTCGAGGCCTCGTAGTACGAGCTCGTAAGCGATTTGATCAGCTCCCTTGGCTCCTCCTTCGGCCGGCCAGGCGCCGGCTCGATCCACAGGCCCGGCTTCCTGCTCAGGATCACGTCGCTGTAGAGGATGTATGTCCCGTTCAGTATCGGTTCCGCGTCCACGGAGTCTCTGAAAAAACGTTTGATCTGGGCGCCGTCGATCGTACAAACCCAGGTGCCTGTCAGCCGGCTCGTGAGGAACGACCGGTCGTCAATCCAGACCGTCGGAACCCCCGAACCGACGAGCCGTGGCGGCGACTGGTTTTCCGTGTCGATGATCCAGGCCGCAGTTGAATCGTGTGGCACGGAATCGGCGTGAGCGCCGTAGGCGATCCATCTGCCGTCAGGCGACCAGCGGGGGGAATGAATGTTTGCCGTCTCGGAGAGGAGTTGATCCTTTGACCCGGTGGCGATGTCCATGATCAGGAGCTCGGTAAGCTCCCCTCCCGTGGACGGCGAAATCTTCAGGTACGCGATCCGCCGGTTGTCCGGGGCATATTCCGGGTCGGTGATGTTTGCGTCGCCGGACGTCAACTGCCGGGCGTCGTTCGAGCCGGGTGACGCCAGCCAGATCGTACCGGTCGTTTGCACCTGCGTGAAGAGCAGGCGTTTGAGGTCCCCAGAGGCCGAGGGCGATTCGTCCGGCCCGCTCCCCCTCGTGACCTGGAGGGGCGTCCCGCCGTCGGACCCGACCATCCACAGGTTGGAATTGCCGCCCACGTCCGCGGAAAAAATGATTTCACCATCCTGCGTCCACGTGAAGCTCCCGATCTTCTTCCCGAGCGTTGTCAACTGGCGCTCCGTCCCGGATCCAAGTTCCCGGACGAAGAGTTCGATCTTCTCCGGTCCCATCCGCTTCGGATAGAGGATCGCCGTACCGTCGGGAGACCAGGCGTAGGACCAGAAGAAATCGTCCGTGGTGAATTCGAGGCGATCGTCGGAGCCGTTCGGGTTCACCGACCGGTACTCGAACTTACCCGACGAACTCCCCCATTGAGCGCTCTGGATGTAGGCGATCCGTTTACCGTCCGGCCTCCAACGTGGGGTGAAGCCGACGTTGACGATTCGCTTGCTGAAGCCGCCGAGCGATGACACGACCGCGATCTCCGGTTTGGTGAACCCCTTGTCCGCGCGGTCGTAGACGATCTGGCTGCCGTCCGGCGACAGGTCGGCGGCGCCCATATAGAGCGACGAATCGGTGGTCATCTGACGGGGCTCGCCAGAACCGGTGTTCATCAGGTAGATGTCCCACGACGTGCCCCGGGAATTTCCCGGGAACGCCACCCATCCGCCGTCCCTCGAAAGGCTCGGCGTGCCGATTTCCTTGAATGGAATTTCAAGCGTCCTGAATGTCATATCGGGGTTGATCGCCGGTCCGGACGAGGGCGCGAACAGGAGGAACCAGGCTGCCGCGGCGCCAACGACAACAACGGCCGCGAGCACGCCGACGAGGAGGCCTTTGTCACGTTTTTTCGTCCCTGCGGAGGTAAAGGCACCGGACGAATCGGGCGCCTGTATCGAATCCCGGAGTGCCGTTGAGCCTTGTGCCCCGGCCACGCCCTGCCCGCCCGACCCAGCCTGCGCCGGCCCCTGAACAGGAATAGACGCGAGGGACGCCCTCGACACCTTCGTGGATTGCTTCTGGAGCCTGCGGAGTTCGATCACCATCTCGTTGATCGACTGGTGCCGGTCGTTCCGGTCTTTCTCGAGCGCCCGGTGAATGAGGTTCGCGAGCACCGGCGGCAACTCGGGGAGGTATTTCTGTATCGGATCGGGTTCGTCGTTCAGGATGGAGTACATCAGCGCCGCCTCGTGTTCATTGCGGAACGGCAGGCGCCCGGTGAGCATCTCGTAGAGCACGACACCGAAAGAGAAGATATCGCTCCGCGCGTCCACGTCGGAGCCCTGGATCTGCTCCGGCGCCATATAGGCGAGCGTCCCGACCGTCGAGGTGGCCTTCGTGATCTTGAGGCTCCCCTTGAGCTTCGCGAGACCGAAGTCCATCACCTTCACCTGGTCGCGGCCGTTGACCATAATGTTGTCGGCCTTGATATCGCGGTGGACGATCCCCTTCTGGTGCGCCTCGTGCAGCGCGTCGCCGATCTGGATCCCGTAGCGGATTGCGTCGCCGAGCGTGCCGACGGGGAGTTTCTGACGCATCGTGCGGCCTTCGACGTACTCCATCTCGATGAAACGGTTGCCCCCCTCCTCGTGGATGCCGTAGATCGTGCAGACGTTCGGGTGGTTCAGCGCCGAGGCCGCCTTCGCCTCCTGCAGGAAACGGGCCGATTCCGCGTCGTCCGGGGTGATGTGGTGCGGCATAAACTTGAGCGCCACCGTCCTGTCGAGCTTCGTGTCGAGGGCCTTGTACACCACCCCCATCCCCCCCTCGCCGAGTTTCTCGAGGATTTTATAATGCGATATGGTCTGTCCGATCATGGGTTCACCAGTTTGGCGAAGCCCGGGTGTGCCTTGAGCGACGCCCACCGGGGATCGAGTTTCAGGATGTTTGGCGCGATGTTGGACGGGATCTCGAGCAGGTCGGTGAGGATCGTGACGGCGGAGTCTGGCTGGCCGCTCATCGCGTAGATCCTGGCCAGTTCCGTGAGCCGGAACATCCCGCGCCAGGCTTCTTTGCTCATCGGCATCAGGTCGACGCCCTTCTTCCCCTCGGCGATCGCATCGTTTTTCCGGCCCAAACCCGCAAGTGCGATGCCAAGCGCGGAATGGTATCGGGCATCTCCCGGGTCGTCGTGGATCTTTTGCTCGAGCTCGACTCGGGCGCTGTCGTACCACGATGCAGCGCGATTGTCTTTCAGAAGGGACCTGATTTCGGCAAGGATCAGGGACTGTGGCTGGTAAAAGAACTGGTTGCTGAGAGGTTGAGGCATCCTCGACTCCGCGATGCGTAGCGCCTCGGTGTAATTCCCGTCGTAAAGTTCGAGCTGGACGGCCAAATAGTGAATGGACGTGTATCCGGGATAGTCGTTCAGGAGCGACGCCTTTTTGATGGCTTCCCTCGCGCGGAGGGTACTGCCATCCTTCTTGACGAGGACGCTGACATAGGTATCGTAAGTTCCGATCAGGTCCGGGCTAAGCGAGATGGCGCGGCTCACGAAATCCTCGGCGCGCGTGAAGTCGCGAAGCAGCTCGTATGTCTGCGCGGTGTTGTAGAGGTACTCTGAACGCCTCGGATCTATCTCGATGGCGCTCGTCATAGACGCGATTGCTTCCTTCATCTTGCCCTGCCTGCGCTGGACGGCTCCGATGCCGAGGAGGAGGCGCCCGTCGTTCGGTTTCCCCTTCAACGCGACCGAGAGCTCGCTCAGGGCGTTGTCGTAGTCGAGGCGGCCCCAGTAGTAGTAGTACCCGAGCGACATATGGGCTTCGGGGAGGGTCGGATCGATCCTGAGGGCGCGGTCGACCGCGGCCTTCGCCTTCGTGAGCCTCTCCTCGGTGTGGTCGAAGAAGAACCAGTAGATCCCCGAATGGCATTCGGAGAGCGCCGCCCAGGCGAGCGCGAAATTCGGGTCGGTGTCGACCGCCTTCTGGTACATATCGGCCGCGATTTCGAAATCTTCCTTCTTGTAACTCCTCCTGAGGTATTCGTTGCCGCGGAGGTAGAGGTCGTAGGCCTCGGCGTCTTCGGTGGATTTTTTCCCGAGGCGGTCCCGTTCGGGGCTGAGGAGCGAAACACCCATCGCGCCGGCGACCTGCGAGGCGACGTCCGACTGGATCGTGAAGACGTCCGACACCACCGCGTTGAACGACTGCGACCAGACCTGCGTTCCGTCGTCCACCCTGATGAGGGCCGGGCTGACGCGGACCCTCGATTGCCCGCCCTCCCCCGGACTCCAGCGGATCGTCCCCTGGAGGACGTATCCCACACCGAGTTCGTTCCCGATCTCCTGCATCGTCTTCGTGGTTTTCTTGTACTGCCGCGCGCTTGTCGTGGCGATGACGCCGAGCCCGGAGAGTCCCGAGAGCTTTCCGGTGATCTCCTCGGTGATGCCGTCGGCGAAGTATTCCTGGTCGGCGGAGCCGAGGTTCTCGAACGGCAGGACGACGAGCATTTTCCTCGTCCCATCGTCCCCGGCGCCGCTCACGCCGGCCTTCGGTCCGAAGAGGAAATACCCGGCCGCGGCCAGGACGACTACCGCGATCGCCGACACGATGAACGTTGTCCGGCCCCGTTTTGGAGAGGACGCGGAAGCATCACCCGACGATGGCGTCCGGAGCGACTGGGACGGCTGGTCGACTGTTCCGCTGCCGGTCGCGCGACCGACGCGCGAAGTGTCGCCGGCCGGGCGTGAGGAGGAGACCGCCGATCGGTCGATCTCCATCGAAGGCCGCGAAACCTTCGTGGACTGTTTTTGTATCCGCCGTAATTCGCTCACGAGGTCGTCGGCGTGCTGATAACGGTCGGCCGGGTCTTTCTCGAGGCACCGGAGTATCACTGCGACCAGCCCGGCGGGGAGGTCCTGCCGGTATTTCTCGACCGGCTCCGGTTCCTCGTTCAGCACGGAGTACATCACCGCCGCTTCGTGTTCTCCCCTGAAGGGGATTGCGCCGGTGAGCATCTCGAAGAGCACGACGCCGAATGAAAAAATGTCGGAACGCGGATCGACCTCTTCGCCGCGCACCTGCTCGGGCGCCATGTAGGCCAGCGTGCCGACGGTGCTCGACGAGCGCGTAAGTTTGAGCGACCCCTTGATCTTGGCCAGGCCGAAGTCCATCACCTTCACCTGGTTCCGCGAGTTCACCATGATGTTGTCGGCTTTGATGTCGCGGTGGACGACGCCCTTGCCGTGCGCCTCGTGGAGCGCCTCGCCGATCTGGATGGCGTACCCGACCGCTTCGCCGACGCCCTTCACCGGCATTTTCTCGCGCATCGTCAACCCGTCGACGTATTCCATCACGATGAAGCTCTCCGTCCCCACCTCTTCAAGGTAGTAGATGGTGCAGATATTCGGATGGTTGAGCGCCGAGGCGGATTTCGCCTCCTGGAGGAATCGCGACTTGTCCGGCTGGTTGGCTGTGAGACGTTGCGGGAGGAATTTCAGCGCGACCGTTCGGCCAAGCTTGGTGTCTTCGGCCTTGTAGACCACGCCCATCCCCCCCTCGCCGAGTTTATCGAGGATTTTATAGTGCGATATGATTTGACCGATGTCTGGCATGGTTCAGGAAAATATGACCGATGATGGTGATGACGGCTCCGACGAGAGGGCCGCGACAGCGAGGTCTCGCTATTTCACATTCTGCTGCATCGCGCGCAGCTCGTCGAACCAGCCCGTCACGACGTTGATGGTCGAGGGCGCGCTGACGCCGGTGACGACCTTGATGACGGCCCAGCGCATCCCCACGGGGTCGAACGAAGCGTCGACGATGTTCGCCTTCACGGAGCT
>JANNFI010000002.1:0-58280 GCA_031379665.1 Ignavibacteria bacterium
CAGGTAATAACTGGCCCCGTTATAGCCGTAGATGACGTTGGAGAGCCAGCCCTGTGCGGCGGCACCGGCGATGTCGTAGGTGTTGACCCCGTTGGTGAAGCCGAGGTCGGCGACGTCCATGTCGGTGGCGAACGGGTTGCCGATGATGTTGAAGCCGGAGACCAGCGGCAGTGAAGCGGTCGAGAGCGCTGTGCCCACGGCGTCGATCGCCTGGGCGCTGTTCGAGCCAAGCCAGTACCCCTGTCCCATATTCAGGGTCGTCGGGATGGAGTAACCGAGCGCCGGGCTGAACTGGAACGTGAAATAGGGTGTTGGCCCATAATCATCACCGAACACCGCCGCCGGGGTCATCGTGCCCTGTTGCATCGGGACGCTGACGAGGTTCCAGCCTGCCGCCGCATTGTACGCCACGGAGTTGGAAGCCAGCACAGTGAAGCTGTTGTTGCTGATGTCGGTCTCCTCATTCATGACGGAGTCGCGGGCGGTCACCTTGATGCTGGCCGTACCGGCCGCCGTCAGGGGCGTCCAGCCGTAGGAGAAGGTGGCTCCGCTGACCGAGTCGATCAGGGTGTAGGGGGCCGCCCCGGTGTAGGACCGGTAAATGTAGTGCCGCAGGACGCCGGTGCCGTCGGAGGACGTCCAGGCGATGTTGTACGGCGAACCGACGACCAGGTATTCACCGCCGTTGGGCGTCACCACCGCGACCGCCGGGTCCGTGCTGTCGCCGATGAGCAGCGAGAAACTGTATGGAGTCACGGATCCGGGCGAAGTGTAGGAAAGAAGAGGGTTGGCCCTGACGTCCTGGTAACTGCCGGTGGTCAGATTGTACAGTGTCGGCTTGAACCCGGTCGGCAGGTCGAGGTCCGCAAACGTGAGGTTTACGAGCGAGCTTGTGTACGTGGTGATCGCCTTGAAGTCCCACGACTTCGCGGCGGTCTCGAGGCTTGCCTCGTCCTCCCTGACGTCGATCGAATAGTTCTCGATCGGCTGCCCCGGGTCGGTTCTGAAATAGAGATAGAGGTAATTCCCCGCCGGGGGCGGGGGAGCCACGAAATCGAGCGCGTCCACGCCGTCGGAGGCTGCCGCATCGATGCCCGCGAAGATGTCATTGGCGACCGGGTTGACCGATCCGCCGATCAGGATTCCGCCGCCGGCCGCGAGCGGATCGTAGAAGGTAATCAGCCCGAGAGCCGCGTTATCCGGATCGTGGAACAACGCGCCTTCGAGACTGTTCCTTTCGGCGATCGTCATGTATGCGGGTGTCTTGACCCCCGTCCCCACGTCAAACCTGTTGTTTTTGGCAGTGAGGTCGACCGCCCAGGGCGCCATCGTCGTGAGTGCGCCGGCTCCCGCTCCGATGAGGCTTGTGTACGCGGGGAAGGTCGAACCGGAACTGGTGCCGGACTGGTTGTCCAGGTAGATGAAATTTCCAATCCCGGCGTTGAAGGTGTTTTCGTTACCGGCCGTTCCGAGGGTGAACGTCGCGAACGACGCCGCGTCGTTGTCGTGGTTATGGAAGGACAACGCGTTCCCGCCCGGGGAGCCCGAACCGTTAAAGGTATTGTTCGTCAACACGGCTCCGAGCGTCACCTGCACGATGGAGGCAGAGTTCGTGCTGATCGCCTTCGAGTTGACGGCGACGTGATGGTAGGTCGTGGAGGCCGCAAGGGGAGTGAACGAATTGTTGTCGAGCGTGACGGAGTTATAGTTCGCGAGGCTGACCGCCCACTGGTGGTTGGTGAAGACGTTGCCGCTCACCAGCGTCGTTTTCGAATTGTAATTGTTCTGCAACCTCAGGACCGCGGAGCCGGGCGCCGCGATGTTTGCAACCGTCCCGTCGAAATTGTTGCCGGACACGGTCAACACCCCGGCGCCGGCGTTCATGTCGTCGAGTTCCACGCCACCGCCGTTCAGATTATTGCCCGTGACGGTGATGTTCCCGTTGCTGCCGAAGCGCACAAGGATGTCGTGGTTGATGGTCTGGAGCGTATTACCGGTGAATGCGCCACCGCCTTCGTCCACGCTGACCCCTGACCTGAAGAAACTCGAGGGAAGGGTCCCGTTCACCGTGTTAGCCTGAAACGTAATGCTGTTGACACCGCCGGTCGCGACGCGGTAATTCGTCGAGCCGCCGTAGTTGATGCTGACGGCGTTTCGATCCCCGTACAGCCCCGCCAGGGGCGTACCGTAGGCGTCGATCACGTTATTCTTTACGGTGATGTTGTCGATGCCGGCCGCGCTGGCAATGATTGCGCTCTTCAATTTCGATAGGTCCACGTTGAAGTGAATGCTGTCGATGGTGACGGCGTCCGCGGAGATGTCGAAGAGCGTCGGTTTACCCGTCACCGTCCCGGTGAAATTCACGACCGGCAGGGGGGATCCCACTCCCCGCATCGTAAGGCTTTTGTTCACGAGGACCTGCTCGTTGTAGGTTCCCGACAAGAGCTGGATGGTGCTGCCGGAGACCATGTTCACGCCTTCCTGGATCCTGCCAGTCGCGCCGGTTTGCGCGCCGGCTGCCGTTACCCGTAGGTTGGAGAAGAGACCCTGGAAACCGTTGGTCCCCCGGCCGGGTGTGGTCTCGACGTTCGCATCGGTCCCGGAGTTGAGATACGGAGTATAATCGACGTTCGCGGAAGCGGCGCCGAGGATGTCCGGCTGTCCTCCCGGAGGAACCGCCGTTCCACCGTAGGCGACCGGTATCAGTGCGGAATAGCCTGGTTCAGTGCTGTTCGCGATGCTTGTCGCAGGCGTCACGGTCCCATACCAGTTGCCGCTGAAGTTCTTGAGGTTGGCGCCCGGCGCGGGGAGTGAGCCGCCGGTCTGGCGATCGACGATCTGTCCGTACCAGTTGCCGCTCAGGTCGTTGTTGCTGAATGTGCAATTGAGAGCGGTCTGCACCGGGGAGTTCGTTCCTCCGCTCGCGTCCAGAAAGAGGATGCCCGCCGTCCAGTTGTCGCTGATGTCGTTCTCGACGATCGTCAGGTTGTCGGTTTGGTTGCGGAATATCAGCCCGGTCCGGTTGTCGGTGATGACGTTGTTGCGGATGGTGTGGCTTGAGCTATTGTTGATGTCGATGCCGGTCCGGTTTCCATAAATGATGTTGTCCCGGACGACCATCCCGGTGTATCCCGTGCCGTTGATTGTTACGCCGCCCGTATTCAGGGCTCCGTTCCAGTCTGTCGGATTATTCCCGAGCCGGGTGATCGTAAATCCGGCGATGGTCACGCTGCTGGCTCCGACTGCGATCGTCGACCCGCCTCCACCGATCGGCCCACGGATGATCGCGCTGCCGGCCCCGGCCCCCATTACCGAGAGCGACTTCGAGACAGTAATGTCCTCGTCGTATGTCCCCGCATTCGCCTGGAGGGTGTGTCCCGCGAGGGTCTGCGCGTCGTTGATCGCGGTCTGGATCGAACAGAAGGTTTCTGTCGTGTTCGTGTTCGTGACGATGCCGGCCGCGACGCCCGTGCCGACATCGCGGGTGTCGACGGTGTTGCTGAGGATGTTGCCGGAGAGGGTGACTCCGCACGTCATCGGGGAATTCCCACGGCCGAAATAGAGGTCGGCGAGGTTTGTCTGGTCGCCGTCCCCCGGGTATGGCGTATGTCCCACCTGGCGCTGGATCCCCACATCGCACCCGCTCACCGTGTTTCCTGTTACCGCATGGTTCATTCCCTCCGCGACGATGCCGAATCCGTCGCTGGTGCTGGGCTGTACATAGCCGGAGACAATATTGTTCTGAATCACCACGCCGGTCGGGACGTCGACGTTTCCTGCCCCGACGCTTCGTCGAAAGGCGGCGATGCCGACGATATCGCGGAGCTCGGCGCCGATCGCCAGAGTGCGTGATACGGTGTTATTCTCGACCACGATCCGCCCGGCCCCGGTGGTCGCGCCGCTGCCGTTCGGGTTCTTCACTTCGATCCCGAACCTGCCGTTATTCGTGATCGTGTTGAGGTTGATGAGATTTTCCCCCGGCCCCTGGAGGCCCATCAGGCCCAGGCCGTTGTCGCCGTTGTCGTGGACGTTGTTGTTGGTCATCGTGACGCCGGAGGCGGTCCCGTCCTGGAGCTCGATGCCGCAACAAATGTTGTTGTAGACGTCGCAGTTGGTGATGGTGATGTTTTCCTTGAGGCCGTTCCACACGACGATGCCGCGGGCGCCGCCGGTATGCCCGGACACGTCGAGGTTGTCCAACGTCAAACCATTGATCGGGCCGTTGGCATAGAAGCCAGCCCCGCCGACATTGTCTTTAAGAGTGACATCCTGGACAGTCATGCCGCTGTTGGTGCCGATGGCGTAAATGCCGGCAAATGAATTCGGTCCCCCGCCGGCGTAATTTTTTACGGTAAGGTCCTGGATTGTCACGTTCGTGATGCCCGTGGTGATCGTGACGCCGCTCCCGGTCCCGACCAGGCCCGTGCCGTCGAGGATGGTTGTCGTCTCACCGGCGCCGTTCAGCGAAAGGGATTTATTGAGGGTGACGCGTTCGTTGTAGGTCCCGGCCGCGACATTGATGTCGTCTCCGGAGCTCGCAAGGCCCACCGCCTCTTGGATCGTCGAGCTGTTCGAGGTATTCATGTACCAGTTCCACGGATGCGCGACGCTCCTGTAGTCAGCACCCCACCAGGGGGAATAGTCGAGCCCGTTGTCGATGGAGTTTCCGGTGCCGGAGGGGTTGGTCCCTGCATTGAGCGGACCGGAGAGGTGTCCCCACCAGTTCGACACCATGTTGACGGCGAGCGTCCCGGGGAGCCCGCCGGGGTTTCCGTATGCGATTGGAACGGCGCCTGTCAATACGCCCGTCCCCGTGTTCGATTCAATCGCGTTCGACGTTGCGTTGAGCGTGTTCGTATAACCCGCCGCGGATTCGATAAAGACCCCATCGACGTTGTTCTGGACGATATTTCCGGTGAACGTTGTGGAAACGTTGGTCACTCCAAAATAGAAGGTCGTGTTCGTGACGTAAAATCCCGTGCTCAGGGCTTTATTCTGACCGTCGATAGTGTTATTAGTAAACACCGGGGTGACCGTGGGGCTCGGTAAAAATGCCCCCGCGAACGAACCCATGCCGACATCCACGTTCGTCACGGTGTTGTTCTGGATCGTCGGGGCGATGTACGGGACGAATACCCAGATGCCGTACCCGTAGAGCATGCTGTTGTTCACGTCGTTGCCGTCGATGACATCTGCCGATCCGCCGCCGTCACCGGCGTTGTCCGTATGAACGCCGCTCGCGGAATTCGTGATGATGTTGTTGAGGAATTGAGTGCCTTTCGAATGATTGGCTGAAATCCCATCGTTCGCGTCGGAGACGGTATTGTTCGCGAAAATCCCGCCACCGGTCGAATTGAACATGGCGATGGAGCTCGGATCCGCCTGGACGTTCTGGACCGTATTATGATGGATGTTGAAACCGGTCCCGTAGGTGTTCTGTATACCACGAAAATAGATATTCTTCACCGTCACGTGATGGATCTGCAGGCCGTTAAAGGTGCCCGTAAGGTGATCTGCCATGATCCCGTTGCGTGCGTCGATGTCGGCGCCGCCGAACACCAGCCCGCTGGTCAATCCCGGGTTGTCACCGTCCGCGGTCAGGTTATCGATCGTCACGTTATGTGCCCGGACCAGAAACAGCGTGCTGTGTCCCACGGCGAGCGAGCCGCCGCCGGTGTTCGCCCCGATGAACGACGGCTGGATGATGGTTGAACCGGCTCCTGCGCCGCTGATGGTGAGCGACTTCGAAACGATGACATTTTCGATGTATGTCCCCGCGGCGACCTGGATGACGTCGCCGTCCACTGTACCGGCGTCATCGATGGCCGCCTGGATGGTTGCGAAATCGCCAGGCACAGTTATGATCGCGGCCGTACCCGACAGTGTCGGCTGTGACGGAGGAGATACCTTCGGAGGGAGTGATTTAACCCCCTCTTCGTTGACGTTGACTGACGCCGGTATCAACCGGGCCTGTCTTTGCTGTGCGTGGACCGTCAATCCCAAAAAACTCAACATGACGATGCAGCAAAGAAGAATCCGTAGAGTGGTTCTCATGGTAAATCCTCCGCGAGGTGGACGTGGTTGTTAGGGTATCGGTATGTGGATAAAAAAAGGTGGTGATCCGGCATGCATGATAGCCGGGTCAGTAAAAAACCAATCATTAAACTTCGCCGGGACCTCCCCGGGCGATGTGGACGTGTGGTAAGAACAAAACCGATGATGTGGAAAACGGGTGGTGGGCAATCGCTGCCCCCCACCGAGCATAATCTTAATAGACGATTAAAGCAAGGACAAACGGGATGCTCTATACTATCATTGCATTACATATCTCCTGCCGAACTATTCGCCAAAAAATTGTGATTTACCCCTTTCCACTGCCTCGCTGGACTCCCGAACCCCGCTTCCGGTGAAACAAGATGGGTTCCAGGCCGTACAACCGGGTGATGAGAAGCGAAAAGACCCATTCCCACCTCCGCGGAGCCGCCATGAAGCCCCCCAATTCCAACAGAATCACGACGCTGACACTGTTCGCGTTCATTCTCACATCGGTGGCCGCCGGAGGGGTCGCGCCATCGGAATTTCCGATGGCATCGAAACTCCTCCCGAAAACGATGCAGATGGATGAATTTCGGCAGGTCCGGGAGTTCTTCCACCTGGAATCGATCGCTGACCGATCCCGGCTCCCCGTCCTCGAGAGCGGGTTGGACACACTCTATCGGCCGACGGAGATCGTCGACAAGGAGTGGAGCACCTTCGCTGGGGTGTGGTTCCGCACGACGATGGTCACGATGACCTACGACAGCCAGGGGAGGGAGTTGGAGAGGGTCGGTAAAAACTGGATGGGGATCGATTGGATGAACGCCTACAGCAACCAGCGGACTTACGACGCGAGCGGCCGGCTCACCCGTGTGCTGTCGAGGATCTGGAACGGGGGCCTCTGGCAGAACACCGCGAAGGACACGGTGATCTATGACATTTATGGTTACCCGGTCGAGGAAAGGGTCGAGCTGTTCAATGGAAGCAGCTGGGCGCCTTTTCAACGGTACCTCTTTTCGTACGATGGAAATCTGAGGCCCTCCGGTATCGTCAGCCAGGCCTGGTCGTTGAGCGATTGGACGAACTCGTTCAAATATATCATTACCTACGACGGGACCGGTCACCAGAACGAGATCGTCAACCAGTCGTGGTCGGGCATCGCCTGGACGAACAACGAGCGCAGCCTGATCGCTTATACTGCCCACGGTGACCCTTCGGAGCAGACGGATCAGTACTGGGCGGTGGCGCAGTGGAACAACGACGTGCGGTACACCTGGGCCTACGATGGCAACGAATTCCTCGTTGAAGCGGTCTCGAACAACTGGAAGAGTGACGCCTGGGTCCCGGATATCCGGGAGGTCTATAACAACGACCTCGCGGGGTTGCCCGGCGACATCCTCACGCAATACTGGGACGGTTTCGCCTGGATCAACGAGACGATCGTCTACAACAGCTTCGACGGTGAAAACCTCGTTGAGCAATATTACCAGACCTGGAGCGGCTCGGAGTGGGAGGACTTCCACATGACGTCCTACGTCTGGCAGTCGATCTTGGCCTCGTCGGCAGTCACCCGTCAGTACGACGTGAGTGACAAATGGAACATGGTATCGCTCCCGCTTGACGTGGCCGATCATTCGAAGGCCGCCGTCTTTCCCACGTCGGTAAGCAACGCATTCGCTTTTAACGGCGGGTACGAATCGAGCCCGACGATTGACAACGGGAGGGGGTACTGGTTGAAGTTCGACGGCTCCCAGGTGGTCACGGTGACCGGAGACCTCGTCACGCAGGACACCGTCGATGTCGTCGCGGGCTGGAACATGGTGGGCTCGATCGGGGTGGCGATCCCGGCCGCGACCATCGGCTCGATCCCAGGCGGGCTCGTCAGCTCCGCGTTTTTCGAATTCAGCAACGGCTATAACGCCGCTCCGAACCTCGTGCCGGGAAAGGGCTACTGGGTGAAAGTGGCGGGAGCCGGACAGCTCGTGTTCAGCTCGACCGGAAACGTCCCGGTGACTTCACGGCTGCGGATGGAACTCGAGGACGCTGATCCGCCCGCACCGCCCGGTGGAATGGAGGACGGAGCCCGAACCCCGGAGGGGTTCACGCTCGACCAGAACTATCCCAACCCGTTCAATCCGACGACCACCATCCGGTACGCCATACCGTCCGCCGGGCAGGTGACGCTGACGGTCTTCAACATGATCGGGCAGGAGGTGGCGGTGCTGGTGAACGAGGTGCAGGATGAGGGGTACAAAACAGTCTCCTTCGACGCCAGCAACCTCCCCAGCGGAGTGTACACGTACAGGATCACCGCCGGCACGTTCAGCGACGTGAAAAAGATGTTGCTCGTCAAGTAAGCAGCTCGAAATACCCTAATCCCAAAGCCCCGGCCCGAAATGGTCGGGGCTTTTTTGTGATTTCTTCAAAATTGATTATCTTTATCCACACAGTTCTGCGATTCTGTTTAGGAGGGCGCTTAGCTCAGCTGGTTCAGAGCGTACGCCTCACACGCGTAAGGTCACTGGTTCGATCCCAGTAGCGCCCACTCAAGGTCTCCTGTCCGCCGTCACGGGGCTGTTGCAAATCACCTGAAATCTGCGTATTATAAACGGCATTTAACAGTCGATTCCTTTAATCCCGATCCAGAGAGATCGGAAAGGAGAGAGAAATGAAGCACCGGTTCCTCCCATCCACCTCCAGCCCTCAGGGGCCCCGGAGGTTTTTTTGTGCCCTGCCGTGAAGGTCAAGTCGCACGTGCTCGATCATGCCGGGTTCGAAAGAACGCTCACGCGGCTCGCCCACGAAATCCTCGAGCGCAACAAGGGCTCGGAATCGATCGTCATCGTCGGGATCGTGACCCGCGGCGAGCATCTCGCGCGGCGCCTCGCGACGAAAATCCAGGACATCGAGCACCGTGAGCTGCAAATCGGGTTCATCGACATCACGATGTACCGCGACGACCTCCGGGGGAGATTGAGCCAGCCCGTGCTGCGCGGTACCGACATCCATTTCGACCTGACCGACAAGAACATCATCCTCGTGGACGACGTGCTCTTCACCGGGCGGACGGTACGGGCCGCGCTCGACGAGCTGGTGGACCTGGGGCGCCCCGCTTCGATACAGCTGGCGGTGCTCGTCGACCGCGGTCACCGGGAATTGCCGATCAAAGCGGACTACGTCGGCAAGAATATACCCACCGCGAAAACGGAAGAAGTGAAGGTTCTGATGGAAGAGACGGACGGCGAGGACGCGGTGCTCCTCATCGAGTCGGAAGGAGGGCAGGCCTGATGCCACTTTCGAGTCGTCACCTCCTGGGGCTGCGCGGGGTACCGCGTGAAGACATTCAGCTGATCCTCGACACGGCACTCTCGTTCCGCGAAGTCCTCGAACGGCCGATCAAGAAAGTGCCGACCCTCCAGGGGAAGACGGTCGTCAACCTCTTCTTCGAGAGCTCGACGCGCACGAGGATTTCCTTCGACCTCGCGGAACGGCGGCTCTCGGCCGACGTGGTCCAGTTCACCTCTGAGTCGAGCAGCGTCAAGAAGGGGGAGACCCTCCGGGACACGGCTCGCAACCTGGAAGCGATGAAGATCGACATCGTGGTGGTGCGACACAGCGCCGCGGGCGTCCCGAAGTTCCTCTCGGAGGTGCTCAAGGCCAACGTCGTGAACGCCGGGGACGGGGCCCACGAACACCCCACGCAGGCGCTCCTCGATATGTACACGCTTCGCGAACGGTTCGGCTCGCTCGAGGGGCTCAAGGTCTGCATCCTCGGCGACATCGCGCACAGCCGGGTAGCCCGTTCGAACATCCACGGACTCCTGACGATGGGGGCGAAGGTCTCGGTGTGCGGACCGAGAACGCTCATCCCGAGGGGGATCGAACAGATGGGCGTCGAAGTGCATCACGACCTCGACGAGGCCCTTAAAGACGTCGACGCAATCAATGTCCTGCGCATTCAACTTGAACGGATGGAAAAGGCGTACTTTCCATCAATCCGGGAATACCACAATGTCTACGGGTTGACCACCGAACGGCTGGCGAAGGCGAAAAAAACCGCGGTGGTTCTCCACCCGGGTCCCATCAACCGCGACGTCGAGCTCTCAGCCGATGTGGCCGACGGCGAGCGGTCGCTGATCCTCCGCCAGGTCCTGAACGGTGTCGCCGTCCGGATGGCGGTCCTCTATCACATCGGCACCGGTAACTGACGCAATGAACGGGCAGACCATGGTCACTCTCCTCCTGAAAAACGGCAACCTCGTCGACCCGGGAAACGGGATCGAAACCGGGTCGGACCTCCTGATCGTGGAGGGCCGGATCGAAAAGATCGGCAAGAACCTGAAGGCCGGTCCGGGCGTGAAGGAAATCGATCTGACGGGGAAGGTTGTAGCTCCCGGCTTCCTCGATATGCACGTTCATTTTCGTGAACCGGGATTCGAGCATAAGGAGACCATTGCCACGGGGTGCGCGTCAGCGGCAGCCGGCGGCTTTACCGGGGTGTGCTGCATGCCGAACACCAACCCGCCGATCGACGACTCGACGGTCGTCAGCTTCATTCGCGAGAAAGGCGCCCGGGCCCTGGACGGCGCGGTGGATGTCTTCTGCATCGGCGCTGTGACGAAGGGGAGGGAGGGGAAACAGCTCTCACCGATGGCGGATCTCGCGGCAGCGGGGGTGGTGGCCTTCTCCGACGACGGTTCGCCGGTTTCGGACCCCGAAATCATGCGGCGGGCGCTTGAGTACGCCGGTATGTTCGGCAGGCCGATCATCCAGCACGCTGAGGAATCGAGCATGACACGCGGCGGGACGATGAACGAGGGCCTGACATCGACGATCCTCGGACTGCCGTCGATCCCGTCGGTCGCCGAGGAGATCATGGTCGGTCGCGACATCCTCCTGGCAAAATATGTGGGTGCGCAATACCACGTGGCCCACATCAGTACGGCGGGAACGCTCGACCAGGTCAGGGCGGCGCGCGAGCGTGGCATCGCCGTCACCTGTGAAATCACCCCTCACCATTTTACGTTGAGCGACGACGCCGTGGACGGGTTCGACACCAACACGAAGATGAATCCGCCCCTGCGCAGCAAGGATGACCTTCAGGCGATGAAAGAGGGCCTCCGGGATGGCACCATCGACGCCATCGCGACGGACCACGCTCCGCACTCCCGCGACGAAAAAATGGTGGATTACGTCCAGGCGCCGTTTGGTATCGTCGGGCTTGAGACGGCGATCGGCCTCACCGTGACCGGGCTCCTCGAGCCGGGGATAATTTCCCTGTCGAGGATGGTTGAGCTGATGGCGGTGAACCCCCGTAAAATACTGCACTTGCCGGCCGTGGGCATCAAGGAAGGGGTGATGGCGAACCTGTCGATCTTCGACATTGATACCGAGTGGACGGTCGACGTCGCCGCCTTCCGGTCGAAATCGAAAAACTCTCCGTTTCACGGCCGGGTGTTGCGCGGGAGGGCGTTCGGAATCATCAACAACGGACAGGCAGTTTTTTCCTGAGAATAATCAGAGGATCGGTCATGAATCTCAAACTGGCATTGATATTAGCGTCCGCACTCGTCATCGGTGGCTGTAAATCCAACGTTGTGGAAGTCGACCGAATCCCGCCATTTTCACCGCGGGGAATTTCAACGGAGACGCGCGACGGTTACATCCTCCTCTCCTGGTTGAGCAATCAGGAACCGGACGTGACCGGATACCGGGTGTACGCGAGCGACGCATTCGACGGCGTCTATGAGGCCCTCGGCGAGACGAACGGCCTGCTGTTCAGTGACTTCGCCGCCACGAACGGTTTCACGAGGTACTACGCGGTGACGGCGTTCGACGGGACGGGCAACGAAAGCGAGCTGAGCACGGAAGTGGCGTACGACACGCCGAGGCCGGAGGGGTCCGGAGTCCCCCTGCCGAATTTCCGCATCGACCCCGCCCGCGCAGGATATGATTTCTCGACGTTCAGCCTCGGCCCGTACGACGATCAGTTCACCGACATCTATTTCGACTTTCTGAACGGGTTGTCCTATCTCGTGGTCTGGGATGATACGGAGATACAGGACATGGGATATACCGTATCGCTCTCCGAGATCGGGGCCGCGCCGCTCGCGGGATGGTCCCCGACGAAGGACGTGCGCCTCATCAGCGGGCATACCTATGTCGTGAGGACCTGGGACAACCACTACGCCAAGGTGAGGATCCGATCGATCTCCGCCTCCGCCACCGTGTTCGACTGGGCGTATCAGCTCCAGGTTGGGAACACGCGCCTGAAGCAGTCTGCCGATCGGGGCGCGCTGCGGTCCGGGTCCGGTTCGGTTCCGAGGGCCCGGTAGGAGGTTGACTTTGGAAGACCGAAGGAGTATTTTCGGGTACCGTATGCAGCAAACCATCATCACTCAGGCGTTACTGCTCCTCCTGGCGTTCTACCCGGCTGCGGCCGGGCAGAACCACTTTCATTCTGACGACTCGACTTCACCGGACGGTCCCGCGTCGATCTTTCGCGCAATCGAACAGGGACTGGCCCGGGGGGACGAACGGATTTTTTCGGTATTTTTCAGCCGCACCGTCTCCCTGAATGTCCGCGGAAACTCACCGGGGTATTACAGCGCAAACCAGGCCGGCCAGGTGCTCCGGCATTTCCTCGCGTCACGGAAGATACCCTCCTTCAGGTTCACGACGCTCGAGAGCGATGATCACCCCTTCGCGACCGGATCGGCCACGATGACCGTCGGCGGTCGGATCGAGAGATTTCAGGTGTATGCCGGGCTGACCCGGGACAAATCCGGCTGGGTCATCTCGCAGTTCAACATCTACTGATCTTCCTCCCGCCGGCGTGAAGAGCGTCCTCGCATTCATTCTCCCTCCGGGCATTTTCCTCCTCCTCCTTGCAGGCCTGTTCATCGCAGGCGACCGTTCCCTCGGCGAAGCGGATTCCGACTGGCCGCGGATTTCCCGCGAACAACGCCAGACCCTCGACGCGCAGCTACGGCAACTGTTCGCGGCGTACCAGGACGAAGCCCACGCGGCCTCGCAGAAGGCGGCGGCGGCAATCCTGATGACGGGGAGGGACGCGACCGGCGCGGCGTCACAGGGAGAGCTCTTCGCGGCCCTCGGCGAAGGGGGCCTCCAGGGCCTGACACTCGAATACTACGACACGGCCGGAGTGCTCAACGCCTGGACCGGGCCGGGCGGACCCGATCTCGCCCCCGGGGCGTTGAACGGAATGCACCGCTCCTACCTCGACGAAGGCCCCATCAATTCCTACCTCGTGATCATTGTCCCGGTCTACAGGAACGAGCGGGTGACGGGTCACGTGGTGGCGAAGAGGCTCTTCACCGTCAACCATCCGGTCGACAACCGGTTCATCAGCAGCCACGCGGCGGCGACATCGTTCCAGTCGATCGTCGGGGACGAGGCTGGTCTCGAACTCCAGTTCCGCGTTCTGACGCCGCGGAACGATAACCGGGCGTCGCTCACGGGAGGAGCCGAAGGGAATACGGGCGACGCGGAAACGTTCATCGTTCCGCTCAAATCGGTGGATGGCCGGGACATCGTGTACGTGCTTGCGCCGGCTCCCGGGAGGGGATCGTACATCGAGCTGATCAGGGGCGAATTCAGTCGATGGGAGGGGCTTGCGCTCTCAGGATTCCTCATCTCACTCATCGTGGTCGCCGCCTGGCGGTTCCGCAAGTCCGCCGGGGGCCTCATCTATCAGTCGGTGCTGCTGGGGTCGCTCTGGGTCCTCAGGTATCTCCTGGTCGCCCTCGATCTCCCGGGGAACTCGGAGGTTGGTGACCTCTTCGATCCCGGTCTCTTCGCCTCATCGTTCGGATACGGAGCCGCGAAATCGGCCGGTGATATGTTTTTCTCGGGGGCGCTCCTGGCGATCACCCTCGCGGTGCTCGTGCGGAAGGTGGTCGCCGCGGAGGTACCGCCGGTCGTTTCGACGGGTGGCGACGTCCGGATTGGAGCCGCGCGGGCGGTGGCCGGCGTGGCAGGCTTCGCGCTCCTCATCGGACTCCTCGGACCGCTCAGCCGGGGTTTCTTCGCCGTCATCCAGAGCGTGGTCTTCGATTCCCGCATCGACCTGAACGATCCGAGGATGGTCTATCCCGGGCTGACCACCGGATCTCTTCTGTTCGGGGCGCTCCTCCTCGTGTTCGCGCTGTTCCTCGGGGGGATGCTGTTCATCCTCGGAGCGCGTCGCTCCCTTTGCCGGTTCATTCGCGATGGGGCCCGGGGCCGTGGCTGGATCGCGATCGCCGCTGCGTCCGTCGCCAGTTCGCTACTGTTCGACCTGCTCCACCCGAATCCCCTCGGTACCCCGGTGCAACGGCTGGCGATGCTCACGGGATTCATCGGGCTATCGTACCTGGCGGTTGGCTGGTCCAGGCAGGGGACAACGCCCGGTCCGGCGCGCACCTTCCTGGTCGTTTCCCTCTCCTCGGCCGCGGTACTCGTCGCCGCGCTCGACAGCAAGGTGCACGACCACGACAAGGTGCTGATCGAAGCGGTGGTGCGGGACATCGCCAGGCCCGAGAGCGCCTGGATGGCCTATGTGCTGAACGAGTCGCTGACTACCCTTTCCGAAGGCGCCGCGGCAAGAGTGCTCAGGGCGGGCAACGCCCGCGCCACCGGGAAGCTCGCGTTCGGCGCCTGGGCCGGGAGCATTCTCGCGACCGAGGGAAACACCTGCTCAGTCACCTTCGTCGACATCGAGGGGAGCGTGGTCTCGCATTTCCACGCGGGGCCGGCCCCGCACTGGTCGAGGGAGATGCCGATGGATGAAATGCCGCGCAGTACGCGGTTCACGTCGAGGGAATCGAGGTCGATCCGCGGGAGGACGTCGCCGTGGTACAAGGGATACGCCCCGATCTTCACGCCGGACAGCCAGTTCGCGGGCGGCGTCTGGGTGGGGATCGCACCGAATGACGCGGAGAAGATCCTGGGCCAGGATCTGGACCTGCTGGCATCCCCGCAGAAATTCGAGAACCGCAGGCCGGTACGGAAGGTGCTGCTGGCGGAGTACTCCGACGGCAGGCTGGTGTCGGGCTTCGACGACGACCTCTCGATCGGTCGCCGACTTCCTGCCGGAACGGACTCCGGCCTGGTCGAGGCGGACGGCAGGTGGGTGAGTGAATATTTCGGCGGCGACGAGTACGAAACGTACTACCTGCGTACCACGGGACGAACGGTGCTCGGCGTGAGCCTCGAGTCCCTGGATGCGGGGTGGCACTTTTATAGCTACTCGCGATACATCCTCTTCTTCACGAGCATCTTCCTCCTGGGCGCCGGACTCTATGGCCTCTGGAGAGCGACCCGGGCGAGGCCGTCGCGTCCGTCGTTCAAGACCACCCTCACGGCGGCGTTCGCAGTGGTCTCACTTATACCGGTGATTCTGCTCGCCTACTACAACCGGGTCTCGCTGCAGCAGGAGGCCGAACGCTCGACCGACGAGTTCCTCAAATCGGAAACAGATCTGGTGTTGAACGAGATCCAGGGGCGGATGGGTATGACCGTCCCGTACGAGCTCGCGGGTTACACCGACGAAACGCTCGAGGAGATCGCGGGTGTGCTGAACACGCAGGTCCACCTGTATAACGGCGCCTACCTCATCGGCTCGAGCAGATCCGAACTCTTCGTCGCGGAACTGATCGACAGAAGGCTGCCGGCGGGTGCGTTTGCCGGGGTCTGCCTGTCAGGGATGAATTTTTACTCGGAGGAGCAGACTGTCGGCTCGGTGCGGTACCTCGTGGGGTACCGGCCGGTCCGGGCGCAAACGGGCGAGGTGATCGGGGTGGTCGCCGTTCCATCGCTCTCGAGGCAGGGGATGATCGAGACCGATCTCGCCCGGAGGGACGTCATCCTCTACGGCATCTACATCCTGGTGCTGGCCGTCGCCCTTGTCGTCGGCACAGGCATCGCGAACCAGATTGCAAGGCCCGTTCGCAGGCTCACCATGGCGGCCCGGCAGGTCGCCACGGGTGACCTCGATGTCCGACTGGAAACGGGTCGACGGGACGAGATCGGAGAGCTCGAGACCGCCTTCCAGGGTATGACATCGGACCTGAAGACGGTTCAGGAGCGGATGGTGAAGGTGGAGCGGGAACTCGCCTGGAAGGAGATGGCAAAACAGGTGGCTCACGAGATCAAGAACCCGCTGACGCCGATGCGTCTCTCGGTGCAGCACCTCGTCTCGGCCTATCAGAAGGGCGGCGCCGGCTTCGCTGAAGTGCTGAAGTCCGTTTCATCCACCGTTCTGGAGCAGATCGACGCGCTCAGCAGGATCGCCTCCGAGTTCTCGGCGTTCGCGCGGCTTCCCGAGCGGCGCCTGGACCTCTGCGCCGTCCACGAGGTCATCAACGAGGCGGCCGGGCTCTACCACCGGGAAGGCGTGCGCTTTGCGACATCATTCGTCCCGGGCGAACCGCGCGTGAAAGCCGACAGGGAGGAGCTCCGGCGGGCGTTCATCAATATTTTTCGGAACAGCGTCCAGGCCGCGCAATCGGACGTGTCGATCAGCGTCAGCACGCGCACGGAAGGGTCCATCCTGGTCATCAGCATCACCGACAACGGCCCCGGGATGACCCGGGAGATCCTCGGGAGACTGTTCGAGCCGAATTTCTCGACGAAGACCGACGGGATGGGGATCGGGCTGACAATCGTCAGGAAGACGATCGAGGACCTCAACGGGAGCGTTGGGGTGGAATCGACGCCGGGAGAGGGGACGACCGTCCGAATCCGGCTGCCGCTGGCGGACCGGGATGATGGTTGACCGGCTCCTGGAGAACGGGGGTGTCACGGTCGTGGTCCCGTCCTGGACACAGGACCTCCCCGGTGTGCGGGCGGCACTCAGCACGCGCATCGGTGGCGTCAGCCGCAACCCGTTCGACATGAACACGAGCTTCAGCGTCGGCGACGAGGAAGGCGACGTCAGGACGAATCGTGACCGGTTTTTCCGGGCGGCGGGGATCCCGGGCGAGCGTCTCGCCACGGCCGGTCAGGTACACGGCTCGGCGGTGGTCGCAGTCGGGAGTCCGGGACACTATCCCGGTTGTGACGGCCTCGTCACCGATACGGTCGGGTTGGTCCTCGGCGTCTCGATCGCGGATTGCGTTCCGATTCTTATCTATGACGCCGTCCGCAGGGCGGCCGGTATCGTGCATTCGGGGTGGAAGGGGAGCCGGGGGAGGATCGTCGAGAAATGCCTCCGGTTGATGGGCGAACGCTTCTCGACCCGTCCGGCGGACATTTTCGCCTACATCGGGCCCGCGGCCAGCGGGTGTTGCTACGAGGTCGGACCGGAGGTGGCAGACCAGTTTCCCCCGGAAGCACTCCGGAAAACAGAGGTCGGAAGGGCTCACCTCGACCTTGGTGTTTTCAATCGGAACCTGCTCGTCGAATGTGGTGTTCCCGGGGAACAGGTCGCCCTCTCGGGGCGCTGTACCATCCACGAGGCCGATCTCTTTCATTCCCACCGGCGCGACAGCGAGCAATCCGGCAGGATGCTCGCGATCATCCATATTGTTGAATAGCCCTTAAAACCCGGCGATTTTGGGCGAGCGGGTGTGACACAGCTCATTGTTTTTCACCTGCGATCTCAGTACATTTTTTCATCTAAAATCAAAAATCAACCCCGACCATGTGCGGAATTATCGGCTATATCGGCGCCAAGGACACCCTCCCCATCCTCTTGGATGGCCTCCAGCGGCTCGAATACCGCGGTTATGACTCCGCTGGCGTGGCGCTGATCCGGGATGGAAAGCTCGAGGTCCACAAGAAGGCCGGAAAGGTGGCTGACCTGGTCAAGGCGCTCAACGGGAGCGGGTGCGGATCGCACCTCGGCATCGGACACACCCGTTGGGCGACCCACGGTGCACCGAACGACCTGAACGCCCACCCCCACACCGATTGCCGCGGCGACCTTGCGATCATCCATAACGGGATCATCGAAAATTACGCGACGCTCAAGAAAAAGCTGATCGCGGACGGCCATACGATCCGCACCGATACCGATACCGAAGTCCTCGGTCACCTCATCGAGGAGATGTACAAGCGCACGCCCGACCTTTTCACCGCGGTCCGCCACGCCCTCATCGAGGCCGAAGGCGCATACGGCATCCTGGTCATATCGGCAAAGGAACCGGACAAGATCATCGCGGCCCGAAAGGGCAGCCCACTCGTCATCGGGGTGGGCGAGAACGAAAACCTGATCGCCTCCGATGCTGCGGCCCTCGTGGACCACACCCGGCAGGTGGTGTATCTCGGCGACGGCGAAATCGCGTCCATCACCGCTGCCGAGGTTACGATCAAGACGATCCACGACAAGGAAATCATCAAGCAGGTGGAAGAAATCACCTTCGATATCGAACAGATTGAGAAGGGCGGATTTGACCATTTCATGTTGAAGGAAATTTTCGAGCAGCCGGAGTCGATCACCAACTCGCTGCGCGGACGGCTCCAGGTGGACGAAGGCACGTCGAGGCTCGGCGGCCTCGATTCGGTCAAGGACAAGCTCCTTGCGGCCGACCGGATCATCATCACCGCCTGCGGGACATCGTGGCACGCCGCGCTGGTCGGGAAATACATGATCGAGCAGATCGCCGGGGTACCCGTCGAGGTGGACTACGCTTCGGAGTTCCGGTACCGCGAACCGATCATCAGGCCCACCGACGTCGTGTTCGTCATCAGCCAGAGCGGCGAAACCGCCGACACGCTGGCCGCCCTGCGCGAGGGTAAGTCGCGTGCGGCTGCTGCGCTCGGCATCGTCAACGTCGTCGGCAGCACCATCGCCCGCGAAACCGAGGCCGGCGTCTACATCCACGCCGGACCCGAAATCGGCGTTGCCTCGACAAAGGCTTTCACGTCCCAGCTCGCGGTGCTCTCACTGATCGCGCTGTTCATCGGGCGCCACCGGGGGATGTCGCTTGACAAGGGGAGAGCCCTGGCGAGGGACCTCGCGGAGATCCCCGAAAAGGTCAGGAAGGTATTCGACGCCACTGACCAGATCAAGTACATCGCCGAAGAGTTCAAGCACGCCCAGAATTTCATCTACCTCGGCCGCGGCGCGAACTTCCCGACGGCCCTCGAAGGCGCGTTGAAACTGAAGGAAATCTCGTATATCCACGCCGAGGGATACCCCGCCGCGGAAATGAAGCACGGTCCGATCGCGCTGATCGACGAAAACATGCCGGTGGTGTTCATCGTGCCGAAGGACCGCATCTACGACAAGGTCCTCAGCAACATCCAGGAAGTGAAGGCAAGGAAGGGGAAGATCATCGCCATCGCCAACGACGACGACGACCAGATCGACGAGCTCTCCGACTTCGTCATCCGCGTTCCGAGGACTTTCAGCTATTTCGGACCGATTGTCAATTCCATTCCGCTGCAGCTCCTCGCCTACTATATGGCGGTGGCCCGCGGGTGCAACGTCGACCAGCCCCGGAACCTCGCCAAGAGCGTCACCGTCGAGTAATCCGCGCCGCCGCAACCTCCCCCCGGAAATTCCGGTTGATTTTCACGCCGGAATTTCCCATTTTTTTGCCACGGCATCCCTTAACCATTCAGTGGAGCATCGAATCGTGGCCCAATCGCAGCAATTTCAATCCAATCAGTTCGCCCTCATCCTCGGGGCCTCCAGCGGCTTCGGTGAAGCCATATCGCTCGAACTCGCCCGGCGGGGGATGAGCGTCATCGGCGTGCATTTCGACCGGGCCGGGACGATGCCGAAGGTCAACGAGGTTATCGCCGGCGTGAAGGCTGCGGGCGTCAAAGCGCTGTTTTTCAACGTCAACGCAGCGGACCCCGCGAAGCGAGAGGAGACCCTCGAGGCAGTGAAAAAGGAATTCGCGACGATCCCGGGTGCGACCATCCGGGTCCTTGTCCACTCGCTCGCCTTCGGCACTCTCAGG
This sequence comes from Ignavibacteria bacterium, assembly GCA_031379665.1. Taxonomy (GTDB): domain Bacteria; phylum Bacteroidota; class Ignavibacteria; order UBA10030; family SZUA-254; genus SZUA-254. The sequence goes on from JANNFI010000002.1 coordinate 19,950, forward strand.
CCGTACATCGGCAAGAGTGCCGCTGATTCGATGACGCAGGCCCAGGTCGAAATGACGATGGACGTGATGGCGAACTCGCTCGTCTACTGGACCCAGGGGGCCTATTTCAAGGGGATGATGACCAGGGGGGCCAGCATCTACGCGATGACCAGCTCCGGCGGGCACTCGGTCCTGCCGAATTACGGGGCGGTGTCGGGCGCGAAGGCCGCGCTCGAATCGCACATTCGCCAGCTCGCGCTCGAGATGGGTCCCTATGGGATCCGCGCGAACTCGCTCCTGGCCGGCGTGACCGACACACCGGCGCTCAGGAAAATACCGGGTGCGGCCAGCATGCTCGACATCGCCCGCCGGAAGAACCCCCAGATGCGGGTGACGACCCCGATGGATGTCGCGAAGGCGATTGCCCTCCTCGCGCAGGACGACGCGGGGTTCATCTCGGGGAACGTCATCGGCGTCGACGCCGGCGAGGACATGGTGAGCTTCATCGGCCAGAAGAGTGCGCTCGAGCTGGAATAACCCGCCGAAATATTGTTTTTCCCCGGCCGTTTTCTTATATTTTCCTTCGAATTCCTCCATCCATCCGGGAGTGCCCCGTCATTCGAGGGCATCGTCGGAGCGTTTGTGCATTTAATCCAGAGGTGACGCCATGCCGCTCAAAGCAAAGGGCAAAGTAATCGCTAAAAAATCGGCCTCGGTGAGAGTCGATCCGAAGTCGTTCTCCATCATCGACCTGGTCAAGGAACTCAACTCCTTCAGCGTCGACAACTACTGGGACCTCGGAAGGTTCCTGGTGGACAAAGTGATGCCCCTGGCCCGGAAACAGGGAATGTTCGAGGAACAGGTCCTGAAAATGGTGTCGAACCACCCCGGCATCAAGTTCCCCTTCAGTATGCTGAAGCAATGCCAGCAGTACTATTCGTACTATCCGGACGTCAAGAAGCGACCGCTCCCCGAGGTATTCTACTTCGACCTGGCGACGAAGGTCGACGAGACCAGGCGGAGGGAACAATACGAGAAACAAGCCCTCGAACAGCGCTGGACGATCACCGACCTGCGCAAGAAGATCCACGACGAGGAACTCGCCAAGAGGATGGACGAACGGACGAAATACGGGTTCGACCTCCGCGAGAGAAACGTCTGGACGTTCGAAACCCCCGATCCGCGGTTTGGCAAGGCCGGTTACAAGGGTCGCATCCCGGGGCAGATCGTTGCGAACGCACTCTATTATTACACGAAGGCGGGCGATTACATCGTGGATCCGTTCGCCGGCAGCGGCACGACGGGTGACGTGCTCGAGAGTGTGCCGCATTTCGCCGACCGGAAAATAAAAATGTACGATTCCGAGCCGGCCGACGGCCGCATCGCCCGGAACAACGTCCTGCATACCGGCATTCCGGAGCAGACCGGGTCGGTGGACTTCCTGTTCCTCGATCCTCCGGCCGAGTACACGCAGAAGGACGCCACGAGCGACTTCGGGATGGGAATGGACGCTGTGAAGGCGGATTTCATACTGAAATTCAAGAGCATCGTCCGGGAGTCCGCGAGAATCGTCAAGACCGGCGGACGTGTTTCGATTGTGATCGAGCCGGCCATTGCGGTCGGCGAGTTCATCGATTTTCCGGCCGAGGTGTCGTCGCTCTTCCGTGAAGCGGGCTTCAAGCAGGTCGGCAAGGTGTACCTCCCGAGGCGCTCCTCCGAAGGGATGAAGGGGACGCAAACCATCGACGAGATGCGCGGCATCCGGCTGGTGAGCTCGGATTGCCGGGAACTCCTCACGTATCAGAAAATCTAATCCCGGAGGGCTCGAGTCTCGCCCTCCGCGTGATCGTTCGATGGACAGGTAGCTCAGCTGGTAGAGCAACGGCCTGAAAAGCCGTGTGTCGGCGGTTCGATTCCGCCCCTGTCCACTCCCACACATTTCCTTCCTGAGATAGCCGGATGGTCTCTGAGCCTGAATTCAAGCCCTTCCGGGCTTCGCCTGCCGCACCGTAATGCCCCTCCGGGATGTGCTTTTCCGGAGACTGAAGGTTATTGACCTCCAAAGAAATATTCTCCATATTCGCAACAGGGAGGCGGTCATCATTTTCCTCATTCGTCGTAGTTCCGACGGGTGCCGGCCATGAAGCAATCTCCATTTTCCGGATGACGCGGAGTCAATTTCGGGCATGAAAACGATTCTGATCATAGAAGACGACCCCGTGATTGCCCGGGGGCTCCACGACCTGCTTGCGGGTGATAATTTCAATTCCACGATCTGCCCGACCGGTGAGAGTGGAGTTGAGGTTGCGCTCTCCGAGAATCCCGATGCGATACTGCTCGACATCGGATTACCCGATATGAACGGATTCGATGTGTTGAGGCAATTGCGTCTCCGTGGATATCGTCGATCTGTGATCATGCTGACTTCCCGTGCCGACCGGATCGACAAGATCACCGCCCTTGAGGCTGGCGCCGACGATTACATCACAAAACCGTTCGATAATCGAGAAGTGGTTGCACGGTTAAGGGCGAATCTCAGGCGTTCGGAGCAGACGATCGCGACACCGGTGGCCTCGGCCGGGGGGTTGTCTGCCCAGGGCGGAGATCGTAAACTGCTTGTGATCATGTTTACGGACATGAAAGATTTCTCCAAGATCATGAACGAAGATGAAGATGCTGCCATCGCGCTGTTGGGTCACCATAATCACGTCATGGATGCGACGATTCCAACGTACGCCGGCAGGATCATTGAGGTGATTGGCGATGCCTATCTTGCGGCGTTCGGGAGTAGTGAGCATGCCATCGACTGCGCACTGAACATTCAGCAGGAGTTCCTCTTGTACAACAATCGCAATCCCAACGGGGGGCAGATCTCGGTCCGGATCGGGATTCATCTCGGTGATGTCGTTGAGCAGGGAGAGAGGTTGCGCGGGAACGCCATTAATGTCGCGGCGCGCATCCAGGAGGTGGCCGTCCCGGGGAACGTCTATGTCTCCGAACAGGTCGTCTCCGCTGCCGGTAAAAAGAAGGGTTTCGGATTTGACAGCCTGGGACCTCACAACCTGAAAAACATCAAAGAGCCGATACACGTCTACCGGGTCACGGCGATCGAATCCCAGGCGAGATGAGGAACGCGGCCATTAAACCATTCCGACGAGTTGTTGATCTGCGCCTTATCGTGCCCATCGGCATCTTTCTGGTGTACTCGGTTTTTGCCGTACTCCATCTCACCCAAAAGGCCGGCCTCCCGCTCTCGTTCAGGGTTCCAAATGTCGGGTCGTCGACGTTCTTGATCGATGGCGTCGAAGTGCGGACGGACGACGATGTGGAATTTGTCCTCAGCGGATATCGTGTCGGAGCTCCCGTCAGGCTGGTCGTGAAAGAGGGCGCCGCAACCGGGGACGAGACAGTGATCCTCGTCCCGTACTACGAAGCCTGGGCCATCCTCTTTGATCTGGCGATCACGGTGATCACGATTGGATTGGGCCTGCTGGTGGCGCTGTACTATTCGGACACACTTGTTGCCAGGGTTTTCCTGGCCGCCAGCATCGCCCTTGGTACGGCATTGCTCGGTACGAAGACGTTGTACTCATTGCAACCCCCGTGGCTCGGCGCGACGCTCTGTACCTGTTTTTTCCTGGCGTATTCTTCAACCCCCGTCCTGTTCCTCCATTTCTCATCCCTTTTTCCGGTTCGTCGGATCCGCACCATCGGCCCGGTCACGATCGTCATCTATGCGGGGGCCGTGGCGATGGCTCTCTGGCAAACCCTGGTCTATCTGAAAGCCGGGGAAACGCATTCGGTTGAATTATTCCGCCGGTCGGTATCGACATCCACCTGGATGAATGGCCAGATGGTGGCAGGCATCGTGGCGGGTCTGGTCCTTCTCGTGGGTTCGTATCATCGGGCGGCCACCCCATCGGAACGAAAAAAAGCGGCGTGGGTGCTCTTCGGTCTGGTCGCAGGGACGTTGCCGTTCGGCCTGTTCTGGGCACTGCCGCAGACGTTCGGGCGCGCACCGCTCATTCCCGAAATGCTTTTCAAGGTGTTCCTCCTGGCCATACCGGTTTCCTTTGCGATTGCCATCCTTCGGTATCGGCTCATCGACATTACCACGCTCATCAGTCGCAGCGTGATCCACGCGCTCGTGGTCGGGGCGCTCCTGGTCCTGTACGCACTCCTCATCGGGCTAACCATGCAAATCATCCCGATCGGGACAATCGAGACATCGCTCCTGCTTCTGGCGCTTGCAGCGCTCATTTCGGCCGTCGCATACAATTCTATCAGCAGATGGGCCCAGCGGCTGGTCGATCGATCATTCTTTCACCTGAGTTATGATTTCCGCGGGTCGTTGAAGGAGGTTCTCGATGACCTGAAACGGTCCCGTGGTACCGGAGAGATTGCCGAACGCCTCATAGCGGGGGTGGAAAAACTACTGCCGGTTGACCGGATCATTGTTTTCACTCTCGAACAACCGGGAAACAGACTCAGGGCGCTGGCGGAACGAAATTTTCCGATCCTGAGAAAGCACAGCGTCACCCTGGAGATCGACCGTCTCAAATCGGATTTGGAGCTTCCCGTTGCCGTCGACAGCCATATCGAGCAGAATGTACGCCACGAAAGCGCGGACGCCGATGTGTTCGGGCGCTGGGGGATTTCACTTGCCCTGCCGATGAAAGCGCGGGGCGGAAAAATCAGGGGTTTCATCGTCCTCGGCAGGAAAACGTCCGGTCTGATGTTTACCGAAGAGGACGTCGATCTTCTCACCGTGGTCGCCGGAGAAGTCGCCGGAGAAATCGAACGACTCCACCTTGAGCGGATCCTCAGCCTTGAGCGGGCGCAGGCCGAACGGCTTGAAGAGTTGAACCGCCTGAAATCGTATTTTGTGGCGAGTGTTTCCCACGATCTGAAGACGCCCCTCACATCGATACGAATGTTCTCTGAACTGCTCCGTTCAAACAGGGGACTATCCGCCGCGACGGTGGACGAGTACCTGGCGATCATCGGAGGGGAGAGCGACCGCCTGACGCGCCTGATCGATAACGTCCTCGATTTCGCAAAAATCGAGAAGGGGATGAAGGCCTACGACTTCAAGGAAACAGAATTGAACGACATCGTTTCGACGATGATGAAGGTGATGCAATACCAGTTCCAAATTGAGAAATGCGAGGTGGCCTGCGAACCGGCAGGTGGCCTCCTGCTGTTGACCGCAGACCCCGACGCCGTGCTTGAAGCGCTGCTGAATCTCGTCACCAACGCCGTGAAATATTCAGCAGAGCCGAAACGGATCCGGATCAGGACCTTTGCCGAGGCGGGCGCGGTGGGCATCGCCGTGGAAGACAACGGATTCGGCATCCCTCCTGAGGAGCTGGAATTGATATTCCAACCCTTCCATCGGGTTGTCGGCGGGCAGTCGGCGTCCGCGGGCGGTACGGGGCTCGGATTGTCGATCGTCAAACACATCGTCGATGCGCATCGTGGGACAATTCAGGTGGTGAGCGAACCGGGGCGGGGAAGCACCTTTACAATGGTGTTTCCGGACCTGATGTCACCATCGAACCGTGGAGACCAACCATGAAACTGATCCTGATTGTCGAAGATGATCCGGCCGTCCTCAAGGGCCTGGAGGCGGCACTCCTCGAGGAACACTACCGGGTCCTGACGGCGACCGATGGCGAGATGGGCCTGGCGATGGCCAGACGGGAGCAAACTGATCTTATCATTCTGGATGTAATGCTGCCCAAGAAAGACGGATTTGATGTCTGCCGCGAATTGAGGAGCGCGGGGGTGGACGTGCCGGTGATATTCCTGACAAGCCGGAAGGAAGAGGTCGACCGCGTGCTGGGACTGGAGCTGGGTGCCGACGATTACATGACCAAACCGTTCGGTCTGCGCGAACTGAAGGCGAGGATCAGGGCGCGGTTGAGGCGGACAACGGAAATCCGTCGTACGCTCGAGGAACATTCTTTCGGTGACGTCCACATCGATTTCCGAAAGCACGAAGTCACCAGGGGAGGGGAGCCCGTGAATCTTTCGAACCGGGAACTCGATGTCCTGAAGTACATGATCCAGCGTGAAGGCGAGGTGGTCAGCCGGGACAGCCTGTTGGACGAAGTCTGGGGATACGACACCTTCCCGACGACCCGGACGGTGGATAATTATATCCTTACCATCCGCAAAAAAATTGAAAAGGACCCCTCCCACCCTGCGCATCTCCTCACGGTGCATTCGGCCGGGTACAAGTTCATCAGCTGAACAGTACGGGGGTTTTGGGTCAGTCGGCCGGAGCAGCCTTCGGCCACCGTACCCCGGTGATTACCCCAAGCGACCGGCCGCTTTCCCGCCGGCGCGCCTTCGGGAAAACCCTCATTCGTGCATGGTGTCGCTGGAAGCCGGACAGCTGAAAATAGATAGCGGTGCAGGTCACCAGGCGCAGGAGGAATGCCGGCAGTGGTTCGGTTTTTTGCTGCACCGTGATGAAACGCCACCATCGTTTCACGATGGATGTGATCGAGAAGAATTCCCTGTTGACCGATTCATAGGCTGCGTGGATTTCGGCCGGGGTCATATGGGAGTGCCGGAAGACGAGATGGTCCCCCTCGTAACGGGAGATGTCGTTGTCGGTGATCCGCCCGTCGTCCACCGTTTGCCGGTGCCACGGCGTTCCGACAATTGGAATCGAGATCGAGGGGAGGATGACGCAGGTTCCGACCTCGCGCAGTTTCTCAGGTAATGTTGCGTAATACTCCGTCGTGTCGTCGGGCAGTGCGAACATCAGGCCGGTGAACGTCAGAATCCCCCTCCGGTGAAGTTTCCCGAACAACTCCTTGTACTCGCCGACCCGATTCTGTTTTTTCCGGACCGTGTTGAGGCTCGTTTCATTCAGCGATTCCATTCCGATGAACGCCATCCTGCATCGCGCGGCCGCCAACAGGTCGACAAATTCGTCGTCACGCAGGCACTCGATGCTGAACTGAGCGCCGATGCCCCAGAAGGGCAGGCGGGCCACCTCGCGCAGGAGCGATTTGGCGAACTTCAGGTCACCCCCGAGATTGTTGTCCAGGATCATCGCGAGCTTGCGCCTCCACCATCGCAGGCCGCTCGTATTTTTTAGATCCGCGATGACGTCGGCGACGGGTCGAGTGCGATGGGCGGCACGCCGGATGTTCAGCGCACAGTAGGTGCAGGGGTGGGGACACCCCCTGCTCGCTTCCACCACCATCGGTACGGAAAACGTCTTCTCGACCAGATCATACCGCGGGGGAGGGATGTCCTCCAGCGGGGCGTTTAACGCGGCGGTATAGCGGGGCAGAAGATTTCCCTCCACCATGTCCCGCACCATCCGCGGCCAGACTCCCTGCGCCTCTCCGACGAGGATCGAATCGAAATGGGGTTGAACCTCGTCGGGGTGGGTGCTCGCGAATTTGCCTCCGCCCACCACGATTTTCCCGGCCCTCCGAAATCTGGCCGAAACATCATAGGCGTGGGGGGACAGGTAATCCAGGAAACTCAGCGCGATGAAGTCGGCGTCCGTCGAGTAATCGATCGGCCTGACCATTTCGTGGAGCACCTCGATCTCCACGATGGGAGGGGTCATCCCGGCGAGCAGGATACCCGGAAGGGGAGGAGCGGGGCTTTTCGCGTAATACGGATGCCCGTTCCCGAGGTTTTGGAAAAGGACGATGATCAACAGTTTGGGTTTTTTCACGAGTTCACCTCGCTGGCAATGAATTCAGTTCCCGGACACGCGGCGTTCGGAACCGGACCGGTATATCGTTCCACTTCTGCTTCAGCCCACACGACCTTCACCGCGTCGATCAGGCGGTCGATGTCGTTCCTGGTGTGCGTGGCCATCAGGCTGATCCGGAATCGCTGCTGGGAGAGCGGGACGGCAGGGTATTCCACTGCGTTCACGAATATCCCCAGTTCATGGAGCCGGCGCGCCGCCCGCCGGATGTTAAATGTCCGCGCTACCCTCAGGGGGATGATTCCCGATTCGCTCGAAAGCTCAAACCCCAGGCTCCGGAATCCCGCCAGGGCGTACGCGACGTTTTCGTGGAGGCGGATTCGGAGCTCCGGTTCCCGGGCGATGACATCGAGTCCCGCAAGGACGGCCGCGATCACCGGCGGCGGCAGTGAGGCAGAGAACATATATGAACGGGCGAAATACCGCAGGTATTCTATGATCGGTTTCCCGGCGGCGACGAATCCCCCGGTGACCGCGAAAACCTTGCTGAACGTTCCCATCGTGATGTCGATTTTTCCCTCCAGGCCGAAGTGCTCCGCACTGCCACGTCCCGTCGGTCCCAGGACGCCCGTTCCGTGTGCGTCGTCGAGAACCAGCATCGCGCCGTACGAACGGCTGACCTCGAGGAGTTTGTCGATCGGGGCCAGATCGCCGTCCATCGAGTACACCCCCTCTGCCCCGATGAAAATATCGCGCTTCGGGCCCGCGGGCTGGCGGGAGAGCATCGACGTCAGCTCGCCGACGTCGTTGTGGCGGAAGCTGTTCGACTCCACCCCCGACATCCTGAGGCCGTCGCAGAACGAGGCGTGACTGTAGGCATCATACAGGACAAGATCGTCGGAGTTCACCAGCCCGGTCATCAGTCCGACGTTCGCGCCGTACCCGCTCGAATAGATCATGGCGTCCTCAGTGCCCTTCAGCGCGGCGAGACGTTCTTCGAGTTCACGATGAAGCCGTGTGAATCCGTTGAGCAGGGGCGGACCCCCGATGCCGGCGCCGTAGCGTGCGAGGGCCCGATGGACCGCTCCGGCCACATAGGGGTGGTTCGCCAGACCCAGGTAATTATTCGAGCCGAACATCAGCATCGTCCGGGTAATCCCCGACACGCGGTCGACCACGGTCACTTCCCGGTCGGCCGGCGATACCACCTCGCGCATCATCGTCAATTCACCCCGGCGCCTCAGTCCGTGGAGGAACTCGCCAAAGGCATCCACCCGGTCGCGGAGCCGGAGGCGCCTGCCCTTGAGCAGCACCGTTTGAAGGTCGAAGTTTTCTCCGCCGGCGTACTGTTCCACTCGCTTCATGACGTTATCCTCCACTGACCATTTGGTGATCGTATTCAACCAGGGCCTCAACATACTTCCCGATTCCTCCCGGGAGCCGGAATGACAAATTCCTTAGATGCGCCACGTCAATGGTGCGCAGCGCTCCACCGACCGGGAGGGTGACCCCGGTCGGGCCCGTAACGATTCCGAGTTCGATCGGACTCCATCCGATCGATGCCGCCGCGTCGGCAAACAATTTCCGCCGGGATTCGCTTACAGTAAAAATCAGTTCGAATTCTCCGTGACAACCCGCAAGGAGCAGCCACGGCGGCAGGCCGTGTGAGCGGACCAGCTCCAGTGACGAGCGGTCCAGCTTCTCCTCCCAGCGTTCGCTGATGTTGAAACCCACCGCGTTGACTACCAACAGCTGATCAAGGGCGCAAAGGAATCCGTCACTGGTGTCGGTACAGGAAGAAGCGATCCCCCGCAGTACGATGCCCTCGGCGATCCTCGCGCGCGGACGATACCCTCCCGGCAGGGATTCCGACCGCCCATTCCCCCATACTGACAGGGCGAATCCATTGCCACGGCCGAGCGGTCCGCTGGCGTAGAGCACATCGCCGGGGGCGCAGCCTTTACGCGTCAGGCATCGGCCGTCGTTCACCAGGCCGAGGGCGGTGCCGGTGATCGAGAGCGCCTGACCTGAGTTCGTGTCCCCGCCGAGGACGTGTGTCCGGGCGGCGACGCAGGCGTCGGCGATACCTGCCTGGATTTTATCGATGGCGCAATCATCGTACTCATCGGGAAAGGTCTCCGAGATGAGCAGGCCGACAGGCTCCGCGCCGACGGCGGCGAGGTCGCTCAGGTTGGCCATCACCGCCATCCAACCGAACAGGTAGGGGTCCTGGTAGAGACCGGTCCCGATCTCTTCGGATATCGTGTCGGTGGTGACGGCCAGCAGAGGGGCCGCCGCAGGGATCCCTCCCAAAAAGATATCGATGAGTTCTGCGTCGGATTCGTGGGGGGCAGTCCGGCTGCGCGGCGACCGGGAAAATCCAGCGACCAGCCTGTTGATGAATGCAGTTTCCAATCCCTGACTGTTCATTGACACACCTCCAGGCACGCGCTGAGAAGGGAAAATTCAACGTCATATGCTGACATCGTCTCCCCGTCGTATTCAACGGAAAACAGCCGGGCCGATGTCGCGCGCAGGGACCGGACCTCACCGATCGTCGAGGTTTCGGTCGGGACGAACCGGCCTGCCGTCAACGCACTGAATATTTTTAATAGCACCCCCCTGGAAAGCCCTTCTTCCATCCAGATTCCCAGACGGCCATCGTCGGCCCCGATCGGAATCGCGGCCCTCAACCCGGCGCTGATGCTGGTATTCTTCAGAACAGCCAGGTTCGAGAGGCGGACGGTCCGCGCTGATTCCCCGTTGATCGAAATGTTGATGTCGATGTTGGAGTGCCGCCCGATCGCACCAAGCGCGGCCCAGCAGATCGCGGCCGGGGTATTCAAACGTTTCAAAAGGGCGATCGGGCCCCGCTCCCTGTTGAAGCGGGCGTTCCCCTCCGCAGTGACGCCGAGGCTGGCATTGACGATGAAATACCTGCGGACGGAACCCCGAGTGTCGATCGCCTCGATGCGTCCGACGTCCTGTCTCCGGCAGCTTTGAAAATCGAGCCTGCAGGGAATACCCGCCGCGGAGTTTCCCGTCGACTGTCTGTGGAAATCGTTGCTCGACCCTATCCCAACGGCCCCGAGCTTTACTTCTGAAAAATCCGGATGACTCCGACATCGGATCAGCGCGTTGAGTACCGCATTCACTGTTCCGTCACCCCCCGCAGCGACAAACTGTTTCTCTCCGCGGAGCAGGGCCGCTGCGACGACGTCATCCAGGCGGGTGTCACCCCCGAGATGGACCTCGGTGAACCGACCGAACCGACGTATCACGTCGCGGCGAATGGTTGTCCACCGTTTCAACGCAGCGCCTCCGCCGGCACGGGGATTGAGGATGAGGATCATCGCGTTCATATCTGATGTGGTTCCGGCCGTTGTGCCAGAACGAAACTGAATACGAGATAGAATCCCGCTATCGGTAAGAACCATTCCGGATTTCTGATCGACGCCGTTCCCGCCAGACACAGGAGGTAGGAATGGACAATCGGGACGATCGCCCGGTGCGCACTGTCATCGCACCGGTTCCGGTGGAGATTCCACTGACCCCGGACGAGCGCCAGCACCGAGGCGATGAGGAAAAACAGTCCGCCAGCGCCCGTCGGCGGCAGGGGCGCGGCGAGCACCAGAAGCACGACGATCGATGTCGTCTGGGCGACGGCGAAACCGTGACTCACGATCGTGGCGGTCCGGCGACCAAAGACGACCGGCAGCGTTTCGTAGCCGGTGGCCCTGTCCGCCTCAATGTCCTTGAAATACCCCGCGAGAACGAAATTCGCATAGGCGAAGAATGTGCCGGCTGCGGTCCAAAGGAACGATGGCAGGTCGTCCTCGAATCGATACCCGGATGCCAGGGCGCCCATCAGGAAGAGCACGCTCACGATCCACGCGTTGTAGCCCGGTCCGCCCCACCAGCGTCGCTTGAACCACGTATACGTGGAGAGTCCCGCCCCGGCGAGGAGGCCGAGGAGGAGATTCAGCGGGTTCCAGTACCCCAGGAGTGCCACACAACCGGTCAGTCCGGCCACGCTCACCGCGAGCGTTGCCCTGCGGGAGATGGCGCCCCGCGTGAGGGGTCGGTACGGTGAAGAGATCGCGTCGGTATCGGTCTGAAAACAATCGGTCAGCGCCTGTCCGAACCCGTAGGAGAGGAAGCAGGCGGCAAAAACCGAAATCAGTACCGTGGGATCCGTGCTGCCGCCGAACGACATCCCCGCGATCCCCGTGATTCCGGAAACGAAGAGAAGGTAGGGCCGCATGGTGACCAGGTAGGCGCCGGCGAAGGAGATCGTTGCCGGCCCGGTCTTGAGTCGGGGAGCAGCGATCATGATTGCCCCCCGCGTATGTTCACTACCGCCGGATGAGCGGCCGTGTATCTCTTTTTCCGGATTTGTCCCAGAGCGGATAACATCGGGTACCCCAGCTCAAACAACCAGGAGGAGGCGCCGAGCATCAAGGATATCCACCCCGAGAGCCTCGGCGCGAGAGTTTCGCGCCGGGCATTGCCAAGCACGTCGAGCACCATCTCCGCCGCCCGATCAGGGGAGAGCGCTCGGGTGACAAATGCGACCGAACCGCTCAGCCGGGATTCCCTCTGGAGCATCGGCGTGTGGACGGGTCCGCAATTGATGAGACTCACTGCGACCCCTGATCCGCGGAGCTCTTCAGCCAGGGAAAGGGCGAAGCCCCGGACCGCGAATTTGGTGGCCGCATAGACCGCCGCATGGGGCATCGGGACCAGGCCGCCGAGGGATCCGAGAATCACGATCCGGCCCGACTGCCGGGCCCTCATCGCCGGGACCATCGTCGTGCAGGCCAGCATCAGGCTGAGAATATTGTCGTCGAGCATCTTCCGCAGGTCAGCCTCCAGCGCCGTACCGATATCGCAGGGGATCAGCGTCCCGGCGCAGTGGATCAACGCCCCGATTTCGAGGCCCGCCGATTCCGCCGAACGCCTGACATCCTCCCAACCCCCGGCGGAGGCCAGATTGGCTCCAATATCCACTGATGGTCCCGGTCCGGGAAGCGGTTGCGCGTTTCCGCCCGGCAGGCGCCTTCCCACCCTGAGCACCACGACACCCTGTAAGGAGAGTTTCCTGCAGACTGCCTCTCCAATCCCGCCGAATGCTCCCGTCACGAGGACGGTTGTTCTGTTGTTGGTCATTTGATTCACGTTTTATTTCTGATCTCTACGGCTATGATAGCCAATCGGGGCCCGGGGAGTGTCAGGAAATTGTCAAAACGGGGTAAAGATCCGGATGGTGTCGGATACGAGGGATTTGCGACAAGGATGTGGCAACAGCGTGACACGTACACGGTCGGAAATCCCCACCTTTGACATTGCCTTGGTGAATCACTACCATTAACGATCATCTTCTCGGGAGGCTCGTGTCCTCTCCCGCCTGTTCTCCGCTCCAACCATCATCGTGATTCACTCGTTTAACTCTCTCGCTGCCCGCGAGCTGTCTATTGAATTGTGCAGGCGGCACTCGATGGGTATATAATCCACTTGATTGCTTTCATAAGGAGAAACTGGAGGAATGGAAATCGTGAAGACTGAGAATTCAGGAGAACCTGTGGCTCAAACCGAAACCAGGGGGTCTCATCCATTGAAAACGAAAGTTCTGCTCACGAGCGTGTGCCGTCCCCTGGGTCCAAAATACGGAGACGCCCCCACGGTGGGTTATGAGCTGTTGTACAAGCAGGTGACGCGGGCCCAGGGGATATTCAGTCCACGCACGGTGAACAGCCACTATTCCCTCGAATACATCGCTGAGAACCTGGACGCGCCGACTGTGGTGTTGCAGTACCCCTCGAAACGGGAGTTCATTCGCGAACTCAAGAAGTGCTACGACTACGTGGGCATCTCCTTCCTGACGGCCGTGCTTCACAAGATGAAGGAAATGGTCGCCTTGATCCGCCGGTACGCGCCCCGGAGCAAGATCGTCCTTGGCGGCTACGGTACTGTCCTGGGCGACGACGTGCTCGCGCCGTACGCCGACTTCATCTGCCGCGAGGAAGGTGTGGCGTTTTTTCGTCGTCTCTTGGGCGAGCCCGCCATCGAGATGCCGTACAAGCACCCGCTGATCGTGAGCCGGCTCAAGGTGTTTTCCCTGCGTGTGTCGGGGGGAACGGGGAAGATTTTCGCGGGCCTCGGTTGCCCCAATGGCTGCGATTTCTGCTGCACGTCGCACTTCTTCAAGCGCAAACACATCAAACTGCTGCCCGATGGCAGGGACATCTACGCCATCGTAGAGCGGTATCTGGACATGGATCCGAACCTGGTGTTCCTGATCGTGGACGAGGATTTCCTGCTCAATAAGAAGCGGGCGATGGAGTACCGTGAGTGCGTGCTGAAAGGCGGTAAAACCCTGTCGACGTTCGTCTTTGCCAGCGTCAAGGCGATCAGCCAGTACACGGTGGAGGAAATATTAGAGATGGGGATCGACGGGCTCTGGATCGGATACGAGGGGACGCGTTCTGGTTACGCCAAGCAGGAGGGCAGGCCGGTCGAGGAGATTCTCACCGAATTTCGCGAGCACGGCATCACGGTTCTGACCTCGATGATCCTCGGGTTTGATTACCAGACCCCGGATGTGGTCGCGGAGGAGCTGGACGCTCTGATGAAACTCAAGCCCGCGCTCTCCCAGTTCCTGATTTATGGACCTGTGCCGGGCACTCCGTTCTACGGACGGGTCATGAAGGAAAACTTGTTGTCAGAGGTGTACGTAAAAGATCCCGAACTTTTCTACCGGCGTTCGGACGGCTTTACCACGATGATCAAGCACCCGACGTTGTCGCCCCACCAGATCGAAGAGATTCAACAATCGTGTTTCGAACAGGATTTTCAACGGCTCGGTCCGAGCATCATCCGGGTCCAGGAGACCCGGCTGCTCGGATACCAGAAACTAAAGAAGTCGTCGAATCCCTTCTTGCGCGAGAAGGCGAAATATTACGCGAGGGAACTGCGGATTGCTTATCCCGTCTTTCTCGCGGGAAGACTGTTCGGCCCGAATGCGACGGTACGACGGTGGATCCGCGATCTGGAGCGATGCGTCCACGCGGAGCTGGGACGTCCGACGCTGACGGAGCGGGCAATGTCCGTACTGGCCGCGGGCGCCGCGTTATGGACTGGTCTGACGATCAAACTCGATCTTTTCCAGCATCCCAGGCTGCTGCGGACGACCTACCGTCTGCCCGACGAGAGCTGGAGCGCGTTTCATCTCTGGGAGGAGATCCCCCGTAAAATCTCGATCCCGGAACTTTCCATCCACGTCGACCTCCAGCATGCGAGGAAGCAGGTTTGGCTCCGACTGGAGGGCGTTCTCTCGGTGGCTCATGCGGAAGGCCTGGCAGAACGAATCCATGAATCTTTGGCCCGGAGCAAGAGTCATTTGGTCCTGGATCTGACCAAGCTCCACTGGGACAACGTGGACGGCCTGCGGCCGCTTCTTGCGAAACTTTCCGGCCACCGATCCCATATCCGGCTGGCATTGCCGAAACTGTCCGCCGTCCATCCCGAGCTGTTGCTGCTGGTCACCATGTTCCACCATTACCAGGCCTGAGCGACTTTAGTATTCATCATCCCTATCGTGCCGGTTTACGGGACTTTTTCCGCCACGAGCCTGACCAGGCATTCCGTTCGCCCGGGTTTTGACTGAATGTCGATGTCGCCGTAGAAGTGGCGCAGGAGCCGCCTGGTGATGTCGAGGCCGAGTCCGGTGCCTTGTCCGGGCGGTTTCGTCGTAAAGAAGGGGTCGAAGATCCGCGGAAGCACGTCCGGCGGGATCCCCACTCCGTTGTCGACGATGCTGACCACGACCCGGTCCAGCTCCCTCCGGGCGTCGATGTCGATGGTGCCCGATTCGGGGATCGCGTCGAGGGCGTTGTCGATCAGGTTCAACCAAACCTGGTTGAGCTCGCCGCCGTTCGCACTCACGCGCGGCAGGCCGGGTTCGACGTTCAGCGTGATCGATGCTCCCCGCACCCTCGCCTTCGACATAATGATCCTCATCGTGTCGAGGATGCCCGCTTCAACGTCCACCGATTCACGCCCCGCGAGGTTGTCCATATACGTGAATTTCTTGACCGCGGAGACGAGCTCGTAAATTCTGTTCGCCGCGCGTTCGATGTCCACTGCCAGCGCGTGTGTCGCGCAGCCCGCGGAGATCCACCGCAGCGCGGCTTCGAGGGTGTCGCCGGAGATCGTCCCCGCGAGGTCGTCGAGCGCGGCAATCGTGACGGCCGTTTCCGCCAGGGGCGACGCGTGCCGCGAGTCGGCATCGTGGTCCGAGAGCCATTCGGCAATGGCGTCTTCACGGTCGGCCTGGTCGAGCGGCGAGAGAATGTTGCCGGCAGGTTTCGCCGCGCAGGCGCTGCGGGTCCGCTCGATCGCTTCGGCCTGGGCGGGAGTCAAACCGGCCGCGCCGAGCGCGCGGGAGGCCGCGTCGGCCTCCGTCAGACCCGTCAGAAGCAACTTGGCGCCGCGCACCGTCGCGGACGCGGGATTATTGAGCTCGTGGGCGAGGCCAGCCGCGAGCTTTCCGAGTGAAATCATCTTCTCTCCCTGCTGGTCGCTCGTATTGAAACTCCGGGCGCGATCGATCATAATGTGGACGGTGAGGGCGCTGAAGGCCGGGCACCGATGGATCAGATCGGGGAAGTGACGTTCGTGGAGGACGAAGACCTCGCTGACTTCCATAACACTGCTGTCGCCCGGGGGGGCCTTCATCCTCGAGTAAGGAAGCATCCCCCCGATGTCACCGGAGCGCCATTCCATTGCGATCCTGGGCCCGGTGCCGCGGTCAACACTGATGGCGATGTGTCCGCAGAGAGGAATCCAGAGTTTTTCCAGTCGCACTCCTTTGGCGGCGAGGCGAGCACCGGGTTCGTACGTTTCGACGGAGCCGTGCGCGGCGAGCCACTCCAACTCGGCGCGGGGTATTTCAGCCAACGAGGGCAGTGCCGCCAGGCGGTCGACGAGGTTGGATTCGGTCATCGATGGGAGAACGATACGTGATCAATCGGTGAGGTGGCTGCTCAAAGGTATGAACACCGGACGGGAAAATCAACACGGCCGGAACCGAATGACTGATATCCCTTGACATTATTTCAGGGGTCATCTATATTGAACCATCGATTTCCACAACCGTTCTGTCTCAAATCATTTTCAAAGAAAGCGATCGTTCGGTGGCGAAACCAATTTTGATGACCGTCGATGACGATCCCGAGGTGCTCGGGGCGATCGACCGCGACCTCCGGGCGCACTACGGAGACCGTTACCGGGTCATCAAGGTGGGCACTGCCGTCGATGCCGTCGAAACGGCGCGCCGGTTGAAGGAGCGGGGGACACCGATCGCAATGTTCATCGTCGACCAGCGGATGCCCGTGATGACGGGGACAGAAGTGCTCGCTCAAGTCCTGAAATACCATCCGGATTCGAAGAAGGTGTTGCTGACGGCGTACGCGGATACCGACGCGGCCATCGCCAGCATCAATCAAATTGGCCTCGATCACTACCTGATGAAGCCCTGGGACCCGCCGGAGGAGAAACTCTACCCGGTGTTGGACGACCTCCTCGGAGACTGGACGGCCAGCGTGAGGCTCCCGTTCGAAGGGATCCGCCTGGCGGGGGCCCGGTGGTCGCCGGAGAGTTTCGCCATCAAGGAGTTCCTCTCGAGCAACCAGGTGCCGTACCAGTGGATCGACATCGACCAGGATCAATCGATGCGGGAGCTGGTGTCGTCACTGCCGGCCGGCCTGAGCGGACTCCCCGTTGTCATTATGCCGGACGGGGAACGACTTATTAACCCTGCGCTTCCTGACCTGGCCGACCGGGTCGGCCTCCACACCCGGGCGTCGCTGCCGTTCTACGACCTCGTCGTCATCGGCGGGGGCCCGGCGGGGCTCGCGAACGCCCTCTACGGCGCGACCGAGGGGCTGAAGACTCTTATGATCGAACAGAACGCCCCGGGGGGCCAGGCCGCGACGAGTTCCCGGATCGAGAACTACCTCGGCTTTCCCTCCGGCATCACCGGCGCCGACCTCGCCCAGCGAGCCACAGCGCAGGTCCGGCGGTTCGGCGCGGAGATCCTCACCGCCAGGGAGGTCACAGGAATCCGGCGCGAGGACCCATACCGCATCGTCACGATGGCCGACGGGTCGGAGGTCTCCTGCTACGCGGCGGTTTTCACGACCGGAATGAAGGTCCGGAAACTTGAGGCACCGGGCGTCGAGCCCCTTCTCGGCATCGGGGTCTATTACGGTGCCGCGATGACCGAAGGGCTGACCTACCGCGGACACGACGTGTGCATCGTCGGGGGCGCCAACTCCGCGGGCCAGGCGGCGCTCTTCTTCAGTCGTTACGCCAGGCGGGTCAGGATGCTGGTGCGCGCGAAATCGCTGAGCCCCGCTATGTCGCGGTACCTCGTCGACAGGATCGGGGCCGCGGCAAACATCGAGGTTCTCAACGGGGTGGAGGTGTTCTCGGCCTGCGGGGAGGGCAGCCTCGAGTACATCATCACGCGGAACGTTGACTCGGGCGCCGAAACGCGTGTGGAATCGGCGGCGATGTTCATTTTCATCGGCACGGCGCCGCACACCGGGATGCTCGCCGGGATCCTCGAGCTTGACGATAAAGGATTCATCCTCACCGGTCCTGATCTTCCCCGGACGGTCCGCGGCATCCGGGCCTGGAACCTCGACCGCGACCCGTTCATGTTCGAGACGAACATCCCGGGTGTGTTCGCAGCGGGTGACGTCCGGTCCGGCGCCAACAGGCGGGTCGCCGCCGCGGTCGGCGAAGGATCTGCTGCAATCCATTCCGTCCTCCGTTATCTCCAGACCGTTTGAAAATCGTTGCGTGCTGACACAGACTATTGACCATTGAGCGATATGCCAAAAATGGAAATCGACGGAAGGGCGTTTGAAGTTGACGATACCGGGTATCTCACGGATCCATCTATATGGAGCGACGACGTCGCAGGACTGATCGCGAGACACGACGGCATCCCGGTGCTCACCGAACCACACTGGGCGATCGTGCGCTGCATCCGGCGGCACTGGGAAGAGAAGGGTACGGCCCCATTGGTCCGGTCCATCTGCCAGACGACGGGGATCAAATTGAAGGAGTTGTACGAACTATTTCCGCTCGGGCCGTCGAAGGGTGCCTGCAGGGTCGCAGGCCTGCCGAAACCCGACGGCTGCGTCTGAGAAACGAATGTCCAACCTCGCTACCGGATCCCGATGAAGATGATCTATCTCGACAACGCCGCGACCTCGTTCCCGAAGCCGGACGTCGTCTACGACTTCATGCATGACTTCTACCGTGAAAACGGCGTCAGCCCCGGAAGATCGGGGTTCGACGCGTCGCTCAAGGCGGAGGAGCTGGTGATGGAAACGCGAAAGCTCCTCACTGAACTCTTCCATCCCGGCGGCAATCCCAACCGGCTCACATTCAGCTACAACGCCAGCGATTCCCTCAATATGATCATCCAAGGTCTGGCGGAGAAAGGCGACCACGTCGTGTACACCCGGCTCGAACATAATTCCGTCCTCCGGCCGCTCCACCACCTCCACGCCGATGGCGTCATCGAAGTTACACAGGTCGGCTTCGACGCGCGGGGGTACGTCAGCCCGGCAGAGATCGAAGGCGCAATCCGGGCCAACACGAAAATGGTCGTTGTGAACCATTGCTCGAACGTCCTCGGAACCATTCAGCCGGTAGAGGAAATCGGGAGGATCTGCAAGAAAGCCGGGGTGTTCTTCGTCGTGGACACGACCCAGAGCGCAGGCGTCATCCCGATCGACATGTCGTCGATGGGGGTCGACGTCGTGGTATTCACCGGACATAAGTGTCTCCTCGGGCCGACGGGCATCGGCGGGTCGTACGTGGGGGAGGGAGTGCCGGTCCGGCCCACGAGATTCGGGGGGACGGGAGTCCGGTCGGCGCAGGAGGCTCACATCGAGGAATATCCGTACCGGCTCGAGTGCGGGACATTGAACATGGTGGGGGTCGCCGGCCTGAACGCCGGGATCAAGTGGCTGATCAACGAAGGAATCGATGTCATCCACGACCGGGAGATGCGGCTATGGGACCGTCTCCGGAAGGGGATTCAGCAGTTCGAAAACGTGGTCACGTACTGCGCGGACGGCGTCGAGCACCATAGTCCGGTGCTCAGTTTCAACATCAGAAATTTCGAGGCCGCTGACGTAGGTACGCTCCTCGACGTAGACTACAACATCGCTTGCCGGACCGGTTTGCAGTGCGCGCCCGGGGTCCACGCGCTCCTGGGAACCGACAAAGTGCATGGAACTGTGCGCCTGAGCATCGGACCTTTCAATACCGATGACCACATCGAACAGGCGATCCGCGCCGTCGGTGAAATCGCCGGGATGAGGAAGTAAGGCCGGCCACGATATGGTAACCAATCCACGCGGTGCGGAACAGGGAGGAAAGCCATGAAGCTATTCATCGTCGTCGCGATGGTCCTCGCCGTCCTCGGTTGTGAGGGTGAAAGGTGGGAGGAGAACGAGGAGATAATCATGCACGACATGGTCGCGCTCTCCGATTCGATATGGTCGTGGATCGGTCAGGGCAATTCCTTCGACGCGCTCGAGCCGGTGACCTGGGGACACTACTTCGGGGACGGGAACAATAAAATATCCGTCGGGAGGACCTGGTTCACGATGGTATCGCCGGGAGGTCAGCCGAACGGAATCGCCCTCATTGGAGAAAAGCCGCCGAGTATCGTCGGCAATATGTCCTTCGGCACTGAGGTGACCCATCGAATGGAATTAAGCCACGACTGGGCGCTTCTCGGCCATCGAACCCGTATCTACGAAGGCGTCGAAAATACGTCGCGGATCATCGAATTCAGGTGAGCAGGTGAGGTGGAGTGCCGTCATCCTCGGCATCCGATCCCGCTACGGAGTATCGTAGTATGTATAGTCCCGGGTGATCTTTCCGTTTTCGATCGTGAAGATCGTGCAGATCGGCAGCGTCCACAGAAGGCCATCCGGTCCGGTTCCCGAGGAAACAAACTCCACAATCACGTTCCTTTCTCCGGCAGAATAGGTCGCGATGACCGAGTCCCTGATGTCCGGGGACATCTCCGCGTATTTCCCATACTTCTCCGCGATTTGCTTTCTGGTCTGCCGCACGATCTCCTGGCCGAATGACGGGTCTTTGAATTCAGCCGGATCGGAATAGAGATCCGACATCCCGGCCCAGTCGTGGCGGTTGAAGGTCTCGAAGACCCGGCCTGCGATCCGGAGGTTGTTTTCCTGCTGAGCCACCAAACCGGAGGTGTCGTCTTTCCCGCACCCGGCGGTAAGGATCGCGGCGAGGAATAGTGTCGTGAGTATGTAGTTTCTCATTGGATGATCATTGGGTTGTGTGGGTTCTCCGGAGTATCGTCCGGTGGCGCTTGATCGATGATACGGAAAATTTGTTGGAATCCGTCGCGTCTGACCGCAGGATGAGACTCCCCGCATTGGCCAATTTCACCCAGTACCCGAGGCCGGGCCGGATGGTATCGGCCCGCTGGTACCCGGACTGGTATTCGAAAAAATGTGATGTGATCATCCCGGGCGGCTCGCTCACGATGCCCGATGTGGCGATCGGCCGGGTGATCGAGCCGATGAGGTTCCAGCCGGTGCGCACGGCAACGGTTTCGGCCGCGGTCGTATCGCCCGGGATGGAAATGGTCTGCGGCTCATCGAACTTTAGCCAGTATCCGGCCCCTTTCCGGAGCGTGTCGTGCGCTGAATAACCTGAGTCGTAAGCGAAGGCCTGGGAGATGGAGGTCGGGAACACCTCGGACCGGAGCGGAACACCCTGGATCGTCGGGAGCGAGACGAGGTTCCATCCCGATCCGACCTCAACCCGGACGGCGTCCTCGTCGTCTTCATTCAGGGCTTCGCGGGCCGCCGGTTCGAGTCCGTCGTATAGCGTGTCGGCGCTCCGTGTCCGCATCACGATCGCGTAACCGACATCCCCGTCCTGCGTGTCGTCGTCGATCCCCGTCACGCTTACGCGCTGAGGCAGCATCCAGTTGAACGTGGTGAAGAAGAGCAGACCAGGATCCGTCGTTCCTTCGCTTGAATCGGTCGAACCGATCGAAACCCAGACCGTGTCCATCGGCACCACCGCCAGGGCGACGTCGAAAGAGGCGCTCCCTCCCGATTCGGTGGTGCGCAGGAGCGTTTCCGCCTGGATGCTCACGCGGATCCTGAGGGCTTCCGTCACGGCCCCCATCGCGCTGATCCGACCGTATCCAAAAACGTAATCGTACCCCGGGTCGCCGAGGTCCACTGCGGTACGGCGGAGGATCGACATTACCGCGGAATAATCGAGGGCTGGGTTGGCCTGGAGCATCAGGGCGATGATGCCTGCGACGTGAGCGGACGACCACGATGTACCGCTCGACGTGCCGAAACCGCCGCCGATCTGTGACGACAACACCCCTTCACCGGGCGCCGACAGGTCGGGCTTGCGGCCGTCGGCCGGGAAAAAGTTCGTGTCCGCCGGCGAAGGGCCGACCGAGGTATTCGCGTAGCGGGAGTCCGCCGCGTTTGTGCCTCCGACGCTGATGCAGATTTTGTAGTCGCCCGGGGACCGTGTCGTACCGGCGGAGGGGCCCGCGTTTCCGGCGCAGAAGACAGGAATGATTCCCGCGGCACGCCAGGCGTCCGCGGCGGCGTAGGCGTACGTCGAGCCCCTCGTACCTGAGAACCAGCTGTTATTGACGACGCGGGGAAAATCGTCAGTGCCGGGGTCGCCGTCGGGGTCGAGGATCCACTGCATCCCCGTGGTGACCTGTGAGATCGTGGAAGCCCCCGCATCCAGGATCTTGCCGACGACGAGGCGGGAGCGGTACGCGATTCCGATCGCGGG
This sequence comes from Ignavibacteria bacterium, assembly GCA_031379665.1. GTDB lineage: Bacteria > Bacteroidota > Ignavibacteria > UBA10030 > SZUA-254 > SZUA-254. The sequence goes on from JANNFI010000002.1 coordinate 42,517, forward strand.
CATCGCCCCGTTCGGCCCGCCCGCCCCGGCGAGGATCCCCGAACCGAAGGTTCCGTGTCCGAGATTGTCGTAGGGCGACGGCTGACCGAATATGAAATCCTTCCACGCGTCCACCGGCCGAAGCTTCCCGATGAGCGCGGGATGGCCGGGATCGATGCCGGTGTCGAGGGAGCCGATCAGGACCCCCGTCCCGTCGAGTCCATACGCGTCCCAGACTGAATCAACGCCGGTGAGCGTGAGGTTCCAGGGAGGGATCGCCGATGGAGCGAACTCGCGCTGCGTCCCTCCGACAGGCTCACTCGAAAAGAGCGGATCGTCGGCGTCGATCAATGCGACATCCGGATCGCGGGAGAGCCGCTCGATGAAGTCCCGGGTCGCGTCCACTCCGACGGTTTGGTTGATCCAAAAGAGTTTCGCCGGTCCAGTCGCGCCGTTCCTGAGGAGGATGCCCCCGAAGCGTGCGCCGACCGAATCGCGCAGGGAGCGGATCATTCCTCCGACGGTCGTCGATTTCAGGCGGACGGATGATGGATCTTCGCGCTGTGCCAGTGTAAGGATGACCGGGACCGTCTGCGAGTCCGTCAGGCCCGCCAGCCGCGCCGATAGCGCTTCCGAGATCGTCCCGCGGCCCTCGTCCGCGCGTAGCAGTGCGGACGCCAGGAGCAGGGGGAGAGCCAGCAGGGTAAGGCCTGATCTATTCATACATGTCATACTTGAAGAGTACGGGGAAATACCCTCCCGGTCAACCCGACTATGACGATCGGGTGGGAAAATGCGTCGACCCGTTGCCGGGGAGCGGTCGTTCCCTCCCCGGATGAGCAATGGCGTCCCAAGGGGTGTCCCCAGCCAGGGTGCCGAATCCTTGACAATCCCGGTTAGATATGGTATGTTTCCGCCTTCAACCCCGGTCAATTTTCCATCATTTTTCAGGAGGAACCATCTATGCATCTTTTCCGTATCATGTTCATCGCGTTTGCGCTTCTCTACGCATCAGGGAGCCTCGTGGCGCAGGCGAACTCGGCGAAGGATACCGCGCCGAAACCCGTGCAGTTTACCGAAGAGAAAATCAGCCTGATCGAGGACAACCTCGTGAAGGACCTCGAAAGCCCCATCCCCGGGGTGGTGATCGGCGGCGCTCAGACCGTCCGTGAGATGAAAAAGGCCGTCCCCGCTCACGACTTCACGAAGTTGACTATCCCGTTGATGCGGATTGTGAAGGACGAGAGCGGTGACCGCGCGGCGCGGATCATCGCCGCCCTGGCCCTACACGAAGTCAAATCGGACCGTGGGGATTTTGCGATCAGCCGCGAGGGGGAGATGTCGTCGGACGAGGTCTTCAAATCCCTCTGTTCGAACCTGGCGAAGGTCCGGGCATCGGAGCAGAAGAAGTAACGCCGCAGTCTGACCCCGGTGATCACCCTCTCGAACATCGTCAGGACGTTCGGATCGATCCGCGCGATCGACAACCTCTCCCTTGAAATTCGGGAAGGGGAGATTCTCGGCCTCCTTGGGCCGAACGGTGCTGGAAAATCCACCCTCATTAGCATCATCGCCGGCCTCCTGGAGCCCGACAGCGGTACCGTGCGGATCGGCAACGGGAACAGTGGACCCGCTGGTGACGGACGGTCGATGCTCGGCGTCGCCCCCCAGGCACTGGCGTTGTACGACGACCTGAGTGCCGAGGAGAACCTCTCATTCTTCGGATCACTCTACCGTCTCGACGGAGCGGCGCTTCGTAAACGGCTGGACTGGTCGCTGGAATTCAGCGGGCTCACCGACCGGCGCCGCGACCGGGTTGGCACCTACTCGGGGGGAATGAAACGGCGCCTGAACCTGGCCGCGGCCCTCCTCCACGATCCGAAGGCGCTCCTCCTCGACGAACCCACCGTCGGGGTCGATCCGCAGTCGCGCAATTCCATCTTCGACAGCATCGAAGCGTTGCACGGCGAAGGGAAGACCATCATCTACACGACGCACTATATGGAAGAGGCGCAGCGACTCTGCGACAGGGTGGCCATCGTCGACCACGGCAGGATGCTCGCGCTCGATACCGTCGACGGCCTCCTGGCTCGCCACGGTGGCAGGACCGCCGTCGTGACGGGCAACCCCGGCGCCGAGGAGCGGACCGAGACTGACGATCCGGTGGGTGAGCTGATCCGGCTTCGTCAGGCCGGAGTGACGGGCGATTTCCGCATCGACAAACCCGACCTCGAGTCGGTCTTCCTCCACCTCACCGGCCGCCTCCTGAGGGACTAAAGATGCTCGAAATCTTCGCACTCGCAAAAAAAGACCTCCGGCTTCTCGTTCGGGACAAGGGCGGTTTCTTCTTCGCTTTTTTCTTCCCGTTGCTGATGGCCGTGTTCTTCGGGACCGTGTTCTCCGGCGGCGGAAATGAATCGCGCGCGATGTCTGTCCTGATCGTGGACGAGGATTCCACCGCGAAATCGAAGGCATTCATCGCCGTACTTTCTTCGTCGGCGGAATTCAACGTCGAGGTGACGACGTTGGACGACGCGGTCCGGAAAGTGCGCACGGGAAAACGAGTCGCCTACATCGTCATCCTGCGCGGGTTCGGCGAAGCGCGCGAAAAGATGTTCTGGGGCGAGCCGCCGACGGTCGAGATCGGTGTCGATCCCTCGCGTAGGGCGGAGTCGGGGCTCATTCAGGGCGTGTTGATGAAATACGCGGCCGAGGCGATGCAGGAGACGTTTTCGGACCCCGCCATGCTCCGGGGAACGCTTGCGAAGTCGCTCGATACGCTCCGGTCGCCGGCGGCGCGGGAATTTGCCGGGCGGGCAAGCCTGCTCAGTCTACTCGACGAATTGGACCGGTTCGTGGCGGATACGACGCGGGACACTTCCTCAGCGGGAGCGTCGAGAGGAATCACGCCCCTTCGGATCGTCGAGGCGGCGGTCGTTCGTGAACGGACGGGACCGCAAAACGCCTATGCCGTGAGCTTCCCCCAGGGCATCATTTGGGGAATGACGGGTTGTGCCGCGGCATTCGGAATATCGCTGGTCCTCGAACGGACGAGGGGGACGCTCATTCGACTTCGGGTCGCCCCCATCAGCCGGATGCAAATCCTGGCCGGGAAAGCGCTCGCCTGTTTCCTCGCGACGATCACGATCTCGATTACCCTGCTCCTGATCGGAGCGGTGTTCTTCGGCATCCGGCCCTCCTCGCTCGCCCACCTCGCCGCCGCGGTGGTCTGTTCGTCGACCGCCTTCGTCGGCATCATGATGTTCCTCTCGGTCCTCGGGAAGACCGAACGATCCGCCGGGGGGATCGGGTGGGCGGCGCTCCTGGTGATGTCGATGCTGGGGGGAGGGATGATTCCGCTCTTCATCATGCCCGCCTGGATGCAGACGCTGAGCGGTGTAAGTCCGATGAAATGGGCGGTGCTTGCGATCGAGGGCGCGCTCTGGCGAAATTTCTCCCTCGGGGAAATGCTGCTTCCTTGCGCCATCCTGCTCGGCATCGGCCTGATCTCCTTCGGCCTCGGAGTGCGGGCCTTCAAATGGAACCACCGGACGCCGTGAACGCCCTCGCCGGACGACCCAGATGCCGCAGAGAGTAACCGGACTCCGGGTCTTCTGCCTGGCGGGCATCCTGGGCGCGGTTCCGGGATGTCTCGAGATCCGGGTCACGACGAACGTCTCCGCGGACGGGTCGAGCGAACGGACCGTCTCCTTCAAGACCCGTACGAGGATCCTTCCGCAACATTCCTACCCCATTCCTGCCGACTCGTCGTGGGCGGCCGAGTGGAAGGAGACGGGGGAGGAGGAGATGAAGTATGAGTATACCGCGAGGAAGGCGTTCGCCACGCCGGTAGAGCTCGCGTCGGAGTATCTCAACCAGAATGATACCGGAACCGTGAAACTCACCGTTTCGCTCGTGAAGCAATCCGGCTGGTTCTATTCCACGATCGAGTACCGCGAACTATACGTTTTCCGTAACCCGTTCCAGCGGCTGCCCGCTTCGGGCTACTTCACCGCGGAGGAGATCGAAATCGTCAGGCGAGGCGAAAAGAACGACAGCCTCGGGAAAAAAGTCGAGGAATGGGATTTCAGAAACGTCTTCGAGGAATTTTATGCCCGGTTGATCGATGGCGTCGGTCCCGGCGATTCGGTGGTGAACGGCGCGTACCTTTCCGTCGCGAAGGACGAAATGTTCCGGCTCGTGAAGGCGGATACCGTCAAACGCAGCGATGCGAAGCTCCGGAACACCCTGCGCCTGCTCGCCCGGGCGCTCGGGTCGAAAGACGTCTCGCGCTACGAGGCCGTGGTCGCGAACGTGATCGCCGATGTCGATTCGATGACCGAACGCCGGAAGGTAGAGGACCGGTGGGTCTCCACCGTCGTGATGCCCGGGTCCCTGGTCGCCACCAACGGTGAAATCGTCGGCGCGAACGAAGTCCGCTGGAAATTCGAAGCGATGCAGTTGCTGGTGACGGACTATCCGATGGAAGCCACCTCACGCGTGACCAACGTCTGGGCGTTCGTGGTGACGGGGCTGGCCGGCCTGTTCCTGCTGGTTCCGGGCATCCTGATGCTGGTTCGACGACGGGCCTGAACGCCCGAATTTCAGGCGTTTCGAGCGATGGGTGGATCCGGTTGACAGCCTCGGAAAATCTCTTTACGTTCGAAAAGCCGGAGTGGCCCGTGCCCCAAGACCCTCCCGGGACGGGAACCACCGGTCACGGAGGTTTGATGGACATCTCCAGCACCAAGATCGGCGGCTTCGACGTCGTCACCCTCGAAGGTGAATTCCTCACCGAACCGGAACAGAACGATTTCAGGACGTTTGTGCGAGGCCTCGTGAGTGACGGGGCTGGGCACCTCGTCATCGACCTCGGCGCCATCCGCCATATCAACAGTTGTGGCCTGGGGTCGCTGGTTTGTGCCCTGATAATGATGAAGAAGGTCGGCGGCGACTTCAGGATCACTGGCGTCAATCGGGATGTTGGCAAGATCCTCGAGCTCACCCGTCTGGATACGGTGTTCCGGATCTACGATGGGATCCGGGAGGCGACCGGGGATCGGATCGCTCATCGTCAGCAGGGTGATGGCAAAGAAGCGTCTGAAGCGCCCCGGGAAACCGGCCTGAGCGGTCCTGCCCTCTAACGGGTAGGCGAGGATTCGCTCCCGATCCGTTCTTCCTTCCGCGCCAGCTCTGCGATAGTCTTGATGAGGCCCCTGAATACGAAGAAATGGATCGGGATGATGCTGTACCAGTAGAACAACCCGAAGAGTCCATGGGGATAATAGATCGCCCGTTGGACCATGCGGGTCATTCCATCGGCATACGGCGTGATGGTGAATTCGAGCCAGGCGTGGCCCCACACGATCATCTCAGCGCGAAGAAGCAGTTTCCTCCCCGGCTCATAGCCCTCGACCCTCCAGAAATCGACCGTTTCCCCGACTTGCAGCATCGTGGGATGGCGTCGTCCGCGCCTCAACCCCACGCCGCCAAGCTGTTTGTCGATGAAGCCCCTGATCCGCCACAACCAGTTCGCGTAATACCATCCGCGGTCTCCACCGATTGAGGCGATGACCCGGAATAAGCGTTCGGGGGTGACAATCAGGTCGACAACGCGTTTATCTGTCAGGAGGTGAGAAGGGTCGATGGTATCGAGGATCCTCGGGGGATCCTGACCCGACTCCGCCCATGTTGATTCCACCCGAATCTGCCGTACCGCCTCGAGTGCGCGCTCCACGGCCTCGGAGAATCCTCCCGGTCGAAAATTGAAAAGGTCCATACCCGATCCGTCTTCACAGACGGTTTCATGTCGGAGGCTTTCCACCAGGACGCGGGCGAGAGGCATCGGGATGGGTGAAACCAGGTTGACCCAGTAGGAAGAGAGGCGCGGGGTCAGCACGGGAACGGTGAGAATGTATCTGTGCAGTCCGAGCACCTTGGCGATCCGCAGCATCATATCGCGGTAGGTAAGCACCTCCGGCCCGCCGATGTCGATCGCCCTGCCCGTGGTTCCGGGAATTCCGAGGCAGTCGATGAGGTAGCGGAGGACATCCCTGATGGATATCGGTTGGGTGCGGATCAAGACCCATTTCGGACAAACCATCGCCGGAAGGCGGTTCACGAGATGGTGGATCATCTCGAATGAGGCGCTGCCTGAGCCGATGATAATCGCCGCCCGGAATTCCGTGACCGGGACCTTTCCAGAGCGAAGGATATCACCGACTTCATGTCGGCTCCGCAGATGAGAGGATGTCACTTCGTCCTTCTTTCCGAGCCCGCCCAGGTAGATGATCCTCCCGACACCCGCCCTGGACGCGGCCCCTGCGGTGTTACCCGCTGCTCTCCGGTCGCGGTCCTCGAATTTCGCCTCGCCGGCGGCCATCGAATGGACAAGGTAATAAATCGCTTCGATCCCTGCGCAGGCGCGGTCCAGATCTGCCGGGTTCAATACGTCGCCAGTCAAGATCTCAACGCCAGTCCAACCCCTCGACTCTGCCTTCTCCGGATTTCTGGCCATCACCCGGACGGAGTGGCCCGCTCCGGCGAGCCGTGGAACCAGCCGCCCGCCGATGTACCCCGTAGCGCCGAGGATCAGTATGTTCATCGCGTGACCATTGAGAGGTCAATATACCAAAACCGGGCTCCAATGGCGCGCGGATTGTTACGCAGAAGGGATGGAAACCCCGCCCGTGACCTCCAGGATCCTCGCGGCGCATCGGAGATCGTGGATCCCCGACCCTTCGCGGTCAATTCGATAGCGGAGACATTTGCCCGATATCCGAAAATCGGAGTGCTCCTCCCGGCGATGGGGTACGGGGAGGCGCAGGTGCGCGATCTCGAGCGGACCATCGACCGGGTCGAGTGTGACGGGGTCATCATCGGTACTCCGATCGATCTAAGGAGGGTGATAAAAATCAACAAACCGTCGACGAGGGTAAACTACGAACTCGCCGAAATCACACGGCCGGGGCTCTCCGAGATCCTGGATGAGTTCCTGAGAAATCATTCCGACTGACGGGGCGGAGGGAGGGGCGCGTCCCGCATTGCATTTAGGCGGTGATTTCTTTATAATAAAGCTATCTGCATGACCTTTTTTTGCCGATAGCCTCATGATCACCTCCCCGGTGAGATTTTTCCTTCTCCCCGCCATCGCGGGACTGCTCACATTTTCAGGCTGCGCCACCTACCGGAACGCCACCGCGTACTTCAACACGTATTACAACGCCTCGAAGCTCTACGATGAGGCCGTCGCCGACATGATGAAATCGCCGCAGGCCGGCCGGGACAGCAACTATTTCGCCCCGTACAAGCTTCCCCAGCCGGTCATCGCGAAGTTTGAGAGAGTCATTGAGAAGGGCTCGCGCGTCATTCAGTTTCACGGTGAAAGCGGTTACGTCGAAGACGCGATCCTGATGATCGGCAGGTCGTATCTCTTTCAAAACGAGACCGAATCGGCCGCTGCGAAGTTCCGCGAACTGCTGGACAATTTTCCTGAGAGTGATCAGAGGGTCGTCGCGAGGCTCTGGCTCGCGAGGGCGCTCTATCAGGGGGGAAATGAGGATGAAGCCGTCGCGGTCGCGAAGGAGCTCAGTGCGCCGGCCGACGGTAGCGATGCGCCGGAGGTCCCGGGCGACGTCATCCTGGAGGCGGTAATGCTCGAGGCCCAGATCTACTCAGACCGTGGGGACTTCGCCCAGGCCGCCGAAGCGCTCGGACGTTCGGTGGCGATGGATGGTGAAGACCGGCTTAAGGCGATCGCGCAGTACCAGCTCGGTGCCGTGTATGAAGAGACGGGGGACTACGTCCGGGCTGCGGAAGCTTTCGGACTCGTGGGCGAGTATAACCCGACCCCGTCGATGAATTTCAATGCCAGGCTGCGGCGGGGGGTGATGCTTTCCCTGGCCGGCAGTCCTGACGGAGCGCTCGAGACCTTCGACGAGGTCATCGCGTGGCGCCTCGAGCCATACCAGTTCGCGCTCGTCGATCTCGAAATTGCAAACGCCTACTGGGAGAAAGGCGATTCCGCGGCCGCCTTCACCCTCTTCGAAATCATCGACTCGACCTATAAGAATACCGACGCCTCCGCACGCAGCTACTTCAAGCGAGGCGAGATCCTTGAAAAGCAGTATCGGGATCTTCCGGGTGCGAGGAAGTTTTTTGAAAAGGCCAAATCGGAATTTCCTGCATCGGCCATTACCCCACGGGCCGTCGCGCGTTTCGCGTCCCTCGAGCGTTACTTCAAGACCGCCGATGGTCTTTCGAAGGACGATAGCACCCTCCGGAACCATCTCAATCCGGACACCCTTGGTTCGCCGGCTGATACGTCGGCACACGTGGCAGGCGGCTTGCCTGATACGTCGACCGGCGCGGTCAGGTTCAACTGGACCGGTCCCGAGGACTTCGCAGCGGACTCCGTCATCCCCGAGACGGTCAATCGTGCTCCCCCGACTATGACCGCGTCCGACAATCTTAGCATGCGATCCATCAGGAGCAGGCCCCGACACCTCGTACAGGACCCCGACTATCCGGATGAGGGGAGTCCCGACGGCGAAGGGGCGTCGCCCGAACCCGCAGATGCGGCCCTCGCAGGGAATGCGGTCGCGAAGGAGGGCAATCAATCCGCGGCGGCAAAACCGGGGAAACCGGCGGCCCAGACACCGCTACCGCCCGACGGGCTCCGCATGCGGATAGCCGAAGGTCATTACGAACTCGGCGGCATTTTCCTCCTCGATCTCGACCTCCCCGACTCCGCCCTCGTGCACTACGAAACCCTCGTCGGGAAATACCCGGAATCACCGCTCGTTCCCAAGGCACTCTACGCGATGTCGGAAGCGTACAGGATCTTCGATGACAGCGTGGCGGTCGATTCACTCTACGACAAACTCCTCACCAGGTATCCCGAGACAGAGTACGCGGACCAGGTCAGGAAACTGCGCGGGCTCGACACCGCCGCCGCCGTCGAGAGTTCCGAGTCGATCCGGTACAAGAAAGCCGAAGCGGCGTTGAATGGAGGCGATCCCACCCTTGCGCTGGCCGAGTTCAAGTCGCTCGCTGGCGATTCGCGGGACACACTCGTCTCCCCCAAGGCCTGCTACGCCGTCGGCTGGATTTACGAAAACTCGCTGATCGACCTGGACAGTGCCGACGCGTGGTACCGGAAACTCATCAAGGACTATCCTGCGTCGGTCTATGCGGACAATGCGGAACCGAAGGTCGCGGTCCGCGGGGATACCGCGATGCTGGAAGACTACGTGAAGGTCAAGCGGATCGAGGCGGTGCCCAAACCCCATAAAATAAATCCGGGTCAGCCTTCTAGCCGGGCAACGCCGGGTAAGGACGGCGCCCTTCCGCCAGCCAGCGAGATCGCCAAACCTCCGATCGATCCGGACGCGGACGAATATTACAATCCGGCCGAAGACGAGGAGGAGGAGGAAGTCGATCCGGACGCTGAACCGACCGATCCGGACGATCCGGGCAGGTCGGCAGGATTGATGATCCCAGGGACATCGACGATCGCCCGTCCCGTATGAACCAGGGGTTCTTCCGATGCGAATCGGTACGTGAAATTGCGCCGAACATTTACATCCTGACTCTTCACGCGCCGGAGATCGCGGAGCGCACGAACCCCGGACAATTCCTGAACATCAGGACGGGGGACAACTTCATTCCGCTTCTGCGGCGTCCCTTCAGCGTCTATCACCGTGACGGTGCGCGGCTCCAGATCATCTTCAGCGTCGTCGGCGCCGGCACGAAAATCCTCGCGTCCTCATCGGTGGGACATCCTCTCGATGTGATCGGCCCCCTGGGGAACCCCTTCGGCGTCAGCGGCGATTTCGAAGAAGCGATCCTCGTGGCCGGCGGGCTCGGGGTGGCCCCGATGCCCATCCTGACCGCCGAACTCAAAAAAGAGGGAAAGGCGATCCGGACATTCCTCGGCGCGCGGAACGAAACGCAGATCGTCCGACGCCACCTCGAGCAGGTATCCGTGGCCACCGACGACGGCTCGGACGGACACCGGGGCACCGTCGTCGACCTTCTGCGGAACTGGCTTCCCGGGGCGCCGAAACGCTCCCGGAAGATTTTCGCCTGCGGTCCTACGCCGATGCTCCGCGCGCTCTCACTCCTTGCCGGGGAATTCTCCGTCGCCTGTGAGCTCTCGCTCGAGAGCCCGATGGCATGCGGGATCGGCATTTGCCAGGGATGCCCGGTGGAATTGAGGGACGGCGCGAAAAAATATGCACTCATCTGCAGGGACGGAACCGTGTTCAACAGCAACGACGTGGTGCTCTGACGATGGCAGACCTCCGCGTACGCATCGGATCCCTCGAATTGAAGAACCCCGTCCTCGTGGCATCGGGGACCTTCGGCTACGGCAACGATTGTCCGGACCTCTCCGACGTCAACGCGATCGGCGGGATCGTCACGAAGTCGCTCTCGATGAAACCCCGGGATGGAAACCCCCCAGACAGGATCGTGGAGACGGCAGCAGGGATGCTGAATTCGATCGGGCTGGCGAACATCGGGGTCGATGATTTCATCGCCGGAAAGCTTCCCGTCCTCAGAGGGTACGACACGGCGATCATCGCCAACATCGCCGCCAGTTCGGTGGAGGAATACTGTTCGGTCCTCGAACGGCTGGAACAGGAGGCGGGAATAAGCGCGTACGAGATCAATGTCTCCTGTCCAAACGTCAAGGAAGGGGGGTTGAACTTCGGGACCAACCCCGCGATGACCGCCGAGATCACCAGGCGTCTGCGGAAGCTCACCGCGAAACCGCTCCTCATCAAGCTCACCCCGAACGTCACGCACGTCTCGGAATTCGCCAGGGTGGTCGCGGGAGAAGGCGCCGACGGAGTGTCGCTGATCAACACGCTGGTGGGGATGGCCATCGACCACCGGAAGCGGACGCCAAAACTCTCCACCGTCACCGGCGGCCTCTCCGGCCCGGCGATCAAACCGATTGCCCTCGCCAAGGTCTACGAGGTCGCGCAAGCGGTGAAGATACCGATCGTCGGAATCGGCGGCATCATGAATACCGAGGACGCCGTGGAGTTCCTTCTGGCCGGCGCCACCGCTGTGCAGGTGGGGACAGCGAATTTCATCGACCCTTCCGCATCGATGAAAATCGTCGAAGGACTTGGCCGATACTGCGACGAGAGTGGAGTCAAGCAGGTCACCGAGCTTGTCGGCGCTCTGAAGGTCAAGACCGGCGTTTCGGTGCTCCAGAGCTGGATCTGAAGAGGAGGGCTCCCGCCTGACTCCCAAGGACCCCTCACTTCATTTCCTCTTCGCTCTACAGCGCTCCGGCATCAAGGCCGGCCTGGAAAATGTCCGCGCGCTCCTCGCGGTGCTCGAAAATCCTGAACGATCATTTCCCGCCATCCACGTCGCCGGCACCAACGGCAAGGGCTCGACCTCCGCAATGATCGCGGCGTCGCTGACCGCCGCCGGTTTCAGGGTCGGGCTCTACACGTCGCCCCACCTCGTCGATTTCACGGAGAGAATTCGGATCGATGGAAGGAAAATGCCGATCCATCGCGTCGCCGACTACACGCGGCACCTCAGGCGGCAGATCCGCCGGAGCCGCGCGACCTTTTTCGACGCGACGACGGCGATCGCCTTCAGGTATTTCGCCGACGAGGGCGTCGACATCGCGGTCATCGAAACCGGCCTCGGTGGGCGGTGGGACTCCACGAACGTGATCACGCCGCTCGTCAGCGTGATCACCTCGATCGGGATGGAACACCGTGAATATCTCGGGAACACATTGAGGAAGATCGCTTTCGAGAAGGCCGGGATTATCAAGCGGGGTGTCCCGCTCGTCGTGGGGGATATCGGTCGTCCGGCGATCGACGTGATCCTGAAGCGCGCGGCTCGCCTCGATTCGAAGGTCACACCGATAGCGCGCTCCACCTCGATCCGGAATTCGCGCCCTGATGCCGCGGGACTGACGGCGGATTTCGAGGCCGGGGGAAAAATGTTCCGGCGGTTGCGCGTCGCCGCGGCCGGCGGATACCAGGCGCACAATGCCCGGCTGGCGCTCCAGGTCCTGAGGACGCTCGGCACCGCGGCTCCGAGCTTCGCGCTGCCCGTCGATGCGATTCGCTGCGGGTTCACCTCGCTCCGGGAGTTGACCGGTTTTTCCGGGAGACTCCAGCTGATCTCCCGTGACCCGACGATCCTCGCCGACGTCGCCCACAACCCGGACGGGATGATTGCGCTCGCACGAGCGCTTCGCGAACTCCATTCCGGGGAATTCAGGATCGTCTTCGGCGTGATGAAAGACAAAGAGTTCGGACCGATGCTCGACCTGCTTCGTCCGCTGGCGAGGATGTTCTACTTCGTCCGCGCGGCAACGCCCCGCTCGAGGGATCCGCGCGAGTTATCGGATTACTGCCACGACCGGCGATGTCCGGCCCGCAGCGCGGGTTCGGTCGCTGGCGGGGTCAGGATGGCCATCGACGACGGTCAAGGCCGGGACCCGATCCTCGTTACGGGGTCGCACTTCGTGGTCGGGGAGGCATTCCGGAGCCTCGGCGTCAGGGTTTGACCCAACCGGTCCCAGGTGTAGTAACTCGGTAGAAATGTCAGGTATCTTAACTCGATAGAAATGTCAGGATCGAGCGGGATTTGAAGTTAACACCTTTTGATCTGTAGTGTTGATTTTTCTTTTGGGTGCCCCATTGGGGGTGTAGCGTTTCCGACCGATCGGCTTGAGATTACGCCAGGGGTGGTCGTCAGCCGGACGATGGATGGTCGGTTTTTCAGGCTTTGGCTTTGATTTGATCTGCTTGAAGCATAGTTGCTGCTCATTCCAGAAGATCCTGATCTCGTCATCGCTGAGCCAGCGCCGGATGGTGACCGTGGATCCGGGAACCGGACGCGATACCTCCCTGGAGGCGTCAAGCTGGATGAGTGTTGCCCCGAGCGTGATCGTGTAGTCGTTGTTGACCTTTCGGGTGGTCTCGAAGCAGAAGATGTTGTCGAGATCGAGTCCGTTTGATGGGCGGTGGATATTCTTCAGTCCCTTGGTGAGCGCAAAGCGTTTGTTGTGATCGGGGAGATAGGTCTGTTCAAGATACCGATTGGCCGCCTCGATCGTACTGATCGCGTTGCGGCGCAAGGCCTTGACCAACCGGTCCTGGAGTGTGCGATTGCAGCGTTCCACGCGCCCTTTGGCCTGCGGGGAGTATGCCGTGATCATGGTGACCCCGAGTCGGCCGAGCGCGCGCTCGACGTCGGTGGGGATCGTTCCCTTCTGGTTCTTGTAGACATTCGCCCGATCGGTGTAGGACTCCCGGGGGATGCCGTATTGCTCGATATAGGCCCGGAGTGTCAGCAGGACGTCCCGGGTGTTCTCCGACCGGGCGAAGCGCGCCAGGACCCTGCTGGAGGCATCGTCGATGGCGACCAGGAGGCAGCACTTCGGTCCTCGCTTCTCGAACCACTCGTGGTCGCTGCCGTCGAACTGCAAGAGCGAACCGATCGATCCCCGGCGTTCCCGTTTGCGCCTATGCGCACGGCTCTTGCGCTCCATCGTCCAGAGCCCGGCCTTCAAGAGCCAGCGCCGGATCGTCTCGTGATCCGGTATGCTCGTGACCATCAACGAGTGATGTTCTTCGAGCATCTCGGCGAAGAGCTTCGGGCCATAGTCGCTGTAGCGTTCCCGGTACAGTGCGAGAAGCTGCGTGCGCGCCTTGTACCCATAGCCATTGTTCGATGTCGATCCCCGCAGGCGGTGGATGAGTCCCTCGTCGCCGTCGGTGATATAACGGTCTCGGATCCGGTAGAGCTGTCGCTCGCTCACCCCGAGGCTCTCCGCCGCCTCGACGCAGCTCGTCTCCCGCTTGACCACGTGACCGATGACTTTCAGCCGTTCCCGCTCTTTGGGGCTCATTGCCAGGGTTGCCTCGTTGGTGTCCGGTTGCGTTATCATTGCTCGAGTGATCCTTGAGATTGACCATATTCTCTTGGATCACAAGGTGCCTAAAGCCTGACATTTCTACCGAGTCCTATACCTGACATTTCTAAAGAGTTCTAACACCCAACCGGTCCCAGGCTCACGACCCTTCGCTATTTGGATATAATTTTATACATTTATGAGTAAATCCTTCGTCTATCCTGCACAGGAGTGCGCTATGTGGACCCGGTTGTCTCTTACGATGGTCATTCTCGCCGTATTCTTCACTGAATCGGCTTATCCCGGCGCCGACAAGGCGAGGAACCTAGCTAATCCGGGCGCCGCATCCAAGACTGCTGTCGCGTACGCGAAACGGGCCGTCCAGGGCTATGATATGCAGGTCTGGATCAGCAACCAGATGACCCTCGGTCTGCAGGCGTTTGATGGGGGAACCATCCCGGCGGGCTTTCAGCCACCGTACGGTCTTGAATACCCGGCGGGCTCCGGCATCGAGCATGTATACGGCGCCGGTCCCTGGTTCGGCGGCATCGTCGACGGCACGCGGCGAGTCTCCGAAGGGTACAACGGGAGCAGCGCGAACAAGTTCTTCCGCCCCGATCCCCGGCATCCCCTGCGGGAGTTGATCTGGCAGACATCGATCCGCGACAGCGTCGACGAGCCGAACCGTCGCGGGTGCGACGACGACGGCGACGGGGCGATCGACGAAGACGACCTGGACGGGCTCGACAACGACGGTGACTGGGTGCTCTCGAGCGACGACGTCGGCTTCGACGGGGTCGGGGACCTCATCGAGGTGGGATGCCGCGGCGGGTACGACGCGGTCAATAACCCGGACCCGAACTTCGACAACTACGACCGCTCGAAGACCGATTTCTGCCGACCCGACGCCAACGGCAACTACCGGAAGAAAGACGACCCGGACGCGTACACCGAGAAGAACGGCCTGGCCGACCACGGGGAGCCCCACGTGGACGAAGACTATGCGGCGATCTCCGACAACGACCTCTACTGTTCCGCCCGTGACGATAATGATCCCCCGAGCGGCCATTTCCCGATGGGCGTGAAGGTGATCCAGAAGACCTTCGCCTGGAGCGGCAACTTCGCGAGCGGTGTGATTCCGTTCGACTACTACTTCATCAACACGTCGAGCAGGCCCATCGAGGATGTCTACGTCGGCTGGTTCGGGGACCTGGACGTCGGTCCTGCGTCGGCGGGAGATTACTACAACCGGAATTATTCCTGCTACTTTGATTCGCTCCGGACCGCCTACGTCCATAACCCGATCGACCGGGGCTCGACCCCGATCGGCCTGACCGTGCTCGGTACGCCGAAACCGCTCAACGAACTCAAGTACATCTACCAGTGGTTCAATTTCACGACGAACCCGGACCCCGGGACCGTTGATTCGATCCTCTACAGCTGGATGAGCGGCGAGCCGTTCCCGAACAACCTGGTGGCGACCTGCGAGAGCCCGACGAACCCGTCGGATACGAGGATCCTCTTCTCCTTCGGGCCGTTTGAAACCCTGGCGCCGGGCGATACGCTGAAGATTTCGGTGGCGCTGGTCGGCGGTGAGGGCGTCGAGAGCGGGCCGAACAACCTGAAGGCAAACGCGGAGAAGGCGATCAAACTCTACAAACGTGGGTACGTTCCGCCGATCGTCCCGCCGTCCCCGTCAATGCGTCACACCGAGGGGTTCCAGCGCGTGACGCTCGAGTGGGGCGGAAGCGTGGGGCCGATCGACCCGCTCCAGACCTGGGACGACTCGAACAAGCTGGCGCAGGCCTATCCGCCCGACGACTGGAGGCGGATCGATCCTCCCTGCGGCGACGGGGGCGGAGGGTGCTCATCGGGTCATACCTGC
>JANNFI010000031.1:0-51401 GCA_031379665.1 Ignavibacteria bacterium
AGTACCTCTTCTACAAGAGCGACAAGAAACTGCGCACGCCGGACCAGATGGTGGCGCTCTATGCGAAGATGGTGAAAAACTATCCCATCATCTCGATCGAGGATGGAATGGCCGAGAACGACTGGAAGGGATGGGAGATGCTCACCGAGGCCCTGGGCGACAAGGTCCAACTCGTGGGTGACGACCTCTTCGTCACCAACACTGAAATCCTTGCGAAGGGGATCGAGAACGGCATCGGCAATTCGATCCTCGTCAAGGTCAACCAGATCGGCACGCTCACCGAAACGTTCGACTGCATCGAGATGGCGAAGCGCGCCGGCTACACCACCATCATCAGCCATCGCTCGGGCGAGACCGAAGACACGACCATCGCAGACATCGCGGTGGCGACGAACGCCGGCCAGATCAAGACCGGTTCGGCGAGCCGTACCGACAGGGTCGCGAAGTACAACCAGCTCATCCGGATCGAGGAGGAACTCGACACGAACGGGGTCTATCCGGGGCTCGGGGCGTTTTAATGGGCGCAGATATCAACTTCGGCACCGACGGCTGGCGCGCCCGTATCGCGGAGGACTATACCTTCGATAACCTCAGACGCTGTGCCCAGGGTTTCGCCGATTACCTCAAGGCCGCGTTCCCGCCCACCGACGTCAAAAAGGGGGTCGTCATTGGCGGCGACCGCCGGTTCCATTCTGAGCATTTCGCGGCCGCGGCGGCGGAGGTCTTGGCCGGTAACGGGATCCCCGTCCATTACTGCGGAGGCGGAGTCCCGACGCCGGTCATCTCGTTTAGTGTGAAGCTGCGCGGAGCGATAGGCGCGATCAACATTACCGCGAGCCACAATCCCCCCGGCGACAACGGCTTCAAGGTGCGCGACGAATTCGGCGGGGCCATCGCGCCGGAGGGCCTCAAGAAGATCGAAGCCTTGATCCCACGCGACGTTTCGTTCGTCAAGAGCGTCAAGTTCGACGACGGCGTGAAGTCTGGCACGATCGTCGAGTTTAACGCCGATGTCGAGTACATCGCCCGTTTGAAATCGCTGGTCGACCTGGAGCGCATCAAATCGGCCGGATTGAACGTGCTCGTCGACCCGATGTGGGGGAACGGCGCCGGATGGTTCACGCGCCTCATCGGCGGTGGCTTGACCCGCATCACCGAAATCCATTCCGAGCGCAATCCGATCTTCCCCGAAATGCTCCGGCCCGAACCGATCCCGCCGAACGTGGACGCCGGGCTGAAGAAAGGCCGCGAGAATGGCGCCGACGTCGTTCTGATCACCGACGGGGATGCGGACCGCTGCGGCGTGGGGGACGAGAACGGCGTTTTCATCGACCAGCTGAGGGTGTACGGGTTGCTCGCGCTGTATCTGTTGGAGGTGCGCGGCGAGAGGGGCGCGATCGTGAAGACCCTTTCGACCACGTCGATGCTCGACGCTCTCGGGGCGAAGTTCAACGTGCCGGTCCACGAGACCGGCGTGGGATTCAAGTTCGTTGCGCCGAAGATGATGGAGACCGACGCGATGATCGGCGGGGAGGAGAGCGGCGGGTACGCGTTCCGCGGGCACGTGCCGGAGCGCGATGGCATCCTGGCAAATCTGTATCTGCTCGATATGATGGTGCGCACCGGCCTCAAACCCTCGCAGCTCCTGAAGAAACTCTTCGACATCGTCGGCGAGCATTACTACGATCGGATTGACATCGTCATCGAACCGTCCCAGAAGGACCCGATCCTCGGCCGGCTCAAAACCAGCCCGCCGAAGAACGTCGCCGGGCTCGACGTCGTCAAGACGAACCTTTCCGACGGGTACAAGTTCATCCTCTCCGACGGGAGCTGGCTTTTAATCAGGTTTTCGGGCACCGAACCGCTGATCCGGGTCTACTCAGAAGCCGGAACGATGGCTCTGGTAAAGAACATCCTCGAAGACGGGCGCCGGGTCGTCCTCGGTTGACGGAATCCGGCGGTGCTGACGAGTCCCAGTACCCGATGACACCAAACGAGATAGCAGCTCCCTCGTTCGCCACTCCCTCGAACGCGCCCCTGCAAGGCATCCGCGAAAACCTCCCCCAGTTCATACTGCTTCTCGTCGTCAACGCCTTCGTTGGCGCGATGGTGGGCCTCGAGCGATCGGTGCTTCCGCTCCTCGGCGAAGTCGTGTTCGGTCTCACCTCGAGCACGGCCATACTGTCGTTCCTCCTGACGTTCGGGCCAGTCAAGGCGCTCACGAACCTGTACGCGGGCCGGTTCGCCGATGCGCTCGGCCGGAAGAATCTCCTCGTCACGGGATGGCTCTTCGGCCTGCCGGTTCCGTTCCTTCTGATGTATGCGCAGGACTGGTCGTGGGTGGTGGCGGCCAACCTGTTCCTCGGCGTTAACCAGGGGCTCTGCTGGTCGATGGCCGTCGTGATGAAGATCGACATCGCCGGGCCTGCACGCCGGGGGTTCGCCACCGGGCTGAATGAATTTTCAGGGTACCTTGCCGTCGCGATCGCGGCGTACGCGACAGCCGAAATTGCCGCAACGCAGGGTCTGACGACCGCGCCATTCTCGCTCGGCATCGGCATCGCGGTTGTGGGACTCCTGCTCTCAGCCCTCTTCGTGAAAGACACAGGATGGTTAGTGCGCGCGGAGGTGAAGGTGGCCACTGACGCGGGCCGGGGCGCTCACGGGGAGCGTCTACGAACCGAGGGGGCTGGGATCATTGAGGCGCCGAGCTCTGGATCCCTTCGCGACGTCTTCTCCCTCACCTGGCGCGACCGGAACTTCTTCGCTTGCAACCAGGCCGGGCTCGTGAACAATCTTAACGACGCGACGGCCTGGGTCGTCTTTCCGCTCTTGTTCGCGTCGATCGGTTATTCGCTTGGTATGATCGGGTTTCTTGCGGCGCTCTATCCAGCCGTCTGGGGCGTCAGCCAGCTCGTCACCGGCCCCTTGAGCGACCGCATCGGCAGGAGTGGGCTGATCGCCGGCGGGATGATGGTCCAGGCCGCGGGTATATGCGCGATCGCGCTCTTCAGGGATTTCGGGGTGATCGTCGCGGGCACGATCCTGCTCGGCGTCGGTACCGCGATGGTCTACCCGACGCTTCTCGCCTCGGTGAGCGACCTTTCCCAACCCGGTTGGAGGGCCACCGCCCTCGGCGTGTACCGGTTCTGGAGGGATATCGGGTACGCCCTCGGGGCGCTTCTCACGGGCGCTATGGCCGACCTGTTCGGTTTGGGCGCGGCGATTGGCGCCATCGGTGGACTCACTTTTCTCTCCGGTATTGTGTATTATAGGTCATTCACTCCCCCCCGATCCCAATGAAAAAAGTAGCCATTATCACTTGCCGCGTCCTTCCAGAAAAGGATGCGGATCAGGAACTCCTCCTCGGCGCGCTCCGGAAGGCCGGGCTCGAGCCGTCGATGCTCGCCTGGGACGACCCCGCCGCCGACCCCGCCGGGCACGACCTCTGCGTGATCCGGTCGTGCTGGGATTATTTCAAACATCCCGGGAGCTTCCTGAAATGGATCGAGCGCGCGGACAAGACGTCGCGACTGATGAATACGGCTCCGGTCGTCCGATGGAATCATCATAAACGGTACCTCGCGGAACTGGCCTCGGCCGGTGTGCCGGTGGTCCCCACCGTATTCTTCGAACGGGGGGAAGAGGCCGTGCTCGGCACCATCATGGCCACGAGGAAGTGGGATGACGTGGTGATCAAACCTTCGGTGTCGGCGTCATCGTTCAGGACGAAGCGGTTCGCGAGGGCGGACGCGAAGGAAGGGCAGGAGTTCCTGCGGGAACTGCTCCGGGACCGCGATGCCATGGTGCAGAAGTATATGCCCGCTGTGGAGGGCGAAGGTGAGAAGGCGATCGTCTGGATCGACGGCGAGTTCACGCATTCTGTCAGAAAGTCGGCGAGGTTTGCCGGCTCCGACGAAAAGGTCTCAGCGGCGAAGAAAATCACGGGAGAGGAACTTGCGCTCGCGGAACAGGCGCTCGGGAAAGTCAGGAAGTTGGCGGGCTCACGCGATTCGCTTCTGTACGCAAGGATCGATATGGTCCGGGGGTTGGATGGGATATTCGCCGTCTCGGAAATCGAGTTGATCGAACCATCGCTTTTTCTATTACAGCACCCGCCCGCGCTGGAGCGGCTCGTGGCGGCGATCGAAAAATATTCGGATGGTAAGGCGATTGCGCCGACGGCGGAAGCAGCTCTCCCTGCCGGATCGGGACCAGACGGCTCGGAAACGATCAATGCCGGATCTGACAAACACTCTGCCGGTGCGCCGGCGTCCGGGACGTCGAAGCCCGGAGAGCGGAAATTCGGAGCCCGAACTCCGAGCGGGAGAAAACCGCTCGGTTGGAAACCGACGGGGCGGAAGTCTGGCGGCCGGAAGCTGACTGGCGGTACGACAGGCGAGGGCAGACCGCGTAGTGAAGGAAGGCCGTCTGGAGAAGGAAGGTCAACGGGCGAAAGACGGCCGTCGGGCGAAGGACGACCGTCAGGTGGTCGTCCGCCTGAACGAAGGTCGGGCGAATGGAAACCGCGCGATCGAAAACCGGGTGAGTGGAAACCTTCCGGCCCCCGGTCCAGCGATCGAAAGACCGGCGAATGGAAACCCCGCGGTCCGCGTTCTGACGATCGAAAATCCGGTGGCTGGAAGCCTTCCGGTCCGCGGTCGGGCGAACGAAAACCGGGGGAGTGGAAATCCCGTGGCCCGAGGTCCGATGACCGGAAACCGGGGGGATGGAAGCCCCGCGGTACAGGATCCGACGACCGAACCTCAGGCGGGTGGAACCCGTCCGCCCCGCAGTCGAGCGAGCACCGGCCGGGCACCTGGAAACCCGCCAGCGAGCGGCCGGGATATCGAACGCCTGGCGAATCGATTCCCCCGGTACAGAAATCCGGCGACAGAAAAACCGGCGGATGGAAGCCCCGGACAGGCAGGCCCGACGATCGAAAAGGGGGTGGATGGAAACCCGCGAGCGAGAGGCCGGGCTACCGGAAGGAAGGTGGATGGAAACCCGCCAGCGAGAAGCCCGGGTATCGAACGCCGGGCGGGTGGAAACCCTCCGGTCCAAAGTCTGGAGATCGGGATCCTGGAGTATGGAAGCCACCGGGTGAGTCGTCGGGCTACCGAAAGCCGGGAGACTGGAAACCGCTCGGTCCGAAGTCGAGCGCCCGAAAATCCGGTGTCGCCTGGAAGCCCACGAATCAGAAGCCGGGCGACCGGAAAACCGGTGATCGAAAGCCATCCGGCCCGAAACCTCCCGGCCGTAAACCCGGTCCACGGAAGCCGGGCGGAAAGAAATCGCCTTGAACCTCCCGATGACCAGATACTTCTGAAAACTCAGTTACACCGGAAGGTCGAGCAGGTCGCGTAGTGCCCGTAGAAGCGTCTCGGCCGTATATGGTTTCGGTAAAAATCTGACGGGGGTTGACTCCGGATACCGCGGGTCGAACCCGCCAACCCCCAATCCGCTCACCGCGAGGACCCTCACCTTCGGATTCATCTCCTGCATCGCGCGTATCGCCGAGTGTCCGTCCATATACGGCATCATGATGTCGGTGATGACCACGTCGATTTTTTCCCCCTTCTTCGCGTAGATTGCCACCGCCTTCTCCCCGGTGGAGGCCGTCATAGCGCTGTACCCGTAGGCCTCGAGCGTCGTGCGTGTGATCTCCCGGATGGCCGCCTCGTCGTCCACGATGAGGACGACCTCACCCCTGCCGGTGGGCGGCTTGGCGTGGGCCCTGGAGGTCGTTCCCGGCGCCGCCGAATGCACCGGTATGTGCACCTTGAACGTGGTCCCCTTTCCGACGTCGCTGTAGACGTCGATGAAACCGGCGTGGCTGGTGACGATCGTATGCGTCGTCGAGAGCCCGAGGCCCGTGCCCTTCCCCATTTCCTTCGTCGAAAAAAACGGCTCGAAGATGCGGTCGATGATCTTCGGTGGTATGCCGGTTCCGGTATCGGTGACGGTGATGAGGACGAAGTTTCCCTCGGGCATCCCGGGGTGCATCCTTGCGTACTGCCGGTCGACGGCGACATTGATGGCGGAGATCGTGAACGTTCCCCCGTTTGGCATCGCGTCCCTCGCGTTGACGGCGAGGTTCAGGAACACCTGGTGGATCTGTGTCGGGTCGGCGGAGATCGGCCAGAGCCCTTTCTGCACGCCGGTGGTGATCCTGATGTTCTTCGGAAACGATACGCGCATCATCTTTTCGATTTCACTGACGATGTCGCCCACGCGGATCACGGACCGCTCGCCCTCGACGCCGCGGGCGAAGGAGAGAACCTGTTTCACGAGCTCGGCCCCCCGCTTTGCGCTCGACTCGAGCGCGTCGAGCATCGTCCGCGCTCTCTTGCTTCGGATTGTCTGGCGCAGGGCGAAGATCGAGACGAGGATCGGGGCGAGGAGGTTGTTCAGGTCGTGGGCGATACCGCCCGCGAGAGCGCCGATGCTCTCCATCCGTTGCGTGCGGAGGAACTGCCGCTCGATCCGTTTTCTTTCGGTAATGTCCCTCGAGACGACGACGATCTTCGACACTTCGCCCCGGTCGTCGCGAACCGGGCTGGCGTTCGATTCGACGGTTCGGACGCTGCCGTCGGGAAGGAGGAAGCGATACTCCACCCTGTTGGTCACCCCCGTCCTGGCGGTTTCATAGAAGAGCTCCCTGATACGCTCCCGGTCGTCGGGATGGATGTAGAGGAACGCGTCGTTCTCGAACACGTCGCCGGTGATGCCGAGTATGGTTCGGTACGACGGGCTGCTGTAAAGGCGCTTTCCCTCCCGGTCGAAAAGGGCGATCAGGTCGCCGACGTTTTCAGCGATGAGGCGGAGCTCTTCTTCACTTTGACGGAGCGCCTCTTTCTTGTTCTTTTCGGCGGTGATGTCGATGGTGAGGACGAAGACACCTTCAGGCACCGGTTGGATACTGAGTTCGAACCATCCGGTACCGCCGTCGGGAAACGTGAAGAGGATTTCCATCCGACGGGGGGCCCGTTTCTCCATGCATTCCTTCAGTGCCGCGAACGTCTCGGTCTCCTCGATCCCGGGGTACTCCTCCATCACGATCCGGCCGATCAGCTCCTCCCGGGGTCGGCGCGCGTGCCCCGCCGCGGCTTCGTTGAGGTAGAGAAACTTCCAGTCGAAACTGATGATCTGGCACCCTTCGAGCAGGTTGTCGAGGGAGAGTCGCAGGCGCCGATCGATGTCACTCGGGGAATGGAGGGCGGTCTTGACCTGCTCAACAGGTTTGAATTGCCGCGGACCGGAGGGCTTGCCTGATTTTGGTTGCCGGGATTTTGCAGCCATGAACGGATTGGTTTCCGATTGGAATCTCGCAAATCGGTGGACGGCTTCCTGACCGGAAGCCCGGGGGGGAACTTACCGAAAGGGAGTTTCAGTTGCAAGGGGGAGCAGGACGGGGCGATCCGGGCAGCGGTACCCACGTTTCGGGCACCACCTCCGTGGCCCCCAGAACCAATAATCCTAGGTCTCCGGGGCCTGTTCGAACCAGTGCTTCGTCCGGTTGCAAAACGAACAAACCGAGAGCATTACCGGCACTTCCACCAGTACCCCTACCACAGTCGCCAGCGCCGCGCCCGAACCGGGACCGAAAATCGCGATGGCCGTTGCCACCGCCAATTCAAAGAAATTGCTCGCGCCGATAAGCGCGCCCGGAGCCGCGATACGGTGTGGGACCTTGAAGAGCTTCATTAATCCGTAAGCGAGCGACGAGTTGAAATAGACCTGGATCAGGAGGGGAATGGCGATCAGGATGACGTGGAACGGTTGGGCCGTGAGGTTGTCGGCCTGGAACGCAAAGATGAGCACGAGTGTCGCCAGCAACGCAAGGATGGTGACGGGATGGAAGAACTTCACAAAATTATACTCGAACCACCGTGCCCCCTTCATTCTGATGAGCAGGACCCTGCTCAGACTCCCGAGCGCCAGGGGGATCACGATGAATACCACCACGCTGTAGAGCAGGACCCCGAAGGGAAGAACGAGGTCGCTTGCCCCGCTCACGAGAAGGCTCACGATCGGCGCGAAGAAGACCATCATCAAAAGATCGTTTACCGTTACCTGCACGAGGGTGTACGCCGGGTCGCCGTCGGTGAGGTAGGACCAGACGAAAACCATCGCGGTGCAGGGTGCGGCCGCGAGGATGATGACGCCCGCGATGTATTGGTCGGCAAGCTCCGGTCCGATGAACGGCAGGAAGAGGTGCCTGAAGAAGAGCCACCCGAGGATGGCCATCGAAAACGGTTTCACCAGCCAGTTGACGAAGAGGGTGACCAGGATGCCGGCCGGTCTCCTGCGCACGTCGACGACGCTCGTGAAATCGATCTTGAGCATCATCGGGTAGATCATCAACCAGATGAGGACGGCGATCGGGACGTTGATCTGGCTCCCGGCCCCGAGCTCCATCCCCCGCAGGAGATCGGTAACCCCGGGCAGAGCCTTCCCGATCGCGACTCCTACGATCATGCAGAGTCCGACCCAGAGTGTGAGGTACCGCTCAAAGGGGGAGAGGCGTTTTTGGGAATAGGTCATCGGAACCCGGCAAGAATATCCCGATGATAAAACAAGTTGAATTCTTCCCTGATCTCGTCACGTACCCTCCTGAATTCCTTCATCACCTCATCATTGCTACCGGTCGTCTCAGCGGGGTCGTCGAACCCGATGTGCAGGCGATGATCTACGCGTCCGGTGAAGACGGGGCAGCTCTCCCTGGCGTTGTCACACACCGTGATGACGTAGTCGAAGGTTTGAGCGATGAATTCGTCCATTGATTTCGGGCGCGCGGTCAACAGCTCGATGCCGATTTCCTGCATCACGGCGATCGCCACCGGATGGACGCGGGACGCAGGGCTCGTCCCCGCGGACCGGACCGTAAGCCGGGTATCGAGCGATGCCAGGTACGCTTCGGCCATCTGGCTGCGGCACGAGTTGCCGGTGCAGAGGATGAGGATGGTCACGCCTCTATCCTCGCCCGCCTCGCCGGTCGTGCGGGGGTCTTGAGACGCGCAGTCTCGGGCCTTACGCAGGCGTAACCCGTGCAGCATCCGCCGTCGATGCTCTCTTTCAACCGCCGCACATCCTCCAGAGCGGCTGGGTCACTCGCGAGGACGGCCTCGACGTACCGGATCAGTTTGCGGCGCGCTTCGTCCTGCGGTTTCGCGATGCGATAGAGTACCCAGAGGCCTTGCCGGCGGTCCTCCACCAGCCCCGCGTTTTTCAGGTACGATAAGTGCCGGGACACTTTCGTCTGCGTGAATTTCATCACGTATTCGATGTCGCAGACACAGAGCTCCTCGGAGCGCAGGATGATGCCGAGAATCCTGAGTCGTGATTCGTCCGACAGGGCCTTGAATGTTTTTGCCAGTTCAGTCATCGTCCGTTCCTATTTCTGTGCAGTGAGCGTGATGCTCTCGAGGCCGAAGGAAACCTCCTTGTCGAGCGAGTATGGTTTCTCGGCCGCGATCGTGAGGTTGGTGAACCCCGCCTCCTTCACGATCCCCAGGTATTCATCTCTGTCGAGGGCGCCGGCGACGCACCCCGCCCAGAGCTCCATATCAGCGCGCACCTCGTCCGGGATCTGCCCGATCGAAACGATGTCGGAAATGGTGAACCTGCCGCCCGGTTTCAAAACGCGGTGCATCTCGTCAAACGCCCTGCGCTTGTCGAGGACAAGATTGATGACGCAGTTGCTCAGGATCCGGTCGACGCTATTCGATTCGATCGGCATATCCTCGATCTCGCCCTTCAGGAATTCGGCGTTCCCGATGCCGAGTATCGCCTTGTTCTTACGCGCAAGCGCCAGCATCTCGTCGGTCATATCGAGGCCGATCGCCTTGCCCGTGGGACCGACCTTCTTCGCCGCGAGGAACACGTCGATGCCGGCCCCGGAGCCAAGGTCGAGCACGCGCATTCCTTCCTCCATATCGGCGAAGGCGAGGGGGGTGCCGCAGCCGAGGCCGAGGTCAGCGGCCTCGACGATCCGTTCGTCGACGGAATCGTACCGCTCGTTCATCATCAGGGATATGGTCTGAAGCGAGTCGTCGGTCCCGCATCCGCAGTTCGGTGCGGTCGCCGTGGCCGGAGTGCAGCAGGAAGTCGTTCCGGCGTTCGTGGCGATCTTGCCGTAGCGCTCCTTGATCTCGGATTTCACTGTTTCGGGCGTAGGAGCAGCGGCGGGTGTTGCGGAATCATCAGTGCAGCACTCGGGTCCGCAGCAGGATTTTAGAGGGGTCTCTTCGATGAGGTTGGTCGTCATTGGTCATCCCTTTCGTTGTGTAGTGGTCTCGTATCAGTCCGTTCGCCATGGTTCCGTATAGCCGCATATACGAATATATGAAAGAAGATGTTTCAAATCAAGAGGATTATTTTTCAATTGAAGGGTAGACCAGATCGCAATCCTCGGATATGTCGCAATCTAGTTAAAAAGGCGACTTTTCTTGCCTCACAGCGGGTAATTTCCTATATTAACCG
Source organism: Ignavibacteria bacterium (assembly GCA_031379665.1). Taxonomy (GTDB): domain Bacteria; phylum Bacteroidota; class Ignavibacteria; order UBA10030; family SZUA-254; genus SZUA-254. Next base: position 10,486 of record JANNFI010000031.1, read on the forward strand.
AGTAATTTTGGAAGCGCAGTTTTCCCGGGTCCATTCCCCAATTTCGTTCAATACGGTCACCGTGTTCCCGTCATTATCGCTGACAGGGCCGGAGAGAGGTTTGTCCAGCTAGATGGCGCAGATCTTCCATCCGAGCATGAAGGTGGTCTCTCGCGCGTCGATCATTCTGGCGGTGATCGTGGTGCTCGTCCTCGGCGTCATCGGGGGGGCGATGTACCGGTCGGGGTACACCACGAACGTCGGCAACCCTCGCGAGCAGATCGTCCCCTTCAGCCACGAACACCACGTCAACGGCCTCGGTATCAGCTGCGGATACTGCCACACCTCCGTCGAGAAATCTGCCTTCGCGGGCATTCCGCCGACCCACACCTGCATGACGTGTCATTCACAGATCTGGAACACCGCGCCGATCCTCGAGCCGGTTCGGGAGAGTTACAGGACAGGAAAGCCGCTCGAATGGATCAGGGTGCACGACCTTCCGGATTTCGCATACTTCAACCACTCGATCCACGTCAACAAGGGGGTGGGGTGCCAGACCTGCCACGGGCGTGTCGACAAGATGCCGCTCACCTGGTCGGTGAACACGCTGCATATGAGCTGGTGCCTCGATTGCCACCGGGCGCCCGAGAAATACGTCAGGCCAAAATCAGAAATCTACTCGATGACCTGGACCCCCGGCCCCGACCAACTGGCCGAGGGGAAAAAGATCGTGGACGAGAACCACATCAAAACGAAACAGCTGAGCGATTGCTCGGTCTGTCACCGATAAACCGGCGCCCATCAACCATCACGGACCATGAGCGGTAAACTCTCGATAGAAGACATCAGGGAAAAGCTGGCAGGCCGGACCGGCGAGCAATACTGGCGCAGCCTCGACGAGCTGGCCGACACCGAAGAGTTCCGGAGTGCGATGCAGAACGAGTTCCCGACCGATGCGCCGGTGTGGGAGGATCCGGTGAGCCGCCGCCGGTTCCTGCACCTGATGGGTGCCTCGATCGCGCTCGCCGGCCTCTCGTCGTGCGTGAAACAGCCCGACGAAAAAATCCTTCCGTACGTGAAGCAACCCGAATACCTGATCCCGGGCAAGCCGCTCACCTTCGCAAGCGCCTTCACGATGAGCGGCTTTGCGACCGGCGTCCTTGTGACGAGCCATATGGGGCGTCCCACGAAGATCCAGGGGAACCCGGACCACCCGGCGAGCCTCGGCGCGGCCGACACTTTCTCGATGGCGTCGATCCTGCATCTCTACGACCCCGACCGGTCGCAGGTGGTGAGGCGCAATGGCGAGATCACCACCCTCGACAAGTTTCTCGCGCAACTCTCCGGCGCGCTCGACGCACAGAAGGCCCTCGGGGGGAGCGGCCTGCGCATCCTGACCGGGACCGTCACCTCGCCGACCCTCGCCTGGCAAATCGAATCGCTCCTGAAGGAGTATCCGAAGGCGAAGTGGCACCGGTACGAACCGGCGGGCATCGCCAACGAGCGTGAAGGGTCGCGCCTGGCGTTCGGTGAAGCTGCCCAGGCGATCTACAATTTTGAGAAGGCCGACGTCGTCTTCTCACTCGACGCGGATTTCATCGCCGAAGGCCCGGCCCACCTGAAGTATGCCCGCGAGTTCTCCGAGCGCCGCAGGGTGCGGGGGGCGAAGGCCAACATCAACCGGCTCTACTGCGCCGAGAGTTTCCCCACGGTCACAGGGAGCGTCGCCGACCACCGCCTTCCCGTCAGGGCGAGCCGCATCACCGACTTCGCCAACCGGTTGGCCGCCGTACTTGGTGTGGACGGGGCCCCTTCGTCGCAGTTGAGCGACGGTGAGGAGGCCTGGATCACCGCAGTCGCCGACGACCTGAAAGCGCACCGGGGCGCATCCGTCGTCATCGCCGGCGCATACCAGCCGCCTTCGGTGCACGCGCTGGTGCACGGCATCAACGAAGCGCTCGGCAACGTCGGGACGACCGTCTCCTTCGTCCGGCCCGCCGAATTCGATCCCGACCCGGCCGGGTCGTCGATGACTGCGCTCATCGAGGACATCGCAAAGGGGCAGGTGGATCTGCTTGTGATCGCGGGGGGAAACCCGGTCTACGACGCCCCCGCCGAACTTCAATTCGCCGACGCGATCGAAAAAGTCGGGATGAGCGTTTCCCTCAACATCTACAACGACGAGACCGCCAACGCGTGCGGCTGGCACGTCCCGGAATCGCACTACCTCGAAGCCTGGGGAGACGCCCGCGCCTTCGACGGCACGGCCTCTATCGTCCAGCCGCTCATCGCTCCGCTCTATAATACAATGTCGGTGTACGAGCTACTGGCCGAAATGACACTCAGGAGCGGGAAGAAGGGTTACGAAATCGTCCGTGAGTACTGGAAGGACCACAGTATGAAGAGCGCTGGCGCGGCGGACGGCGACTTCGAATCGTTCTGGAATCGCTCGCTCAACGATGGCGTCGTGCCGGGCACCGCGTCGCCGGCGATGGCCGCAAGATTCCGCGGCACCGAGGTGATCGTGGCCGCGTGGAAGGCGCCCGATGCGTGGAAGAGCGGGTCGCCGGTGAGGATTTCCTTCCCGGGATCGGAGGTCGAGGTGATGTTCCGCGCTGATCCCACGATCGGCGACGGCCGGTTCGCAAACAACGGATGGCTGCAGGAACTCCCGAAGCCGATCACGAAACTCACCTGGGACAACGCCGCGTTCGTGAGCCCGTCGCTGGCTGATTCGATAGGGGTCCACGATGAGGAAATCGTCCTGATAGAGGTCAACGGCGCGAGGTGCCTCATACCGGCCCTCATCCTCCCGGGCCATCCTCCCGACTCCATCACCCTCCACCTTGGCTACGGCCGCTCCCACGCCGGCAGGGTGGGGAATGGCGCCGGGGTGAACATTTACCCGCTCCGCTTCTCGACCACCGCATCGTGGGCGACCGCCTCGATCGTCAGGACCGGTCAGTACTCCAAGCTGGCCAGGACACAGGACCACCATTCGATGGAGGGGCGGCCCATCGTCAGGAGCGCGACGGTCACGGAGTTCGAAACCGACCCGAAGTTCGCGCGGGAGATGAGCCACGTCCCGACGAAGGCCGAATCGCTCTACCCCGGGCACGAATACGATGGCTACAAGTGGGGAATGTCGATCGACCTCAATTCCTGCACCGGCTGTAACGCCTGCGTCATCGCCTGCCAGTCGGAGAATAACATTCCGGTCGCTGGGAAGGACCAGGTGCTCAACGGCCGCGAGATGCATTGGATCAGGATCGACCGTTACTACTCGGGCGACCTCGACAATCCCGACATCCATTCTCAGCCCGTGGCCTGCATGCACTGCGAGAACGCCCCATGCGAGCCCGTCTGCCCGGTCTCGGCCACCTCGCACGATTCCGAGGGGCTGAACGTGATGGTCTACAACCGCTGCGTCGGCACGAGGTACTGCTCCAACAACTGCCCCTACAAGGTCCGCCGGTTCAACTTCCTCCAGTACTCCGACGTCGAGCACCCGACCGTGCAGATGATGCAGAACCCCGACGTAACGGTGAGGAACCGCGGCGTAATGGAGAAATGCACCTATTGCGTGCAGCGCATCAGCGCAGCCAGGATCGACGCCAAGAAGGAAGACCGCTCCATCCGCGACGGTGATGTGGTGACCGCCTGCCAGTCGGCGTGCCCGGCGCAGGCAATCGTCTTCGGCGACCTGAACGACCCGCTGAGCGAGGTGTCGAAGGCCAAGTCGCAGCCGCGAGACTACGGCCTGCTCGCCGAGCTCAATACGAGTCCCCGGACGTCGTACCTGGCCCGGCTCACCAACCCGAACCCCGCGCTCGGGGGCGCTGAGAAGGGACGCGAGGGCTGACCCGATGGCCTACGACTACCGCGCCACCGAAGGGGACAATGTTGCGCCGCTGATCGCGCCGGGCCACGACTACGCGACGATCACCGACAAGATCGCCGGGAACGTCCTCGACCGGAAGACCCCGAAGGGTGTGGCCATTACCCTCGCGATCTCGTTTTCGCTCGTGATGGTGCTCGTCGTGGGCGCGAGCTACCTCTTCTACAAGGGCGTCGGCATCTGGGGCATCAACAACCCCGTCGGCTGGGGGATCGCCATCGTCAACCTTGTCTGGTGGATCGGTATCGGCCACGCCGGCACGCTCATCTCGGCCATCCTGCTCCTGCTGCACCAGCACTGGCGCAACGCCATCAACCGTTTCGCCGAGGCGATGACGCTCTTTGCCGTCTGCTGCGCCGGGCTGTTCCCGATCTTCCACCTCGGCCGGCCCTGGCTCGCATTCTGGCTCGCGCCCTATCCCAACACGATGTCGATGTGGCCCAATTTCAGGAGCCCGCTCGTCTGGGACGTGTTTGCCATCTCGACCTACCTGCTCGTTTCGTTCATGTTCTGGTTCGTCGGGCTGATCCCCGACCTTGCCTCGATGCGCGACCGCTCGAAGAAACGGTGGCAGAAGGTCTGCTACGGCATCCTCGCGATGGGGTGGAGGGGGTCCGCGCGGCACTGGCACCGGTACGAGATGGCGTACCTGCTGCTGGCCGGGCTGGCGACGCCGCTCGTGGTGTCGGTGCACAGCGTCGTGAGCTTCGACTTCGCCGTCGGGATCCTCCCGGGGTGGCACGCGACGATCTTCCCGCCCTACTTCGTTGCCGGCGCCGTCTTCTCGGGCTTCGCGATGGTCATCACGCTGATGATCCCCGTGCGGAAGCTCTACCATCTCGAGGACTTCGTCACGGACCGGCACCTCGACTTCATGGCAAAGGTAATGCTCGCCACCGGGTTGATCGTGCTCTACGGGTATGCGATGGAACTCTTCTTCGCCTTCTACAGCGGGAGCGAGTACGAGGCGTATATGATGATGAACCGGATGACCGGGCCCTACGGCTGGACGTATGTCCTGCTGATCCTGTGCAATGGCCTGATCCCCCAGCTCCTCTGGTCGAAGAAGGTGCGGTTGAACACGATCGCCCTCTTCATCATCTCGATCGTTATTAACGTGGGGATGTGGCTCGAACGCTTTGTCATCGTCGTGACGAGCCTGCACCGCGACTTCCTCCCGTCGTCGTGGGATATGTACACGCCCACCATCTGGGACTGGTCGATTTACGCCGGCACGCTCGGCGTGTTCGTCTGGCTGATGTTCGTCTTCATCCGGGTGATGCCGATGATTTCCATTTTTGAACTCAAGCACCTCCTCCCCTGGAAGGGCAGGATCATCGACACCAGCGCGGACGCCAATTGAAGAAGCCCGACCTCCACGCCATATACGGATTGCTGGCGGAATTCGACGCGCCGGAGGACCTCCTCGCGGCGGCCCAGAACGCCTCGAAGAAGGGCTACCGCCATATGGACGCCTACACGCCGTTCCCGATGGAGGAGCTCACCGAAGCGCTCTCGATCAAACGCTCGACGCTCTCGCTCTTCGTGCTCGCCTGCGGCGTCGCGGGCGGCGTGCTCGGGTTTGCGATGCAGTACTACTCTTCGGTGATTGACTACCCGCTGAATATCGGCGGAAAGCCGCTCAATTCCTGGCCGCAGTTCATCCCGATCACCTTCGAGATGACCATCCTCTTCGCCGCGATCGGCGCCGTGGTGGGGATGATATTCCGGAACGGGCTGCCGAGGCCCGTCCACCCCGTGTTCAACGTCGACCGCTTCGAGCTGGCTTCGCGCGACAAGTTCTTTCTCTGCATCGAGGCGACGGACCCGTTCTTCAACAGGCGCGAGACGGAAGAGTTCCTGATGTCGCTCAACCCCGCGCACGTAACGGTGGTGGACAACTGATTCGATGAACTTCCGCAGTACATACCGCCCGATGCGCGACCGGCCGATCTGTGAAGTCACACGCACGGTTCGCGGGCTGATTGTTTACGGGACATTTATCCCGGCGCTCGTCACCGCAGCCGTCCTCTTCGCAGGCTGCAACGATATGTGGGACGACAGTCGGATCAAGCCGCTCGAGGAGAGCAAATTCTACGCCGACCGCCAGGCGTCGCGGCCGCTCGTCCCGGGCACCGTGCCGCGGGGTATGGCCGGGCTCGATGGCGTCTTTCATACGGGGAAGATCGACGGGAAATTCACCGCCTCGATCCCGGTGACGGTGGACGGTGACCTGCTCGCGCGAGGCCAGGAACGCTTCAATACTTTTTGCTCCCCCTGCCATGACCGTACGGGTGAAGGCGCGGGGATGATCGTCCAACGTGGTTTCCCTAAACCGAATTCGTTTCACCAGAACACTGTCAGGACGAAGTCGGACGGGTACTATTTCGACGTGATCACCAACGGATTCGGGAGGATGTACAGCTACGCCCCGAGCATTCCCCCCGCGGATCGGTGGGCGATCGTCGCCTACATCCGCGCGTTGCAACTGAGCGGGAACCTCGATGCGGCCCGGCTCAGGGCCGACGAACGCAAACGGCTCTCCCACTAAGAGATCACAGAGTGGAATCGTATTTCAAAAAATTGGAAAGTATCTCGATGAAAGTGGGGGCGGCGGGCGTCGTCGCGCTGGCGGTCTCCTACTTCGTATGGGGCGACCACTTCTTCCAGTCGTACCTCCTGGGTTACCTTCTCTGGCTGGGCCTGACGCTCGGCTGCCTCGGAATCCTCATCCTCCACCACCTGGTCTCGGGCGCGTGGGGACACATCATCCAGAGGATGGCCGAATCGGGCACGCGCAACCTTGCGCTGATGGGCGTGCTGTTCATCCCGATCCTCATCGGCATGCGGGACCTCTATCCCTGGACCGACGACGCGGTCGTGGCCGCGAGCCACGTCCTGCAGCACAAGACGGCCTACCTCAACGTGACCTTCTTCGTCGTCAGGGCCGCACTCTTCTTCGGCCTCTGGATCGGCATCGCGACGCTCCTGCGGAACTGGTCCGCGAAACAGGACGCCCGGCCCGACGCCCGGCTCACCCGCACGATGAAGATCTTCAGCGGCCCGATGATGGTCCTCTTCGTGCTCAGCGCCACCCTCGCGTCGGTCGACTGGATGATGTCGCTCGAGCCCGAATGGTACTCCACCATTTACGGTATGAGCTTCATCGTGGGCGCGATGCTCACGGCGTTCGCCTTCTGCATTTTCATCCTGGCGCAGGTCTCGGGGTTCAAGCCGTACTCCGACATTCTGACCACCCGGCACGCGCACCATCTTGGCAACCTCCTCTTCGCGTTCACCATCCTCTGGGCCTATATGGCCTTTTCCCAATACCTGATCATCTGGTCGGGAAACCTGCCCGAGGACAACACGTGGTACCTCGTCCGGACCGGGACCGGGTGGAACATCGTTGCCGTCGCGCTCCTGGTCGGCCACTTCTTTGTCCCGTTCTTCATCCTCCTCTCGAAGAAGTCGAAGCGCGTCATCGGCCGCCTCAAGCACGTCGCCGCCTTCATATTCGTGATGCGTCTTATTGACCTCTTCTGGCTCACGGCGCCTGCGTTCGAGAAGTCCGGGTTACACATCCACGCGCTCGACGTCATCGCCCCTGTCGCCATCGGAGGGGTCTGGGTGGCGCTCTTCGCGAAATGGCTTTCGACCGTCCCGATCCTTCCGCTGAACGACCCGAGGTTCGCCAAGGACGCATTCCACATCCACGACCTGGATTGAAACCATGACCGCCCACCACGACAAGGAACAGGACCGCAAGTACGAGACGCGCGACGCGCACCTGCCGGGCGTGACGGTCACGGCCTTCAGCCTGATCGCCATCATGGTGGTCGGGATGGCGGTCGCCTGGGGCGTCTACGAAATCTTCAGGTCCCGGAGCGACGGCCCGGACGTTGTGGCGGAAACGTTCACGATCCCGGACACGACGGCCCTGCCGCCCGGCCCGAACCTGGAGGCGGACCCGAGCGCCTCGCTCGCCCTCCTTCGTGAAAGGGAGGACGCCATCCTGAATACGTACGGCTGGACCGACTCGGCCAAAGGCATCGCGCGGGTCCCCATTGCGAGGGCGATGGAGTTGTACCTTCAACCCGAAGGCAGGCAATGAATCTACATCACCCTCCAGGCGGAACGGTGGCCGGCGGTCGGCCGCGGATCCTTAGCTGCTCCGGTCTGCTCGCGGCGATCGCACTCCCGGCAGCCATCGCCTGCCTGGCGACGACGGCATTCTCCCAGCCGCGCCCGATGGCGACGAGAGTCTTCAACGACGTCGGCATCGAACAACGCCTCGGCGCTCAGCTCCCGCTCGACCTGCGCTTCACCGATGAGCAGGGAAAGAGCGTCCCGCTCTCTTCATATTTCGGCAAGAAGCCGGTGGTGCTCTCGCTTGTCTACTACAAGTGCCAGATGCTCTGCCCCCAGGTGCTCGAGGGAATGACCGGCACTTTCAGGACGCTCGAGGATATGAACATCGGGCGGGAATTCACGGTTGTGAGCGTGAGCTTCGACCACCGCGAGGGACCCGCGGACGCGGTGAAACGGAAGGAAAAATACGTCAGGGACTACTCACGCGAAGGGGCGGACGAGAACTGGCACTTCCTCACCGGGGATTCAGCGTCAATCAAGAGGCTCGCAGACTCGGTTGGGTTCCTCTACCTCTATGATGATAAGACAAAACAGTTCGCGCATGCCAGCGGCATCATCATCGCCACTCCCGATGGAAAGCTCTCGCGGTATCTCTACGGGATCGAGTACCAGGCCGACGACCTGAGGTTCTCCCTGATGGAGGCATCGCACGAGAAGATCGGCCGGATGGTCGACAAACTCCTCCTGCTCTGTTACCACTACGACCCCGAGTCGGGGACCTACGGCCTGGTCGTGATCAACCTTCTGCGCGCCGGCGGCGTTCTCGCCGTTCTGGCACTCGGCGGTTACATCCTCTTGAATTACCTGCGGGACCGCCGTAAAATGAAACTCGCCGCGACGTCGGGCGGGGGAGGCCGCTGACGATGTGGAACTTCCCCCTCCTCCCCGAGGCGGCCTCCACCGTCGCGACCGAAATCGACGCGATCTGGTGGGTCCTGGTGGCGGTCAGTATCTTCTTCGGCGCGATCATCGTCGTCGGTCTGGTTTATTCAGCGGTGCGGTACCGCCGCGGCTCGAAGGCGTCGCGCGCCGGGGCGATGAACGACAACCTGCTCCTCGAGCTCTCGTGGTCGATCATCCCGCTGACCATCGCGATGGCCATCTATGTCTGGTCGTCGAAGGTCTTCATCGATATGCACGTGGCGCCCCCGGGGGCGATGGAGGTCTACGTCGTCGCGAAGCAATGGATGTGGAAGATCCAGCACCCCGAGGGGAACAAGGAGATCAACGAGCTGCACGTGCCGGTCGGCAAGCCGGTGAAGCTCATCATGACGTCACAGGACGTCATCCACAGTTTCTCCATCCCGGCTTTCCGGATCAAGCAGGACGTGCTCCCGGCGCGTTACACCACGCAGTGGTTCGAGGCCACGAAGCCGGGTGAGTACCACCTCTTCTGCGCGGAGTACTGCGGCACGTCCCATTCGGGAATGGTCGGCAGGGTGGTGGTGATGGAGGAGGCTGATTACCAGAACTGGCTCGCGGGCAGGCGCGGCGCTGATATGATGGCGGGCTCGGGCGAGAAGCTCTTCGCCGAGTTCGGCTGCCAGACCTGCCACCGGCAGGATTCGGGACAGCGCGGCCCCGCGCTCGACGGGCTCTTCGGGAGCATCGTGACGCTCTCCGGCGGCGACAAGGTGGCGGCGGACGCCGATTACCTGCGCGAATCGATTTTGAACCCGGGGGCGAAAGTCGTGAAGGGGTACCAGCTCCTGATGCCGACGTACAGGAACCAGCTGACCCCGGAACAGGTGAACGAACTCGTCGAATACGTCAAACAGCTCGGCGGCATCAAGATTGGGGAAAACAAGAGATGACCACCATCAAAGAACCGCTCAGGCCGGACGACTACCTCAACGCGGGGTACGGCGTTAAGAGCTGGCTCCTGACCCTGGACCACAAGCGGATCGCCATTCTCTATTTAATCTCGATCACCTTCTTCTTCTTCGTCGGGGGTTTCTTCGCGGTATTGCTCCGCATCGAATTGATGACGCCGGCGGGGGACATCGTCACGGCCGAGACGTACAACAAGCTCTTCACGATGCACGGCATCGCGATGATCTTCTTCTTCCTCATCCCGTCGATACCGGCGGTCCTGGGGAATTTCCTGGTGCCGATGATGATCGGGGCCAGGGACCTGGCGTTCCCCCGGCTCAACCTCTTCAGCTGGTACCTGTACAACGTCGGCGGCCTGTTCACCCTCTATACGATGACGACCGGAGGGATCGACACCGGCTGGACGTTCTACGCCCCCTACAGCTCCAGTTACACCCTTTCGGACCCCGTTCCGGTCGTGGTCGGCATCTTCGTCCTCGGGTTCTCGTCGATCCTCACCGGCCTTAACTTCCTGGTCACCATTCATAAAATGCGGGCGCCGGGCCTCACGTGGTTCCGGCTGCCGCTCTTCATCTGGGCCAGCTACGCCACGAGCGTCATCCAGGTGCTCGGCACCCCGGTGGTCGCCATCGCGCTCGTATTGCTCGGCTTCGAACGCCTCACCGGCGTGGGCATTTTCGACCCGAAGATCGACGGCGACCCGATCCTCTTCCAGCACCTCTTCTGGTTCTATTCGCACCCGGCGGTGTACATCATGATCCTCCCGTCGATGGGGGTGGTGAGCGAGGTGGTGTCGTGCTACGCACGCAAGAAGATCTTCGGCTACAACGCGATGGCATTCGCCATCCTCGGCATCGCGGTACTCGGGTTCCTGGTTTGGGGGCACCATATGTTCATCAGCGGGCAGTCGGTGTACGCCGGTCTGGTGTTCTCGGCGCTCAGCTTCCTCGTGGCGATCCCGTCGGCCATCAAGGTGTTCAACTGGACGGCGACGCTCTATAAGGGCCAGATCGAATTCCGCACGCCGATCCTCTACGCCTTCGGGTTCATCGGGTTGTTCACGATCGGAGGGCTCACAGGCCTCTTCCTCGCCTCGCTCGCGACCGACGTCCACCTCACCGACACCTATTTCGTCGTGGCCCATTTCCACTATATCATGGTGGGGGGCGCGGTGATGGGCTACCTCGCCGGCATCCACTTCTGGTGGCCGAAGATAACCGGCAGGATGTACAACGAGGCGTGGGCGAAGTTCTCGGCGCTGATCCTGTTCGTGGGCTTCAACCTGACATTCTTCCCGCAGTTCATCCTCGGGTATATGGGGATGCCGCGGCGCTACTATGTCTATCCCGAGGAGTTCCAGGTCTTGAACGTCATGTCCACCGCCGGCGCGTCGATCCTCGGCCTCGGGTACCTGATCCCGATGATCTACCTCACCTGGTCGCTCCGCAAACCGAAGACGGCCGGCAACAACCCCTGGAAGGCGACGGGCCTCGAGTGGACGACCGTCTCCCCGCCGTTGACCCACAATTTCGATTCCGTCCCGACGGTCACGACGGAGCCGTACCTGTACGACGACACAGATGACGCGTCAGGCTCGGCAGGCTCGGCAGGCTCGGCAGGCTTGGCAGGCCTGGCAGGCCTGGATAGCAGCGCCCGGGCCGCGTTGCCGCCGCACCCGAAGGAGGTGAAGCGTGGTCGATCTTAATTCCGGGCATAATCCAGACCACAACCCCGACCACAACCCCGAGCTCGCGCACCAGTTCGAGGACATGGACCAGCAGAAGGAGGCCGCCGCTCTGGGTATGTGGACCTTCCTGATCACCGAAGTGCTCTTCTTCGGCGGCCTGTTCACGGCGTACATCGTCTTCCGGACGCAATTCTCCGAGGCGTTCGCGAAGGCCAGCCACCACCTCGACATCGTCCTCGGGGGCATCAACACCTTCATCCTCCTCGGGAGCAGCCTCACGATGGCGCTCGCGGTCCACGCCGCGCAGGAGGGAAGGAAGGAAAAGACGATCCGATTCCTCGGGGTCACGGGGATCCTGGGGGCAGCCTTCCTCGTGATCAAGGGGTTCGAGTACGCGCACAAGTTCGAGCACAACCTCTTTCCCGGCGCGTCGTTCGGCTACGACGGGTTCGAGCCGGACCACGCCCAGCTTTTTTTCATCCTCTACTTCGCGTTGACCGGCGTGCACGCGGCGCATATGATCGTTGGCCTCCTCCTGCTGGTCGTCATCGCGTGGATGACGGCCAGAGGCCGGTTCAGCGCGACGTACCACTCGCCGGTGGAGAATTTCGGCCTCTACTGGCACTTCGTCGACATCGTCTGGATATTCCTCTACCCGTTGCTCTACCTCATCGACGTCACCGGGAGGACGCAATGATCGTTCCGACAAGAGTCTATTACCGTGTGTCGCTGGCCCTGCTGGCGCTCTTCATCCTGACGGTGGCGGCGTCGTTCATCCACTTCGGCGACTGGAACGTCTACATCGCGGTCACGATCGCGGTCGTCAAGGCGACGCTCGTCGTACTCTACTTCATGCACGTCAGGTACCAGACGCGGCTGACCTGGATATTCGCCGGGGCAGGGTTCCTCTGGCTGCTCATCCTGTTCGCGCTGACAATGAGCGATTACGCCACGCGATCCTGATGAGCCGGCCAACGCCCCGATTTCCACGATTTACGCGCTCCGGCGGTAACGAAATCCCTCCCCATTTGTTATATTGCTGACACATTCCTAAAAGGCACCCGTCAATGAGATTCGTCAATTATAGCTGGTTCGGCAAGTTCATCAAAATTATCCTGATACTGTCCCTCCTCGTCCTCTTCACCATCGTACTGCTTCCGGGCGGGGAAACCCCTGCATCTGTCCGCTTCACCATCGAGGGGATGACCTGCGCCGGCTGCGCCTCTAAAATCGAGGCGGCGGTCGGAAAACTCGACGGGGTGGGGAAGACCACACTCAACGTGAAGGAAGGGTACGCCGAAGTCGTGTTCGCCTCCGCGAAGCTCTCGACCGACGACGTCATCGGGGCGATCGCCGACGCGGGGTATCGTGCCGCGACTGCGGCGCCCGCAACGCCCGTAACGATTGAGGCGACGAGGCTCCAGAAACAGGGAGACGCTCCGGCGCCGAACGCGAAGCTCGACGACATCAGGGCCCGGCTCGCGAAGGTCAAGAACGGCCTGATGATGGACGGGAACTATTCCTGCTGCATCGCTCCCTCCTGCGACTTCTGCGCGATGGCGATGAACGGCTGCCCCTGCGGCGACAACCTCGCGAAGGGGAAACCGGTCTGCGCGGAGTGCAAGGGCGGCTGGACCGCAGGGTTCGGAATGAACCCCGATATCGACGCGAAGGACGTGAAGTCGCTCTCCGACGCCGAGATGAAGAAAATGTACAAGAGCCGCTCGGAACTCATCAAGAAATCGAAACCGTCGGCAGAGGGAAAAGAATGAAGCCGACCCTGATCGCGGCGCTGGCGTTCTCACTCGCGACGCTCGCGACGGCGGACGTGGTCTCGCAGACGAAGTCGACCGGGGTAACGGCCACGAGCCAGGCGGGCGCAAAAGCGGATGTGAAAAAGCCAAGCGCGGACTACGGCAAGTACGAGTTTTCACTCACTACCCTCGAGGGGAAAACCCTGAAGCTCTCGGACTACTCCGGCAAGGTCGTCCTCGTGAACCTCTGGGCGCCGTGGTGCGGGCCGTGCAAGGTGGAGATGCCCGGCTTCGCGAAGCTCCACGAGAAGTACAAGGCCAAGGGGTTCGAGATCATCAGCGTGGCCGTCCAGACGAACGAATCGGCCGTGAGGTCGTTCATCGATAAGACGCCGCTTCCCTGGCCTGTGGGGATCAACGACGACGTGGCGGCGAGCTACGGCACGTATGGGCTGCCCGACAACTACCTCTTCCTCCCGGACGGGACGGTGTCGAAGCATTTCATCGGATACACGAAGGAGGAAGCCCTCGAACCACTGATCCAGGCGGGACTGGCCAGGATACCCGCGGCAACGCCGGCGAAGAAGTCCACGAAGTAGGTCTCCAAAGGAGCTCCCCGGCCGGACGCTCCACCGGGAGTCACGCGTCGGCCGCCGTCTTGAGATTCCCGGCGAGACTTCGTATATTGGCCCGTCAGTCCCCCTCAACCCGCAAACGATAAAACGTACCCACCATGATACACATCGCAAAGAGAATGCAGCGGCTCGGCACCGAGACCGCCTTCGAGATGCTCGCCAAAGCGAGGGCGCTCGAGGCCCAGGGCAAGAACATCGTGCACCTCCAGATCGGCGAGCCGGACTTCGACACGCCGGTCAACATCCGCGACGCGGCCAAGAAGGCACTCGACGACGGGTTCACCCACTATTCGTCGTCGGCCGGCCTCCTCCAGGCGCGGCAGGCGATCGCGAAGCACGTCACCGAGACTCGCGGGGTCAACGTGAACCCCGAGATGGTGATCATCACGCCGGGCGGAAAGCCGATCATGAATTTCGTCCTCACCGCGTGTGTCGACGAAGGCGACGAAGTAATCTATCCCAACCCGGGCTACCCGATCTACGAATCGGTGATCGATTTCATCGGCGCGAAGGCCGTGCCGCTCCCCCTGAAGGAAGAGCGCGGCTTCTCGTTCGATCTCGAGGACCTGCGAAAGCTCATCACGCCGAAGACCCGGATGCTGATCCTGAATTCGCCCCAGAACCCCACCGGGGGCCTGCTCGGGCGCGACCTGCTGAAGGGGATCGCCGAGCTCTGCATCAAGCACGATCTGATCGTCCTTTCGGACGAAATCTACGGCCGGATCGTCTACGGCGCGGCCGAGCACGTCAGCATTATGTCGTTCCCCGGGATGGCCGAACGCACCGTGATGCTCGACGGCTTCTCCAAGATCTTTTCAATGACAGGATGGCGGCTCGGGTACGGCATCATGAACGAGGAGCTCGCGAAGCTGGTGGCGAAGCTCCAGATCAACGTCACCTCCTGCGCGGCGAGCTTCACGCAGATCGCGGGCATCGAAGCGCTCAACGGACCGCAGGAGCCGATGCTGAACATGGTGGCGGAGTTCCAGAAGCGGAGGGACTTCATTGTGGACGGTTTGAACCGCCTGCCCGGGTTCCGGTGCCACAAGCCCGACGGCGCGTTCTACGTCTTCCCCAACATCGAGGGGACGGGAAGAAAATCGAGGGAGCTCGCGGAAATGCTGCTCTACGATGCGGGCGTGGCGTGCCTCTCCGGCACGGCGTTCGGAAAGTACGGCGAGGGATTCCTGCGGTTCTCCTACGCGAACTCGATCCCGAACATCACCGAGGGGCTGAAGCGGATCGAAAAGGCTCTTAAGGGTCAGCCCGCCACGGCCTGATTCCCGGCGAGCGTCCTTCAACCACCCAGAACGGGGGGGTCGGCGAACTGCCGATCCCCCCGTCGCATTACGTCCTCAGGGAAACAGCAGTCCCTTTTTCCACCCCGCGCCCTTCTTCACATAGACGAGCCGGTCGTGGAGCCGGAAGTCACGTCCCTTCCAGAACTCGAATGAAGCTGGCGCAAGCCGGTACCCGCCCCAGTGTTTCGGCCTGGGGATTTCCTTCCCCTCGTACTTCTTCGAAAGCCTTCCGAACTCCGCGAAGAGCACTGACTGGTCGGCCATCGGCCGGCTCTGACGCGACGCGTGCGCTCCGAGCTGGCTCTCGCGCGGCCTCGTGGCGAAATACACGTCCGACTCGCGGGCGCTGACCTTTTTCACCTTTCCATCGATCCGTATCTGCAGGTCGAGTTGCGGCCAGTAGAAAAGTAGCGTGGCCCGCGGATTGGCGTTCAGGTCGGCGGCCTTACGGCTCCGGTAGTTGGTGAAGAAGCAGATTCCCTTCGGGCCGACGTCCTTCAACAGGACGATGCGCGCCGCCGGGGTGCCGCTTTTCGATGCGGTGGCAAGCGTCATCGCGTTGGGGAGTTTCAGGCCTGCGTCGACCGCCTGTTCAAACCACTGTTCGAAGAGAGTGAAAGGATTTCTGGGCGATTTCGAAAGGGAAATGAGTCGGACGATTTTCGGGTTCATCGGGGTCAGTATGTAGTGACGCCTGAAATATACCCAAAAACACACCGATTTTCAATCGAGTATGACCCGCGGGAGGCGGAGCGGAAAAAGGAAATAACCGGCATCGACAGGGGTGCGGACTCCAGCCATACCAAGAGACTAGGGCGGGTACGTTCAAGAAAAACTGCATCTCAGGCGGGCAACGCGTGATCTCCGTCAGGCTTGCATTGTGATGAACCTCACAGGTCGGTTTGAGATGCGGCCGAATCGCTGTATGTTCACTCACGGCCGCCAAAGTGGCGTATGCCGTGTTGCAGTGAATTTATAGAGGGTGTGAATTCACGGAGATGATGAAATGGAACCGCAAGAACTGTTAAACGGAATGAACTTCGGGCGCGTCGATGCTGAGACCGACTCGCGCTTCGACAGCTGCTTCATTGGGACGGAAATGCTCCGGCACGTCCTGCAGCCACAACATTCGCTGGTACTCGGGAGCAAAGGGTCGGGCAAGAGCGCGGCGTTCCGCCTGCTCTGCCAGGACCGTAACCGCGTTGAGTCGCTCCTCCCGAAAAATTATGCGGAGCTCTTCTTCATCCCGGTCTACGGCCTGCAGACCGACGACGACCTGCCGGGCCTCGAGTTCCAGGACCTTCATTTCAGCAGCATCGACGATTTCAGGAATTTCTGGCTTCTCTACATCGGCCTGAAATCCGCGGCGACGCTCACCCACGATCCGCGGCTCGAGGCGATCGTCGATAAGAGCAAGTCGAAAGAGCTGAAGAACGGCTACAAGACGATCAAGAACGTCATCCGAGACCTCGGAATCAGCCGCGAGCCGGGATCGTTCGCCAAGTTCAAGTTCAAGATGAAGAATATCGTCCGGCCGAGGGTGAACTCCGAGGTCCTGGAGAGCGAGGCGTTCAACCGCCTGCTCTCGATCGACTTCCCGCACCGGACCGGAATGAGCGTGAAGGCCCTGCTCGACACGATCGACATGGTCCTCGAAGAATCGAACTGCGTTGCGTGGGTCCTGCTCGACAAGCTCGACTTGATCTTCATCGACGATTTCACCAGGCTGAAGTCGGCCATCACGGCCCTTGTCCAGATCCTCGTGGAGCACGGCAACAGGTTCAAGAACACCCAATTCAAGATCTTCCTGAGGAACGACATCTACCGCCAACTCAGGATCGTGAACAAGTCGCACCTGGTGAGCTACACGCAGGAGATGCGGTGGAAGGAACACCTGCTGATGAAGCTGCTGGTGTCGCGCGGAGTAGCCGACGACAACGTCAGGGAGTTCGTCTCCGCCGCCCTCGGCGAAGAGATCGAGGTGGCGCACGTGATCCAGGGGGACGAAGCCTTTGTCCGGAAGGTGTTCTACGCGATCTTCGAGCCGTCGCTCAACGGCAACGGCGACCCGGACCCGGCCGTGCCGATGACGCACATCTGGCTCCTGAAGCACCTGACGGACGGGATGGGGAACATCTATCCCCGCGAGCTGATCCACCTTGGGAACATCGCGGTCGAGAAGCAGCGCGAGATCAACAGGGAAGAGGGGAAGCACGCCTCGACCCGACTCATCAGCGCGGCGGCGTTGCGCGAGGCCTTCGCCGACGTCTCGGTGTACCGTTGCGACACGTACCTCTACTCGGAGTTCCCGCACCTGGCGAAGCACTTCGACCTCTTCCGCGGGAGCGACAAGGCCACGTTCCACCGGAGCGAGCTCTACAAGCTCTTCGAGGGACTCGACCCCACGGGCGATGAGGCGATTCGCTCGATTTACGACTGCGGGCTCATCACGCCAATGGGCAGGACGGCTGACTCGAGCATGGAGTTCAAGGTGCCGCTCCTCTACAGGATCGGCCTCGGCATCACGCAGCGTGGAAGCAAGCTCCGCTCGAACGGCAAGGGGCAGCAGAGCGTGGTCGAGGAGGAAACGAACTACGAGAACATGATTATCTGATGGCGCGCTGGCCGGAGACGCCCTTCCAGGCGTAGTAGACCGGAATCCCGAGCAGGACGATGATGAGGCCCGGCCAGGTGTAGGCCGGCTTGTAGATGAGCAGGTCGACGCAGAGCGCCGTTGTCGCCAGGATGTAGAGGGCCGGGACCACCGGGTACCCGAAGGCCTTGTAGGGACGTTCGGCGTCGGGCCGCTTCCTCCGCAACACAAAGATCCCCGCAATCGTGAGGATGTAAAAGATCAGGACCGCGAAGATGACGTAATCGAGCAGGTCGCCGTACGACCCCGAAAGGCATAGCACCGACGCCCATACCGACTGCAACACCAGCGCGAAAGCCGGCACCGACCGTTTGTTCAACTCCCCCGTTTTCCTGAAGAAAAGCCCGTCGAGGGCCATCGCGTAATAGACCCGCGCGCCGGCGAGAATCAGCCCGTTGTTGCAACCGAACGTCGAGACAATAATCAGCCCGGCCATGATGAACTCGGCCGCGGTGCCGAAGAACGTGGAGACCGCCGCCGTCGCCACGCGGTCACTCACGGCGAACTGGATGCCGCGGGCGATGGCGTCTGCCCCCTCGGGGCTTCCCTTCACGGGCAACACCAGGATATACGCGAGGTTGGCCAACAGATAGAGCGCGGTGACGATGCCTGTGCCGAGCGCGAGGCTCAGCGGGATGTTCCGCCTGGGGTTGATGACCTCACCGGCCGTGAAGGTGATGTTGTTCCAGGCGTCGGATGAAAACAGCGAGCCCACCATCGCCACGCCGATCGCGGCGAGGACCGCGATCCCGGCGAGCGGCTCGACCGCAACCCCCCCGCCCGCCTGGAGGCGGGACCAGCCCGCGCTCCAGAAGTCGGAAAAGTTCGCGTCGATCGCGAAATCGTTCGATCCCCAGACGATCGCGACCGCGATCAGGCCGAAGAGCGCCGCGGTCTTCGTCAACGTAAACGCGCCCTGGATCATTTTACCCGTCCGCAGTCCCCGAAGGTTCAGCCACGTGAGGAGGGCGATGACGCCGATGGCGACCACCTGTGCCGCGCTGATGTCCAGGCCGAAGGGGGCGAAGAGGACGTTCTTCTCGCCGAGGGCGGGGATGAAAACGGCGCTGAACTTGGCGAAGGCGACACCCACCGCCGCGATCGTGCCGGTCTGGATGACGAGGAAAAGCGTCCAGCCGTAGAGGAACCCGATGAGCGGGCTGTACGCCTCGCGAAGATAGACGTACTGTCCACCGGCGCGCGGCATCATCCCCGCCAGCTCGCCGTAGCTCAGGGCCGCGGCGATCGTCACCAGTCCGGTGATGACCCAGGTGAGGAGGAGGTAGCCGGGCGAACCCACCGTCCGCGCGATGTCGGCGCTGACGATGAAAATCCCCGACCCGATCATCGACCCGACGACGATCATCGTCGAGTCGAACAGTCCCAGCACGCGGTGCAATCCGGGGCCGGCGTGCGTCCCGGCTTCTACATCCTTTCCATCCATCGTTCCTCCATCCTGAGTTCGGTGTCCGCTGTCGTTGTCCGGCCGGCAGGGTTTAGGAACCGGTCCCGCCGCCGCTCGCCCGGAGTTTCGCCAGGACGCTGTGCTTCCGGCTATACACCAAATAGATTACGAGCCCTATCGCGAGCCAAACGATCAGTCTCCACCAGTTTTCGACCGGCAGCGAGAACATCAACATCAGACAGGAGAGGATGCCCAGAATGGGAATCAGGGGAACGAAAGGCACCCGAAACGGCCGATTGGCTTCCGGATGGGTTTTGCGCATGATGAGCACTGCCGCGCAGACGATCGTGAACGCGAAAAGAGTGCCGATGTTCGTCATCTGAAGGAGCGCCTCGATCGGCAGGAAGCCGGCCCCTAATGCCACACCCGACCCGATGAGAATCGTGCTCTTCCAGGGGGTCCTGAATTTCGGATGGACGTCTCCGAAGAAGGACTTCGATACCATTCCGTCGCGAGCCATCGCCAGGAAGACCCGGGGTGCCGAGAGCATCATCACCAGGAGCACGGACGTAATACCCGCGACGCCGGCGATCGCGATGATCACCTCGGCCCACTGAAGGCCCACCTTGGCGAACGCGCTCGAAACTCCCGCGCCCGTGTCGATCTGGTCGTACTTCACCATGCCCGTCAGTACCGCCACGACCGCGATGTAGAGCACCGTGCAGATCAGGAGCGAAGCGACGATCGCGATCGGCACGTCACGGTGGGGCCGTTTGGCCTCTTCGGCATGCGTCGAGACCGAGTCGAAGCCGATGTATGCGAAGAAGATGATGGCCGCTCCCGCGAGCATACCGACCGGAGTACCCCCTGAGGATGTCGTGCCCAGAATGGGGTTTCCGAAGAGCATCAGCCCGCCAAACCCGTAGGGCGCGAAGGGCGTCCAGTTGTCGGGGTTGATGAAGAAGGCGCCGACCATGATCACGAACAGCACCGCGGCAACCTTGATGGCCACCATGGTGGCGTTAAAGCTGGCACTCTCCTGGATCCCCTTGACGAGGACCATTGTCACGATCGCCACGATGATGACGGCCGGGAGGTTGATGATTCCGTTCGTGCTGACGAAGTGGCCGAGGGCCGCATCGTACACGATCGGCGCCTGCCGGATGGCGTCGGGCAGGTGGATGCCGATCTTTGGCAGGAGCGTCTGGAAATAACTCGACCAGCCGTTCGCGACCGTCGCCGATCCAACGGCGTACTCGAGAATGAGATCCCAGCCGATGATCCACGCGAAGAGTTCTCCAAGTGTCGCGTAGGCGTACGTATACGCCGAGCCTGCGACCGGAACCATTGACGCGAACTCCGCGTAGCAGAGCGCGGCAAAAACGCACGTGACGCCGGCGATGACGTACGATAGTATCAACGCCGGTCCTGCGACGTTGTGCGCCGCCGCGCCCGTCGCGACGAAGATACCGGCGCCGATGACCGCCCCGACGCCGAGGGCGGTGAGCTGAACCGGTCCGAGGATGCGCCTCAGACGGTCTTCTCCCTTCAACTCCTCGAGCAGCATGGAGAGGGGTTTTCTTGCGAAGGCGTGTTTGAGCATTGATGTTTCCTTTAGGATGATGTGAGATTGCGCCGCCCTACCGGCTCTGTTCCGCTACTGCCGGTCGGGCGTGGATTTATCGAGCTTGAAATTGAAGACCACACTCCCCGTCTGGATTTTTTCGCTCAAGGCCTCGGGAAGCGATTCGAACCGCCAGGTCCGGACGGCGGAAACCGCCTCCCGTTCCAGAATTTCATTTCCGCGTTTCGTCGGCACGACCGCCGAGACCGTGCCGTCGGGTAGGACCGTGAACTGCACGGCGATCGGCATCTCGGCATCCGTCCCCGAGGGGTATTTCGGGAGGCGCCCGCTCAACAGCCTGCGCGAGCCGGTACCGCCCCAGTCGATCGAGTACCCGACGCCGGCCCCGATCCCGCCGCCCGATCCACCGCCCGTGCCGCCACCCGTGCCGGGACCCATCCCGCGGAGGCGCCGTACCGGCGCCGGCCCTGGGGCGGAGGCGACCTGCTTTTTTCGGACCTTCTCCTTACTCGGTTTCGCGACCGGCTTCACCACGGCGGACACCGGCGATATGATCCTGACGTTGATCAGCTGAAAGTGGACCGACTTCTCGGAGCTTTCGTCAATGGACCCGTTGTCGCCGGCGGTCGAGCCGAATTCCATCTCATACACCTTCTCGTCTCCGCCACCGCCGCCCGACATTCCGCCGAGCTCGGGATTGTTTTCCGCCATCCCCACGGGTGGGTCGCCGGCCAGCGCGGAGAAGAGCACGATGATGAGGATCGAGGGAAGGTATATGGCGACTATCGCATTCCGGCGGATACGCCTGACATCGTGCTCCTGGAGAATACGGTACCACCGGGACATTCCTTCGATCATCGTCAGGCGCGCGTCTCGATCCCGGTCTTCCGGTTCCGTTTCAGGAATTTAATAATCAGGGGTAGGAGCGATAGCACAATGATGCCGATGATGACGTACTCGACGTTTTTCTGAATCCCGGGGAAGGTAACACCGAGGTAATACCCGAGAAGCGTCATGCTCACGATCCACCCAATCCCCCCGGCGACGTTATAAAGAATGAACCGGCTATACTTCATACCGGCGATCCCGGCCACCACCGGCGCGAACGTCCGCGCGAAGGGGATGAACCGCGCCATCACGATCGTCATCCCGCCATACTTCTCGTAAAATTCCCGCGTCTTGATGAGATGGTCCTGCCTGAACCAGCGCGAGTTGGGGCGGTTGTAGAGGGCGTGTCCGGCCTTCGCGCCGATCCAGTAGCCGACCGTGTCGCCCGTGATTGCGGCGACGGAGAGGAGGACGATCAGGAGATTGAGATCGAGCGGCACCGATCCGTTGGCGATCAGGAGGCCGGCGGTCACCAGGAGCGAATCGCCCGGCAGGAGGAAGCCGACGAAGAGCCCCGTCTCGGTGAAGATGATCGCGAAGAGGCCGAGGTATCCTCCCCAGGTGACGAGCTCCTCGAGCGATGGCAGATCGAAGGGCATCCGGTTCTCCTAGTGCCCCGACGAATTGCCGGAGAGTTGCTTGACCAGTTCGCCGATCACCGCCTTGGCGTCGCCGAAGAGCATGAAGGTCTTGTCGCCGAAGTAGAGCTCGTTGTCGATCCCCGCGAATCCTGGGTTCTTGCTCCGTTTGATGGCCAGCACCATCCTCGCCTTGTCGGCGTCGATGATCGGCATCCCGTAAATGGGCGTCGACTTGTCATACCGGGCCGCGGGATTGACCACGTCGTTGGCGCCTACGACAAGCGCCACGTCGCAGTGCGGCATCTCTGGATTGATGTCGTCCATTTCGAGCAGGACGTCGTAGGGGATGTCCGATTCCGCCAGCAGGACGTTCATATGGCCAGGCATACGCCCAGCGACGGGATGGATGGCAAATTTGACCGTGATGCCGCGTTTGGTGAGCTGGTCGTAGAGCTCGCGCACGCGGTGCTGCGCCTGGGCGACCGCCATCCCGTAGCCGGGGATGATCACGACGAGCGACGCCTGCTCCATCACCTGCGCCGCCCCCTCGACGGTTTCCTGTTTGTAGCTGCGCGCCTCGGTGGATGCGGTGGACTTCTGCACCTTGCCGAATGCGCCGAAGAGCACGTTCGTGAAGGATCGGTTCATCGCGCGGCACATGATGATCGACAGAATCAGCCCGCTCGACCCGTCGAGCGCGCCGGCGATGATCAGAAGCTTGTTGTCGAGGACGAAACCCATCGCGACGGCCGACAGCCCGGCGTACGAATTCAAAATCGAAATGACGGTCGGCATATCCGCGCCGCCGATCGGGATGACGAAGAGCACGCCCAACAGGAGCGCCACGCCGACGATCACCGGGAAGGCGATCAAGGACCAGGGGCCGACCGGATCGAGCACCAGCATGATGCCGAGGCCGACGGCCGCCGCGAGGAGCGCCAGGTTGGTGAGGTTCTGTCCGGGGAACGTCACAGGGCGTTGCGGGATCCACTTGATCTCCTGGAGCTTGCCGGCCGCCATCAGGCTCCCGGTGAAGGTCAGGAAGCCGAGGAGCACTTCGAAGACGAGCGCGGTCGTCCGGAAGGGGGTCAGGTTCGCGACGTCGCCCCCCGCCCAGAGATAATACTTCGCGCAACCCACCAGGCCGGTGGCGAGCCCGCCGAATGCGTGGGAGAGCGCGGTCCGTTGGGGGACCGCCGTGAGGGGAACCCTGGAGAGCGGGACGCCCACCACGAACCCCGTGATGATCGCGATGATGATCCAGCCGTGATTGAGGATTTCAGGCTGCAGCCAGGTGGCGCCCATGGCGATCAGCATCGCTGCCGCGCCCGCGATGACGCTCCGCCCGGCCGTTTTCGGACTGTTCATCCAATAGAGAGCAAAGACAAACAGACCCGCCGAAACGACGTAGGCGAACTGAACGAAATCCCCGATGTTCATTTCGGGCCCTCCTCCTTCTTGAACATCTTCAGCATCCGGTGGGTGATGAGAAACCCGCTGACGATGTTCGTCATGGAGGCGAACAGGGCGATGACGCCCATGACCCGTATTTCGGTGGGGTAATCCCCCCCCGCGACGATGATGGAGCCGATCACGGCGATCGCCGAAATGGCGTTCGTAATCGACATCAGCGGCGTGTGGAGGAGGCGCGAGACGCGCAGGATGACCCCCAGGCCGATGAACGTCGAGAGGGCGAAGACGAAGATGAGCGACCAGAAATCAGACGTATGTTCCATCGTTGGTATATTCAGTGTAATGGGAAACGTTGAGAATGAGGCGAGCCGGCGCGGAAGGTGGAAACGCGATCATCGTGTGTGCGCACGGCGGCGGCGGACGGGTCCGTTGCCGGGGTCAATAGGCCGCAGGGGAGGGAATCACAGCCTCCCGTATAGGATGTGCGGATGTTTGCCGGGTGGAGCCCTGAGTGCGATTCATAACGTGTAAAATGTACGCAGTGAGCGGCTTAAATGCAATGCCGGAGCGGCGTCCGTGGCCTGTGGCTCCGTTGAGATTCCTCCGTCAAAGGTGTATATTCCACCGTCCAACCAATGACTCATTTTAACCTCGCAATCGCCTGGAACTGGGAATTCGACCGGGATTTCATCCTTGGGATCGAGAACGAATGTTCCTCGCGGGGTCTCTCGACATACCGCGTCGAAGACCACAATCTCGCGGAGACCGTCCTCAACCTCGCCGGCGGGGCCTTGAGTTTCAGCGCATTCTTCGACCGGGCCTCGGACGCCGACGAAAAGTACCTGGCCCTGCAACCGTACGTCGACCGGCCGCCGATCCTTTGCTTCAATCCACGGCGCCTCGTCGTCCATGCCGCGGACAAGGCCACGATGCACCTCGAGCTCATTACCCACGGCGTCTACGTCCCCAACTCGATCATTCTTCCCCCCGTGCGGCAGCGGAAAGACATCGAAATTTCACAATCTGACCTCGAGAGAATCGGAATTCCGTTCGTGGTGAAGCCGGCCAACACCACTGGCGGGGGCACCGGAGTCATCATGAATGCCGCCACTCTCGGGCGGATCGCCGAGGCCCGCCTGGAACACCCGGACGACAAGTACCTCATCCAGGAGACCATCCACCCGACGCTCCTCGACGGCACCCGTGCCTGGTTCAGGGCATACCACGCCTTCGGGACAACGATCCTCTGCTGGTGGGACGACCGGACGCACCAGTACAGCGAGGTCACCCCTGTTCAGGAGGAGCGGTACGGGCTGAACGGGCTCAGCCACGTGATGGAAATCATCCGGCGAGCGTGCCGGCTCGACTTCTTCTCGTCGGAAATCGCCATCACCGCCGAACGGAAGTTCATCGTGGTCGACTACGTCAACGAGGTCTGCGACATGCGGCGTAAGTCGCTCTTCGAGAACGGGGCGCCCGACGCGGTGGTGTCGACCATCGCGCAGCTGCTCGTCAATCATGTCGCAGGGCATGTCTCAGGGCGCGTCGCTGGGCACGTTGCCGACCACGTCGCCGGGCACTCTGCGGTGGCGAAGGGGAGGACCGGCACCAATGACCGGTGAGGTGAAGCGGCCACGGATACTCACCGTCGGGCTTCACCCCGACGGTGCGCTTGCGGGACGGGTGTCGTCCGCCTTCGCAGGACGGGTGTCGTCCGTGCCCGCGGTGCGCGTACCCGCGGTGCGCGTCCCTGTTGCCGGAGCGATCCAGCCGGCCGGGCAATTCGACATCACTCCGGCCCCCCGTCGTTCATCGTTTCCCTGCGAGTTCCACATCGCCGCCGACGTCCGGATGAAATACCGCTTCGACCACGCGCTCTTTCGTTCGAACGGCAACGCCGTCTTTCCGGATTTCCGGGCGGTAAGGGAATTCGCGGCCACATTGAACGCCCAACGCGCTCCTGGCGACCCCCCCGTTCGCGCGGGCGAGCTCAACGCGATGGGGCTCATCGATGAAATCCTCCATTTCGTTTTCCGGCTCTACGAATCGAAAGTGAACCCCGGCGTGCTCGCACGGGGGATCACCGTGATGGGGGATGAGCTCGGACACCATCGGTTCCGGACCACGATCCATTCGTTCGTCGATCGTTTCCCGCCCGTTCACGTCCACCGGGGAGAGGCGACCGCCGCGCGCTGGCTCGAGGGCGCGACCGACGGACGGAGCCATCCGGAGGTGTCGCTCGAAGAACTCCTGATGCTCCACCTGGCGAACGTCAACCCGGCATTCAAGCCGTACCGCGAGCTCTTCGACGACTCGCGGCTTATCGGTGAGACCGCCTACGGCAGATTGGTGTCCGGATTCCGGAGCTACCTCCGCGCCGAAACACCGTTCGGCGAGCGGGGCGGGTCGATCCTCGACGTGCTCGAGGAGCCGATGCGCGCGCATCCCGACAGCCTCGCCGACCAGCTCGGGTACATCCGCGACCGGTGGGGGGTGATCCTCTCCGACGAATACCGGAGGAAGATACTCTCCTCGGGTGACCTCGTGCGGGAAGACTCGAAGCGCTACCCGACCGGCGGCGCCGGGCCCGTCAGTCTTCCGGATTATCCACGCGCCGGCGGCGCCGGGCTGGCGGCATACCCCGAGACCGAAAACTTCACCCACGACACCGAGTGGATGCCGAACGTTGTCCTCATAGCGAAGAACGTCTATGTCTGGCTCCACCAGCTATCGAGGGAACACGGCAGGAACATCTCGCGCCTCGACCAGGTCCCCGACGAAGAGCTGGATCGTCTCGCCTCTTGGAACTTCACCTCCGTCTGGCTGATAGGGGTCTGGCACCGGAGCGCCGCGTCGGAAAAGATCAAGCGGATGAGCGGCAACCCGGAGGCCGCGCCGTCTGCCTATTCCCTTTACGAATACGAGATCGCGCCCGACCTGGGGGGCGAGGAGGCGTTCGGGAATCTCTCTCGCCGGGCATGGGAGCGCGGGATCAGGCTCGCCGCCGATATGGTCCCCAACCACACCGGCATCGCCTCGAAGTGGATCCGCGAACGGCCGGATTATTTCATTCAGGCCGACCACCCGCCGTTCCCGGCCTACCGCTTCACCGGCGAGGACCTCTCCGGCGACGCCGATTACCAGGTGCGGATCGAGGACGGCTACTGGACCCGGACCGACGCGGCCGTGGTCTTCCAACACATCGACAACCGCACCGGCGCCCTGCGGTACATCTACCACGGAAACGACGGCACCAACATGCCGTGGAACGACACCGCCCAGCTCGACTTCCTGAAGAAGGACGTCCGCGAGGCCGTCATTTCTCAGATCCTCCACGTCGCCAAGAAATTCTCCGTGATCCGATTCGACGCGGCGATGACCCTCGCGAAAAAGCATTTCCAGCGGCTCTGGTACCCGCACCCCGGGACCGGCGGTGACATCCCGTCGCGCGCCGACCGCGCGATACTGCAGGACGATTTCGACCGGCTTTTTCCGGTGGAGTTCTGGAGGGAGGTGGTCGACCGGGTCAACGCCGAGGTGCCCCAGACCCTCCTGCTCGCGGAGGCCTTCTGGCTTCTGGAAGGGTACTTCGTCAGGACGCTCGGGATGCACAGGGTCTACAACAGCGCCTTCATGCATATGCTGATGAAGGAGGACAACGCGATGTACCGCGGGGCCATCCGGAGTACGCTGCATTTCAACCCGGAGATCCTGAAGCGATACGTGAATTTCATGAGCAACCCCGACGAAGAGACGGCGGTGGATCAGTTCGGGAAAGGGGACAAGTACTTCGGCATCGCGACGCTGATGGTGGCGCTTCCGGGCCTGCCGATGTTCGCCCACGGCCAGGTGGAAGGGTACCGCGAAAAATACGGGATGGAGTACCGGAGGGACTACCACGGCGAAACCCCCGACACCGACCTGGTGCGGCGGCACGAACGGGAGATATTCCCGCTCCTGAAGCTTCGCCGGCTCTTCAGCCAGACGGAGCATTTCGAACTCTACGATGTCACCGACGCGCGGGGGAACGTCATCGAGGACGTCTTCGCGTTCACGAACATGGAGGGCGAACAGCGGGTCCTCGTCTGCTATAACAACCGCTACGAAACCCGCTCGGGGACGCTGAAAACATCCGCCGGGAAGCTCTCGGGCGGGCGCATCCTCTACCCGTCGATCGGGGAGGCGCTGAGGCTGGACAGGGGGGAGGGCGTCTATTATATATTCAGGGAGCTGAAGTCCGGCCTGGAGTACCTCCGGGGCGGAGCCGAACTCCATCGTGACGGCCTGTTCGTCCACCTCCGCGGATTCGAATCGCAGGTGTTCCTCGATTTCAGGGAGGTCCGCGATGCCGATGGAACCTGGAGCGGCCTTCACGCTGAATTACGAGGCGCCGGGATCGCTGACGCAGCGACGTCCGCGCGCGCATGGCGGCTGCGGCCGTTCACGGACTCGATGAGCGCTCTCCTCGAACCGGCCATCGTGGACGGACTCACCGCATACGTCACCGGGCGAAAGACAAAGCGGGCGGTCGTGTCCGGCGTGCCCGGCGAGCCGGGCGTGGATGGGTTGATCTCGCGTCTGATGATCGACGCCGCAAAAGCGATATCGGCGGTGACCGGAACGAAAGCGACGACGGTGACGAAGCCGGCGAAGCCGACGAAGCCGACTTCCGCTGGATCTCACGCAAAGGACGCGCCCGCCGAACATCTCCTGAAACAATTCTCCCGACTTCGGAGTTTTTTCACCGCCCTCGAGCGCAACGATGAGGAGATGGCCGGCGGAAAGCGGTCCGGTGCGGCTCCCGACTCTTTCCTTACCGCCGGAAACGCGCAACAGGGCGTCAGAGTCATCCTTACCGCCTCTATCATAGGGGCGCTCTTCGGGGTGGACCGGTCATCGGGGGCTTCGCTCAATCCAATGACCGAGGCGCTGTTCGACGAATGGTTGCTCGGCGAAACGCTCGAATCCGCCTTCCTCCGGACTCAGCCCGACCCGGAGAGGTGCACCGCCGACGCTCTGATGGTCCGGTGTCTCGTCTGCGCCGGGTCGCCGCTCCTGAGCACGGCATCCGTCCCCCCGGCGGCGCTCGCGGATTTGTTCAGGTCGCCCGCGGCCGCGCGGTTGCTCAGAGTGAATGAATATGAGGGTTTGCGGTTTTTCCACAGGGAATCCTTCGAGGCGCTGGTGGGGCAGGTCGTGCTCACAGAGGCGATCCGACAGGGCGCGTCGGTGGAGTACGGCGGCAACGCCTGGGCGCAGATCCTCGCGGATCTCGGTCTGCGGGGCCGGCGGCTATTGGCGGCCGCGGAAGGCTCCGGGTATCGCTTCGATGGTTTGCTCGGTTACATTCAATCTGATGAATTTCGTACATTGCGCGCCGGGCCGGTCCCGGCCCGACATCAAGGACCCTGACAGATGCCGAACGTGGTCGCTCTCATACTCGGAGGCGGAAAGGGCGAACGCCTCTACCCCCTGACGAGACTCCGGGCAAAGCCCGCAATCCCCATCGCCGGCAAATACCGCCTGATCGACATCCCGGTCAGCAACTGCATCAACTCCCAGGTGCTCAAGATCTACGTACTGACGCAGTTCAACTCCGCGTCACTCAACCAGCACGTCGCGAACACCTACCGGTTTTCGCCGTTCATGAAGGGGTTCGTCGACCTCCTCGCGGCGCAACAGACGCTCGACAGCCCCGAGTGGTTCCAGGGCACGGCCGACGCGGTCAGGAAGGTCCTCTGGGTCATTGAGCCGGCGACCATCGACTACTTCCTCGTCCTCTCGGGCGACCACCTCTACCGGATGGATTACCGCCCGTTCATCCAGCACCACATCGACTCGGGGGCCGACCTCACCATCTCCGTCCAGCCGGTCGGCGCGCGCAATGCGTCCGATTTCGGTTTGATGAAGGTCGACGCGAAGGGGATGGTCACGGAGTTCAGCGAGAAGCCGAAGGGTGAAGCCCTCCACGCGATGGAAGTGGACACGACGGTCGTCGGGCTCGAGAAGAACGAAGCCGCCAGGAAGAAGTATCTCGCCTCGATGGGCATCTACGTGTTCAGCAGGAAGGCGATGGTGGACCTGCTCACGCGTCACGCGGGCGACACCGACTTCGGCAATCACATCATCCCTCACGCGATCGAGGAACTGAAGGTCTCGGCGTACGGCTTCAACGGGTACTGGGAAGACATCGGCACGATCGAGTCGTTCTTCGGCGCGAACATGGGTCTGCTGAAGCAGCCGAAGCCGGCGTTCAGTTTCTACGACACGAATTTTCCCATCTACACCCGCACCCGCTTCCTCCCGCCCCTGAAGGTCCTCGACGGGAGGATCCGCGACGCGATGATCTGCGAGGGCTCGATCATCAAGGGCGCGGAGGTGAGTCGCTCCATCATCGGAATCCGCTCACGTGTGGAACAAGGGACGGTCATCTCCGACTCGCTGATCATGGGGGCCGACAAGCTCGAACTGGAGTCGGAACGGATCGCCGCCCTGAAAGCGGGAATCCCGGCGATGGGCATCGGCGAGAACAGCGTCATCAGGAACGCCATCGTCGACAAGAACGTCAGGATAGGCAGAAACGTCTCCATCATCAACAAAGACAAGATCGACCACGCCGAGAATGAGCAGGGCGGGTACTGGATCCGCAATGGGATCGTCGTCGTCCTGAAGGGCGCGATCGTCCCGGACGGCACATCTATCTGAAATTGGCTGAACCTGGCACGCAACGCATATGGATTCAGCCGCTCGTAAACGCGCGCCGTCGCGCGTCGTGATGATCGCCACCGAGAACGACGCCCTGAAGGGGGCGAAGGTCGGCGGCATCGCCGACGTCATCCGCGATTTGCCCGGCGAGCTCGCGCCGCTGGGGTGGGACACGACCGTCATCGTGCCGTCGTACGGCTTCCTCCACAGCATCAACCCTTCCGAGAAGGTCGCCGACGTGACCTTCCCGTTCGGCGGGCGGGAGGAATTCTGCGAAATTTGGCGCGTGAAGCCCAGGGGCGCAGGGAAACCGCACCAACCGGCCGCCCCCCCTGAAACCGAACAGCTCATCGTGCATCATCCCGCGATCGGCGGGGACCCGATCTACTACGACGACGTCGGGGAGGCGGTCTTCGCCCGCGATTCGACCAAGTTCGCGCTCTTCTGTTCCGCGGCGGGACAGTACCTGCGGACGATGGAAGAGCCCTACGTCCTCCACCTTCACGATTGGCACACCGGCTATTTTTTCCTCCTCTCCCAACTGCACGGCGCCTTCGCCCACCTGCGCCCGGTCAGAAAAATATTCACCATCCACAACGTCGGGTACCAGGGAACGAGGCCCATCCGGACGTACCCCCCGTCGGTGGAAGACTGGTTCCCCGAACTCCTCCGGAAGACGGAGTGGATACGGGAGTGGCAGGACCCCCGGTACGCGATCCCGACGTTCACGCCGATGCTGGCAGGGATCAGGCACGCCGCGGCCGTCACGACGGTCTCCCCCACGTACGCGCGAGAGATCACCGGCCCGAGCGACCACGCCAACGCGATCTACGGCGGCGAGGGTCTCGAGTCCGCGCTGCGCGCGGCGCACGACGAGAGCCGGCTGTTCGGCATCCTGAACGGCGTCGGATATCCCGGGGGCTCCGGGCGGACCGGAGTCGACGACCGCCGGCTGATCGAGGTCGTGACCGGGGAGGTCGCGCTTGACAAGAACGGAGGGGTGTCGTCGTTCCGCGACGAGATCCCGGAGAGGCTCGCCAGGGTACTCGACGGGAAGGGGAAATTCCTCCTGACCAGCATCACCCGCATCACCGAACAGAAGGTCAGGCTGATGTTCGAGAAGGGGAGCGACGGGTCGACGGCCCTTGAGAGCATCATGGCGCTCCTCGAGCGGTCGAACGCCGCCTACATCTTCGTCGGATCGGGCTCGGACCAATACGAGGAGTTCCTGAAGGGTACCTTTCTCCGGCACGAGTCGTTCATCTTCTTGAACGGATTCTACCAGCGCTCCGCCGAGGCGCTCTTCAAGCGTGGCAACCTCTTCGTGATGCCCAGCTCCTACGAGCCGTGCGGGATCACCCAGCTTCAGGCGATGAGGGAGGGCCAACCCTGCCTCGTGCACGCTGTCGGCGGCTTGAAGGACACCGTGTCGGACGGCGTGAACGGATTC
Organism: Ignavibacteria bacterium; assembly: GCA_031379665.1. GTDB lineage: Bacteria > Bacteroidota > Ignavibacteria > UBA10030 > SZUA-254 > SZUA-254. The sequence continues at coordinate 42,405 of JANNFI010000031.1, forward strand.
ACATTCTCAGGCGCGACCCTGCGGGCGAAGGTGGACAATTTCGTCGTCGCCGTTCGACGGGCCCTGCGCATCCACGCCGAGGAACCCGCCCGGTGGGCGGATATCGCCACCGCCGCGCGCACGGCGAGGTTCGGCTGGGCGGAAAGCGCCCGGACGTACGCAAAATTGTACCGGGGGGAGGCCGGGCTTGGAGCGCGCTGATTCCCGGGGAGCTGACTCCCGTGGTGCCGCCCCATTTGTATTCCACCGTCCCGCTTCCTACATTATCGGGTCAAATCGGCCTACCGACGCGCAAATTAACACCAATTCACGATCCATTCAATCACCTCATTACGGGGAGTTCACCATCATGAACAGATTCACTATCGTTTTTTTCGCCCTCGTCCTCACGGTTCTGGCGACCCTGCCGCTCGTCGCGCAGGACAAGCCGGCGTTCATCGCCGATTTTCTCGGCCAGGTCGAGTACGTCCAGGGACAGATCATGTCGCTCGAAGAAGCCGTTCCGCAGGAGAAATACTCGTGGCGCCCCGCCGAGGGCGTTCGTTCGATCGGGGAAGTCTACCGCCACCTCGAGCAGGCCAACTACCTCCTCTTTAAATTGATGGGGATCGAACCGCCCGCGTCCGCGAACTTTCACATGGATATGAAGAAGTGGGACGTGGAAGTCACGGAAAAGGCGAAGATCGCCGCCGGGCTGAAGGCGTCGTTCGATCACGTCAAGGCTTCCGCCTCGAAGATGACCGAAGCCGACCTCGCGCTGAAAGTCGATTTCTTCGGGAACGAGATGACGAAGCGTTCGGGCCTGATGAGCGCGCTGAGCCACATGCACGAACACCTCGGCCAGCAGATCGCCTACTCCAGGATGAACGGCATCGTTCCCCCGTGGACCGTGGCGGAACAGGCGAAGGAAGCCGAAAAGATGAAGGGCAAGTAAACCCCGAACGGCGGGGAAACCCCGCTCGATAAACAAAGTCGCCCCACGACGAAGGGCGGGGCCGTTGCCCCGCCTTTTTTTTGGAGGAAGCCCGATGGCCGGAAAATCAACCACCACAACGATGGGGCTGTTGCTACGCCTCATCGACGAGGGATACAGCGTGAAGGCGTGGCACGGGTCGAACCTGAGAGGCGCTCTGCGAGGGGTGACCGCATCACAGGCCGCCAGAAGGCCTGCGCCCGACCGCCACAACATCTGGGAAATCGCCGTCCACGCCGCGTACTGGAAATACATCGTCCGGCGCCGGATCACCGGCGAAAAACGCGGGTCATTTCCGCTGGCCGGCAGCAACTGGTTCCGGCGGCCCGTGGCCGGCGCCGCCTGGAAGGACGACCTCCGGCTTCTCGCCGAGATGCACCACGAGATGCGCCGTGCCGTCGCTTCGCTGAGACAGGCCGACCTGGGGAAAAAGCCCGCCGGAAGCAAAGTCAGCAACGTCGCCATCATTGCGGGCATCGCGGCGCACGACGTATATCACGCCGGGCAGATCCAGCTCCTCAAGCGGTTGACCGGGCGATGAAAAGAATCCTCATTCCACCTGCCGTGACACTCTTCCTCTCGCTGGCTGCCGCCGGTTTCGCCCCCGTCCACGCCCAGGAGCCGGTGTCCTATTCCGTCTCATTCGGGAACGCGGCGCACCACGAGGCGGAGATCGTCGTTCGGTTCACCGGGGAGCTCAGCGATCCCCTCGAGGTCCGGATGAGCGTGGCGAGCCCCGGCCGTTACGCCCGGATGAATTTCGCGCGAAACGTTTACAACTTCACGGCGTTCGACGGACGGGGGCGGGAGCTCACCATAACACGGCCCGATCCCCACCGGTGGAACGTCTCAGGGCACGACGGCACCGTCGAGGTCCGGTACACGCTCTTCGGTGACCAGGCGGACGGGACGTTTGCCGGCATCGACGCATCCCACGCCCACCTGAATATGCCCGCCGCCTTCGCCTGGGCGAAGGGGATGGACGATCGCCCGATCGCGATCGAGTTCGAAATTCCGGCGGGTTCGCTCTGGAAGGCCGCGACACAGCTCTTCCCCACGCACCACCCGATGATGTTCACCGCCCCCAACCTGCAGTACTTCATGGATAGCCCGGTGGAATTGAGCGCTCACGCCATCCGCACGTGGCGCGGTGGCGGCCCGGGCGATTCGGCGTACACCTTCACGCTGGCCCTGCACCACGACGGGTCCGACGCCGAAGCCGATGCCTACGCTGCGATGTCGCGCCGCATCGTCGAGGAGGCCCGGACGGTCTTCGGGGAATACCCAGCGTTCGACAACGGGAAATACGTCTTCATCGTGGATTACCTGCCGTGGGTCTCCGGCGACGGGATGGAACATCGTAACAGCACATCCATCACCGGAAGGGAGCCGTTGCGGACGAACGCTGGCGCCAACCTCGGAACCGTGGCGCACGAATTCTTCCACGTCTGGAACGTGGAGAGGATCCGTCCGAAATCGCTCGAGCCGTTCGACTTCGAGGGGACGAACACGTCGTCGGAGCTCTGGTTCGCCGAGGGCGTCACGAACTACTACGACCGCCTTATCCGGATGCGCGCCGGCATCTTCGCCATGGACCGCTTCACCGGGAGCCTCGGTTCGAGCCTGAGCGCCTTTCTGAACGCCCCGGGGCCGCGATACTTCAGCGCCGAGGAGATGAGCCGGAAGGCACCGCTCGTCGACGGGGCGGCCCATCCCGACGTCTCGAACGAGGCCAACACCTTTTTTTCGTACTATTCATTCGGCGACGTGATCGGGACCGCGCTCGACCTTACCCTCAGGTCCCGTTTCCCCGGCCTCACCCTCGACGACTATATGCAACAGGTGTGGCGGATCCACGGGGCGACCGAAGTCCCGTACACGGACGCGAATCTCGAAACGATCCTGGCCGGGCTGACGAACGACCCCGGATTTGCCCACGATTTTTTCTCGAAATACGTCGCGGGCCAGGAAACCCCGGATTACGCCCGCCTGCTGGCATCGGCGGGACTTCTCCTGCGACGCAAGGACTCGGGGAAGGCCTCCATCGGCGCTATCACGCTGCGGTACCTCGATACCTGCGCCGTCATCGGCGCGGGGCCGGCCGAAACGAGCGCGATGTACAGGGCGGGGCTGGACCGCGGCGACACGATCCTTTCGATCGCAGGGCTGAAAGTCACGTCGACGGCGATCCTCGATTCGCTCCTCGTCAAACATACACCGGGTGACCGCCTGGACATCGAATACATTCAGCGGGGGAAACGCGGGTCGGGGAAAATTACGCTGCTCGAGTCGGAGGCGTACGAAGTGGTCACGAACGAAAAGGCCGGAATTCCGGTGACGGAGCAGGAGCGCGGATTCAGGCGGAACTGGCTCGGTAGCAAGGCCTCACCGACCGGACCACCGTTGCTGCGATATTGCCGGAGTTGTAAACGGGAGTACCCCTTCGAGTACGAATTCTGCCATTACGACGGGAACGGGCTGAAAATCACAAAGGAGTGAACCCGGGTGCCGTCGGTTTCGTATATTGAGTAAACAAGGGCGCCCCGATCTCGGGGGCGATCACTCATCCGGACGTGGAGTTTATGAAAAGAAAAATATCGCTCTGGTTCACGTTGTTGCTCATCGTCACGGCCCTCGTGACGGGGATGGGCGTGTCGAACCTCCTTACCGACAACGACATCTTCACGCAGCTCAACAAGTTCAAGGACGTGCTCTCGCTCGTCCAGCAGAATTATGTCGACACGGTGGACATCCGTGACCTCACCTCGACTGCGATCGCTGAAATGCTCTCGAAGCTCGACCCGCATTCGGTCTACCTCACCCCGCAGATCACCGAGCAGGAGGAGGAGCGCATCCAGGGGTCGTACGAGGGCGTCGGCCTGGAGATTCTGGTCGTGAACGACACGCTGATGGTGGTCAACCCGATGGGAGGAGGGCCGGCGTCGAGGATGGGCATCCTCTCGAACGACCGCATCGTCCGCATCGACGACTCGTCGTCGATCGGCATCACCACCCAGAATGCGGCGAAAAAGCTCCGCGGACCCAAGGGAACGAAGGTCGGCATCACGATCCTGCGGACGGGGGTGACCGGGCCCCTGAAGTACGATATCATCCGGGACAATATCTCCATCACCAGCGTCGACGTGGCGCTGATGATCCGGGACGACGTCGGCTACGTCAGCGTCAACCGCTTCGCGGCCACCACCAGCGCGGAACTCGACAAGGCCCTGGGTGGGCTCCGGTCGCAGGGGATGAAGAAGTTGATCCTGGATCTGCGCGGCAACCCGGGCGGCCTGATGAACGAGGCGGTCGAGATGAGCGACGCGTTCCTCGACGGCGGCGAGGCGAACGCGCCGAAGAAGGTCGTGTATACGAAATCGCACGACGGCAAGATGGACGAGACCTTTTACGCGAACGACGGCAACCCGTACGAGAAGATTCCGTTGATCGTCCTCATCAACCATGGTTCGGCGAGCGCGAGCGAGATCGTCGCCGGGGCCCTGCAGGACTGGGACCGCGCGCTGATCGTCGGCGAGACGAGCTTCGGCAAGGGGCTTGTTCAGCGGCAGTGGGACCTCTCCGACGGCTCGGCCCTCCGGCTGACCGTCGCGCGTTACTACACCCCCAGCGGCCGGCTGATCCAACGGCCCTACGACGACCTGAACGTGTCGGAGTATGTGCGGCAGGCATACCAGGAGGGCGATTCCGCGGACGCCGATTCCGCAGGCTCGGCGGGCTCGGATGGAGCGGTCGCGGCAGACGATTCAACCGGCTCCCGGAGGGAGATGCCCGATTCCGCGAGGCCGGTCTTCACGACGAACGCCGGAAGGACGGTCTACGGCGGGGGCGGCATCAAGCCGGACCACGTGGTGAAACCGGGTGAGCTGACCAACACGACCGCCGAAATGCTCCGCCGCAACGTCTTCTACCTCTACGCGTCGGCGTACCTCGACGGCGATGGGCGCACCCTCCGGACGGAATATTCCGACGTGGCCTCCTTTGCCGATAAGTTTTCGATCCCGGACGGGATGGTGGAATCGTTCACGGAGTTCGTGAAGGGGAAGGAGATCGCGATCGACGAGGAGCAGTTCAAAAAGGACCGCGGCTTCATCGTCACGCGGCTGAAGGCCCAGATCGCCCAAAGTCTCTTCAACGACGCCGGTTGGTACCGCGTGATGCTCCCCGACGACGCGCAGGTCGGGAGGGCGCTCGAACTCCTACCGGAGGCCGAGAAAATGGCCGAGGTTGCCCCGGGTACCGCGGGTAAAAAACTGAACTGACCACGGTCTGCTGCCTACCGCCGCCGGAAGGCAGGGATTCCATTCCTCAGCGCAACGCCTCCCTGATGGCGTGCTGGGCGCGGACTTCCGGCGGCCCCTTCCGGTAGTGATTCGCCTGTTCGCGGTCGATGATCCTCGCCTTTACGGTGTCGGACAGCTGGAGGTCGATGATCGTCCTCAGCATATGCTTCAACCTGATGCTGTAGACAGGGAAGGCGACCTCGATCCTGTGTGAGAGGTTGCGGTTCATCCAGTCCGCCGATGAGAGGTAGTAGAGTTCATCCCCCCCGTTGTGGAAGATGTACACCCTCGCGTGCTCCAGAAACCGATCCACGATGCTGATGACCTCGATGTTTTCGCTCAAGCCCTTGACGCCGGCGACGAGGCAGCAAATGCCGCGGACGATCAGCGAGACCTTCACCCCTTCTCCGCTCGCCTCATAGAGCTTCACGATCATCTTACGGTCTTCGAGGCTGTTCATCTTCAGGATGATCCCGGCTTTCTTCCCCTCCCTGGCGTTCGCGATTTCCGCCTCGATGAGCTCGACGAGCCTGTCGCGCATCGTGAAGGGCGAAACGAGGAGTTTCCTGAAGGTCATCTTCTCCTTCCTGCGCTCGAGGATGTTGAAGACGTTCTGCATCTCGGCGGTGATGTCGCCGTTGGCCGTGAACATCCCGAAATCGGTGTACTGCCTGGCCACCTTCTCGTTGAAATTGCCGGTGGCGAGGTAGCCGTAATCGGTGGGCCGCCCGTTCTCCCGGCGCGAAACGAGGCAGAGTTTGGCGTGGACCTTGAGCCCGGGGAAACTGTAGAAGATCCTGGCCCCCGCCTTCTGCATCTCCTCGGCCCAGTAGAAATTGGATTCCTCGTCGAACCGGGCCTTCACCTCTACGAAGGCGGTCACCGATTTCCCGGCGCGCGCGGCCCTGATCAGCTGCTCGACGACCAACGAATCCTTCGCCACCCTGTAGAGCGTGATGTCGATCGCGGTGACCGACGGATCGTCGGCCGCCTCGCGCAGGAAGTCGATCACCGGCGCGTACGAATGGTAGGGATAGTACAGCAGGATGTCGTCGCGCCGGATCGCGTCGATCAGTGAATTCCCCTGCCGGGTGTCCGCTGCCGCGTGGTATCCCTCGATCTTTGGTTCGACCGTCTCCCACGGCTCGAACATCAGGGCCGGGGCGACCGGGTTCGGGAAATCGAGCAGGTGATGGAAGTTGTGATATTTGCCGCCGGGGACCAGCTCGTCCCTGAACCGGAAGAAATTCACGAGGATGTCGAGGGTTTTCTTCGAGAGGTCCTGGTCGTAGAGAAGGCGGGAGGGCATTCCTTCCTTCCTCCGGTCTATGGCCTTCCTGATCTTCTCGATGAGGTCGCCGTCATACTCATTGTCGATGTAGAGCTCCGCGTCGCGCGAGACTTTGATGGCACGCGCTCCCTTCACTTCGTGACGAGGGAAAAAGTCGCTGAGGCCCACACGGATGACGTCGTCGAGGAATATGACGTCGTGCCGTTTCCCGTCGTAGGGAAGTTCATAGAAACGCCCGAGCTGTGCCTGGGGTATTTCCATCAGGGCGAATCGGGTGGGATCAGCCTCCGTCGACTCACTCTCGGGGTCCGCCGGCGGTTTTTTCGCCAGCCTCACGACGAAATAGAGGACCCGGTTCTCGAGGAACGGTATATCGCGGTCGGGCTTGAGAAAGATCGGGCGCAGGAGGGGCATCACCGTCTCGCGGAAATACTTCAGGACGGCCGCTCGCTGCGCCGCACTGAGACGGGTCTCGTCGAGAATTGCAATGTGGTTCCTGGCCAGCTCCCGCTTGATCCCCATTCTGAAAATCTCCCCGAATTCCTCCTGCTGGCGCGTGACCACCTTCCGGATGCGCGTGAGGACTTCCTGAGGGTCGAAGTCGAGTTTTTTAGCCGTCTTTTTCTTTAGCTCGAGGAGCGCGCGCAGGGAGGGCACGCGGATGCGGAAGAATTCGTCGAGGTTCGACGAATAGATGGCGAGGAATTTGATCCTTTCGTAGAGCGGGTTCCGGCGATCGGCCGCTTCCTGGAGGACGCGATGGTTGAACGACAGCCAGCTCAGGTCGCGGTGCTTGAGGACGAGGTTCTTTTCCTTCATCGGAATGGGCGCAGGGGGGTTACATTGATCGATCAAGGTATAGAATCCCCCCGAAATTTCAAAAGGCCGGTTACTCGGTAATTCTGCCGGTTGCTCACTCATTCCGCCTCCCCGGTTGCATTTCTGACCGTATTACCCTAGAATTCGTGCGCCTCCGGTCGTAAGGCCGGGAGCATACAACAATCAGGCCGGTTGAAAGGGAGGCCAGCCTGGTCGTTTTTAGCTCCGTTTGACCCCCGTTTGAATTGAGTCCGCATATTTCTATCTTTCCCTGAACGTTGCCTCGCCCTCGCAGGGGCGTTGGAGGCGTGCGTCCACCCCTGACAACCGACGAAATAGAATGGGAGCCCCTACAGACATCCTCCAGATGGCATCCGACCACGCCCGCGAGGTCCTGACCACCAGGGCTCCCGACTGGGCCATCTACCACAGCGTCCAACATACGGTCGATACGGTTGAGGCGGTGAGGGAGATCGCGGAAGGCTCGAAGCTCGACCGTCCCGAGACGGAGATCGTCCTGCTGGCCGCGTGGTTCCACGATACCGGGTATACCCAAACGGCCGAGGGGCACGAGGAACACAGCGCCACGATGGCGAGGGAATTTCTCACCCACCACGGCTATCCCGCAGACCGGACCGATGCGGTCGTCCGGTGCATCCTCGCCACGAAGGTGCCGCAGCAGCCGGCAGACATCCTCGAGGAGGTGATCTGCGACGCCGACATGGCGCATATCGGGACGAAACGATTCTTCGACAAGAACGAGCTGATCCGGACGGAGATGGAGCGCAGGGCCGGAACGCCGATGACCGAGGTGGAATGGCTCTCGATCTCCACGAATTTCGTGGCGTCGCAGCGCTTTCACACAAAGTATGCGCGCGAGGAGTTCCAGGCGCGGAAGATGAAAAACCTCCTTCGGCTTCAGGAGTCGCTGCGTGGGGCGCAGGCGAAGGAAGCCCGGTCCTCCGGGCAGCAGGAGGAACGCCGTGATATCCTGAAGAACAAGATGGACAAGGCGGCACGGCCCGAGCGGGGGATCGAGACGGTTTTCAGAACCGTGCCGAAGAACCATCTGGACCTCACGAGTATGGCCGACTCCAAGGCCCATATGATGATCAGCACCAACTCGATGATCATCACCCTGGTGGTGGGACTCCTTTTCACCAAGATTGACAATAACCCCCATCTGGTCCTTCCCATCCTGATCCTCATCGGGGTCTGCCTGACGGCCATCATCTTCGCGGTGCTGGCCACACGCCCAAAAATTACGGAGGGGAAATTCACAAAGGAGGACATCGAGAAGAAGCGCGCGAACCTCCTGTTCTTCGGCAACTTCCACAAGATGAGCCTTGAGGATTTCGAATGGGGGATGAACGAGATGATGAATGACCGCGAATACCTGTATAGAAGCATGATCCGCGACCTCCACTCGCTCGGCAGGGTCCTGGCCGTGAAGTACCGGTACCTGCGCATTTCCTTCAACGTCTTCATGTACGGCCTCATCGTTGCGGTCATCGCGTTTCTCATCGCGGTGATCCTGAACCCGGGCACGACGGACCTGAGCTAGGCGATTTGCCGGTTCCGCCCCCCCCCCCCCCCCGAGGTCCAGGCCGGTC